>JAPUEK010000067.1 GCA_027492585.1 Paracoccaceae bacterium | reverse complement strand
GCCTATATCGGCCGCGTCCGCGCGCTTGCCAAGAAATGCGCCGATGCCTTCCGGCTGACCGAAGCGGGCCGCGATGCGCCGGAGGCGCGGTCGTGAATGGCAAGATCCTCGGAGGCTCCATCGTGCTGATCGCAGCGGCTGCCGGCATCGCCATGTACTGGCTTCAGGAATACGGCTATTACCACGACGCCCGCTTCACCCCCGGCGCCGAGATCAAGCTGACGCTGATCGAGGGCGGGCAGGCGGAGCCGATCCTTGCCGACAATGTGACCGGCATCGACGCCGACAGCTCCCCCCTGCGGTTCCGCGCCTGTTTCCACACGCCGCTGACGCAGGCCATGCTGTCGGAAACCTATGCGCCTTACGCGGGCGCCGTGCCGCTCAACGGTCCCTCCTGGTTCGGCTGCTTCGATGCGGCGAAGATCGGCGAGGCGCTTGAGAAGGGCGAGGCGCTGGCCTTCCTCTCCGAAGCCGCCATCGCTCCTGATGTGGATCGCGTCGTCGCGGTCTTCCCCGATGGCCGGGCCTATGCCTGGCACCAACTTTCTCCGGATGTGGAGCAATAAATGGCCGATCTGCTCATCGAACTCTTCTCCGAGGAAATCCCGGCGCGGATGCAGGCCAAGGCCCGCGAGGATCTGAAGGCACTGGTGACGAACGGTCTGGTGGAGGCGGGGCTGACCTATGCCTCCGCCGGGGCCTTCTCCACCCCGCGCCGTCTGGTTCTGGCGATCGAAGGGCTGTCCGCCGAAAGCCGCGCCGTGCGCGAGGAACGCAAAGGCCCGCGCACCGATGCGCCCGCCGCGGCGCTGGAGGGCTTCCTGCGCTCCACCGGGCTGACGAAGGACCAGTTGGAGGTGCGCGACGACAAGAAGGCGCAGGTCTGGTTCGCCGTGATCGAAAAGCCCGGCCGCGCCGCGCCCGCGATCATCGCCGAGGTGCTGGAGACGGCGATCCGCGCCTTCCCCTGGCCGAAGTCGATGCGCTGGGGGGCCGGCAGCCTGCGCTGGGTGCGTCCGCTCCATTCGATCCTGTGCCTCCTGTCGGATGAGGGCGGCGCGCAGGTGGTGCCGCTTTCCGTCGAGGGCATCACCTCCGGCAATACGACAGAGGGCCACCGTTTCCTCTCCCCCGGCCGCTTTGCCGTCCATGGCTTTGACGATTACGCGACCAGGCTGAAACGCGCCCATGTCGTTCTCGACAGCGCCGAGCGGGAAGCCGCGATCTGGCAGGGCGCGCAGAATCTCGCTTTTGCAGCGGGGATGGAACTGGTCGAAGACCGCGGCCTTCTGACCGAGGTTGCGGGTCTCGTCGAATGGCCGGTGCCGCTGATGGGCCGCATCGGCGCGGAATTCCTGCATCTTCCGGCGGAGGTGCTGCAAACCTCCATGCGCGAGCATCAGAAGTTCTTCTCGGTGAAGAACCCGAAGACGGGCCGGATCGAGGGCTTCGTCACTGTCGCCAATACCGAACCCGCCGACCATGGTGCGACGATCCTGAAGGGCAACCAGAAGGTGCTGTCGGCGCGGCTGTCGGATGCGAAGTTCTTCTGGGAAAATGACCTGCGCGTCGCCAAGGCGGGCATGGGCGAGTGGCTGGACGGGTTGAACGCCGTGACTTTCCACAACAAGCTCGGCTCCCAGGCCGACCGCATCGCCCGCATCGCCGCACTGGCGCGGGAGATCGCGCCCTTGGTCAAGGCCGATCCCGACCTCGCCGAGCAGGCGGCAAAGCTGGCCAAGGCCGACCTCCGCTCCTCCATGGTCGGGGAATTCCCCGAGCTGCAGGGCCTGATGGGCATGTATTACGCGCGGCAAGCCGGTCTGCCCGAAGCGGTGGCGCTGGCCGCGCGCGACCATTACTCGCCGCTTGGCCCCACCGATACCGTGCCGAGCGATCCGGTCTCGGTGGCCGTCGCACTGGCCGACAAGATCGACACGCTGACCGGCTTCTGGGCGATTGACGAGAAGCCCACGGGGAGCAAAGACCCCTTCGCGCTGCGGAGGGCGGCGCTGGGGGTGATCCGGCTGGTGCTGGGGAATGGGGTGCGGCTGGGGCTTTTGGCCCCCCTGAACCATGGCTACGAACTGCACGAAGGCGAGGATCAACGCCACGGAGTAGCTTATCAAGCAGCGCGAAAGGCTGAAGTGGACGCCGAATTTGCGCCGGGAATCTACGATGCGGTTCGCCGCCATGCTGATGCTGTTGCAGCAAGCGCAATCGAAACCGCCCGCCGCGCTCATTCGGCAGATGCGTTAAAGCCGAGTGTCTTCTTTAATAGGACTTTGGAAAGCGCCGATAGAAAAGGTGACCTCCTCTCCTTCTTCCACGACCGCCTCAAAGTCTTCCTGAAAGATCAAGGTATCCGCCACGACATCATCGACGCCTGCCTCGCTCCGTCTTCAAATGCGGCGACAAGCGCCGCGGAGCCCGGCAATGACGACCTCACCCTCCTCGTCAAACGCGCCGAGGCCCTCGCCGCCTTCCTGAAAACCGAGGACGGCCCGAACCTCCTGCAAGGCTTCAAGCGCGCCAATACGATCCTGACGCAGGCCGAACAGAAGGATGGCGTGGAATATTCCTTCGGCGCCGATCCGAAATTCGCCGAAACCGACGAGGAACGCGCGCTCTTCGCCGCCCTCGACACGGCGGAGGCGGCCATCGCCCCGGCGATGCGCGCCGAGGATTTCGCCGCCGCCATGGCCGCCATGGCCAAACTCCGCGCCCCCATCGACGCCTTCTTCACCGCGGTTCAGGTCAACAGCGACAATCCCGTAATCCGCCGCAACCGGCTGAACCTCCTCCACCGCATCCGCGCCATCTGCGGCGGCGTTGCCGACCTCACCCGCATCGAGGGCTGATCCCTCCCGCCCCTGCATCCCCCGCCCTCATCCCCTGTGCATAAATATCCCACGGGGGGGCGGGGGTGTGAAACCCCCGCTCCCGCCGCTTGCACCACGCGCCTCGGGGTGTATCCTGCGCCCGCAAAGACAGGTGCCGCAGTGCAGAAAATCCAGAACCTCCCCGAAGCCCCGCTCGAATTCACCGAGATCACCCCTGCGGCCGACATCCGCACGCCCGCCCATGGCTGGCGCGCGAAATGCCTGCAACGGCTCGTCCGGCTCGACCTGCCGGTGCCGGAGACGGTGGCGCTTCCGGCGGCGACGGTGCGGGCCATCGCCTCGGGGCAGATGGTGGATGCGCGCGCGATCCTGAGCCATTTCGGGCCGCAGCCGCTGGTTTCCGTCCGGCCCTCGCCGGAAAACCCCGACTGGGGCGGGCCGGGGACGGTGCTCAACATCGGCATGAACGCCGCCCGCCACGCGCGGCTGGTGGAAACCCATGGCGCGGCGGCGGCCGATGCCATCTACCTGCGCTTCGTGCGCGGCTATGCCACCCATGTCGCCCGCCTCGACCCCGACATGTTCGATGCCGGCGCCCCGCCCGCCGAGGCCCTGCGCGAGGCGCTGCGCCATTATGAGCGCGAGATGGAGGAGCCTTTCCCCGAAGATCCCGCCCGCCAGCTTGCCGAAGTCCTGCGCTCCATGGCCCGCGCCTGGGAGGGGACCTCGGCCCGCCTGCTGCGTCAGGCCAAGGGCGCGCCCGCCGAGGCGGCGCTCGGCCTCGTCGTGCAGGCCATGGCGCAGGGCATCGGGCAGGGCATTTCCGGCTCCGGCGTCATGCAGTTCGTCGATCCGGTCACCGGCCAGCCGCAGGTGACGGGCCGCTATCTCGGCCAGAGCCAGGGCCGCGACGCGCTGAAGCGGACCGAGGCGCTCTACCTCACCCGCGACAGGCGCGGCCCCTCGCTCGAAGATATCGCGCCGGAGGTCTTCGCCGATCTGCTGCGCCATGGCGCCGCCTGCCGGGCCAAGCTGCGCGAGGAGATGCAGATCGAATTCACCATCGAGGACGGCAAGCTGTCCGTGCTCGATGCGGTGAAGGTGACGCGCTCGGCCCGTGCGGGGCTGAAGATCGCGGTCGCCCTGGCGGAGGATGGCATCATCAGCCGGGACGAGGCGGTGCTGCGGGTCGAGCCGCGCGCGCTGTCGGAGCTTCTGCACCCGCAGGTCGATCCGCGCGGGCAGCGCGATGTCTTCGCCAAGGGCATCGCCGCAAGCCCCGGTGCGGCGGTGGGGCGGATCGTCTTCACCTCCGATGCCGCGCAGGCTTCGGCCGCGCGGGGGGAGGCCTGCATCCTCGTGCGCCGCGAAACCGCGCCGGAGGACATCCGGGGGATGCATTCCGCCGCTGCCGTCCTGACGGAGCGGGGCGGCATCACCTCCCACGCGGCGGTGATCGCGCGGGGCCTGGGCGTGCCTTGCGTGGTGGGCGCCTCGGGTCTCAGGCTCGACGGGAAGGAGAAGAAGCTGACCGCCGCCGATGGCCGCAGCTTCCGCGAAGGCGATCTCATCACGCTCGACGGCACCACGGGCGAGGTTCTGGCCGGGGCGGCCGACATGCTGGCCCCGGCGCTCGACGAGGCGTTCCGCACGCTGCTCGGCTGGGCTGACGCCGTGCGCGACATCGGCATCCGCGCCAATGCCGACACCCCCGCCGATGCCGCCACCGCCCGCCAGTTCGAGGCGCAGGGCATCGGGTTGTGCCGGACGGAACATATGTTCTTCGACGAAGACCGTCTGGTCGTCATGCGCGAGATGATCTTTGCCGATACCTCCAAGGACCGGGCGGCGGCGCTGACCCGGCTTCTGCCGATGCAGCGCGAGGATTTCGTGCAGCTCTTCGAGATCATGGCCGGCCTGCCGGTCTGCATCCGGCTTTTCGATCCGCCGCTGCACGAATTCCTGCCCCACAGCCGCGAGGGCCTGCGCGATCTGGCCGAGGCGCTCGACAAGCCGCTCTCCGAAGTGACCCGCCGGGCGGAGGCGCTGTCGGAGTTCAACCCGATGCTCGGGATGCGCGGGGTGCGGCTCGGCGTCGTGCTGCCGGAGATCTACGCCATGCAGGCGCAGGCGATCTTCGAGGCGACGGTGGAGGTGGCGCGGCGCGGCGCCGCGGTGGTGCCGGAGATCATGATCCCCCTCGTCTCCGCCCGCCGCGAGGTGGAACTGGTCAAGACCCATATCGACGCGGTGGCGGCCGCGGTGCGCGTCAAGGCGGGCATGGGCTTCGACTACAAGCTTGGCGTCATGGTCGAGACGCCCCGCGCGGCCCTTCGCGCGGGCGAGATCGCCCAGCACGCGGCCTTCCTGTCCTTCGGCACGAACGACCTGACCCAGATGACCTACGGGCTCAGCCGCGACGATGCCGGGCGCTTCATGAGCACCTATGTCCAGCAGGGGGTTTTCCCGGAGGACCCCTTCCATATCCTCGATGTGGACGGGGTGGGGGAGCTTCTGCATATCGGTGCCGAACGGGGGCGGGCCACCCGTCCGGCGCTGACGCTGAGCATCTGTGGCGAGCATGGCGGGAATCCCGAATCAATCGCCTTCTGCCGCAAGCAGGGCTTCGATTACGTCTCCTGCAGCCCCTATCGGGTGCCTCTGGCGCGTCTTGCCGCGGCGCATCTGGCTTTGGCAGATCGTGTGGCCGATCCAAAAACAATAACCATATCATGAATTTGCGATTGTTTCCTAATGTGAAACCTTAAAAGAAATGGCGGAATTCCGCCGAAATGCCCGCAATTTATGTTGTAAATAAGTCACATAGGTAGACGCGCCGGGAAGCTTCCTTTAGGCGAGTCCCCTGTCGCGCAGGCCCCCTCACGACCCTTTCACGGGTTTTCACGGGATCGTGTGCGGCGAGACGAAACAACCGGGACGACGACATAATGCGCTTGCACCAATTCTGGACCACCGCGCTTCTCGCGCTGGCAGTCCTCAGCGGAGCGGCCTACGCCGATGTGACGGTGAGCCAGTCCAACGATCCGACGCGATTGATCGGCCAGCAGTTCGCCTCGCTCCTCGGAGCGGAACACAATGCCATCGGGGCCTTGCCCGAAGCGCGGCGCAATGCGCTTGCCCTCGGTCCGAAAGTGGAGGCGAAAGCCGCCCCCGCCAAAACGCCCCCCGCCAAAGAGATGAAGCTCAGCGCCCCGGTGCTGATCAGCTATACCGAGGACTGGCTCATGAGCCAGCCCTCCCCCCAAGGCGATGCCGAATGGGATTGCCTCCGCAAGGCGATCTACTTCGAGGCCCGCGGCGAGACGCTGCGCGGCGAATTCGCGGTGGCCGAGGTGATCCTGAACCGGGTGGACAACCCGAACTACCCCAAAAGCGTCTGCGGGGTGGTCCAGCAGGGCGGCAAGGGCGGTTGCCAGTTCTCCTACAATTGCGACGGCGCGCGGGATGTGATGTCCGAAGCGGAGCCGGCGGATATCGCCGGGCGCATCGCGCGGGTCATGCTGGATGGCGCGCCGCGGGCGCTGACCAATGGCGCGACCCATTTCCACACGCGGGCGGTCAACCCCTCGTGGTCGCGCAGCTTTGCCCAGACGGCGGTGATCGGCTCCCACATGTTCTACCGCCAGCGCTGAGGGGCGGGCGCGTGCCGGCAGGTCGGCGCGCTTGAATATCCTGCCGCCTTTGTGCAAGGCGGATCGCAGGGCAGGCATTAGCCTGCCCTCACTGATTCCGGCACAAGGCCGGGCCACCATGGGCGGAGTCCAGAATGACCAGCGATATCCGGCTTGCCTTCGCCCATCCGGAGGAGCGGGCGCTTGCCTCCGCCTCCGCCGATCCCCGTGACCGCATTTCCTTGCGCGACCATGTGGTCGAGGTCGATATCGGTGCTTTCCAGAAGGAACGCGGCCATCGCCAGCGGGTGATGTTCAACGTGGTGGTGGAGGTGCGCCCCGCGCCGCAGCCGCTCAACGACGATGTGGACCGCATCCTGTCCTATGACCGGATCACCGAATCCATCGCGGCGGAGTTGGCGGCGGAGCGGTTGAACCTGCTGGAGACGCTGGCCGAGCGGCTGGCGGAGCGGATTCTGGCCGAGCCGCAGGCGATGCGGGTCTTCGTGCGGATCGAAAAGCTGGATGTCGGACCCTACAAGCTCGGGGTGGAGATTGTCCGCTCGCGGGCGGAGGCGGCGCTGAAGGTGGTCGGACAGGACGGCAGCGAGGCGGCGCTGCATCCTTTGGTGGTTTTCCTCGACAATGCCGCGATCGCGGCGCCGGACCTGTCGGCGCGGCTCGATGTCCTTCAGGCGGAGGGGCGGCCGGTGATCCTGACCGTGGGCCTGCCCGACCTGCCGCGCCCGGAGACCGGCCATCGCCCGACCCAGCGGCGGGTGGACCTGCTGGCCATCGAGCAGAACGCCTGGGTGCTCGGCGCCCGCGATCCGCGCTGCGTGGTCATGGCGACCCGGACGGAGATCGACTGGGCGGTGAAGCGCGGGCAGATGGTGGTCTGGGCGCCGTCCAAGCTGGTTCTCGACGCGGTGGATGGCCCGCAAAGCCGCGAGCCGGTGGCGCTGGCGCTCTGGCTGGCCGAGGTCATGGCGGCGGAGCGCTTTGTCGTTCACGGTGACGTGACGCTTCCGGCGGGAAGCCGCGTGAGGGTCGAACGGGCCTGATCTCTCCCCTTGCCTGAGCGTGCGGAGAGTCTTAACGACTGTGCCATGATTTATTTCCGACCGATTTGCATGACCGATCCTGCCCGTCCCGAAGGAGCGTTGACGCTCGCCGGGGGCTGGTGCTGGTTCGACCGTGTGGAGGTGCTGGAACGCGGCAAAGCGCCTGACCGGGTTGACGTGCGCGAGCTTTCGGCGGCGCAGCTGGCGCCCCTGACCGACGGGCGCCCGGATTTCGCCGGATTGGGTCTGGACCGGCCGCGGATCATGGGCATCCTCAATGTGACGCCGGACAGCTTTTCGGATGGCGGCCTGTTCCTGCGGCCCGAAGCGGCGGTGATGCAGGCGCGGCGGATGGCGGCGGGGGCGGATATCCTCGACATCGGCGGCGAAAGCACCCGGCCCGGCGCGCAGGAAGTGGCGGAGGGCGAAGAAATCGCCCGCACCGCCCCGGTGATCGCGGCTTTGCGGGCCGGGGGGCTGGAAGGCCCGATCTCCATCGACACGCGCAAGGCGGCGGTGGCGGCAGCGGCCTTTGCGGCGGGGGCGAGCCTGCTCAACGATGTGACGGCGCTGTCCTACGATCCCGCCATGGCGGCGGTGGCGGCGGGGCAGGGGGCGCCGGTGGTCCTGATGCATTCCATCGCCACGCCCGAAACCATGCAGGACGATCCGCAGTATGACGACGTGCTGCTGGATGTCTATGACGCCCTTGCCGCGCGGGTCGCGGCGGCGGAGGCGGCGGGCATCCCGCGCGCGCGCCTCGCCATCGACCCCGGCATCGGCTTTGGCAAGACCCTGACCCACAACCTTGTCCTGCTGCAACGGCTCTCGCTCTTCCACGGGCTCGGTTTGCCGGTGCTGCTCGGCGCAAGCCGCAAACGCTTCATCGGCACCATCGGGGCCGAGGCGGAAGCGGCGCGGCGGATGCCCGGCTCCCTTGCCGTGGCGCTTGCCGGGGTGGCGCAGGGAGTGCAGATGATACGAGTGCATGACGTGGCGGAAACGCGTCAGGCGCTGTCGCTTTGGCAGGCCGTGACGCAGGGAGATCAGGCATGACACGGAAACTTTTCGGCACCGACGGGGTTCGGGGCCGGGCCAATTCCTATCCGATGACCGCCGAGATGGCGCTGAAGCTCGGGGCGGCAGCGGGGCGGTTCTTCCGCCGCGACGGCTCGGACGCGCATCGGGTGGTGATCGGCAAGGATACGCGACTTTCGGGCTATATGCTGGAAAACGCGCTGACGGCGGGGCTGACCTCGACGGGGATGAACGTGCTGCTGCTCGGCCCGGTGCCGACGCCGGCGGTGGGGTTTCTCACCCGGTCGATGCGCGCCGATCTCGGCGTGATGATCTCGGCCAGTCACAACCCGCATCAGGACAATGGCATCAAGTTCTTCGGCCCCGACGGGTTCAAGCTTTCGGATGCCGCCGAAGCGGAGATCGAGGCGATGGTGGCGGGAGAGATCCAGCCCGCCAAACCGGAAAACATCGGCCGGGCCAAGCGCATCGAGGATGCCCGCGGCCGCTATCAGGAATATGCCAAGACCACCTTCCCGGCGGGGCTGACGCTCGACGGGCTGAAGGTGGTGGTCGATTGCGCCAATGGCGCCGCCTACAAGGCCGCGCCGGAGGTGCTGTGGGAACTCGGCGCCGAGGTCATTCCGGTCGGCGTGTCCCCGAACGGCAAGAACATCAACGACCGCTGCGGCTCCACCTATACCCAGACCGCGGCGGAGGCGGTGGTCGCCCATGGCGCGCATCTGGGCATCTGTCTTGATGGCGATGCCGACCGGGTGATGATCCTTGACGAGACCGGCCGGGTGGCCGACGGCGATCAGATCATGGCGCTGCTGGCAGGCCGCTGGGCCGAGGAGGGGCGGCTGCGCGGCGGCACGCTCGTCGCCACAGTGATGTCGAACCTCGGGCTGGAGCGGTTCATGGAAGGGCGGGGCCTGCGGCTGGAACGCACCGCGGTCGGGGACCGCTATGTGGTGGAGGCGATGCGGCGCGGCGGCTGGAATCTCGGCGGCGAGCAGTCGGGCCATATCGTGATGACCGATTACGCCACGACCGGCGACGGGCTGATCGCGGGGTTGCAGTTCCTCGCCGAGATGGCGCGGTCGGGACAGCCGGCGAGCGCCCTCGTCCGCCAGTTCGAGACGGTGCCGCAGCTTCTGAAGAACGTGCGCTTCACGGCGGGGGGGCAGCCCCTGGAATCCGAGACGGTGAAGGCGGTGATCAAGGCCAATTTCGACCGCATCCGCGGCAAGGGCCGGCTCCTGATCCGCAAATCGGGGACGGAGCCGCTGATCCGCGTCATGGCGGAATGCGAGGATGAGGCGATGCTGACCGCCGTGGTCGACGAGATCGTCGATGCGGTTGCGGCGGCAGCGGTCTGACGCATCGTCAGGCTTGCGCGGCGGCGGCGGCTCGGCAAGGCTGTCGGGATGAACAGCGAAGCGATCCGGGCGGAATATGAGCGGTTGGCGGCGGGCAATGCCGCGCGCAGGGCGTCCTTCGGGCTGACCGGGCGGCGCGCGGTTCTGGCGCGGCTGACGGAACTGGTTCTGGCGCACCGGGCCGAGCTGATCGCGGCGGTGGCCGCCGATCTTGGCAAGCCGGCGGTCGAGGCCGAGCTGACCGAGCTTTTGCCGGTCCTGTCGGAGATTTCCCATGCGCGGCGGCATCTGCGGCGCTGGATGCGGCGGCGGAAGGTCTGGCCGACGCAGATGATGCTCGGCACCTCGGCAGCACTCCTGCCGCAGCCGAAGGGCGTGGTGCTGGTCATCGCCCCCTGGAACTTCCCTTTCACGCTGGCGCTTGCCCCGATGATCTCCGCGCTTGCGGCGGGCAATGCGGTCATGGTGAAGCCCTCGGAACTGACGCCTGCCACCTCGGCCCTGCTGGCGCGGATCGGCGCGGCGCTGCCGGATCTCGTCTCGGTGGTGGAAGGCGGGGTGGAGGCGGCGGAGGCGCTGCTGGATCTGCCCTTCGATCATGTCTTCTTCACCGGCAGCCCGGCGGTCGGGCGCAAGGTGATGGCGGAGGCGGCGCGGCACCTCAGCCCGGTGACGCTGGAGCTTGGCGGCAAATCCCCGGTGGTGATCGGCGAGGATGCCGATCTGGCGGCGGCGGCGAAATGGGTGGTCTGGGGCAAGGCGCTCAATGCCGGGCAGGTCTGCGTGGCGCCCGATCACGTCTTTGTCCCCGAAAGCCGGATGGCCGCCTTCCGCTCCGCCCTGAAGGCGCGCTTTGCCGGGAGCCTCGGGGCGGATGCCGGGGCTTCCCCCGACCTGACCCATATCGTCAGCGACCGCCATTTCGCCCGGCTTCAGGGCCTTCTGGCGGATGCGACGGCCAAGGGGGCGGAGGTCGAGCCGCTCGGCACCGACCGGGCGGCGGCGCGGGTGATGGCGCCGCGGCTGATCACCGGCCTCGCGCCGGGGATGGCCATGGCGGAGGAGGAGATCTTCGGCCCCCTCCTGCCGCTGATCCCCTACCGCGACCTTGCCGAGGTGATCGCGGCGATCAATGCCGGGCCGAAGCCGCTGACGCTCTATGTCTTCGCCCGCGACGGCGCGCTGATCGAAAGGCTCGGGGCGGAGACCGCCTCCGGCTCCTATGGGGTGAACCTGACGGTGATGCCCTTCATCCATTCCAACCTGCCCTTCGGCGGGATCGGCAATTCGGGCATGGGGGCCGGGCATGGCCAGGCGGGGTTCGAGACCTTCAGCCATCTGAAGCCGGTGCTGCGGAACCGCTTCACCCTGCTGCCGCTCCTCTTCCCGCCCTATGGCGTGCGGGTCAAACGGCTGAAGGATCTGGTGCTGCGGCTCTCGCGCTAGAACCACCCTCCCTTCCGAGGGGCGGTGCCATACCCTGCGCGCCTCCGCCCACCCCCTTTCATCTTGCCCCAAATATCCTGCGGGGAGGTCCGGAGGGGTGCAAAACCCCTCCGGCGCCGCCCCCTTGCTCACGGGGAGGAAAAAGGGGCCATTCCGCTCAGGGTTTGTTCCACAGAAACCCCGCCGCATCCGACAGGAAGGGCGCGATGGCGCCGCCGTGGCTCAGCCCGTCGTAAACCTGAAGGGAAAGGCCGCAGCTCTCGGCAAGCGCCCTGACGCGGGGCATCATCTGGCGCTCGCGCAGGCGCTTCACCCGCGCGGGATCGCTGCCCGCCGCCTCTGCCGCATCGGCATCCTCAAGCGCGCCGATGGTCAGGAAGATCGCCGGATGCGGCCCCTGACAAAGCGCCGCAACTCCGGAAAGGATCGTCTCGGGCTCCGTCCAGATCGAGGGGCTGCCCGCCGCGACATGGGAGAAGAGCCCCGGACGCTCCAGCATCGCCTGCAACGCGAAAGCCCCGCCGAAGGAATGGCCGAGGATCATCCGGTGCGAAGGATCGACCGGCAGCAGCGCCTCGACCTTCGGGATCACCTGATCGGCCAGCAGGGCCAGAGTGGCGCTGCGGCCTGATCCCTCCTGCGGCGGCCCGATCAGATCCGGGCCGCGGCGGTCCATGTCCACCAGCGTTTCGGTCGGCCAGCCGAGCGCCACCACGATCGTCGGTGCCGCCCCGCCGTCCCCGGAGCCGAGCCCCGACATCCCCGTCACATCCCGCAGGGTGCCGAAGGTCCAGCCGGCATCCATGGCATAGATCGCGCCATAGCCGCCTTCCGGCACCGGACCGGCAGGCCAGCTCACCACCACCCGCATCGGTCCGCCGGGGCCTTCGACATCGAAGGTGGCGCTCTGGCCCAGGACCACTTCCGGCCCGAGACCCGCGCCAGCGGACCCCGTTTCCCCGGCCCCCGTTTCCGCGGCCCCCGCAGCCTCCGCCGATACCTCCCCCCCGAAAAGGGGGAGGAGGCCCAGAGCCACGAACTTCATCGCGCGGCGCACCAAGGCTCAGAACTTCTGCGTCAGCGAGATCGAGATGGCGCGCGGCGCCCCCCGGAAGTTGAACACCGAAGTCGAGCCGACACGGCTGTAGTATTCCTTGTCGAAGAGGTTGCTGACCCCGATGTTCAGCGAGGTGTTCTCGCCGATGCTCTTGCGGGCGTTGACATCGACCACGCCATAGCCCGGCGCCTCGATCCCGCGGGAGGAGAAGCCGCTGACCCCGCGTAGCCGCCCGCCGAAGCTCCATCCCGCAAGCGCGCCCCCGGTCACGTCATACTCCAGCGACAGCTTGAAGATGTTCTGCGGCGTGACGGTGGAAAAGGTGGTCCCGTCGCTCGGCCCGGCGGTGTATTCGGTGTCCGTATAGGTGTAGCCCGCCGCCAGATGCAGGTTCTCGGAGATCTCGCCCGCGGCTTCCAGCTCCACCCCGCGCGCCCGCACCTTTTCATCGGCGACGTAATAGGTCTGGCCGGTGACGGCGAGCGGGCGGTTCGTCTGTTCCAGATCGAAATAGGCGGCGGTGACGTTCAGCCCGCCGAAGAGCAGCGCCTTGACCCCGACCTCCTTCTGGCCGCCGGTCAGCGGGTCGAGGATATTGCCGCTGGCGTCGAGATAGCTCTGCGCCTGGAAGATCTCCGAATAGCTGGCATAGAGCGTCACATCCGGCGTCACGTCATAGGTAAGCCCCGCGAAGGGCGTCACATGGCCGTTCTCGCGGGTCGTCGTCACCGCGCTGTTGGCGAGGTTGGTCGAGCTGCCGTGATACCACGAAAGCCGCGCACCGCCGATCAGGGTCAGCGCCTCCACCGGCTTCAGCCGGAACTGGGCATAGGCGCCCTTGGAGGTGATGTCGTCATGGGTGCGGGTGGAATAGCTGCTGATCACCGGCTCGGCCACGCCGCTCACATCCCAGTCGTCGAGATCGAAGCTGCCGGCGATGTTGCCGGTCGCCGAAAGGGTGGTTGCGGTGATCTTCTGGAGATCGACGCCGAGGATGGCATTGGCCTGCCAGCCGCCGATGTGGAAGGGCAGGTCGGCATGGGCATCGAGCGCGAGCGCATCCTGCTTGAAGTCGCGGGCAAGCCAGGTCAGGCGCGAGACGACATTGTTCGCATTGGCCGCCGAGCCGGTATAGGCATAGAGGAAATCCGCTTCCTGATGGGAATTTCGAAGCGAGAATTTCAGCCGCCCGCCGCCGTCGAGGTGATGCTCGACCGCCGCGATGCCGTCGGTCGTGTCATTGTCGAAGCGGTTCCAGTCGGCGGCGGTGGTGGTGTCGGGCGCGAGCCACAGCAGGCTGCTGTCCGCATGGGTCGGCAGCCCGTTGTAGGGGGCGATGTCGCGCTGCATCTTGCTGACCGAGAAGGACAGGGTGGTGTCCGGCGTCAGGTCGTAGGCAAGCGTCGCATAGCCGACCGCGACGCCGTTTTCCTGCTTCTGCACGAAGCCGTCGCCGTCGGCATAGGCCGCCACGATGCGCCCGCGCAGCGTCCCCCCGGCGTTGAGCGCACCACCCCAATCCGCCTCGATCCGCCGTTGGCCGACCGAATCCGCCGTCGCCGTCACATAACCGCCCGCCTCGGTGCGGTTGGCCTGTTTCAGCCGCATGTTGACCGACCCCGCCGGGGAGCCGGTGCCGATGAAGAGGCCGGAGGGGCCTTTCAGAACCTCCACATGGTCCACGATCGCCAGATCGGGCTGGGTGCCGTAGATGGAGGAGACCGGGGCGGGCAGGCCGTCGAAATAGAGATAATCGAACTCGAACCCGCGCGAGTAGAGCGAGGAGCGGCCGATATCGTTGTTCAGCACCAGCAGGCCCGGCACATCCTCCACCGCGGTTTCAAGCGCGGTATAGCCGCCATCGGCGATCTGCTTGCGGGTCACGACGCTGGTGGTCTGCGGCACCTGACGCAGCTTCATCGCCGATTTTTCGCCGACGGAGATCAGATCGCTCGTATAGCTGTTGCTGCCTTCGGTCTCATAGCTCGCGCCGACCTTGATCTCTTCCAGTTCGGTGGTCTGGGCGGAGGCCGTTGATACGGGTGCCAGCGGTGCGAGGGCGGTGGTGATCAGCAAGGCGATCAGCCGCGGCTTTTTCGGGATCATGGTCCGGTTCCTTCGGTCGTGCAACTTGACTGTTTCACTTGGGTATTGCATGAGGAGGATGGAAACCGCCATCGGCCCATCTTGTCCCGACAGCCAGAATTCTGCGCGCAAACGTCAAATGCGCCCCCGAGACCTGGCCCGACCCTGCGGGAGATGCCGATGATCCTGCCGATCCGAATCCGTGATATTGCCGAGCAATCCCATCTGCTCGCCCGCGATTTCGGCGCGACGCTGCAAGGCGATTGCGTGGCGCTGAGCGGGGAGCGGCATGTCTGCCCGCTGCCGCTCGGCCTTGTCGTGCATACGCTCGACGCGCGGGCCGAAGCCGGGTTCGAGACGCGGGCGATGCGGGCGCGGGGGCTGATCGCCCATATCGTGCTGGAAGGGCCGGTGCAGGCCTGGCTCGACGAGAACCCGCTTCTGATCGGACGCGAGGGGGCGGAGCCGGTGCGCCTCGCCATTTCCGCCGCGCGCGAGGCGGTGGCCTTCCGGCGGCGGGCGCAGCGCGGCGACTACCTCCGCAAGGTCAATATCTCCGCCTCCTGGGACTGGCTGGCGGCACATGGCGTCTCGATCGAAACGGTGCTCGGCGCCGGGGATCTGCGTCAGGAGAGCTGGATCGCCGCCCCCGATGAGATCGCCATGGCCGAGCGTCTGGTGGCGCTTGAATCCGCCGAAGGCGCGGCTTCCGGCACCCCGCTGGAGCGGGAGGCCCTGGCCCTGGCGCTGATCAGCCGGGTTCTGACCCGGCTTTGCCCGCCCGATGGCGGCCTGCGCCCGAAGGACCGGGAGCGTCTGCAGAAGATGGAGGCTTTTGCCGCCACGCCCGGCCCCGCGCCCTCGCTCGGCGCGATTGCCGAGGTGGCGGGGATGAGCCTCTCCTCCATGCAGCGGCTGTTCCAGAAGGCGCATGGGATGCCCGCCCAATCGCGGATACGGGCGCTGCGGCTGGAGCGGGCCGTGGGCCAGTTGCAGGGTGGCGCCTCGGTGGGGGATGCGGCGCATGGGGCGGGCTATGCCTCGGTCGAGGCCTTCGCCACCGCCTTCCGCCGTGCCTATGGCCGCAGCCCCTCCGAGCTGCGCCGCGGACCGACACAGTGAGGCGCGGAATTTCCCAGGTTTCCCTCAGACCTATTGGCGCATCAGGGCGAGGACCATGAAAGCGGCGAGGGGGCCGAACGAGGCCGCCGAACGGGCCACGGCAAGCGGGTCCGGCCCGAAAATCCTGGGGAGGTGGCAGGTTCTTGACACATTGCAACCCTTCCCGCCGCGAGACCGGATGCTGGGCCTGACCCCCGCACCTCAGCCGCCGGGCGCGTCTGGCTGGGGCTGCGCCGGCACCAGTGCGCGCGCAGACGGCGCTGCGGTTCACCCATGCGTCCGGCGACATGTCCTTGCCCGCCCCGGCACAGCGGGTGGTTCCGCTCGGCTATGCCAGCCATGACACGCTTCTGGCGCTCGGCGTCGTGCCGGTGGCGCTGCGCTTCTGGTATGGCGGGGCGGACAGCGGCGTCAGGCCCTGGGCGGAGCCGCTTCTCGGCGGTGCGCGGCCGGAGGTGCTGCGTGGCGGGTCTCGATGGAGCGGGTCGCGGCCCTTGCGCCCGATCTGACCGTGGGCGTCGGCTCCGGCATCAGCCATGCCGAATATGAGGTGCTGGGCCGCATCGCCCCGGTGCTGATGCAGCCCGCGACTTATGATGTCTTCTCGACCCTCCGGGACGGGCTGACCGGGCTTCCCGGCAGGGCGACGGGGCGGGAGGCGGAGGCCGCCACGCTGATCGCCGCAACGGCGGCGCGCTGTCCGCCCGCCATGCGTGAGGCAGTCGCGGCCATGCAGGCCAAGGTCGCAGGGATGGGGGCGCAGACCGAACGACAGGATTACCTGATCGCCGAGCTGCGCCATGCACTTTATGGCAAGCGGTCCGAGCCGCTGCCCCCCGATGAGCGTCAGCTGGCTTTCGGGATCTGGAAACGGTCGTCGCTGAAGCCGAGGCTGCCCGATGCTCTGGCTGAACGCAATGCCGATGGCAAGAACAGACGCCTGCCAGCCAAGCACAACCTTGGCCATCTGCCCGAGCATCTGCCGCGCATCGAACAGGTGCAGGTGCCATCGAGGCAATCGAAGACGGGCCGGTTGTGTCTGAACGACGGATCCTGTGTCCGGTTGCGGCCGGAATACCGGGATCATGTCTGGTCGTATGATTTTGTTCATTGCCGCACCGATGACGGCAAGGTGTTCCGGACGCTGAACATCCTCGATGAATTCAGCCGCGCGGGACTGACGATCAGGGTGCGGGCAAGTTGAACCCGACAGATGTGATCGATGCGCTGACGGAGCTGTTCATCATTCGAGGCGTGCCAGCCTTCATCCGTTCCGACAACGGCCCGGAATTCATCGCCCAGGCCGTTCGGGACTGGATCAGCGCCGTCGGGGCAAAACGGCTTACATCGAGCCCGGATCTCCCTGGGAGAATGGTTTCGCGTGTTCTCTCGAACCAATGGCGTTCACACGCTCAGTGCGAAAGCTTCAACGCCCGTTTCCGCGACGAAATGCTGAACGGAGAAGTCTTCTGCAGCCTCCGCGGGGCACAGATCCTTATCGAGCAAGGGAGGAAGCACTACAACGCGAAACGGCCACACAGCGCATTGGGCTACCGCCCACCGGCCCCGGAAACCATCGTCCCGATGGACCAAAGGCTTGTCATGCATTAACTTTTATAATGGAACACTCAGGTGGGGCTGATCATTCCCGGTGCGACGGGCGCCTTCGCGGCGGTCATTGAGCCGCGGGCTGCTTCCAGTCGGGCCTGCAGTCGCGCCACAGCGGCGGCGTGATTTCGGTCGGCGATCTTCAGGTCACCACCAAGCGGCTCTGTAAGCTGGGTCTTGTTTTAAAACAGGGGTCGAAGTTGTTCGGGAATGGCCAGGCGAGCCCAGTTGCGACCGTCCTTTTCCTTCCAGTGACGTCTCTTCCCAGCCATTTCGTCACCCTCGTTCTGGCACCAGAAATCGCAGCAACGCCTTGAGATCAAGGTGGTTCTTACACATCAAGGAGATGAATGGTGCTGCAAGAGAGGATTGAACTCTCGACCTCTCCCTTACCAAGGGAGTGCTCTACCACTGAGCTACTGCAGCGCCGGGGCCGTTGGCGATGGTTTGCCTTGGCGTGGCGGCTGATTAGACGCAAACTCGGGGGGGCGCAAGAGCAATTTCGGCGCGCCGCTGGACCCTTTTTGCGACCTGCGCTATGGAGGGTCATGCAGGACGATCCCGAGATCACGCCCCCGATCCCGACACGGGACAGGACGGCCAAGACCGCTGCCCGCCCCGGCAAGGGGCAGGGGGCTGCGGGTCTGAGGGAGGATCGGCTGAAGGCCGCGCTCAAGTCCAATATGGCGCGGCGCAAGGCGCAGGCACGGGCGAGGGATGCGGCAGCCTCCCCGTCGGAAAACGACAACGAGAACACGGGCGAGTGAGAGGCGGGCGGGCATGGATTCGATTCTGGTAAGGGGTAACGGGGCGCTGAACGGGGTGATCCCGATCGCGGGGGCGAAGAATGCCTGTCTCACGCTGATGCCCGCCACGCTGCTGAGCGAGGAGCCGCTGACGCTGACCAATGCGCCGCGGCTGTCGGACATCGCCACGATGACGCAGCTTCTGCAATCGCTCGGCGCCGAGGTGGCGAGCCTTCAGGACGGGCAGGTGCTGGCCATGTCCTCGCACCGGATCGACAATCACACCGCCGATTACGACATCGTGCGGAAGATGCGGGCCTCGATCCTCGTGCTCGGCCCGATGCTGGCGCGCGATGGCCATGCGGTCGTCTCGCTGCCCGGCGGCTGCGCCATCGGGGCGCGGCCGGTGGACCTGCATCTGAAAGCTTTGGAAGCCATGGGGGCGGAGCTGGACCTCCGCGACGGCTACGTTCATGCCAAGGCGCCGGGCGGGCGGCTGAAAGGCGCCGTTGTGGAGTTTCCCTTCGTCTCCGTGGGCGCCACGGAAAACGCGCTGCTGGCGGCGAGCCTCGCCAAAGGCACCACGGTTCTGAAAAACGCCGCGCGCGAGCCGGAGATCGTCGATCTGGCGCAATGCCTGCGGCGGATGGGGGCCGAGATCGAGGGCGAAGGCACTTCGACCATCACCATTCAGGGCGTGGACAGGCTCCATGGCGCGACCCACCCGGTCGTCACCGACCGGATCGAGCTTGGCACCTACATGCTCTTGCCGGCGATCTGCGGCGGCGAGGTGGAATGCCTGGGCGGGCGGCTCGATCTGGTCGGCGCCTTTGCCGAGAAGCTGGACGAGGCGGGGGTTTCGGTCACCGAAACCGCGCGGGGGCTGAAGGTCTCGCGCCGCAAGGACCGGGTTTCGGCCGTCAATGTCACGACCGAGCCTTTCCCCGGCTTCCCGACCGATCTTCAGGCGCAGATGATGGCGCTGCTCTGCACGGCGGAGGGCGTTTCGGTGCTGGAGGAGAAGATCTTCGAGAACCGCTTCATGCACGCGCCGGAACTGATCCGCATGGGGGCGAAGATCGACGTGCATGGCGGCACGGCGACCGTCACCGGGGTCGAGAAGCTGAAGGGGGCGCGGGTGATGGCGACCGATCTGCGCGCCTCCGTCAGCCTGATTCTCGCAGCACTTGCCGCAGAGGGCGAGACGGTGGTGAGCCGCGTCTACCACCTCGACCGCGGCTATGAGCGGGTGGAGGAGAAGCTCCGCGCCTGTGGCGCCCGGATCGAACGGATCAGCGCATGAGCGACGCCCGCTTCGAGGATGGGGCCGAAACCCCGCTGCGCCTGATCGCCCAGGATGCCGAGGGGCTGGGGGTGATGGCCGCTCTTGTGCAGGATGCGGTCTTTCCGATCACCGAGATGCGCTATGACCGCCCCCACCGGCGCTTTGCGCTGCTTCTGAACCGTTTCCGCTGGGAGGATCGCGCCGCGGCGGAGGCGGCGGGGCGGGCCTATGAGCGGGTGCGGGCGGTGATGGTCTTCGAGGGCGTGCTGGCGGTGCGGAGCCAGGGCATCGACCGCGCCGATACGGACACGATCCTGTCGCTGCTCGATTGCAGCTTTGCCGAGGGCGCGGAAGGGGCGGGGGTCATCACCCTGACGCTCGCCGGCGACGGTGCGGTGGCGCTGGAGGTCGAGGCGCTCGACGTGTCGCTGAACGATGTGACGCGGCCTTATCGCGCGCCGTCGGGGAAAGTGCCGGACCACGGCTGAGGGCGGGTTCGGCGTCCGGCGCCGGAGTCCTTCGTCAAGCGCCGGAGGGGTTTTGCACCCCTCCGGACCTCCCCGCAGGATATTTATGCACAGTGGATGGAGGGGGAGGGCTGCTCCTCCCGCTGTGATTTTCGGTTGGCCCGGTGCGGAGGGCCTCACACCGCCCGGTCGAGCCGGGTGCTCAGATGGATCAGGCTTTCCGAGGACTTCACCCCGGTCAGCGCGCCGATCTGGTCCAGCACCTGATCCAGTACCTGCGTATTCGAGGCCGCGATCTGCAGCAGCAGATCGAAGCGGCCGGAGGTGGTGAAGACCCGCTCCACCTCGCCGATTCCTTTCAGACGGGTCAGGATCGCCGCCTGCGAGCGCGGCTCGATCGTCAGCAGCACGGAGGCCCGCAGCCGCCCTTGCCGCGCCGCCTCGCCGAGCTTCAGCGTGTAGCCGGCGATGATGCCGCCGGTCTCCAGCCGCTCCAGCCGGGCCTGTATGGTGGACCGCGCCACCTTCAGGCGCCGCGCCAGAGTGGCCACCGACATGCGTGCATCCGCCCCCAGAAGGGTCAGAATGTTCCGATCGAGGTCATCCATGCAATATGTTTCCCAATTTCGTCATTTTGACGATGATTCACGGCGATTATATAGTTTTGTTCGGTGAAGATGTCACCCATATGCGGCATCCTTAGTTGCAGGAAAAGGGCGGCTCATACGCACCTGGCCTGGTTGGAAAAACCTCGCAGGTGCTGGCCCGATCCAAAGTCATTTGGGGCAACGGGAAAGGACTTGCATCTTGTTGGCAGAAAGGATCACGCCGATGGGACTGTCCAAAACGATCTGGACCAATCCGACCGAATTCCTGAAAAATCAGCAGCCGGAAAATCCGGTGCTGTTCTTTGCGCCCTCGGCGGTGCAATCGGTCGCGCAGAAATTCCTTTCGGGATTTCCGGGGTTTGTGACCTATGCGGTGAAGTCGAACCCCGGTGAGGAGGTGGTCGAGAACCTGATCGCCGCCGGTGTGAAGGGCTTCGACTGCGCCTCGCCCTTCGAGATCGACCTGATCCGCCGCCTCGATCCGGATGCCGCCATCCATTACAACAACCCGGTGCGGTCGCGCGCCGAGATCGCCCATGCCGTCTCCCGCGCGGTGAAATCCTATTCGGTGGACAGCCGTTCCGAGCTTGCCAAGCTGATCGAGCTGGTTCCGGCCGAGGGCTGCGAGATTTCCGTGCGTTTCAAGCTGCCGGTGTCGGGCGCCGCCTACAACTTCGGCGCCAAGTTCGGCGCCACGACCGAAGTGGCGGTGGAGCTTCTGAAAACCGTGGCCGAGGCGGGCTTCATCCCCTCGATCACCTTCCACCCCGGCACCCAATGCACCGATCCGAACGCCTGGGGCAGCTATATCGTCGCTGCGGCCGGGATCGCCCGTGACGCGGGCGTCAGGATCGCGCGGCTGAACGTCGGCGGCGGCTTCCCCTCGCACCGGGCCAATGGCGTGGTGCCGCAGTTCGACGAGACCTTCGCGCTCATCGACCGGGTGGCGACCGAGGCCTTCGGGGCAGAGCGTCCGCAGCTTGTCTGCGAGCCGGGCCGGGCGCTCTGCGGCGATGCCTTCACGCTGGCCGCGCGGGTCAAGGCGGTGCGCGACGACACGCATGTCTTCCTCAACGACGGCATCTATGGCTCGCTGATGGAACTGGGCCAGATCGGCATCATCGACCGCATCGAAGTGCTGGATGCCGCGGGCAACCGCCGCACCGGGGCGGTGAAGGGACGGATCTGCTTCGGCCCGACCTGCGATTCCGTGGACCGCCTGCCGGGTGACGTGCCGTTCCCTTCCGACATCGCCGAGGGCGATTTCGTCGTGGTTCATGGCATGGGCGCCTATTCCACCGTGACCAACAGCCGCTTCAACGGCTTTGGCGAGCTGGGTCTCGTGACGGTCCTCTCCCAGAAAGTCTGAAGCTTTCTCCCTTTCTGACGCCCCCGGCTGGACAAATCCCGCCGGGGGCGTAGTTTTTCGGGAAGGAAACAGGCGGGGCGCGATGCGGGCAGGGGCGAATCCCAGCGGCGAACGGTTCGGGGGGATGGGCCACGTCGCTTCTTGACCGTCTCCGTTCTTGGTGGCGGGGACAGCCCACCGCCCTTGCCGAGCCTGCCGCCCCGCCGGAGCCGGGCCGCAAGCGGGGCGCTGTCGATCATGTGATCCTGCTCGACGGGACCCTCTCTTCGCTGGACGCGGGGGAGGAGGGCAATGTCGGCCTCATCTACCGGCTGCTGACCGAGGGCGGTTTGCGCCCCAACCGCACCATCTATTACGAGCCGGGCCTGCAATGGGAGAACTGGCGCGATCTTCCGGCACTCGCGCAGGGCAGGGGGCTCAACCGCCAGATCCGCCGCGCCTATGGCTGGCTGGCCAGCCATTACCGGGCGGGGGACAGGATCTTCCTTTTCGGCTATTCGCGCGGGGCCTATGCGGTGCGCTCCCTTGCCGGGGTGATCGACCGGGTGGGCCTTCTCAGGCGCGAGGAGGCGACGGAGCGGGCGGTGGAGCTGGCCTATCGCCACTACCGCACCAACCCCGGCAGCCCGGCGGCACGGGCCTTTGCAGCGGCCTATTGCCATGCCGCTGCGCCCATCGAGATGGTTGGGGTTTTCGATACGGTCAAGGCGCTCGGCCTGCGGCTGCCGCTTCTCTGGATGCTGACGGAGCGGCAATATTCCTTCCACAACCACCAGCTTGGCGTCTCCATCCGGCATGGGTTCCATGCCATCGCGCTCCATGAAACCCGCGCCGTCTTCGAGCCGGTGATGTGGACCTGCCCGCCCGACTGGCAAGGCAATGTCGAGCAGGTCTGGTTCCGGGGCGCGCATGGCGACATCGGCGGGCAGATCGGCAGTTTTGCCGCCGCGCGGCCTCTGGCGAACATCCCGCTCGTCTGGATGCTGGAGCGGGCGGAGGCCGTCGGCCTCGCTCTGCCGCTGGGCTGGCAGGACCGTTTTCCCTGCAATCCCAAGGCCCCGATGGTCGGGACGGCGCGCGGGGCGGGGGCGATCTTTCTGCTGCGCCGCCCGCGGATCGTCGGGCGCGACCCGTCGGAGCGTCTGCATCCGAGCGCGGAGGGCCAGCGGCCCTATAGCTGGGTTCCCTGGCCCCTGACGCGGCTTTTCTGAGCCGGTTTCGGGCTTGCGCCGGACAGGGCTTGCCCTACCCTGCGGGTCAAACCGGGAGGGCCGCCATGCGCCACGTCACTGTCGCTGCCACGCAATTCGCCTGTAGCTGGGATCTGCCCGCCAATGCCGACCGGGCGGAGGCGCTTGTCCGGCAGGCGGCGGCGCAAGGCGCGCAGGTGGTGCTGGTGCAGGAGCTGTTCGCCGCCCCCTATTTCTGCATCGAGGAGCGCCCGGAATATTTCGCGCTTGCCCTGCCGATGGCAGGTCATCCGCTGATCGCACGCTTCGCCGATCTGGCGCGGGACCTCGGCGTCGTGCTGCCCTGTTCCTATTTCGAGCGGGCAGGGCAGGCCTTCTTCAATTCCGTGGCGATGATCGACGCGGATGGCAGGGTGCTCGGCAATTACCGCAAGAGCCATATTCCGCAGGGACCAGGGTATGAGGAGAAGTATTACTTCTCTCCCGGCGATACCGGCTACCGGGTCTGGGAGACGGCTTTCGGGCGGATCGGTGTCGGGATCTGCTGGGACCAGTGGTTCCCGGAATGTGCGCGGTCGATGGCGCTGATGGGGGCGGAGCTGCTGCTTTATCCCACCGCCATCGGTTCGGAGCCGCCGAACCCCGGCTATGACAGCCAGCCCCATTGGGAGATGGTGATGCGCGGCCATTCGGCGGCGAATATCCTGCCGGTCGTGGCTTCCAACCGCATCGGGACGGAGATCGCGCCGGGCGGGCGGGAGGTGACCTTCTACGGCTCCTCCTTCATCAGCGATCCCTCCGGGCAGGTGGTGGCAAAGGCAGGGCGGGAGGCGGAGGCCGTGCTGACCGCGCGCTTCGACCTTGAGGAAATCGCGGCGATGAGGGCGGGCTGGGGCCTGTTCCGCGACCGCCGGCCGGAGACATATCGGGCGGTCGGAACCATGGACGGGCGGGTTCAGCCCAAGGGCTGATCCTCCGGGCGGGCAAGGAGCGGCGGGAAAACCCGAGGCTTCCCGATCGCCGCCTAGCGGAAGAACTCCGCATAGCACCAGACCGCGCCGAACAGCACCGGCTGATGGATCAGGTAGACGATCAGGCTGTGCTGCCCCGGCCAGGCGAGGGTGCGGCGCAGGGGCGTTGCGGGCCAGCGGCCGAGTGTCTCCCAGAAGCCGAAGCCATCAAGCAGCCGCGCAAGGCCGAGCCCGATCAGCACCGGCGCGAACCACGGCAGCAGCGGCTCGAAATCCACCGTCATCGTCGGCTCCGTATGCAGGCCGAGAAAGCGGATCATCGGCCCGTTGAAGGCCGGATCGGGGAAGACATAGGAGGCCCAGATCACCGCCCCCCCCGCCGCGAGCGTAACAAGGGCCGGCAGGCGCAGGAAGGGCAGGGCCAGCAGGCTCGTCACCACGATGCAATGCAGGATGCCGAAGAAGATGTAGTAGTCCGGCAGGGCGATCCGCGTGCCGATGGTCACCAGAGCCGCCGCCGCCGCTACCTTGGCCAGCCGCCGCCAGTAGCCGGGCCAGTTCATCCCCTGCCCATGGGCGAGCCAGAGGCCGATCCCCACCATGCCGAGGAAGCTCGACGCGATCACCCGCGCCATCCAGTAAAGCCAGCCGCTGACCGCAAATCCTTCCGGCACGAGGCCGAACATCTGCAGATCGAAGGTGAAGTGGTAACAGGCCATGCCGAGCAGCGCCGTGCTGCGGGCGATGTCCAGGGCCAGAAGACGGGGGCGGCGGGTGGTCATTGCAGCTTTCCGGGCGGTTTTCCGGCGGGTTCCGAAGGGTGATCCCTTCTGCCACGCGGCCGGTGAAAAGCAAAGGACGGCCCGAAGGCCGCCCCCGAACACGGGTTCCGAACGTCTCAGCGATGCCGGATATCGACGAAATCACGCTGCGCCGGGCCGATGTAAAGCTGGCGCGGGCGCCCGATCTTCTGGTTCTTCTCGGCGATCATTTCCTTCCACTGGCTGATCCAGCCCACGGTGCGGGAAATCGCAAAGATCGGGGTGAACATCGAGGTCGGGAAGCCCATGGCCTCCAGAATGATGCCCGAATAGAAGTCCACGTTCGGGTAAAGCTTCTTGGAGACGAAATACTCGTCCTCAAGCGCGATGCGCTCCAGCTCCTTGGCGACCTGCAACAGCGGGTTGTTGTGGACGCCGAGCAGCTCCAGCACCTCGTCCGCGCTTTCCTTCATCACCTTGGCGCGCGGGTCGAAGTTCTTGTAGACCCGGTGACCGAAGCCCATCAGGCGGAAGCCGGAATTCTTGTCCTTCGCCTTGGCGATGAATTCCGGGATGCGGTCCACCGTGCCGATTTCGCGCAGCATTTCGAGGCAGGCCTGGTTGGCGCCGCCATGGGCAGGTCCCCAGAGGCAGGCGATCCCCGCCGCGATGCAGGCGAAGGGATTCGCCCCCGAGGACCCCGCCAGACGCACGGTCGAGGTGGACGCATTCTGCTCATGGTCGGCATGAAGCATCATGATCCGGTCCATGGCCTTTTCCAGGATCGGATTGACCACATAGTCCTCCGCCGGAACCGCGAAGCACATATTCAGGAAGTTGCCGGCATAGGAGAAGGAATTCTTCGGATAGACGAAGGGCTGGCCCACCGAATATTTGTAGGCCATGGCGGCGATGGTCGGCAGCTTGGCGATCATGCGGATCGCCGAGACCTCGCGGTGCCACGGGTCGGTGATGTCGAGGCTGTCATGGTAGAAGGCCGACATGGCGCCGACGACGCCGACCATGGTGGCCATCGGATGCGCGTCCCGGCGGAAGCCGCGGAAGAACTGGTGCATCTGCTCATGCACCATGGTGTGACGGGTCACGCGGCCGGTGAAATCGGTCAGTTGCGCCTGCGTCGGCAGTTCACCGTAAAGCAGCAGGTAGCAGACTTCGAGATGGGAGGATTGCTTGGCGAGCTGCTCGATCGGATAGCCGCGGTGCAGAAGCTCGCCCTTGTCGCCGTCGATATAGGTGATCGCACTTTCGCAGGCGGCGGTCGAGGTGAAGCCGGGGTCGAAGGTGAAGACATCGGCATCGGCATAGAGCTTGCGGATATCGACGACATCCGGCCCGAGGGTCGGCGAGTGGATCGGCAGCTCATAGGCGGTGCCGTTCAGGTTCAGCGTTGCGGTCTTGGTCGGTTCGGCCATCTCTCAATCCCCCGGATCATGGCGTCCGCTCCCCTTGGGCGAGGGGGGGCGGGCTCTGTGGTGGTCCGGCAGGGGAGAGGCGGTCAGGCCGCCGCATCCTCAAGCCGGGCGATCGTCTCGTCCTGACCGATGACCAGCATCATGTCATAGACGCTTGGCGTGGCGCTCCGCCCGGCCAGAGCCGCGCGGAGTGGCGCTGCGAGCTTGCCGAAACCCAGTCCGTTTGCAGCAGCAACATCGGTCAGGATCGGCTCAAGCGCCTCCTTTGTCCAGCTAACATTTCGCAGGCGCGGCGTCAATGATTTCAGTATACCACGGGATACCGTATCAAGGGATTTCGCCGAGGCCTCATCGGCGGCAACGGGCCGCGATGTCAGCGCAAAATGAGCCTTTTCAAGAAGTTCCGGGAATGTCTTCGCGGATTTCTTCACCACGGGCATGGCGAGGATCATCAGGTCGCGTTGCGGGGCGGTCAGGGCAGGCTTGCCGGCGGCGGCCAGATAGCCCTCCAGCTCATGCAGCAGCGCAGCATCCCCGCCCATGGCCATGTGATGACCGCAGGTGTTTTCCAGCTTCTTGAAATCGAGCCGCGCCGGAGCCCGGCCGATTCCCGAAAGATCGAACATCTTCATCGCCTCTTCCGAGGTGAAGATCTCCGCATCGCCATGCGCCCAGCCGAGCCGGGTCAGGTAGTTCCGCATCCCGGCGGCGGGATAACCCATGGCCTGATACTCCTCCACCCCGGTCGCGCCGTGGCGCTTCGACAGCTTCTTCCCATCCGGCCCGTGGATGAGCGGGATATGCGCCCAGATCGGCACTTCCCACCCCATCGCATCATAGACCATCTGCTGACGCGCGGCGTTGTTGAGGTGATCGTCCCCCCGGATCACATGGGTCACGCCCATGTCGTGATCGTCCACCACCACGGCCAGCATGTATGTCGGTGTGCCATCGGAGCGTAACACGATCATGTCATCCAGCGTCTCGTTGCGGATGGTGACGCGGCCCTGCACCTGATCCTCGATCAGCGTCTCGCCGCTGCGCGGGGCGAGCATCCGCACCACATAGGGCGCATCCGGGTAGGTCGCGGGATCGGCGCCGCGCCAGGGGCTCTGGAAGACGGCATAGGAGGCACCCTTCGCCTCGGCCTCGGCGCGGAAGGCGGCGATTTCCTCGGCAGTGGAAAAGCATTTGTAGGCGGTGCCGCGCGCCAGCATCTCATGGGCGACCTCGGCATGGCGGTCCTTGCGGTCGAACTGGCTGACCACCTCTCCGTCCCAGTCGAGACCGAGCCACGTCAGCCCCTTGAGGATCGCCGCCGTCGCCTCGGGGGTGGAGCGTTCGCGGTCCGTATCCTCGATCCGCAGCAGGAACTTCCCCCCGCGCCCGCGTGCGTAAAGCCAGTTGAAGAGCGCCGTGCGGCCGCCGCCGATATGGAGGTATCCGGTCGGCGAGGGGGCAAAGCGCGTGACGACGGGACGGGCGGGGCGGGTCATCGGCATTAACCTTTCGGAAACCAGGACAGGGCTAGGATCGAGGCGCAGCATTAGGCAATCGCGGGGCGGGAAACAAGGTGGCGGGGGTGCGCGCGGCTCTTCTCTGGCCGCTTCTGGCTCTGGTGGAGGCGCGGGGCCGGCTCTTTCCCTGGCTTGCCGTCTTCCTCGGGGCGGGGATCGGCCTGTGGTTCGCGCTGCCGTTCGAGCCGGGGCGGGGGGCTTATCTGTCGCTTGCGGCGGCTCTGGCGGGGACGGGCGCGCTGCGGCTTTGGGGGCCGGAGGTCCTCCATGCGCCTGCGCTTGCCCTTGGTGCCATGGCGGCGGGGGGGCTCGCCTGCGGGCTGAGGGTGCTGGTCGTGGCGGCCCCGACCCTGACCTTCGCCTATTACGGGCCAGTGCAGGGCAGGGTGGTGGAGATCGACCGTTCCCAGTCCGACGCCCTGCGTCTGACCCTCGACCGCGTGGTGCTGGAGGATGTGGCGCCGGCCAGCACCCCGCATCTGGTGCGGATCAGCCTTCAGGGGCAGGCGCTGCCGCCCGAGCCGGGCCAGGTGGTGCTGGTCACCGCCCGCCTTGCCGCGCCGGATGGGCCGGTGGAGCCGGGGGGCTTCGATTTCCGCCGCATGGCCTGGTTCGACGGGCTGGGTGCGGTCGGCTATACCCGCAACCCCTATGTCCTCTGGGCGGAGCCGGAGCCGGGGGAGCAGGCGATCAACCGGCTCCGCACCGCCATGTCGCGGGCGATCATGGCGGCGGTGCCGGGCGATGCGGGGGCCTTTGCCTCGGGGGCCATGACCGGCGACCGCTCCGGCATCAGCCGCGACACGGTGGAGGCGCTGCGCGATTCCAACCTGTCGCATCTGCTGGCGATTTCAGGAATGAACATGGCCTTCCTGACCGGCTTCGTCTTCGTCCTCCTGCGCTACGGGCTGGCTCTGGTGCCGCCCCTGGCGCTGCGGGTCAATGCGAAGAAGCTGGCGGCGGTCGCGGCCTTCGGGGTGGCGCTTTTCTATCTGCTGCTCTCGGGCGCCAATGTGGCGACGGAGCGTGCCTTCGTCATGGTCTCGGTGATGCTTGGTGCGGTGCTGTTCGATCGTCGGGCGCTGACCCTGCGGAGCGTGGCGGTCGCCGGGCTGGTGTTGCTTCTTTGGCAGCCCGAAAGCCTGCTGGAGCCGGGGTTCCAGCTTTCCTTCGCGGCGACGGTGGTGCTGATCGCGGGCTTCGGTGCGCTTGACCGAAAGGTGATGGCCGGACACTGGCCGCGCTGGCTCATGCCTCTGTTCACGCTGGTCTTTTCTTCGGTTCTGGCCGGGGCGGCGACGGCGCCCTATTCGGCGGCCTATTTCAACCGCTTCACCGATTACGGCCTCCTGGCCAATCTGCTGACGGTGCCGGTCATGTCGCTGCTGATGGCGGCGGGGGCGGTGGCGGCCCTTCTGGCGCCGGTCGGGCTTGCGGGGCCGGCGCTCTGGGTCATGGGGCTGGCGGCGCAATGGATTCTCCTTGTTGCCCATTGGGTTGCGGGGCTGGACGGGGCCGTGACGCCGGTTCTGGCCCCCCATCCCGCCGTGATCCCGCTGATCACGCTGGCGGGGATCGGCGGGGTGCTCTGGCAAGGGCGCGGCCGGTTTCTGGCGCTGGTGCCGCTCGGGGCGGGGCTGGCCCTCTGGCTGGCGACGGAGCGGCCCTTGCTGCTGATCAGTTCCGATGGGCGGCTCGCGGGCCTGCTCGGGGCGGAGGGACGGGCGCTCTCCTCCCCCCGCGGCGCGGGTTTCGCGGCGGAGGTCTGGCTCGAAAAGGACGGCGATCTGGCCACGCAGGAGGTGGCAGCGGCGCGGCCCGGTTTCGAGGGGCCGCTAGGCGCCCGGCGCTTCGAGGTTGCGGGGCTGCGCGGCGTGATGCTGAGCGGGAAGAATGCTCTGGCCGGACTCGACGCAGCCTGCGCGGCGGCGGATCTCGTCGTGCTGGCCGCAGCGGTCGATCCGCCGGAGAGCCCGCCGCCGGGCTGCCTGCTTATCGACAGACGAAGCCTTGCAGAGAGCGGCGCCCTGGCCTTCTGGCCCAAGGGCGGCGGATTGCGGATGGTTCCGGTGCGCGGCGTGCAGCGGGTCTGGACCGGGGCGCGGCCCATTCGGGCGGATCAGGTGCTTTTCGCGTCGCAGCCAAGCGGCGTCACGATACAAGCGCCGCAGAGGGCCGGAGATGGACCGCACGCGCCGGAAGTGGTCGTCGAAGACGCGGCGCAAGCGAGGGAGAGCAGGTCCGAAAAATTGCCCGGTCTCCGTGCGTCTGGGCATCAAGCCGGAGGTGGGTCTGCAACCCTCTCTCCCCGGCCGGGGCCATGACTGGCCTGCTGTCTCCGAAAATGCTCCCCGGAATGCGGCGCGCAGCGGGGAGATCCGCTATGGAAGGCAGGGTTCCCTCGATGGAAAGCAGGGCCAAAGGTATGACCTGAGCCATTGTCACGACAGGACGACCGAGAGCGTCAACCTTACAGCGTCAACGATCCCCCTCTCAGCACCCGATCAGGGAGCATATGCTGAAGGGCGAGCCACCTGTCAGCCGCTCAATAGCTGCGGATCAGGCCGACGAGGCGACCCTGCACCTTGACCATGTGATCGGGGAAAACCCGCGTCTCATAGGCGGGGTTCGCCGCCTCGAGCGCGATCATGTTGCCCTTGCGGCGGAAGCGTTTCAGCGTCGCCTCGTGATCCTCGACCAGCGCCACGACGATATCGCCATTCTCCGCCGATTGCTGTTCGCGGATTACCACCACATCGCCATCGTTGATCCCGGCCTCGATCATGGAATCGCCTTTGACTTCAAGCGCATAGTGCTGGCCCTTGCCCGAGAGCATGGAACCCGGCACCGCGACGTGATGGGAGACATGGCTGATCGCCTCGATCGGCACACCGGCGGCGATCCGCCCCATCACCGGCAGTTCGAGCGCATAGACCCCTTCGACCGGCAGGGCTTGACGCGGAGGCGGCGGCGCATCCTTCCTGTCGCCCGTGATCACCTTGGGCGTGAAGCCGGGGCGTTCCATCGCCTCCGGCAGCTTCACGATTTCGAGCGCGCGGGCGCGGTGGGCAAGGCGCCGGATGAAGCCGCGTTCCTCCAGCGCCGTGATCAGCCGGTGGATGCCGGACTTGGAGCGCAGGTCGAGCGCATCCTTCATCTCGTCAAAAGAGGGCGGAACCCCGTCCCGGTCCATGCGTTGCTTGATGAAATCCAGCAGTTCCAGTTGTTTGCGTGTCAGCATCCCGGCCCCTCACCCCATCGTGTTGATACAATGTTCTGCCCGTGTTCCCGGTTTGTGTCAAGCGCTTTGCGTGCTTGCCGGTTCAGATCGGCAGGTAGTCCACCACCTCGCCGGCCTTGCGCGGGCCATCGCCTTGCGGGCGCACCAGAAGCGCCCGCGCGCGGGTCAGGATCGACAGGAGCGCGGAATCCTGACGGTCGAAGGGGGTGATCCGCGGCAGGTCCTCGCCAAGGGCAAGCTCGGCACGCATGTAATGGGTGCGCGGGCCGGTCGGCCCGACATCCGCGCCGAGGATGGCGCGGGCGGTGCGGGGGGCTTCGGCGGGCAGGCCTTGCAGGGCGCGCAGCATCGGCAGCAGGAAGAGATGGCCGCAGACGATGGCCGAGACCGGATTGCCGGGCAGGCCGAGCATCACCGCCGACCCGAGCCGTCCCGCCATCAGCGGCTTGCCCGGCCGCATGGCGATGCGCCAGAAGGCGCGCTCCAGCCCCAGATCCCCGGCAACCTTGCCGACGAGATCGTGTTCGCCGACCGAAGCGCCGCCGATGGTCAGGATCAGATCGGCCCCTGCGGCCAGACCGAAGACGATCCGCAGATCCTCCTCGGTGTCGCGGGCGATGGGCAGGATCCGGGCCTCCGCCCCCTCGGCCTCCACCATGGCTGCGAGGGCGAAGATGTTGGAGGCGATGATCTGGTCCGGGGCCGGGGTTTCGCCCGGCATCACCAGCTCATCCCCCGTGGCCATGATCGCCACCACCGGGCGGCGGGCGACGGTCAGCCGGGGAATGTTCATGGAGGCGAGCAGGGCGAGATCGTTCGGCGTCAGCCGGCGCGGGGCGGAGAGGATCTCGCCTTCGGTGAAATCCTGACCGCGCGGGCGGATGTTGGCGCCCGCCCCGGCCGCGGCGCTGAGAGTGATGCGCGCGCCGTCCGCCGTCACCTCCTCCTGAAGGGCCACGGTCGCGGCGCCGGGGGGCAGCGGCGCGCCGGTGAAGATCCGCACCGCCTGATCGGGAGTGAGCGAACCGGCAAAGGCATGGCCTGCCCCCGCTTCCCCGATGACGGTGAAGCTGTCGCCCGGCCCTGCCGCCCGACCAAGCGCATAGCCGTCCATGGCGGAGGCGTCGAAGGGCGGCTGGGTCAGCCGGGCCGCCACCGGGGCGGCCAGCACCCGGCCCGCCGCAGCGCGCAGCGCCACCTCTTCGGAGCCGACCGGGGTGACAAGGGCGAAACAGCGGGCAAGCGCCTCGGCGACCGTGATCATCATGGTGTTTTCACTCCGCCTCGTATCGGCCTGATTTTCCGCCTTCTTTCAGGATCAGGCGGATACCCTCGATCCGCATGGATTTCTCCACCGCCTTCACCATGTCATAGATGGTGAGGCAGGCGACGGAGACGGCGGTGAGCGCCTCCATCTCCACCCCGGTCTGGCCGGAGGTCTTGACCGAGGCCTCGACCTCCACCCCCGGCAGCGCCGGATCGGGGGTGAGGGTGAGCGCGACCCTGGTGATCGGCAGGGGATGGCAGAGCGGGATGAGATCGGCAGTCTTCTTCGCCGCCATGATCCCCGCAATCCGCGCGATGCCAAGCACATCGCCCTTGTCCGCCCGGCCCTCGGCGATCAGGGCGAGCGTTGCGGCCCCCATCACCACCTGCCCGCGCGCCACGGCCACCCGGTCGGTCACCGGCTTGGCTGAGACATCGACCATATGGGCCTGCCCTTCGGCGTCGAAATGGGACAGCCCGCTCATGCCCCGCCTTCCGAGGTCAGCGGCCGCGCGAGCAAGGCGCGGGTGGCGGCGGCGACATCGGCCTGCCGCATCAGGCTTTCGCCGATGAGGAAGCAGCGGGCGCCGAAGCGGGCGACCTCCTCCAGATCGGCGGGGGTGAAAAGCCCGGATTCGGAGATGATCAGCCGGTCCTCCGGCACCAGCCGCGCCAGTTGGCGGGTGGTTTCGAGCGTCACCTCGAACGTGTGCAGGTTGCGGTTGTTGATGCCGATCAGCGGCGATTTCAGCAGGGTCGCGCGCTCCAGCTCCACCCGGTCATGGACCTCGATCAGCACATCCATGCCAAGCGCCGTGGCCGCCGCCTCCAGCTCCGCCGCCTGGGTATCGCTGACCGAGGCCATGATGATCAGGATGCAATCGGCATGAAGGGCGCGGGCCTCGGCGACCTGATAGGTGTCGTAGAGGAAATCCTTGCGGAGGCAGGGCAGCTTCGTGGCGGCATGGGCTTCGGTCAGATAGCTGTCGGCCCCCTGGAAGGAGGGCGTGTCGGTCAGCACCGACAGGCAGGTGGCGCCGCCGGCCTCATAGGCCTTCGCCAGCTCCGGCGGGTCGAAATCGGCGCGGATCAGACCTTTGGACGGGCTGGCCTTCTTGATCTCGGCGATAAGGCCGTAGCCGGAGGAGGCGGCCTCCTTCAGGGCGACGGCAAAGCCGCGCGGAGCGGGGGCGGCATGGGCGGCATCCTCGACATCGGCGAGGGGGCGGGCCGCCTTGCGGGCGGCGACCTCTTCGAGCTTGTAGGCCTTGATGCGGTCGAGAATGGTGGTCATGCGGCGTCCTTCTGGCAGGCGGGGGCGGCGGGCGATCATCCGGTCGCAGGACCGTGATCGCATCCCGCGCGGGATTTCGGAAGAGAAGAAAGGCCGCAGGGGGGAAAAAGCTGGGAGGAGATGCTCAGGGTTCTGGCCGGGGGGGGCAATGCAATGGGCCTCTGCGCCGGGGCGATGCTGGCGTGCCGCTCGCTCCATTCGGAAGACCGGGAGTTCCGAACCCCATCCCGGCGGACCAGAAACCGCATCGCGTTTTCCCGCCCATGTGGAAACGGGTCAACTGGATCACCGACCTCAAGCGACCGGAGAGGCCGGCGCCCGCCCCGGCGGGCGGGGGCGGGCTGGCGGCCTTTGGGCCCACCGGCGGAGAACGCTGGCCAGACCGCATGGCAGAGGCGATGGCCTTTGCCAGCCAACCCCTCTCCCCCGTCCGCGCGGGAGAGCGTTTGCCCCCGGACAAACTGGCCGGTCCGGCCCGCCCTCTCCCCAGTCCTCGCGGGAGAGCGCGGAAGATCGTCCAGCATCAGATGGCCGAGGCGCCCTCTTCCCCGTCCTCGCGGGAGAGCGCGGAAGATCGTCCAGCATCAGATGGGCGAGGCGCCCTCTCCCCCGTCCTTGCGGGAAAGCGATGTTCCCCGCCAGACCCCGCAGTTCCGCCGCGATGCTGCATCTCGCCCGCTCGTAGGGCGCGCGGGGGAGGGCGCGCGGGGGAGGGGGGGCGCCGTCCCTAGCCCTGGGTCAGCCGACGCAGCGCCTCGATCTTCGCTTTCGCCGCCCCGGAATCGATCGAGACGCGGGCGATCTCCACCCCTTCCTTCAGGTCCGCGGCCTTGTCCGCCACCACGAGCGCCGCGGCGGTGTTCAGCAGAACCGCATCCCGGTAGGCGCCCGCTGCCCCGTCAAGGAGCGCGCGGAAGGCCACGGCATTCTCCGCCGGAGTGCCGCCCATGATCGCCTCGAACGGATGCACGGGCAGGCCCGCCTCTTCGGGGTGCAGGGTGAATTCGCGGATCTCGCCGCCTTCGAGCGCGGCCACCTCGGTCGGCGCGGCGATGGAGATTTCGTCCGTGCCGTCGCCGCCATGGACGAGCCAGGCTTTCTCGGACCCGAGAAGCCGCAGCGTCTCGGCCATGGGCCGGATCAGGGCGGCGGAAAAGGCCCCGGTCAGCTGGCGCTTCGCCCCGGCGGGATTGGTCAGCGGCCCGAGGATGTTGAAGATCGTCCGTGTCCCCAGTTCCGACCGCACCGGCATCACATGGCGCGTTGCCGGGTGGTGCATCGGCGCCATCATGAAGCCGATCCCGGCTTCGGAGAGGCAATGCTCCACCACCTCGGAGCCGACCATGACATTGAGCCCGAGCTCGGTCAGCGCATCCGCCGCCCCGGACTTCGACGACAGGTTGCGATTGCCGTGCTTGGCCACGATGACGCCAGCCCCTGCCGTCACGAAAGCCGTGGCGGTGGAGATGTTCAGCGTCCCCTTGCCGTCGCCCCCGGTGCCGACGATATCCATCGCCCCTTCGGGCGCCCGCACCGGATTGCATTTGGCCCGCATCACCGAGGCGGCGGCGGCATATTCCTCCACCGTCTCGCCGCGCGTCCGCAGGGCCATCAGGAAGCCGCCCATCTGCGCGGGCGTTCCCTGCCCCTCGAACAGCGCCCCGAAGGCGGTTTCGGCCTCGGCGCGGGTCAGGGGCCGGGAGGCGGCAATGCCGATCAGGGACCGCAGGCTCTCGCTCATGCCGGGACCTTTCCGGCTGCGCGGGCCGCGTCGAGAAAGTTCCGCAGCAGGTGATGCCCATGCTCGGAAGCGATGCTTTCGGGGTGGAACTGCACGCCCTCGATCAGCTTTTCCTTGTGGCGCAGACCCATGATCGTGCCATCCTCCAGCCAGGCCGTGACTTCGAGGCTTGCGGGCAGGCTGTCGCGCTCCACCACCAGAGAGTGATAGCGCGTCGCCAGGAAGGGCGAGGGCAGGCCCGCGAAGACGCCTTTGCCCTGATGATGCATGGCGCCCATCTTGCCATGGACGATCTCATGACAGCGCACGACCTTGCCGCCGAAGGCCTCGCCGATGGTCTGATGGCCGAGACAGACGCCGAGCAGGGGAATGTCCTCGGCCGCCGCCGCCTTGGTCAGGGGGATGCAGATCCCCGCCTGTGCCGGATCGCAGGGGCCGGGGGAAAGCACGATCAGCTCCGGCCGCATCGCCACCGCTTCCTGCACCGAAAGCGCATCGTTGCGGACGACGCGGACATCGGCGCCAAGCTCGCCCAGATAATGGACGAGATTGTAGGTAAAGCTGTCGTAGTTGTCGATGAGAAGCAGCATCTTGCAGGGTCCGGCGGAAAGGGGATGTAGCGGGCGGCGCGTCGGGCTATAGATGGTCAGGGAAGCCGTGGGGCGTCAAGGGCAAGAGCGCCCGTTGCCGCGCCCGCGGGGCGCCGGAGCGGCGCGAAAACGGTATTTGGCGCGTCTGGGCGCCATCGGGGAGGCAGGCGGGTGCGGGATTTCGTTGCGGGGGTGCTGTGGGGCGGTGTGGTGGCGACGGTCGGGCTTGGGGTGATTTCCCAGGTGTCGACGCTGCCGCCAGCCGGCAAAGCGGTGGAAAGCCCGGTTTCCGAAGCCGCGCCGGGAACGACCGGGGCGGAGGCCCCGACGGCAGAGCCTGAAGCGGTTCCGGCGAAGACCGCGTCCTCCGCAGCGGCTCCCGAAGAGACCCCCTCAGCAGTGGCGGAGCCTGCGCCCGAAGGGCAGGCCCCCGCCATCGGGACGGAGACCGGACCGGAGGATGTCGCAGCGGCAGAGCCGACGGCTCCCGGGGAGGCCCCCCTGCCGGAGGCGGCACCGGCGCTTCCGGATACCGCATCGCCCGAAACCGCGCCGGAAACGGCGCTTGCGCTGAACGATCCCGCTCCGGCGGCTCCCGGCACGGTTGGGCAGGCGCCGAGCCTGCCGCAGAGCGCGGACGCCCCGGCCGGAGCGGAAGGGGAGGCGGCGCCCGCCGCTGTGGCATCTCCGGCCCCCTCCGCGGTTTCGGAGACCGATCCCGGCGCGCTGACGGCCAACAGCGCCGCGATCGGCGACAGCCCGGCTAAACCGGCTGCCGAGGGAGAGATCGCCGCCACGCCGGGGGCAGGGCCTGCGGCGGCGGCTGACAGCGCCGAACCCCTGCCGGAGGCGGCGGAGCCGCCGCCCTTGCCGGAGCCTGCTGCGCCAGATCCCGATGATGCGCTTCTCGAACCCGCCGCCCCGGAGGCGGAGCCGCCGCTTCCGGCGCTGATCGCCCCAGATCCGTCCCCCGAAGCGGCTCAGCCTTCCGAAGCGGCCCCGGTCCCGGAACTGCCGGTGCAGGAGCCGGAGCCGCCGGCACTGGAAGCCGAGGTGCAGAAGCCGGTGCTGATCGTGCCGGACGGAACCGACCGGCTGATCCCGGCGCCGGGCCTCAGGATGGGGGAGACGGGGCGGTTGCCGACCATCGGCGCGGAAGGCAAGGATGCGGCGGCAAAGCCGGAGGATCAGCCCCCGGTCACCCGCTATGCGGCGGCTTTCGACAATCCCGGCGGCAAGCCGGCCTTCGCCATCCTGCTCCTCGATCCGGGGACGGCGGAGGTGGACCGGGTGAAACTGGCGGCGCTGCCCTTCCCGGTGACCTTCGTGCTTGATCCGCAGGCGGCCAATGCGGCCGAGGCGGCGGCGACCTATCGGGCGGCCGGCAAGGAGGTGGTGATGCTCGCCTCCGGTATTCCCAAGGGGGCGACGGCGGGGGACCTGGAACAGAGCTTCCAGAGCAATTCCAGTGCCTTGCCGGAAAGCGTCGCGGTGATGGACCTCGCCTCGGGCGGGTTTCAGGACAACCGGCCGCTGGCGACGCTGGTGGTGCCGGTCATCAAGGCGGAGGGGCGCGGGCTGTTGACCTTCGACCGCGGGCTCAATGCCGCCGATCAGGTGGCGCGGCGCGAGGATGTGCCGGCGGCGGTGATCTTCCGCAGCCTCGATGCCGAGGGCGAGGAGGCGCCGGTGATCCGCCGCTATCTCGACCGGGCGGCCTTCAAGGCGGCGCAGGACGGGCGGGTGGCGGTGCTCGGCACGGCGCGGATGGAGACGGTGGCCGCGATCCTCGAATGGACGGTGGAGGGGCGGGCCTCCTCGGTGGCGCTGGCGCCGGTCAGTGCGGTGCTGCGGGTGGAGTGAGGGAGGGGGGCTGTCTGCCCCCCGACTGCTTCGCAGTCCCCCCCCGAGGATATTTGAGCCAATGTGAAAGGCAGAAGGGGTTTCAGCCCCCTTCAGCCGTTGCCGCGGCGGGCGAAGAGGCCGGCATCGGCGGCGGCGCGACGCAGCGCGTTGGATTTGTTGACGGTTTCCTGATATTCCGCCTCGGGGTCGCTGTCATAGACGACGCCGCCCCCGGCCTGGATATAGAGGGTTTCATCCTTCAGGACCGCCGTGCGGAGCGCGATGCAGAAATCCATCTCGCCATTGGCGGCGAAATAGCCGATGCCGCCGCCATAGACGCCGCGCTTTTCCGGCTCCAGCTCGTCAATGATCTCCATGGCGCGGACTTTCGGTGCGCCGGAGACGGTGCCGGCGGGCAGGCCCGCGAGCAGGGCGGAGAGCGCGTCCTGCCCCTCGGCGATCTGGCCCACCACGTTCGAGACGATGTGCATGACGTGGGAATAGCGCTCGATGATGAATTGTTCGGTCGGGCGCACGGTGCCGAGTTTCGCCACCCGGCCGACATCGTTGCGGCCGAGGTCGAGGAGCATCAGATGTTCGGCCAGCTCCTTCCTGTCGGCGAGCAGGTCCTGTTCGAGCGCGCGATCCTCTTCGGGGGTGGCGCCGCGCTTGCGGGTGCCGGCGATGGGGCGCACTGTGACTTCGCCGTCGCGCAGGCGGACGAGGATCTCGGGGCTGGCGCCGACCACCTGGAAGCCGCCGAAGTTGAAGAAGAACATGAAGGGCGAGGGGTTGGTGCGGCGCAGCGAACGGTAGAGCGCGAAGGGCGGGAGTTCGAACCGTTGCGCCCAGCGTTGGCTCGGCACCACCTGGAAGATGTCGCCGGCGCGGATGTAATCCTTGGCTTTCTCCACCGCGGCCTTGTAGCCCTCATGGGTGAAGTTGGAGCGCGGCTCGCCCACGCCCTGCGCCTCGCCGAGGTCGCGGCCGGTGGCGGGCGCGCGGTCGAGGTCGCGCAGCGCATCCATCACCCGTTCCGCCGCCTGGGCATAGGCGGCGCGGGCGGAGAGGCCGGAGGCGGCCCAGGCGGGGGCGACGACGGTGACTTCCCCCTTCACCCCGTCGAGCACGGCGACGACCGAGGGACGCATCAGCACCGCATCGGGCAGGCCGAGCGGGTCGGGGTTCACATCGGGCAGATGTTCGACGAGACGGATCATGTCATAGCCGAGATAGCCGAAAAGCCCCGCGGCGATGGGCGGCAGGCCTTCGGGCAGGTCGATCCGGCTTTCGGCGATCAGGGCGCGCAGCGTGTCGAGCGGGTGGCCCGCCAGATCGGTGAAGGCGGTCGCATCGAAACGGGCCTCGCGGTTGATGCGGCTTTTCTCGCCGTGGCAGTGCCAGATCAGGTCCGGCTTCATCCCCACCACCGAATAGCGGCCCCGCACCTCGCCGCCGGTCACCGATTCCAGCATGAAGGTATCGGTCCGCGCTTCCGTCAGTTTCAGCATCAGCGAAACCGGCGTGTCGAGATCGGCGGCCAGCCGCGCGGAGACGATCTGGTTGCGGCCCTCGGCCCAGGCTTTCTCGAAGACCTCGAAGGGGGGGGACAGCACCATGCTCAGTTGCCGAATTGCGCGTGGACCGCGTTGATCGCCGCCTGGTCGAGCTGGATGCCCGCCTCGGAGGTCAGCGCATTGGTGTAGAGGGTGAAGACATCCCCGGAGATGGCGCGCTGCGACTGGGTGACGATGCTGTCGCGGAGCGCGGTGGCATCCTCGCCTTCGGCCTTGGCGGGCTGGATGTCGTCGAGCTGCACGAGGGCGGTGAAACCATCGGCTTCCACCACCTGCACGTCGCCGGGGCTCATCCTGAACACCGCTTCGAGAACGGAAGGCGGCGCACCGGCAAGGCTGCCCTGACGGTCGAGCGAGGCGGTATGTTCGGCGATCCCGAGCGCGCCGAGGCTGCTGCCGGCCTCCACCTTGGCTTTCAGCGCGACAGCCTCATCGGCGAGCGCCTTGGCGAGGGCCTGCGCGTGCCAGGCTTCGGTCACCTTGTCCTTCACGCTTTCATAGGGGCGGGGGGTCGGCGGGACGGTTTCGAGAAGCTGGGTCGCCACCAGACCGCCATCGTCGAGCATCACCGCTTCGGGGAAATCGCCCTCGCCGAGCTTGGCCACGGCATCGCGGAAGCCCTTGTAGGCGGCGATCGGGTCATTGTCATCGGCGCCGGGGGCGTAATCGGTGGTGGCGAAGGTCATGCCCTCCTCCTTGGCCAACTCCTCCAGCGAGGCGCCGCCGGCCAGCAGATCGTCCACCGCCTCGACCTTGCCGGAGATCGCCTTGCGGGCGGCATCGGTCTGAAGAAGCTTCAGCAGGTCGGGCCTGGCCTGATCCAGCGTGGTTTCCTGTGCGGCGAGGATCGCGTTCATGCGGAAAAGCGCAGGCCCGAGATCGGAGGGCAGGGGGCCGACGACGCCCGGCCCGGTCAGGGCGAAGACGGCATCGCCCGCAGCGCCAAGATCGGCCTTGCTTACATCGCCCATGTCGATGTCTTCGAGGCTGAGCTTGCGCTCGGCCACGAGGGCCTCGAAGGTCTCACCGACATCGAGCCGGGCCTTGGCCTTCGCAGCCTCTTCCTCGGTGCCGAAGACCAGCCGTTCGACCAGCCGCTTTTCCGGCACGACGAATTCGGAGAGCCGCGCGTCATAGGCCTTTTTCACATCCTCGTCCGGGATGGTCATCGTCGGGGCGAGCGTATCGGGCAGCAGGGCGGCATAGGCGATGCGGCGGGCCTCGGGCCGGGTGTAATCGGCGACATGGGCGTCGTAATAGGCTTTCAGCTCCTCCTCGGTCGGGGCGGGGACCGGGGTTGCGAGATTGGTCTCGCTCAGCCGCAGAAGGGTGAAGCCGCGCCGTTCCCCGGCCCAGTCGAAGAGCGTGCCGGTCATTGAGGCGGGGGCGACGAAGCCCCCCGTGACCGAGCCTTGCAGCAGCGAGCCGGCGATATCGGCGCGCAGGCCGGCTTCGAACTCGGCCTCATTGGTGTTGTTCTGGCGCAGGGTGGAGCGGTAGGTGGCGCGGTCGAAGGTGCCTGCCGTCCCCTGGAAGGACTGCATGGAGGACAGCCGGGCCGCGACTTCGGCGTCGCCGGCCGACAGGCCGATGCGCTCCGCCTCGTTGTCGAGCGCGGCACGGGTCACGAGGCCCTGGAGCACCTGCCGGTCAAGCCCGAGGCTTTGCGCCTGCGCGAGCGTGATCTGGGTGCCGAACTGCTGCGACATGGCGTTGAGCTGGCTTTGCAGGTCGCGGGCGTAGTCGGAGGTGGTGATCTCCCGGTCGCCGACCGAGCCGATCTTGCTGACCCCGCCGCCGAAATTGGTGACGCCGAAGCCGCCGAGGCCGCCCACGAGCATCGCCATCAGCACCCAGACCATGACCGAGGTGCCACGGCGTTTCTTCTTCGGGCTGTCTTCGGTCTCGGGGGCTTTGGCCATGGGTCCGCCTGCACGCTAAGGGTTTGCCCGCCTGTCTAAGCGGTCGGGGGGGAAGGGGCAAGGGCGGGAAGGCGCCTGCGCCTGCCGGGGTTGCGTCCGGTGGCGGGCGCCGGAGGGGTTTTGCACCCCTCCGGACCTCCCCGCAGGATATTTGAGGCAAGATGAAAGGGGAGAAGAGAGGCGCAGGTGAGAAAGGGGTCCGGGTCCGGCTCCGATCGGCTCAGGCCCGCCAGAGGGCGAGGCGCCCGAACATCTGCCCGATGCCGGCCGCATCGGCATTGGCAAAGGCGATGCGGATCTGGCGCTTGCCCGCTTCGGCGCCGTCGGGCTGGAACATCGTGCCGGGCAGCATCAGGAGGCCCGCCTCCGCCACCAGACGCTTGCAGAGCTGGTCCGAGGGCAGGGCGAAGGGATGCTCCACATAGGCGAAATAGGCGCCGCATCCGAGAAGTTTCCAGTCGGGCAGGGCGGAGAAGCCGCTGATCATCGCCTGCTTGCGGGCGAGGATTTCGGCCCGTTCCCCCGAGACCCACTGGCCGAGGTTCCGCATCCCCCAGAGCGCGCCGATCTGGCCGAGCTGGCTCGGGCAGATGGCCACGGTGTCGAGGAATTTCTCGATCTGCGCCAGCCGCGCCTGCGAGGCCACCACCGCGCCGACCCGGTGGCCGGTCAGCCGGTAGGCCTTGGAGAAGCTGTAGAGGTGGATGAAGGTTTCCGCCCAGTCGGGATCGGCAAAAAGATCGTGCGGGCGCCCGCTGCGGCTGTCGAAATCGCGGTAGGTCTCATCGACGATGAGCGCGAGGCCGCGGGCGCGGGCAAGGTCGCGGAAGGCCGTGAGGGTTTCCGAAGGGTATTCCGCCCCGCCGGGATTGTTGGGCGAGACGAGGACGATGGCGCGGGTTCGCTCGGTGATGAGGCGGGAGGCGGCTTCGGCCTCCGGAACAAGGCCGGCGCCGGCGGGAAGGGGGACGGTCTTGACGCCCTGCATCTCCAGCCACATTTTATGGTTGAAATACCAGGGGGTCGGCAGGATCACCTCATCGCCCGCGCCCGCCAGCGTGGAGATCACGGCGCAGAAGGCCTGATTGCAGCCCTGGGTGATGGCGACCTGATCGGCCGCGACGGCACCGCCGTAAGCCGCCGACCATTGCGTGGCGATCTCGGCGCGCAGGGCCGGCAGGCCCAGGACGGGGCCGTAGAGATGGGCCTCGGGATCGTTCAGCGCCGCTTCCGCCAAGGCCTGCCGGAGGCCGAGCGGCGGGCTCTCCACCGGGGCGGCCTGGCTCACGTTGATCAGCGGGCGCCCGGGCGGAAAGACGACACCCTGAAGCCAGCGCCGCGCCTCCATCACCGGGGGCGGATCGGTGGCGGCCATGGCGGGGTTCAGGGGGTGGAGCATGGGAACGACCTTTCGTTGCGTCGCTGATTTGTGCGCGGATCAGGTCGGGTTGCAAGCCCCGAGATGGGGCGTCGGCTGTGCGGGGAAGGCGGGGGTTTTGCACCCCCGGACGGCTCGGGGCTGGCCCCGAGCCGTCTCCCCCGCAGGATATTTGGACCAATGTGAAAGGGGAGGCCGGGTCAGGCGGGCCGGCGCCCCGCCTTCATCACCCGGTATTCATGGCCGACGAGGACGATCATGGCCAGATCGAAGAACGACAGGATCAGCAGGAAGGGCGAGCCGGTATGGGCGAATTCGCTGAGCTGATAGGCCACGAAACCGCCCAGCACCACCATTGCCACCGGATAGGCCCAGAGCACCCGCGCCCAGAGCATGATCACCATGGTCAGCTTCAGCCCGCCATGCGCCAGCAGATACCAGCCGTAGAAATGCTGGGTGCCGACCGGGAACTGCTCCACCGCGCGCCGGGTCCAGCTTGCGAGGCTGTCGGTCGGCCGTTCGGTGATTTCCAGATGCGTCAGCCAGAAGACCAGCCGCGCGACCAGGGGGTTGGGGGTGAACAGCAGGCCAAGCCCCGCCACCGCCTCGGCGCTGCACAGCAGCCCCTTGATCACAAGGCTCGCCTCGAAAAGCCAATGGAGCAGCCGTTGCCCGCCGAGGCGCCGGATCAGGGACATCACGGGTTCGGCCTCAATCCTTGCCGCGGAAGGGCTGGACATATTGCAGCGCCATATCCCAGGGGAAGAAGATCCAGGTGTCCTGGCTGACCGAGGTGATATAGGTATCGGCCTGTTTCTCGCCCTCGGGCTTGGCATAGACGCAGGCGAAATGCGCCTTGGGGTAGAGGCCGCGGATCAGCTCCAGCGTCTTGCCGCTGTCCACGAGGTCATCCACGATCAGGATGCCCGAGCCATCGCCCATCAGCTCCGCATCGGGGGATTTGATCACCTGCGCCTCGCGCCGCTGATCGGATTTGCCGCCGCCGGAATGGTAGGACTTGACCGAGATCGTATCGACGACGCGGATGTCGAGCTCCCGGCTGACGATCATCGCCGGCACCAGCCCGCCCCGTGTGATCCCGACGACCGCCTTCCAGGCGCCGCCATCCGGCCCCTTGCCGTCCAGCCGCCAGGCGAGCGCGCGCGCATCGCGGTGGATCTGGTCCCAGCTGACGTGAAAGCCTTTTTCATGCGGCAGGCGGTCGTTCATGGGTGGCTCCTCAGGTGGCGGCGAGTTTCACGCCCAGAAGGGCGAGCATCCCGCCGAAGCAGCGGTCAATGACGGTTTTCAGGTTGATGTAACGCGCCCGCGTCCGCTCCAGCGAGAAGATCCGCGCGACGAAGCTGTTCCAGCTGGTCTCGGCGACGAAGATGATCAGCAGCAGCATCCCGAGTTCCCAGAGGGGGGCGCCTTGCTTGATCGTGCCGAGGAAGATGGAGGAGAACATCACCGCCGCCTTGGGGTTCGACAGGTTCGTCCAGAGGCCAAGCCGGAAGGCGGCAAGGGGGGAGCGCGGAACAGGCCGCGTATCCTCGGTGACAAGCGGGGTGCGGGCATCGCGCCAGAGGTTCCAGGCCATCCAGATCAGATACGCCGCACCGCCAAGCTTCAGCGCCCAGAGCAGGGAGGGGGCGGCGGCGAATACGATGTTCAGCCCGAACATCGCCGCAAGCGCCCAGACCACGGCGCCGCTGGCGATGCCGAGCGCCAGCATGACGCCGGTGCGGAAGCCCTCGGTCAGCCCGGTGCGGGCCGACATCAGCACGGCAGGTCCGGGGCTGATCGCCGCGAAGATCACAAGCCCGGCAAAGGCGAGGAAAGCCGTCAGGGTCATGGTGTCAGTCCTTGCGTCCCGTCACCACGTCGATATCGGGGGCATCCACCGCCTTCATGCCGACAACGTGATAGCCGGCATCGACATGGAGATTCTCTCCCGTGGTGCCGGAGCCGAGATCGGACAGCAGGTAAAGCGCCGCCTTGCCCACCTCCTCCTGCGTGACATTGCGGCGCAGGGGGGAGTTCAGCTCGTTCCACTTCATGATGTAGCGGAAGTCGCCGATGCCGCTTGCCGCCAGCGTCTTGATCGGCCCGGCGGAGATCGCATTGACCCGGATGCCGTCCTTGCCGAGATCCTCGGCGAGGTATTTCACCGAAGCTTCCAGCCCCGCCTTGGCCACGCCCATCACGTTGTAATGCGGCATGACCTTTTCGGCGCCATAGTAGGTGAGGGTCAGGAGGCTGCCGCCTTCGTTCATCATCGCGGCTGCGCGCTGGCAGACGGCGGTGAAGGAATAGACGGAAATATCCATCGTCATCAGGAAGTTGGCGCGGCTCGTATCCACATAGCGGCCGCGCAATTCGTTCTTGTCCGAAAAGCCGATGGCATGGACGAGAAAGTCTATCTTGCCCCAGAGCGCGCCCAGATGCGCGAAAAGCGCGTCGATGGAGGCTTCGTCGGACACGTCGCATTCGACAAATTCCTTCATGCCGATGGAGGCCGCCAGCGGCTCCACCCGCTTCTTCAGCGCCTCACCCTGATAGGAGAAGGCGATCTCCGCCCCCTGCGCGGCCAGAGCCTGCGCGATGCCCCAGGCGATGGATTTGTCATTCGCCAGCCCCATGATGAGCCCGCGTTTCCCTGCCATAAGTCCGGTTGACATTCGGTCTTCCCCATCCACCCTTGACGTGATTTCTGACGTGTAGGCGAAAGGTGCGCCTGCATCAAGGGCGGCGCCGGAGGCGGAGCCGCAGCGGACGGGCCAGCAAAAGCCAGGAAAAGGAACACGGCATCATGGACAGAACCGGCATCTTCGCGGGCGAGGACCCTTTTGCGATCGCGCGCGCCTGGCTGGCCGAGGCGGAGGCGAGCGAGCCGAACGATCCCAACGCCATCGCGCTGGCCACCGTCGATGCCATGGGGATGCCCAATGCCCGCATGGTCCTGCTGAAGGAGATCGAGGCCGCGGCCTTCATCTTCTATACCAACTACGGCAGCGTGAAGGCGCAGGAGGCGGAGGGCGCGGGCAAGGCGGCGTTCGTGATGCACTGGAAATCCCTGCGCCGCCAGATCCGCGTACGCGGTCTCGTCAGCCGCGAAGAAGGCCCTCAGGCGGATGCCTATTATGCCAGCCGCAGCCTGAAATCCCGGCTTGGCGCTTGGGCCTCCCGGCAATCCCGTCCGCTGGCGTCCAGAGGGGCTTTGATGGCCGAAGTGGCGAAGGTCACGGCCGAGCACGGAATTTCACCAAAACGCCCGCCGTTCTGGGGCGGATTGCGAATTGTTCCTTTGGAGATCGAATTCTGGGCCGATGGCGCCTTCCGGTTGCATGACCGTTTTCGCTGGCAACGGGAAGCCATTGATGACACTTGGGAAATCACCAGACTGAACCCCTGACGTTCGCGCTTCGTGAATGGAAGTGTGCCGGATCGTTGTGGAATTCAGCTTGCATGTGCCACTGGAAAGGCTGCATGACTGCGCCATGGGCTTTATCTGGGGAAACGGCTCTGACATGACTGGGAATGAAGAGGCCACGCAGATTCTGCATGGCCGCGTGAAGTGGTTTGATCCGGCGAAGGGCTTTGGCTTCATTGTGGCCGAAGGCGCGGATACGGATGTGCTGCTCCATGCAAACGTATTGCGGAACTACGGGCAAAGCTCCGTTGCCGATGGCGCGGGCATCTCGGTGAAGGTGCAGGCCACCTCGCGCGGGGTGCAGGCGGTGGAGGTGCTGAAGATCGAGCCTCCCGCCGGCGGCGTCTTTCCGCTGGCCGATGAGGCGGCCCAGGATCTTCCGGAGGACATCACGGCCCTGGCTCTGGAGCCTGCGCGGGTAAAGTGGTTCGACAAGGGCAAGGGCTTCGGCTTCGCCAACGTGTTCGGCCGGCCTGAAGACGTGTTCATTCATATCGAGGTGCTGCGCCATTCCGGATTTGCCGATCTGCAGGCGGGGGAAGCCGTCTGCCTGAGGATCATCGAGGGCAAGCGGGGGCGCATGGCAGTGCAGGTGTCGTCTTGGGAATCCTCCGTCCGGTCCTGATTTCGGTTCTGATCGCGGGGGCGGGGCAGATGGCCGCCGCCGCCTGCTCCTCCGATACTGTGGAATTGCGCGGCCCTGCCGGGGTGCAGCGCTTTCACGTCGAAGTCGCGGATGATGCCGAAGAGCAGATGAAGGGGCTGATGTACCGCGAGAAGATGGCGGTCTCCTCCGGGATGCTCTTCGTCTTCGCCAAGCCCAAGCACGCGCAATTCTGGATGAAGAACACGCTGATTCCGCTCGACATGATCTTTGCCGATGCGGCGGGACGGGTGACGCGGGTTCACGCCAATGCGGTCCCGCATGACGAAACCCCCATCGACGGGGGCGAGGGGGTGGCCTTCGTGCTGGAAATCAACGGCGGGCTGGCCGCCCGCATGGGGATCGGACCCGGCACCGAACTGCGCCACCCGTCGGTCGATCAGGCGGGCGCGGCCTGGTCCTGCGCGCAGGACTAGGGGCGCCCTTCGGCGGAGTTTGCGCGCGGTGGCTGGCCCCGGAGGGGTTTTGCACCCCTCCGGACCTCCCCGCAGGATATTTATGCACAGTGGATGGAGGGGAGAAGCAGGGGGCAGGGGTGTTCCTCCGGTTTGGCTGGCGATGGAGACTGGCGGCTTTTCAATCGGGCCAAGCTGGGCTAAGGAGCCGGTGTCGGGGCGTAGCGCAGTCTGGTAGCGCGACGGTTTTGGGTACCGTAGGTCGGAAGTTCGAATCTTCTCGCCCCGACCATCTTCTTGCCATGTGCAACCCACTGAATTACCATAAGTTCCTGTAAAACAAGGCTCTGCGAGGGCAGGGGGGCATCCCCTCACTTTGCACAGACTTTGCACAAAACGTGCACAGAGGGGGCGAGAAGTGGGGTCCATCGAGATCGAAGGCGCGCGTCTGATCGGTGAGACGTGGCACTACTACAAGCGAATCCCAGTGCGCTTGCGCGAGGCTTATGGCCTGCCTGAGTTCAAGCGTGGCAGCATGAAAACCAAAGACCCTGACCAAGCCCGAAGGCTGGCACGGGCGATGCTCACCGAACTGGACCAACTGGTGGTGAAGCTGGATTCCCTGCCTTCCCGCGTCGGCATGTTCGGCGACCTGACCCCGAAGGCGCAGGCCGAGACGGTTGCCGAGGCTGCCGCCAATGTCGGGCGACTGCCGGGTGATCAGCGGCAGGCGATCCGCAGCGCCGGAGGGCCGCTGGAAGCCCGTGATAAGATGCGGGAGTATGAAACCCATGCAGCATTTCTTGCCGCAGGCCGTGGCGCCGATTTTGCGGTGATGGCTGACGTGGGGGACGAATACAGCGCGGAAGAACGGGAGATTTCCGAAGCGCAGGAAGATGCTCAAGCAGGGGTCCATCAGCGCAAGGCTGCGGTGCTGCGGGATGCCTTGACCGCCGCGAAGGTAATTGAGCCGGGCGGCAAGGCAACGACCTTGCGGGATGCAATGGAACGGCTCTGCGGACAGAAGGAATATGTCCACACCGCCACCCGGAAGAACAAGACGCGGGGGCAGTATGAATATGCCGTCCGGCGTTTGACCGAACATGTCGGACCTGTCGCACTGGGTGACCTGACCCGCCGCCACTTGGCCGACTTTGCGGCAGATTTTCTGCGCCTGCCGAAGGCTTCGCCTCGCGCAGTCGCGGCCATGACGTTCTGGGATGTGGTTAAGGCTGCCGATAAGGCGAACCTCCGGCGCGTCACCCCCCGCACCCGTGATCAGAACCTTGCCTTGCTTAAATCCTTGATGGCCTATGCGGTGAAAGAAGAACTTCGCCCCGGTCCCGACCCTTGGGCGGGCTATACGGCAACCACTGCACGGGAGAAGGTATCGACCCAGCGTAAGCAGAAGGCCCATGTATTCACCCGCGACGAGATGCGGGCGATCATCGCTCATGTGACCAAGACCCGCCACCACGACACGATTGACTATTGGGGGCCGCTGCTTGGCGCGCACCACGGGATGCGGATCGAAGAATACTGCCAAGCGAGGGTGCAGGACTTCCCGACCGAAGATGGTCACCTGTGCATCAACATTACAGATGCGGGCGACGATCAGAGCGTGAAGACCTCCAACAGCTTCCGAACGATTCCAATCCACCGGAAGCTGATCGAGTTGGGCTTTGCTGACTACATCCGGCGTCGGCGGGAGGCAGGGGCGGACTTCTTGTTTCTGGCGCAAAAGCGCTGGGGCAAGAAGTTGGTCGAATTGACCCCCAACAGCTACGGGCGGCTCGCCGAAGCCTACGGGAAGCGGTTCATAAAAACCGACCTAAAGAATGCTGGTATCACGGGTAATCGCGTGGGTTCGCACAGCTTCCGACATGGTTGGACCGATCTGGCGCGCGCGGCGGGGATGAACCCGGAGCATCGCCTTGCGTTGGCGGGTCGGGACGCTGACAGCGATTCAAAACTGTTAGACGGAACGGAAAAGCGATACGGGCATGGCTTCCCTATCGCCACGCTGGCGGCATCATTGGCGTTGGTGAATGTGCTGGACTGAGCCGTTTTCGACCAAGAAAAAGGCGCCGGATGCACCGGCGCCCTTGCGACCAAACGCTCATTCGTCAGGTCTGCCCACCTCGCGCGTTCTGTCTCGGGCGGGGGAGGTTCTATTGGTTCTTGCGCATAGCGCGTTGGGCTGCGGCCCCGACTTCCGCCGGTGTTAGTCGTTGTCCCGCATCGCCCGGCGCGAGGCGCGACCAGCTTCTGCGGCGATCTGTTTCTGTGATCGTCTAAAGGATTCAACATCCGGCGTGTTCACGACCATATTTATCACCTGCGAGTTGCCACCCCGGCGCGGAGCTTCACCGTCATCGCCGCCTTGAGCGGAGGCGAGATTGCGGACTTCCTTGCGGCTCAGCACATGCTCACCCTCTTGCAGGATCGCGGGCACCTCACCCGAGGCAAGGACTGGCCCGCCGGAGTGATAGCGGGGGGCATCGTGCCAGAGCGATGCGGGGTAAGGCTGAACCCCGGCGGAGCCGGACGTGACCGCGCCTCCATCGTGGAAGATGCCGGGCAGGATCATACCCATCAGACCCATCAAGCCGCCTCCACCACCGCCGCCCATCCGCCCCCCAGCCGCGCCGGAGGCCACGCCTTGCGCGAGGATCGGTGCACCTGCGTTCGCACCCTGCACGACGCCTTGGCCGAGGATAGCCCCGCCCGAGGATGCGCCGGATTGGACCTGTGCCCCGGCCATAGCGCCGCCCGTGGTCAGGCCACCGCGAACAGTCGCACCCGCCTGCGCCCCGCCTGCGGTGAGCGCCGCCTGAATCTGTCCGGCGACTTGGCTACCGGCGGTCACCATCGCGTTGCCGATATTGCTGCCTGCCGTCATCGAGCCGGAGATCATGGCTTCCTGCGTTCCCGCCGCGCCAAGGTCCGGCATGGCCTCGTCACCCGTGGAACCGAACAGGTTGCCAAGGACGCCGCCGAGGTTGAACCCGGCCTTCTTGCCGTCTCCGCCGCCCATGTTGAACAGGTTGAGGAGTTCCTTCGTCGCCTTGTCGGCCACGATGTCTGCGAAGATGCCGAGGATCGACTCGCCGAGAGATTCAAGGTCGAACTTGCCGGTCTTGATGAACTCGGAAATGGTATCAGACAGGGACTGGAAAACCTCGACTTCGATCTTCTGCCCAGCCTCGATCCAGCCCGGAATACCATCGAGCCAATCCTTGAGCGGGTCAGCCGCGAGGATTTTGAGTTGCTTGTTCAGCTTCTCCGCCTCCTCTCGCTGGCGGATCAGGGCCATGGTGGTTTCATCGACAGCCCCGCCAGTCAGACGCGCGGCTTCGGCCATCAGCTTGGCGGTTTCGATGTTGTCGGCACGTCCTGTGGCGACGAGCATGAGAGCTTCGTTCTCATCCAGCAGAGAGTTGGTCTCTTTCTGGATGCTTTCGGCCAGCTTTTCATATGCCTTCGCAGCTTCCGCGGCCTCACCTTTGCCAGCGCCTTTGCGTCCGCCGCCGGTGGTGGCCTCTCTTTTCCGGGCTGCGGCGCGGTCTGAGGTCAACTGGTTGTCTAGGCGGATACCTTCGTCAAACTGAAAGCGTTCGGCGGCGATGATCCGGCGATTGATCCATCCAGATACGCCAGCCCCTGCGCCCATCTCGCGGGCGCGCATCTCTGCGTCATGCTGATACCGCAGGCGGGCAACTTCGGCATCGCGGACAGATGCACCTGCCGCAAGCGCGGTGGATTCAGCCCTCTTTGCGGCGTTGCTGATCACCGATCCCGAAAGCGCGGAGAGGGCGGAAAGGATCGCATTGATTTCGGCCCGGACTCCGCCCATCGCGTTCGCCCAGCCGTTGGTGGCAGCGGTGGCGGCATCGGTTTCACCGATCACCCGGCCCAGTTCCGACCCCACCGCGACAACGCGGTCATAGAGGATACGCTGTTCAGCATTCAGACCGCCATTCGCCGCCGCGGCTTCGTCCAACGCCCGCTTAAGGGCCAAAGCTGCTTCGTACTGGGCCTTCGGCCCCTGCGCCGTGGAAAGCGCCACAAGGGCGAGCCGCAGCTTGCCAGTCGCATCACCTGCGGCAACGGCAGTATCCTTGAATGTCAGCATCTGCTGAGGCGCTTCGAGAAAGTTCCCGGTCGCGTATTCCCGAAGTTCAAGGAACTCGTCCTTGAGGGCGGAAATAGTGGTGGTGACTTCCCCCAGCATCTTGAGCCGTTCGCCTTCGGCCACGGCGGCAAGGAATTCCCGGATCGTCGCGGATGCCGAGCCGTAATTTTCGATGATTTCGCGCGCCGGTGCATTGGCTGCCTGTGCTGCGGTGGCAAACCGCTGGGTGGCGGCACTCACCTCGTCCAACGCATCGCGGAAGGTCTTGGCGCGGTCTTCGGCTTCGGCGGCGGAGAACGCCCACTTCGCCAACATGGCAATAACGGCGGTGCCACCAATCACGACGAGCGACAGCGGGTTGATCAGGCTGGTGAAGCCCCCTACGAGCGTCTTGAACACTGATCCGCCTGAAGCCCGGATGGTGTTTAGCTGGCCTGCCAACTGACTGCCCTGCTGCAAGGAGATGGTGGCGACCGACTGGAACCCCATCTGACTGACAATCAAGATGTCCTGTAGCTGCATCCCGGCCATGATGCCTTGCTGCGTCATCGCGGCGTTGTTCTTGAGCGCCCCTGAGTATTGGTTGGCCGCTGCCGCACCTGCGAGATACTGATTGGCCGCCGCTGCCCGCGCCTGTTCCGCCAAACCCGCCGAGAGTGCGCCCGCCCGTTCGGCTTCGGCCACCTCATCCAGCGCCCGCGCATAGGCGAGCGACTGCACTTTGAGAGGGTTATACTTGAGGGCCAGAGCCTCGATACGCGCGGCTGCCACCGCTGTCGCCGCACCGGCCTCAGCATCCGCTTGGGTAGCCTGTTTCATGGCCCAACGATGTTCCACCGCCGCGACAGTCGCGCGGTTCAGGCTATCGTGGAGGTCACGATAGCCGCTGTAAGCCTGCCGAACATCAAGAGGGGTTTGGGCCGCGACCAAAGACCCCCGCAGGCGCGACAGGGCGGCTTCCAGCGTGGCAATGCCTTGGAGGTCTCCGACCTCTTGCATCCGCAGGTTAAGGCGCTGAGCGGCGTTCTCAGACGTTCTCAAGGCCTGCGCTGCTGAGAGGCTGGTTCGGATGATCTGCTGAACGGCCTTGTCACTGGCCGACCCGGCGGCGGCCATGGTGGTCCCGAGCTTGGATGCTTCGGCGCTGGCCCGCGCGAGCGAGCGGGTGTCCAGTTCGACCCGGCCCGAGCGCAGTTTTGTGAACGCGCCATCGGTATCGCGTTCCAGATTTTTGACCGCTGCCTTGATCGCGTTGACTGCACCGACGAATTCTTGGCTTCCACGCTTTGCGGCAGTCGCGTCAATCTTTAGGCGGAGTTCATGTTCGTAAGCCATGGTAGGGGGTCCGGGCAGGATGATGACGCGCGGGGGCCACGGGAAAGCCCTAGAGGGGCCAGTTCGCGCATTTGAGGGGGGTGGAGGGCGTCCAGCGCCGGAAGGCCATCAGGGGCCGTCACAGGGCGTCTGGCGGGGTCGGATGGTGCATTGTAGCACGGCCAGCCCCAAAACGCCAAAACCCGGGTAGAAATGGACGGCCACCCGATTTGTCACCGGGCGTGACAATCCAGAACGAAATGTCACGTTCTGTGACGTAGTGTCATGAAATTACACAAGAATTAGCGAAATCCGCTGTTGGCATCACCCGGTGTGAGGCGCTACCCTCGGACCACCAAGAACCACATCAGGGAAATTCACCGATGGCCGATCATTTGACCCGAGCAGAGGAATCGTGGGGACTTGCGCTGGCTGAGGCTGCGGCGCTGGTCAGGGCCTTGGAGACGCCCGACCAGTCTGCACCTTCCAAGGCTGCGCTCTTGGTCTCCCTCGACCGGCTGGTGGTGGCGGTGCGGGAAATAGAGCCGATCCGCTGATTCGGATGTGCCAAAAGGGGTAAAATGCCACATCCCGGCACAATAGGCGGAAATCCGCTCATATAGGGCGTGAGGGCGCGGTCCATTCGGGGGCTGATATTCGACTCGCGCCCAGAAACCTGCTAGACAGCAGGAATCAGGCGCTATCGCACAAGCAATCGAAGCGAGAATCGCCCCAATCGTCACGCAACTTATTGCATGGCGCAACTGGAAGCGCAACCCAAGAAGGGAATCTTCTTTTGGAGATCGAAAATCAAGCGCGGCTCTACATCCCGACCGGGGCAATCGGTCGCGCGTGGGGCATCACGGCCACCACCGAACGCTGCGTCCTGTCGGTGGCCGGGGGCGATGAGCATATCCCGGCCCGGCGCTTCCTGTCGTGTCGATGGATGGAACTGCCAGCCGCAATCGACTGGATGCAACACATCAAACGCCGCGAACTCACGGTGGCCGAGATGGCTAGCCTGATGGGCGAGGCCCGCCGGGCCGATCAGATCAAAATCAAGCGCGGCAAGGAGCCTGCAAACAATGTCCACTGACAATCAAGAACTGGTGCGCCTGATGGACGCCGACACAAAAGCCCGCGCCGATCTGGGCGACCGGGGGAAACGCGCCTATGAGGCGATGCGGAAGACCCAACTGGCCTTGGCCCAGATGGGCGTTCGCGGGGACAACCTGCTTGAGACCATGGCGCGGGGCGTGGCGGGCACCATCCACGCCTCAGGATACATCCTTGGCACCAGCGCCGACTTCGACGCCAGCGCCTGCGCTCGTGAGGTTCTGGACGGGCCTTTCGGTGAGTTTGCCGCCAATGCGAAGGTCGCGGCTGACGCCGCTGCACGGACGGGCGGCAAGACCAAGGCCGAACTGATCGCCGAGGGGCTGCGGATCACCGATCCGGCCACCCGCGCCGCGTTCGCTCGCAAGCACAATCTCATGTGAAGCCCACGCGGCGACCGGCGATGCCCCGAGGGCTTCCAGCCCGACCACACCCGCAGCGCAAGCGCCCTGCCGGTGAACCTGCATCCCGGCCCCGCATCCGCCCCGACGATCTGCCGCCCCCGCAGCCGATCAAAGCCCCGAGGCCCAAACCAATGCCCGCTGTGGAAAGGGCGGGGACAGCCATCCACAGCATAAGGTGGGCCACGGCCCGCCCTCGCTGCACCCGGTGCGTTGCATCATACCGCGCCGGGTGCGGCACCTAATCTGAACTTCACAACATCCATTCGCGCGGCGGGGCCGCGTGACTTCCGGGCCAGTGGGCGGGGGATTTGGAACGTATGCCCGGACGGGCGGGAAGGACAGGCCGAACCCTCAAGCCAAAAGGACAACCCTCATGGGTAATATTGTTATGTTGAACGACTTCGACAGATCGGGTGGCGCGGCAGGCCCAGCGCGGCGATTGCCGGTCCCCTCATGGGTGGACGAAGCCCAAAGACAAGTGGCTTACGACCCCCTCACATCGTCGCGGGCCAGCCGAACGTTCGCGGTGCAAAAGGCCGCGAAGCACCCGCAGGCTGAGATCATCGCGCGACTGGCATGGGACCTGTGCGCCTTCTGCGGGCTGCACGGGGACGGTGGCAGCACGGCCAAAATGAAGCGGGAAGATCGCCCGCTCCATCTCCATCTCGATCAGAGGCTGCTGACCCCCGCCTTCGCAGAGATTCTGCGCCTTGCCATGAGCTGCGCTGGCGTGGTCATGGTCTGCGCGGGCGTGGTCATGCCGCGCGCTCACGAGGGCCGCAGGGGCTTGCCCGTGGAGGTCCGGGTGGGTTGTCCTTGGCTGACCGCACCTGAAATCGTGGCACCGCTCCCCCCGCTCACGGATTCCCGCCGTTCGCCCGCCACCACCAGCATCAATGCCCGAGGCCGGGCCGGGCAGGTGCGGAAGCGGGCCGAACAGTCGCGGGCAGTCCGGGGCTACACGCGGCGGACGGCATGAAAAAAGCGGCCCGCCGCGCGGGGATGCGTGGCGGGCCGTGCAGGAAAGTCGTGTGTGAAGCAAACGCCAAGGACACGAAACTGAGCCTTGACGCTACGTGTGAGATTATAGCGCCAAGGGGTTGTAACAGCAAGAAAATCGCCCGGATGGGCGAAGGAAAACGAGTGTGAAATGGGTATTTGTGGGCAGGGCGGCAAGGTGAAGGTCGCGGACGCGGAGCCGGTGCTGATCGAGCCGGAGGCTCTTGAGCCTGCGCTGATCGAAGATGACGGCGCCCCGGCGGGTGCTATCGGCCACGCGGTCATGCACGGCCCTGACAGCCGGGAATGGCAGGCGGCATTGGCTCAGGAGTTCACCTTCACCACCGGCCAGCGCCAGTTTGACCACGACTGGCAACCCGTCACCCGGACATGGGGCGCTTGGCTGGATCAGGGTCACGCCGCCGGAAATCGCGGGCTGGCCTTCCACCGCAACGGTAAGAAGGACGGTCGGGCGATTGTGCTGGCCGAGATGCCGCAAGGTCCGCGCAAGGCCGAACGGGTGCAGGCGTTTACGGCTATCGGGCTGGATTGCGACTACGGACAGCCCTTGGCCGAGATCATCGCCGCCGCCGAGAAGGCCGGGCTGGCCTGCTTGATCTATACAACGCACAGCCACATGACGACCGAATATGAGGTTACGCGTGACGCGCTGGTCAGCAAGTTGAAGATTACCCGCGAACCCACCATCGAAGAAATCCGGGCCAATCTCACCGAGTCCGACCGGCTGTCGCCGGAGATCATCGCATCCGCCGAAATCTCCATCCCCGAGCGGGAAGGCAAGATCGTCCTGCGTGTCGCCCCTATCCCGAAGGCCCGGCTGATTTTCCCGCTTGCGGCTCCGGTCCAGATCACCGCGCTTGGTCACACCGGACAAGCCCGCAAAACTGAATGGAAGGCCAATGTCGCGGCGCTGGCGGCATCCATGGGCATACGGATCGACATGGCCGCGACCACGATTGAGCGGTTGTTTTACCTGCCACGCCACCGCGTGGACGGCGCTTGGGAGATGCACATCATCCGAGGGGGGGTGCTGCGGTTTGAGGATGTGAGGGCACTGCCCCGCGTAAGCGGGAATGCCGATCTGGACCCCTTCGCCGTGGCCGGACGTGACGAAAATCTCAGCGAGTTGAAAGGATGGGTCAAGCACTTCGGCGACAGCATCCAAATGGCCGATCTGATCGAAGACCGGATGCCGGACATGGTGAAGGCCGACCGCCAGCGCGGCGGCGTCTTCATCACCTGCCCCTATGTCGCCGATCATTCCGACACGCCCGAGGGCACGTTTGTGGTGAATGCCGAGGACGGAGGATTCGTTTGGTATTGCAGTCATAACGGGTGCTCGCATCGAAACGACCGGCTGGCCTACGTGCAAGAGGCCCTGCGTCTGGAATGGTTCACAAAGGCCGATCTGATCGACCCTGCGTATCTGGGCGGATATGCATTGGGCGCTGATGCTGTGGCCTTCGCGTGGTCGGATGCCGACGACGACGACTCGGATGAGACAGACGAAGACCCGGACAATGCCGGTGCCGATGCCGAGGATAGCGCGGCCCTGGACGACATTGCAGGGTGCAATCAGCCCCCAGAGGGGGAATACGAAGACCGGGCGGATTGGCTGATCGGCTACAAGGTCACAGGTGGCCGGATCACCTACAAAAAGAACGGCAAGCCCGTGCCTCTCTGCGGCGTGTTTGATGTGGTCGGGCGGTCCTCGAACGCGGACGGCACCGAAGCCGCAGGCCGGATCATCAGCTTCGCAAACGAGAACGGCAAGCGTGTCGAACTCACCTTGTTGATGGCTGATCTTGTTACGGACGGGCGAACGGTCATTGCCCGGCTGGCTGGTGCCGGACTGCCGATCTACACCCACACCAAAGAGGGCCATGACAATCTGTTGGCCCTGTTGCGGTCGATCACACCCAAGCGCCTTGTTCCGACCATGCAAGCCCCCGGCTGGGTTCGGGGGGACACGGGCGATGTGCTGGGCTATCTCGCGCCGTCCGGCGATTACATCAGGGCTGTTGAAGACGCCCCGGCGGTGCGACTGGTTGAGACGGCGCGGGCGGAAGTCGTTAAGCCCGGCGGGACGCTGGCAGGCTGGCAGGGAGCGGCTGACGCCGCTATTCAGCGGGCCAGCGAAAACCCCTATTGGCTTCTGACCCTGTGCGCTGGTTTCGCTGGCCCGCTTCTGGGCCTCACACGGGCCGACCCTTGCGGCCTCGCACTGTCGGGACGCACCTCCAAGGGCAAGAGCCTTGCCCAGCGCCTTGGGGCCTCTGTCTGGGCCTCTCCGCGCACGGGTGACGGTGTTCTGCATTCGATGAACAGCACCAGCAACGCTATCGAAGACCTCGCCACCAAAGGCTCAGAGGCGGTCTTGATGCTTGATGATGTCGGGGCCTTGCAGGACAAGCGGGCGCTGTCGGGCATCCTGTTTGGCCTGTCGGGCGGATCGACCAAGAACCGTAAAGCGGGACGTGGCGCGGGCCTGACGAAGCGTGAGTCCTTCCGCCCCTATGTGGTGCTGTCCAGCGAACAAGATATTCGTGCCGAGGTCATGGGGGCCGGTGATACCTATCGCGGGGGACTGGCAGGGCGCTTTGCCGATGTGGACGTGACCAATGGTCAGGACGCAGAACCGAAGTTTCTGGCGGCACTGGAAGCGGTCTCCCAGCACTACGGCCACGCAGGCCCGGCATTCATTCAGCACCTGATTGCAACGGGCGTTCACATCGCCCCGGAGAGGCTGGCGGCTAAGGTCAAGGATGAGGCCGGGAAACTGGCAAAGCGGGGCTTGGACGCGGGACAGGAATCCCCTGCGGTCATGCGCCGTGCGGCAGAGGCGTTTGCCTATCCGTTGCTGGGGGGATTGCTTGCTGTGGAGGCGGGGCTGATCGGCGGTGAGGATAAGGCGCGGGCGGAGAAAGCGGTGCGGGCTGTGGTGGAGAACGCTTGGGATGGCTTCGTGGAGACCGGCGGAGCAGGGGTCGCCCGTGGTGGTGCTGATCTGATCGACAGCTTCCGCAGCTTCATCGCCCGCGAACTCGGGGGGCGCATCATCGAAACCGGCGATGACGCCAGCACGGCGCGGGGGGGTGTGATCGGATGGCAGAATGCGGATTATATCTATCTCGACTGGGCGTTGCTGGCCGACCCCGCCCGTTTGGGGATCGACTTCGCCAAGCGTGATGAGTTGGCAAAAGCCTTGGATGAAGCGGGAATGCTGGTCAAGCCGCCGAAAGGCTACCCCCAACGGAAGCTGCCGATGGCTTTCAGCGCGGAAACGGGGGAAAAAGACCCGCGAGAGGTGAAGAACCTCAAAATCATCAGGAAGACGCTGGGCATCTAGCCCAGCGGCTTTTGGGCCGACCTTGGGCCGACCTTGGGCCGACCTTTGGGCCGACCTGAAACCCAATAAAATAAGGCTTGGGCCGACTGGGCCGACCTAAGAGAGATAATATAGACATATATATATCATCTCTCTATCCTGCCTCTCTCGGAGGGGCCCCCCCCCCCGGGGGGGGGGGGGGGGGGGGGGGGGGGGGGGGGGGGGGGGGGGG
>JAPUEK010000066.1 GCA_027492585.1 Paracoccaceae bacterium | reverse complement strand
CTGCTCTTCCGTGAACTTCGATCTCTTCATGTCCGGTCCTCTCCTTGGGCCGGACTCTAGCATCAGATGGACAAGTTATCGGGGGTCACAGCAAATCTTGACGATGCGAAGTCATGTGGGCGGTAAATTATAGACGAGTAGCCTCCGTCAACGAGGCTAGCGGCTCTCCACCCAACTTAAGACCATTACCTGTCTGCCGCTCGCTGGAGGATCCCCAAAAGCTCTGAAAAGACCGTTACGGAAGCCGTGAATGGCAAATGCGGACCAAAACCTGTCAATTGCGGCAAGTTTGCCCGCAGGTGACAACAACTTCCTTTCACACCCTCAGAACCACTGACCCGGCTCCATCAGGCCGAGGTCCATGAGCTGCTGCGAGTTCCATTCGAACGGCACGGAATTGTGCCAGCGGAAATCGTGGATGTCGAAGCGCGACCCGGCATTGGTCCGCAGGGCCTTGGCGGTGCGGAAGCTGGCGATGGCGGTGGTGATGTTGTGGTGCCAGGCGCAGGCATAGGTGTTGTATTCTTCATCAGAGAAGGTGAAGTCCGGGCGCAGCATCAGGCCGGGACGGCTGCGGAAGAGCGAGATCCGGTCGATCTTGCGGCGCAGGGGCGGGACATGCTCCTCGAACCGCCAGCGCAGCCCGCCGAAGAAATCCAGTTGCCGCTCGCGCGGGTGGTTGTGATTGGCCGGGTCCGGACGGCCGAGCGCATAATAGCCCGAACGGTCCAGATGCGCCCGCTCCAGCGAGACGGCATCCGGATAGCGGCCGAGATCGTCGGCATAAAGGTCGATCACATAGGACAGCACCGCATCGCGGCGCTCCTCGGTGTGAAAGGCCAGCATCTCGCGGATGTTGCGGGTCTCGCAGAAGGGGTGGAAGAGATATTCGGCGTTGTAGCAGTAATAGATCCAGATCCCCGGCACCGCATCGTTGACGGCATTGACCGCCTCTATCAGCGCATTGTCGGCATGGACGTTGTAGATGACGCGGTGGATCTTCGCTTCCAGAGCCTCCGGCACGGTGATCTCGGCGGGTGCGAAAAGCGCCACCTGGGAAAACCCCGCCGCCATGTGGTGACGCAGCGTGGTATCGACCTCCACCGGGTCTTCGGCGAAGATCAGCGCCAGCGGCCCCTTGGCAAGGGCGGCCTTCGCCTCACTGAGAAAGGCGGGGAGCGAGGGGTATTTCATGCCTGTGGCCGTCCTGTCGCCTTTGTGGCTTTGCCGCAGAATCCGCCAGCCGGGGCCGCAATGCAAGCCTCTCCGTTGCGCCGCAGCGCGGTTTGGCATATGGCGCGGAACGCAAAGGCGGGGACGGATATGGCTGAGCCGAAGAAGCTGTTCATCAAGACCTACGGGTGCCAGATGAACGTCTATGACAGCGAGCGCATGGCCGAGGCCATGGGCGCGGAAGGCTATGTCACCACCGAAAACGCCGACGAGGCGGATATGGTGCTGCTGAACACCTGCCACATCCGCGAGAAGGCGAGCGAAAAGCTCTACTCCGACCTTGGCCGACTGAAGCCGCTGAAGGCGGCGCGCCCCGATCTGAAGATCGGCGTGGCGGGCTGCGTGGCCCAGGCCGAGGGGGCGGAGATCCTGCGGCGGATGCCGCTCGTCGATCTGGTCGTCGGGCCGCAGGCCTATCACCGCCTGCCCGAGATGGCGCGCGGCACCGGCCAGCAGGTCGATACCGACTTTCCGGCGGAGGACAAGTTCGACCTCCTGCCCGCCCGCAAACCCTCCCGCGGGCCGACCGCATTCCTGACCGTGCAGGAGGGCTGCGACAAGTTCTGCGCCTTCTGCGTCGTCCCCTACACCCGCGGAGCCGAGGTCAGCCGCCCGGTGCAGCGCATCCTGACCGAGGCGCGGGGACTGGTGGAGCGCGGGGTGAAGGAGATCACCCTTCTGGGCCAGAATGTGAATGCCTATCACGGGGTTGCGGACGGGGTTGCGGCCTCAGGCGATTTCACCCTGGCGCGGCTGGTGCGGGAACTGGCGCGGATCGAAGGACTGGAGCGTATCCGCTATACGACCTCTCATCCGAATGACATGGATGACGACCTGATCGCCGCCCATGGCGAATTGCCGCAATTGATGCCCTATCTGCATCTGCCGGTGCAATCCGGCTCCGACCGGATTCTGAAAGCGATGAACCGCAAGCATACGGCGGCGCATTATCTGGCGCTGATCGGGCGTATCCGCGCGGCGCGGCCGGATATCCTGCTGTCGTCGGATTTCATCGTCGGCTTTCCCGGCGAAACCGACCGCGATTTCGAAGAGACGATGGAACTGATCCGGGCCGTGGGTTATGGCGCGGCCTTCTCCTTCAAATATTCCGCCCGCCCCGGAACCCCCGCCGCCGAAAAGGCGCCGGTGGCTGCGGAAGTGGCCGATGCCCGCCTTCAGACCCTTCAGGCCCTGATCACCGAACAGCAGCGCGCCGCGCAAGCGGCCATGGTCGGGCGTGAAGTCGGGGTGCTTTATGAAAAGCCGGGACGACTCAGCGGGCAGATGGTGGGCAAATCCGACCATCTCCACGCGGTCCATGTCACCGACCCCGAAGGCAAGGTCGGCGAGCTCGTTCGGGTGAGAATCTCAGCTTCGTCTTCCAACTCGTTGGCTGCAGAGCGGATTTCGGGATAGCCTCTCCGGTCGTGCTTGTTTCCTGATTTTCCGCAATGGTTGCAATGCGATGGATTTGACGACGCAAACGCAACAATTAGTCCTATCGAAGGTGAAAACCACCTAGATTTTGCTTTACTTCGATAGGGAGTAGCGGCAAACCTGATCGAAAGTATATCTTGTTTTCTGATGATTGAGGGGAGCTGCGGCGGTGGAACGTCTTACCAGGGCAGTGCGGATGATGGTGGGGGGCGCGGCAATGGCCGTGGGCCTGATCGCAGCAAATACCGCGATGGCACAGAATGCACCGGAGATTGCCGGCAAGATCGAATGGGGCGCCTGGGTTGACGACGACGGCTGTATGCACTGGTGGGCAGACGGCGGCGTCGAAGGCTACATGCTGGACCGCGTGGATCCGAAAACCGGCAAGCCGGTCTGCCTGAAGCGCAACACCTGCCTTGTCGAGAATACCGATACGCTCTTCGCCACCGACAGCGCCAAGCTGACGGCTGATGGCCGCCGCCGGCTGGAAAGCTTCTTCTCCAGCACCGGCGCTTTCGGTTACGCGATCTACGGCCACACCGACAGCCGCGCCTCGGATGAATACAACATCCGCCTGTCGCAGCGCCGGGCCGCTTCGGTTGCCGCCGTTGCCCGTTCCGTCGGCGCGATGGTCGACCGCGAAATCGGCTATGGCGAACGCCGTCCGATCGCCACGAATTCCACGGCCGCCGGGATGCAGAAGAACCGTCGCGTCGAAGTTGTCTGCTACAGGTGGTGATCAGAATGGCAAAATTTGCAACGCTTCCGCTGTTTATGCTTGCCGCCGTCGGGCTGTCGGGCTGCATCGAAGACGGGCTGACCCCCTATCACAAAAGCCCGAACACGGTGATCGCCACGGCTTCGGATACCGGCCGCGACAAGGTGCCGCTGATCGAGGGCGAGGCCGCGATCGCCTATGACCCCGACGGCTGCCAGGGCTGGATCATCGACGATGGTGTCGAGGGCTATTCGGGCCGCCGCTTCGACCCGGTTTCGGGCCTGCCGGTCTGCAACAACCTCTATCCGCCGGGAACGGTGATCGGGAACTACCAGACCGCCTCCGCGCCGATCAGGGACTACGTTCCGGGCCACCGGAACTGAGGACTGCGGTCAGGATTGCGTGATCCTGCGATCACGATCTGGATGTATGAAGGGGCCATGGCACAAGCCGTGGCCCTTCTTCTATGGTCTGCGCTCAAAAAAGCGTCACGCAGGCGACACGATCCGGCGCAAGACTGGTCCCTGCCCCGCAAGTGACTTGCCAGCGGGCGGGGAAAGTCGCAGGCTTTCCTTACGGCTCTGAAAAACAAGGAGACCCCATTGGGCATCAGCGCGCTGACCCCCCCGACCCGTTCCGAGGATATCGTGGAGACCGTCCTCGAATTTCCCGACAACCGGCTTCTCATTGACCTGTGCGGCGAGTTCGACCGCAATCTGGCTCAGGTGGAGCATCAGATGGGGGTGCATGTGCTGCGCCGGGGCAACCGGCTCTCGGTCATCGGCGACAAGGGGGCGCGGGATCAGACCGCCGCAATCCTGCGCGCGCTCTATGCGCGGCTTGAGGCCGGACGCGGCGTGACGGCGGGCGATATCGACGGGGCGATCCGTCTGGGCCGCCCGATGCCCGCAACCCCGCGGGCCGAAGGGTCCGAACAGATCGAGATGTTCTCCGGCGGCGGGGTCGAACTTCGCACCCGCAAGAAGCCGATCGAGCCGCGGACCGAGGCGCAGAAGGAGTATGTGAAAAACCTCTTCGCCAATGAGCTCGGCTTCGGCATCGGCCCGGCGGGAACCGGCAAGACCTACCTTGCCGTCGCCGTGGGCGTGACGATGTTCATTTCCGGCGCGGTGGAAAAGATCATCCTGTCCCGTCCGGCGGTGGAAGCGGGCGAGCGGCTGGGCTTCCTGCCCGGCGACATGAAGGAGAAGGTCGATCCCTACATGCAGCCGCTTTACGATGCGCTGAACGATTTCCTGCCGGCCAAGCAGGTCCAGAAGCTGCTGGAGGAAAAGCGGATCGAGATCGCGCCCTTGGCCTTCATGCGCGGGCGCACGCTGTCCAACGCCTTCGTGGTGCTGGACGAGGCGCAGAATGCCACGACCATGCAGATGAAGATGTTCCTGACCCGTCTGGGCGAAGGCAGCCGCATGGTGATCACCGGCGACCGCACCCAGGTCGACCTGCCGCGCGGCGTGACTTCCGGGCTTCAGGATGCCGAACGGATTCTGGCGGGGGTGAAGGGCGTGAGCTTCAACTACTTCACCTCGAAGGACGTGGTGCGGCACCCGCTGGTCGCGCGGGTCATCGAGGCTTACGAGCGCGACGAGGCCAAGGGGGCGTGAGCCTTGGCTGGCCTTGCAGGGGGGCTGTCTGCCCCCCTCACCCCCCGAGGATATTTATGCACAGTGGATGAGGCAGGCGGGACGCTTGAGGCTTTGCCGGGGATCGGCTAGGCAGGCCGGATGAGTGAGCTTGTCGAGACGATCATCGAGGACGACCGCTGGGAGGCCTTCGGGCTGGCGGGTATCGCCGAAGCGGCAGCGCGGGCGGCTTTTGCCGAGCTGGGGCTGGCGGAGGCTGGGTTTTCCCTGTGCCTCATGGGCTGCGACGATGCGCGGATCGCCGAACTGAACGCCGATTTCCGCGGCAAGCCGCAGCCGACCAATGTGCTGAGCTGGCCCTCCGAGGAGCGGGCGGCGGAGGTGGAGGGCGGTCTGCCCGACATGCCGGAGCCGGGACCGGAGGACATGCCGGAGGAATTGGGCGATATCGCCATCGCCTGGGAGACCTGCGCGCGGGAAGCCGCCGAGGCCGGAAAGCCGATGGCCGATCATGTCACACATCTTGTCGTGCATGGGCTGTTACATTTGCTCGGCTATGATCATGTCCGCGACGGCGATGCCGGGCGGATGGAGGCGACGGAAGTTCGCATACTTGCGCGCCTGGGTCTTTCTGACCCATATTCGGCGTGAGCCCCACATTCGTCGGGCGATTTCGGACAAAGGACAGATGGGCAGTAGCAACGACGGATCTCCCGCAGCGCAGGGCGCGCCAGAGGGGACCACTGAGACGGAGCCGCCGCAGCGCGGCTTTTTCGGGCGCATCCTGAGCGCGTTCAGTTCCGGGGACGGAACCGAGGAGCAGGCTGGCGCCGAAGCGCCCGCGAATGTGGCGGGGGCGGCGCATCCGGGCTTCGGCAATCTGCGGCGGCTGCGCGTCGATGACGTGGCCATCCCGAAGGTGGAGATCGCGGCGGTGCCGCTCGACATCGGCAAGGACGAGCTGGTCGAGGCCTTCCGCACCCATGGCTTCAGCCGCCTTCCGGTCTACAAAGGCACGCTCGACCATCCGCAGGGGCTGGTGCTTCTGAAGGACCTGGCCTTGCAGCACGGCTTCGGGGCCACCGGGCGGTTCTCGCTTCGCAAGCTGTTGCGACCGGTGCTGTTCGCGCCGCCGTCGATGCCCGCCGGGGTGCTGTTGCAGAAGATGCAGCGCGACCGGGTGCATATGGCTCTGGTGATCGACGAATATGGCGGGGTCGACGGGCTTGTGACCATCGAGGACCTGATCGAGACCGTCATCGGCGAGATCGAGGACGAGCATGACGAGGCGGAAGGCGCACTTTGGAAAGAGGAGAAGCCCGGCGTCTACGTCGCGCAATCGCTGGCGCCCCTCGATGAATTCGAGGCGGCCATCGGCATGAAGCTCCGCAATGGCGAGGATGACGACGAGATCGACACGCTCGGCGGTCTGGTCTTCCTGCGGACCGGCCGCGTGCCGGCGCGCGGCGAGATCGTGCCGCATGAGAGCGGCGCGGAATTCGAGGTGATCGACGCCGATGCCCGCCGGATCAAGCGGTTGCGGGTGCGTCTGCCGGGGGCGAAGGGCTCTGCCGGCGAAGGGGCGGAGCCTGCGGTCAGCGATGCCGGGTGATCAGGGCAGCGGCCGGCGCTTCGGCTGGCCGGGGGCGCGGCAGGCGGGGCCGGCCTTTGCCGCCGGTCTGCTGGCCGCGACAGGGCAGGCGCCGCTCGGGTTCTGGTATCTGGCGCTTGCGGGCTTTGCCGGGTTGATCTGGCTGGTGGCGCGGGCGGGGGATGCGCGCGCGGCGGCCTGGACCGGGCTGTTCGGCGGGGCGGGGCATTTCGCGCTCGCCCTGAGCTGGATCGTCGAACCTTTCCTGATCGAGCCGGAGGTTTACGGCTGGATGGCGCCCTTCGCGCTTGTCGGCCTTTCCTTCGGGCTGGCGCTGTTCTGGGCGGCGGCGGCGGCGCTGTCGCGGCTTTTCCCGGCGCGGGGGACCGGCTTTGCGCTGACCCTTGCGATGGCGGAATTCGCCCGCGGCCATGTGCTGACCGGCTTTCCCTGGGCCTTGCCCGGCCATATCTGGCTGGCGAGCCCCGTGGAGCAGGCGGCGGCGCTGTTCGGGGCCTATGGGCTGACGCTCGGGACGCTGCTGATTGCGGCGGCCCTGGCGGCGCGGCGGGGACCGGGGATGGTGCTGGCGGCGGCGGCGGTCGCGGCGGGCTGGGGCTATGGGCTTTGGGTGCTGCGCCAGCCCGAGCCGCCCGCGCCCGGCGTCCTTCTGCGGCTGGTGCAGCCCAATGCCGCGCAGGCGATGAAATGGGATGCGGGGCTGGCGCAAGAGCATCTTGACCGGCTTCTGGCTTTTACCGTGGCGGAGCCGTCCCCAGATCTTGTGATCTGGCCGGAAACCTCCCTGCCCTATCTTCTGGACCGCCACCCGGAACTCGCCGGCGTCATCGCCGGGGCCGGCAACGGCGCGCCGGTGGCGCTCGGGATGCAGCGGGTGGAGGGGGAGCGGGCCTGGAATTCGCTGGCCGTGATCCGGCCCGACGGGCAGATCGGTCCGGTCTATGACAAGCACCATCTGGTGCCGTTCGGCGAATACATCCCCTTCGGCGATCTTGCCTACCGGCTTTTCGGGCTGCGCGCCTTTGCCTCGCAGGCGGGGGCGGGCTATTCGGCGGGGGTGGGCGCGCAGGTGCTCGACCTCGGCGGCAAGCTCGGCAAGGTGCTGCCGCTGATCTGCTATGAAGCGGTCTTTCCGCAGGATGTGGCGGCGGCGCCGGAGCGCGCGGACTGGATTGTGCAGATCACCAATGACGCCTGGTTCGGCACGCTCTCCGGGCCGTTCCAACATGCGGAGCTGGCGCGGCTGCGGGCGATCGAACAGGGATTGCCGCTGGTGCGGGCGGCCAATACCGGGGTGACGGCGGTTTACGACGGGCGCGGGCGGGAGCTTGCGGCGCTGCCCTTCGGGGTCGCTTCCTATCTTGATGCGGCCCTGCCCCCTGCCCTGCCGCCCACGCCCTATGCCCGCTTCGGCGAAGCGCCCTTCCTTGCCCTGTGGCTTGCCGGACTCGCCCTCGCCCTGCTGCGCCGCAAAACACCGGGCCGCCCTTGACGCCCCTCCGCTTTCGGCCTTAGGACAGCCCATTCACCGTCACAACGGCTTCCTGGCGTGACGGGTTAACCCAATGGAGCACTTTCCCATGAGCCGCAGCAACTACGTCTTCACCTCGGAATCGGTCTCCGAGGGGCATCCCGACAAATTGTGCGACCGCGTTTCGGACGCGGTTCTGGATGCCTTCCTGACCGAAGAGCCCAATGCCCGCGTCGCCTGCGAGACCTTCGCCACGACGAACCGCGTGGTGGTCGGCGGCGAGGTGGGGTTGTCCACCAAGGAGGCGACCGATGCGATGATGGCGCGCATCGACGGGATCGTGCGCGACTGCGTGCGCGACATCGGCTATGAGCAGAAGAAGTTCCACTGGGAAAAGATCAAGGTTCACAACTACCTGCACGGGCAATCGGCCCATATCGCGCAGGGCGTGGACAAGGATGGCGCCGGCGATCAGGGCATCATGTTCGGCTATGCCACGCGCGAGACCCCGGAATTCATGCCGGCCCCGATCCAATATGCCCATGCGATCCTGCGCCGTCTGGCCGAGGCGCGCAAATCCGGCGCCGAACCGACGCTCGGTCCCGATGCCAAAAGCCAGCTTTCGCTGCGCTATGTGGATGGCAAGCCGGTGGAGGTGACCTCCATCGTGCTGTCCACCCAGCACACCTCCAAGCGGCAGACCTCCAAGGTGATCCGCGGCATCGTGGAACCCTATATCCGCGAGGTCCTGCCCGAGGGCTGGCTGACCAAGAAGACCGTCTGGCATGTGAACCCCACCGGGGTCTTCGTGATCGGCGGGCCGGATGGCGATGCGGGCCTGACGGGCCGCAAGATCATCGTGGACACCTATGGCGGTGCGGCCCCCCATGGCGGCGGCGCCTTCTCCGGCAAGGACCCGACCAAGGTGGACCGCTCCGCCGCCTATGCCGCGCGCTATCTGGCCAAGAACATCGTGGCCGCGGGGCTGGCGGATCGCTGCACCCTTCAGGTCTCCTACGCCATCGGCGTCGCCGAGCCGCAGTCGATCTATGTCGATACCCATGGCACCGGCACCGTGCCGGATGAAGTGATCGAGCGCGCCGTCAACGCCTCCATGGACCTCACGCCGCGCGGCATCCGCGAACATCTGGCCCTGACCCGGCCGATCTATGCCCGCACCTCCGCCTATGGCCATTTCGGCCGGGCGCCGGAGGCCGATGGCGGCTTCTCCTGGGAGCGCACCGATCTGGTCGAGGCGCTGAAGAAAGCGGTCTGAGCGCCGCAGTCCGGGCGACGGGCGCGCGGACCCTTCAAGGGGTCCGCCGCGATGTCTTCAAAGACATCGGCCGGGCTTGGCGGACGAAGGCTGTTTCGGATGGGACCGTAACCCTTTCAAAGACCATCGGCGCGGGCTTGACCCTTGCGGGCTTCGTTGCCATGAGGCGGCTCCAGAAAGGGGCCGCCATGACCGAAAACCCTGAGCGTCGCAATTTCTATGGCCGCATCCGGGGCAAGACCCTGCGGACCAGCCAGAAGACCTATCTGGCCGAGGATCTCGGCCCGCTGACCCTGCCCGGCGTCACGCGGGAGGAGAACCCGGCGCGCAGCCCGCTTGACCTTGGGCGCTTCGGCGCCAAGCCCCTGTGGCTGGAGGTCGGCTTTGGCGGCGGCGAGCATCTCGTTCATATGGCGGCGCGCTATCCTGAGGTGGAGATCCTCGGCTGCGAGCCTTTCGTCAACGGCATCGCCATGCTACTCGGCAAGATCCGGGCGGCGGAGGTGGGCAACCTGCACCTCCATCCCGGCGATGTGCGCGATCTTTTCGACGTGCTGCCGGACGCCTGCCTGTCGAAGGTCTTCCTGAACTATCCCGATCCCTGGCCGAAGGCCCGCCATCACCGCCGCCGTTTCGTGACGCAGGGGTATCTGACCGCGCTCGCCCGCTGCATGAAGCCGGGGGCGGAGTTCCGCGTGGCGACCGACATCGCCGATTACGTCCGCCAGACGCTGGAGGAGGTGCCGCAGGCCGGTTTCGAACTGGTCGCGGAGGGGGACGCGCCCTGGGAAGACTGGTTCTCCACCCGCTATGAGCAGAAGGCGCTGCGCGAGGGCCGCCCGCCGCATTACCTGACCTTCCGTCGCGCGGGGTGAGGGCGGGAGCCTCCGGCGGGGATATTTGCAAAGAGAAGAAAGGGCGGGGCGCGCGGAAGTTCCGGCGATGGACGGCCCGGCCCGGTTGCGCTATCAGGCGCCAAAGCGCAGGAGGAAGAACATGTCTGGCCATGGTGATGCCCAACCGATGACCGCTCATAAATCCGGGCCGCTTTCGGGTGTGGCCTCGGTTCCGGGCGACAAGTCGATCAGCCACCGGGCGCTGATCTTCGGTGCGATGGCGGTGGGCGAGACGAAGATCACCGGGCTTCTGGAAGGGCAGGATGTGCTGGATACCGCCAAGGCGATGCGGGCCTTCGGCGCGGAGGTGGAGCAGCACGGGCCGGGGGCCTGGACGGTCAACGGTGTGGGTGTGGGCGGGTTTTCCGAGCCTGCCGACGTGATCGACTGCGGCAATTCCGGAACCGGCGTGCGGCTCATCATGGGGACCATGGCGACGACGCCGATCAGCGCGACCTTCACCGGCGATGCGAGCCTTCGCAAGCGGCCGATGGGGCGGGTGACCGATCCGCTGAGCCTCTTCGGCACCATGGCTTACGGGCGCAAGGGCGGGCGGCTGCCGATGACCCTCGTGGGCGCGGCAAACCCGGTTCCGGTGCGCTATGCCCTGCCCGTTGCCTCGGCGCAGGTGAAATCGGCGGTGCTTCTGGCCGGGCTCAATGCGCCGGGCGAGACGGTGGTGATCGAGCGCGAGCCGACCCGCGACCATTCGGAGCGGATGTTGCTGGGCTTTGGTGCGGATCTTCATGTCGAGAAGACCTCCGAGGGCCACGTGATCACGCTGAAGGGCCAGCCGGAGCTGCGCGCTCAAACGGTGGCAGTGCCGCGCGATCCCTCCTCCGCCGCCTTCCCGGTCTGTGCGGCGCTGATCGTCGAGGGCTCCGACATCCTCGTGCCGGGGGTCAGCCAGAACCTGACCCGCAACGGGCTTTACCTGACGCTGGTGGAGATGGGGGCGGAGATCGAGTTCCGCAATCCCCGCTCCGAAGGCGGGGAGCCGGTGGCCGATCTGCGCGTATGCTTCTCGGGGGCGATGAAGGGCATCGAGGTGCCGCCGGAGCGGGCGCCTTCGATGATCGACGAATATCCGGTGCTGTCGGTGGTCGCGGCTTTTGCCGAGGGCAGGACGGTGATGCGCGGCGTGAAGGAGCTGCGGGTCAAGGAAAGCGACCGCATCGACGCCATGGCGCGTGGGCTGGAGGCCTGCGGCGTGCGGGTCGAGGAGGATGAGGATACGCTCATCGTTCATGGCATGGGGCCGGGCGGGATGCCGGGGGGGGCGACCTGCGCCACCCATCTCGACCACCGGATCGCCATGTCCTTTCTCGTGGCCGGCATGGCGGCGCAAAAGCCGGTTTCCGTCGATGATGCCTCGCCGATCGTCACCTCCTTCCCGATCTTCGAGGGGCTGATGACCGGGCTCGGCGCCACGTTGCGCCGCGGGCTCTGATGAAACGCGGGCCGGTCCTGCTGCTGATCGCGGCGGCGGCGCTGGCCTTTGGCGGGCAGGTGCTGATCTACGGGCCGCAGTTGCGCGCGGCGGCGGGGGGGCTTGCGCCCTTCGACCTGCGGATCGGCGGCTATGAAGCGGGGGCGGCGAATGATTACCTTGCGGCGCTGAGCGGGGCGGGCAAGGCGCTTTACCTCGGGCCGGTGCGGCTTCTGGACACGCTGTTCCCGATGCTGATGGCGGGAGTCCTGCTGCTGCCGCTGGGGCGCCGCGCATGGCGGGGCCTGGCGCAGGGGCTGCGGGTGGCGCTCGGCCTGCCGGCACTGGCCTATGGGCTCTGCGATCTGGGCGAGAACGCCGCCATCAGCCGCCTTCTGCGCGCCGATCTGCCGGTGGACCCCGAAGCGGTACGGCTCGCCAGCCTGCTCACGCAGGCGAAATTTCTGACCTTCGGGCTGGCGGTGCTGGTGGCGCTTGCGCTTCTGGGGCTGAAACGGAGGGGGCGATGATCTTTACCGTGGCCATCGACGGACCTGCCGCGGCGGGCAAGGGAACGATCTCGCGCGCGGTGGCGGCGCGGTTCGGCTTTGCCCATCTCGACACCGGGCTTCTGTATCGGGCGGTGGGCGCCAAGGGCGGCGACCCCGGCGAAACGGCGCGCAGGCTCACCCCCGAGGATCTGGAGCGCGGCGATCTGCGCTCGCTCGAAGCGGGCCAAGCCGCGAGCCGGGTGGCCGCCCTGCCAGAGGTGAGAGCGGCCCTTCTGGACTTCCAGCGGCGGTTCGCCCGGCGTCCGGGAGGAGCGGTGCTCGACGGGCGCGACATCGGCACGGTGATCTGCCCGGAGGCGGAGGCGAAGCTTTTCGTCACCGCGAGCCCCGAGGTCCGCGCTCATCGCCGCTGGCTGGAGGTGGGCGGGGACGAGACGCGGGTGCTGGCCGAAGTGCGCGAGCGCGACGCCCGCGACATGGGCCGCGCCGATGCGCCCCTGCGCGCGGCCGAAGATGCGGTGGTGATCGACACGAGCACGCTTGCCATCGACGATGCCGTGGCGCAGGCGATTGCCATAATCTCCGGGCGGCTGCGTTAAACCCCGCAACGCCGAACAGGTTCTGTGCGCCGGGGAACGTTGCCGCGGCGCGGCGAAGTCCCCAGTTTCCTCTTCCCGCGACACCGGATCGGGTGCCGTTACAGAATGAGGCTGACCATGCTGCAAGAAAAACTCAACTGGCGCTATGCCACCAAGAAAATGTCCTCCGACAAGCCGGTGCCGCAGGACAAGGTGGATCGCATCCTCGAAGCCGCCCGGCTGGCGCCGACCTCCAGCGGGCTTCAGCCGTTTGAAGTGATCGTGGTCACCAACCCCGAAGTGAAGGCCAAGCTGCGCGCTGCCGCCTATGATCAGGCGCAGATCACCGATGGCTCCCATATCCTCGTCTTCGCTGCCTGGGACAATTACACCGATGCCCGCATCGACGCCGTGGTCGAGCAGCTTGCCGCCGAGCGTGGCGGCACTTCGGAGGCGCTCACCGCCTATTACGAGCGGCTGAAAGGCATGTATCTGCCCCGCACCGCCGAAGAGAACTACCAGCACGCCGCCCGGCAGGCCTATATCGCCTTCGGGATCGCCGTGACCGCCGCCGCCTTCGAGGAAGTCGATTCGACCCCGATGGAAGGCTTCGATCCGGCACAGGTCGATGAGATCCTCGGTCTGCGCGCGCGGGGCCTGCGTTCGGTCACCATGCTGCCGCTTGGCTACCGCGACAATGGCGGCGACTGGCTGGCGCCGCTGAAGAAAGTGCGCCGCCCGCTTGACGAACTGGTCACGCTGGTCGCCTGATCCCGTGGCATCGGCGAGAGGCCCGGTGGAAACACCGGGCCTTTTGCGTCTGCCAGCCCCGCCGCGGGCCGCCCGGCAGCACGCCCCTGCCCCGTGGACGCTTGCAATGCGGCCCCATTGGGACTAAGCAGCCAGCCGTCGAGGGTCGGGCGTCAGCCACGGCCCTTTGGCCGTTAGACGGAAATCAGCGGACAAAGACCGGCGGAGCCAACCGCATGGCCAGTGAAAACACGAGAAAAGGAACTGAACTGCATGTGCGCTAAAGCATCTATGGACGAATTCGAAGCCCTCCTGAAGGAAAGCTTTGAAATTGACACCCCCGAAGAGGGAACGGTTGTCAAAGGCAAGGTCATCGCGATCGAAGCGGGCCAGGCCATCATCGACGTCGGCTACAAAATGGAAGGCCGCATCGATCTGAAAGAATTCGCTAACCCCGGCGAAGCCCCGAACATCAACGTGGGCGATGAAGTCGAGGTCTATCTGGACCGCGTGGAGAATGCCCGCGGCGAAGCTGTGATCAGCCGCGAGAAAGCCCGCCGCGAAGAGGCCTGGGACCGTCTCGAAAAAGCCTATGCCGCCGAAACCCGCGTCGATGGCGCGATCTTCGGCCGCGTCAAAGGCGGCTTCACGGTGGATCTGGGCGGCGCTGTCGCCTTCCTTCCGGGCTCGCAGGTTGACGTGCGCCCCGTGCGTGACGCCGGCCCGCTCATGGGCATGAAGCAACCCTTCCAGATCCTGAAAATGGACCGTCGCCGCGGCAACATCGTCGTGTCGCGCCGCGCCATCCTGGAAGAATCGCGCGCCGAACAGCGTGCCGAAGTCATCGGCAACCTGACCGAAGGTCAGACCGTCGACGGCGTGGTCAAGAACATCACCGAATACGGTGCCTTCGTTGACCTCGGCGGCGTGGACGGCCTGCTGCACGTCACCGACATGGCCTGGCGCCGCGTCAACCACCCGTCCGAGATCCTGTCGATCGGCGAGACCGTCAAGGTCCAGGTCATCAAGATCAACAAGGACACCCACCGCATCTCGCTCGGCATGAAGCAGCTTCAGTCCGACCCGTGGGATGCCGTGGAAAAAGCCTATCCGCTCGGCTCGGTCCACAAGGGCCGCGTGACCAACATCACCGATTACGGCGCCTTCGTGGAGCTGGAAGCCGGTGTCGAAGGTCTGGTCCACGTCTCCGAAATGAGCTGGACCAAGAAGAACGTCCACCCCGGCAAGATCGTCTCCACCTCGCAGGAAGTGGATGTCATGGTGCTGGAAATCGACAGCGCCAAGCGCCGCGTGTCGCTGGGCCTCAAGCAGACCCAACGCAATCCGTGGGAAGTCTTCGCGGAAACCCATGCGGTCGGCTCCACCATCGAGGGTGAAGTCAAGAACATCACCGAATTCGGTCTGTTCGTCGGCCTCGACAATGACATCGACGGCATGGTTCACCTCTCTGACCTGTCCTGGGATCAGCGCGGCGAAGACGCCATCCAGAACTACCGCAAGGGCGACACGGTGAAAGCCGCCGTCACCGAAGTGGATGTCGAGAAGGAGCGCATCTCGCTCTCCATCAAGGCTCTGGGCGACGACACCTTCACCGATGCGGTCGATGGCGTGAAACGCGGCGGCATCATCACCGTCACCGTGACCGCGATCGAAGATGGCGGCGTCGAAGTGGAATATAACGGCGCCAAGTCGTTCATCCGCCGCTCCGACCTGTCGCGTGACCGGGCCGAGCAGCGCCCCGAGCGCTTCCAGATCGGGGATCACGTCGATGTCCGCGTGACCAACATCGACCCGAAGACCCGCCGTCTGGGCCTGTCGATCAAGGCCCGCGAAATCGCCGAAGAGAAAGAAGCCGTGGAACAATACGGCTCCTCCGATTCGGGCGCCTCGCTGGGCGATATCCTCGGTGCGGCCCTGAAGGGCGACCGCAGCTGATCCGATCCTGCGGATCGCAATGGTAAAGAAGAGCCCCGTCGCAGGACGGGGCTCTTTGATTTCGCAGGGTTGGCGCTTCCGAAAACGTTTGTGTGGTGCGTTTTTTTGCCTATAGTTCCCCTCGACAATGACATCGTGGCATCGAACGGACCGGCACAGGAACGGGATGACCACAGGGGGGAGATACGGATGATCCGGTCTGAACTGATCCAGAAGATCGCGGATGAGAACCCGCACCTGACCCAGCGTCATGTGGAGCGGATCGTGAATACCGTGTTCGAGGAGATCATCGAGGCCTTGGCCAAGGGCGACCGGGTGGAGCTTCGCGGCTTCGGGGCCTTTTCGGTCAAGGCGCGCGACGCGCGCGTGGGCCGCAACCCCCGCACCGGCGAGGCGGTCAAGGTCGATGACAAGAAGGTTCCCTTCTTCAAGACCGGCAAGCTTCTGCGGGATCGCCTGAACGGCAAGTGATCCGCTTGCCCTCCGGGCCGCGCCATCCGATACTGGGGGCCAACCTCTGATCGGAGCCGCGATGATCCGCAGCCTTCGCACCCTGTTCCTGCTCTGCCTCGGCGCAGTCCTGCTGACCGTCGCCCTGGCCAACCGCAGCCCTGTCACGCTGACCGCCCTGCCCCCCGATCTCGCCGCGTTCCTCGGCTGGGGCGGGCAGGTGGAACTGCCGCTGTTTCTGGTGATCTTCGGGGGCATCGCCGCCGGGTTGCTGATCGGCTTCGTCTGGGAATGGTTCCGCGAGATGAAGCACCGTTCCGTCGCCAGCACCAAAAGCCGCGAGGTGCGGCGGCTGGAGCGGGAGCTGGCGGTGCTGAAGGATTCCTCCTCCGTCCCGCCGAAGGACGAGGTTCTGGCACTGCTCGACAAACCGAAGACGCGCTGATGCCCGATATCCGCGTCAAGATCTGCGGTTTGCGCCGTATCGAGGAGGTGGCCGCCGTTGCCGCGGCCGGAGCTGCCTATGCCGGCTTCGTCTTCTTCGAGAAAAGCCCGCGCCATGTCACCCTCCCGCAGGCGCGGGAGCTGACGCTTGCCGCCCCGCCGGGGCTGGCGAAGGTGGCTCTGGTCGTCGATGCCGAGGACAGCCTCCTCGATGCGATCACCGAGGCGATGCCTCTGGATATGTTGCAGCTTCACGGCAAGGAAAGCCCCGACCGGGTGGCCGAAATCCGGGCGCGTTACGGCCTGCCGGTGATGAAGGCGGTGGGCGTGGCCGAGGAAGGGGATCTGGCGGCGGTCTTCGACTATTCCCTGGTGGCGGACCAATTGCTGATCGACGCCAAGCCGCCCAAAGGTGCGGTGCTGCCGGGCGGCAACGGCCTCGCCTTCGACTGGCGGCTGGTGGCGCAGCGCCGCTGGCTGCGACCCTGGATGCTGGCGGGAGGGCTGACCCCCGAGAATGTCGCGCAGGCGATCCGGCTGACCAATGCCCGGCAGGTCGATGTCTCCTCCGGTGTGGAAAGCGCGCCGGGGGTGAAGGATACCGCCCGCATCGCCGCCTTCGTCAAAGCCGCGACCGAAGACGGCCCGCCGATTCTGCGATAGGGATGGGAGCGGGCGGGGATGGGCAGATTGCCCATCCTGCGGGGTGTTTTCGGATATGCGGTTTCACAGGAGGGGCGGCCCCGCCCGTTCCCGCTCCCTTCAGAACGCCTTGAAGGTCATCGTGGTCAAGGTCTTCACGATCCCCGGAATGTCGAAAAGCCGCGCGGCAAGGTAATGGCCCACGTCCTCCCCTTCCGGAATGTAGACCTTGCCCAGAAGGTCATATTCGCCGGAGGTGGAATAAAGCTCGCTCACCACTTCGCGGTCGTAGATCGCATCGGCGACCTCATAGGTCTTGCCGGGGGTACAGCGGAACTGGACGAAAACGCAGATCATCAGGGGCTCCTCAGGCCGGCCCGGACGGCAGGCGGGCCGGTCCGAAGATGGGCGAGCGGGTCCTGAAGGTCAAGCGGCTCCGTCACCCTGGGCCTGAAGGGTCAGCGGCGCGGCAGGAGCCTTGAGATCGGCGATCCCGAGAGGCGTCCGCGGCCGCGCCAGCCGGTTGCGAACCACCCAAAGCAGGCGCTTTTCGGCCCGCGTGATCGCCACATAGGCCAGCCGCTTCCAGAGCGGTACGCCCGCCTCCGAGCGCCCCGCCGCCGCCGCCGCGTAAAGGTCCGGCGCAAAGACCTGCACCGTCTCCCATTGGGACCCCTGCGCCTTGTGTATGGTCACCGCCGCCCCGTGCAGGAAGGTCGCCCCCATGGTCGCGGCATGGGGGATGAAGGGCTCCTCCTCCTCCGGCTTCTCGATCTTGATGATCGAGGCGGCGGAAAGCTGCGGCTCCTCGGCGCCGACGACATGGAGTTTCGCAAAGCCCTCGCGGTTGCCGGGTCCGAGGTAGATCACCTGCGCGCCCTTGATCAGCCCCCGCGCCTCCAGGTCGATGCGCTTCTTGCGATGCTTGAGCGGCAGTTCGATCCCGTCGCAGATCAGCGGCTCACCGGGCAGAAGATCGGTGTCCGGCGCGCCATGGGCGGCGCGAAAGGCGGTGATCAGCCGGATGCGGGTGGCATTGCGCCAGACCAGGACCGGGCTGCGCGCCATAAGATCGGCATCGACCCTCTCCGCCATCACCACCCGGTCGTCGCGCCGGGCGATCTCCTCCACCATGCGCTCGAAAGCGTCGAAGCCCATGCGGTCATCGGAAAGCGCATGGGCAAGGTCGAGGATCGGATTGTCCTGCGTCTGCCGGTGGATGCGCGACAGGATCAGCTTGCGGCTCTCGCCGAGCGTGTCGAAGACCATCTCCCCCGACTGCCCGACCGGGGCAAGCTGGGCGGGATCGCCGAACAGCACCAGCGTCGGGAAGATCTCGCGCAGATCGTTGAACTGCCGCTCGTCCAGCATGGAGCTTTCATCGACGAAGCCCACATCCAGCGGCTCCTCCCGCCGCTTCCAGCCCTTGATGAAATCGGAGCCGCGCAACCCCGCCGCCGCGAGCGCGCCGGGGATGGAGGCGACGGTCTGGTAAAAGGCCCAGGCCCGGTCGAGCGCCAGATCCGTCAGCCCCTCGACCACCGGCCGCGGCCCCTGCCCGGTCAGCCATTCCGCGATGCGCTCATATTCCGGGTCATAGACGGGGGTGTAGAGGATCCGGTGGATCGTCGTTGCCGGCACCCCGCGCAGCCGCAGCACCGAGGCCGCCTTGTTGGTCGGCGCAAGAATGGCAAGCGTCCGGCGGTCCTTGCGCCGCCGCCCCTCGTAATCGCCGGAAATCACCTCCACGCCCGCCGCCGCGAGCGCCTTGTAAAGGCTTGCAAGCAGCATGGTCTTGCCCGAGCCCGCCTTGCCGATCACCGCCAGAACCGAGGCCTTGCCCTCTGCCCGCAACGCCAGCCCCGCCTCGTCGCCAAGGTCGATGCCCATGGCCAGAAGCTCCGCCGCAACCCGGTCATAAGCTTCGGCCTGATCTTCGGAAAAGGTCAGTGTCACAGGGGAAATGACGGGGGCAATCTGGCTCATGCCGCGACCATAGGCGATGGCGGACCGAAGGGCCAGACCGGCCAGCCTCCCACCCAAACGCCCCGCCCCCTTCTTCTCTTCAGAAATATCCTCGGGGGTGAGGCCGCAGGCCGAGGGGGCAGACAGCCCCCTCCCCCGCCCGCCCCGAACGCGCCCTCAATGCTTGCGACGCGAGGGCGGCGGGCTTTCGGGCGTGGCGAGCGGACCATTCGCGGCAATCTCGGCGCGGGCGATGATCAGGGCCTCGTCCGCCTTTGCGGCAAGCGCCGGAAGGCCGTTGGCCTCGGCATAGGATTTGAGGTCCTTCAGAACATCGAAGATCCAGTCATGGCCCATGGATGCCCCGATTGAACACAGTTAACGTTCCGGCAACCCTAACACTCCACCATGGGCTGAGTGTAGGTATCCTTCGTTCAACAATCCGTCCCGGCATCCGCATCAAACGGCAAAACCGCCAGCCCGGAACGGGACGGCGGTTTCACGATCGAAAGACGGTTCAGCGGCTGAGGCTGGCTTCCAGCGTATCCTCGAAGGTCCGCAGCCCGGTGCGCGGCGCCTGAACCAGAACCGCCATGTTGCCCGGCTTGTGCTGGTTCTTCCGCATCAGCATATGGGCCTGCGGGATCTCCGCCCAGGGGAAGACCTCGGACATGCAGGGGTCGATCCGGCGCTCCACCATCAGCTTGTTGGCCGCCGCCGCCTGTTTCAGATGGGCGAAATGGCTGCCCTGAAGACGCTTCTGGTGCATCCACATGTAGCGCACGTCGAAGGTGCAGTTGAAGCCGGAGGTTCCGGCGCAGATCACCACCATCCCGCCCTTCTTGCAGACGAGGGAGGAGACGGGAAAGGTCGCCTCGCCCGGATGCTCGAAAACCATGTCCACGTTCACGCCCTTGCCGGTGATGTCCCAGATCGCCTTGCCGAAGCGCCGCGCCTCTTTCAGCCAGTCGTTGTATTCCGGCGTGTTGACGGTCGGAAGCTGGCCCCAGCATTTGAACTCGTTGCGGTTGATGACGCCCTTCGCGCCGAGCCCCATGACGAAATCGCGCTTGGATTCGTCCGAGATCACCCCGATCGCATTGGCCCCCGCCGTGTTGATCAGCTGGATCGCAAAGGAGCCGAGCCCCCCCGACGCCCCCCAGACCAGCACGTTCTGCCCCGGTTGCAGGTCATGCGGCGCATGGCCGAAGAGCATCCGGTAAGCGGTGGCGAGGGTCAGCGTGTAGCAGGCCGATTCCTCCCAGGTCAGGTGGCGCGGGCGCGGCATGAGCTGCTGGGCCTGCACGCGGGTAAACTGCGCGAAAGAGCCGTCCGGCGTCTCATAGCCCCAGATCCGCTGGGAGGGAGAGAACATCGGGTCGCCGCCGTTGCACTCCTCGTCGTCGCCGTCATCCTGATTGCAGTGGATCACCACCTCGTCGCCGACCTTCCAGCGCTTCACCTTGTCGCCCACCGCCCAGACGATGCCCGAGGCATCGGAGCCGGCGATGTGGAAAGGCTGCTTGTGGCCGTCGAAGGGAGAGATCGGCACGCCGAGCGCCGCCCAGACGCCGTTGTAGTTCACCCCGGCCGCCATCACCAGCACCAGCACTTCCTGGCTGTCGAGCTTCCAGGTGTCCACCACCTCCACCTGCATCGCGGTCGCAGGCTCGCCATGGCGCTCCCGGCGGATCGACCAGGCATACATCTTCGCCGGAACATGGCCGAGCGGCGGCATCTCGCCGATCTCGTAGAGGTCTTTCACCGGCGCCTCGTAGGGCGTGATCTGGTGTGCGGTGTCCAAAGCCATGCCGGTCTCCTTCAGCCCATGCCGCGCCGCAGAATCGACGCGTTCTCGGGATGAGGGATAAAATCGTTTACGCAACTTTGCAATAGATGTAGATATGATTTTGTAATTTTATGTCCGCCGCATTGCGGCAAAGCCTCACCCCCCGGCAAGCCGCTGCAAAACCGGCGCGGCATAGAAGGCCAGAACGCCTTCCGAGCCGGGCGTGACCTGCAACTCCGGCGTCAACAACCCGCGCGCGACCAGCGGAGCCAGGCCCTCGGCCAAGGTCGCCTCCATCCCCTGCGGGGCAAGTTTCAACACCGCCCCCCTGTCTGCGAGACGCAGCGACAGCGCCGCCGCCGCTTCGGTCAGGGCCTCCCGCGTCGGGGGTTGACTGGTCAGCGCAGCGGCAACGAGGGGGACAGGCAGCACCGGCACCACCTTTTCGATTTCGCCCATCAGCCTTGCGCCCAGCGCCTCGGTCGGGGCATCGGGATGGTCCGCCATGAAGCGCCGCAGAGACAGCGGAGGACCGAAACCCGCCGCCGCCGTCCCGAAGCCCGGAAAACGGCGGCGCAAGATCTTCCAGAGAACCCGCACCGAAAAGCGGAGCATCGCCAGAGGCTTGCCCCGAAAGCGCCGCTCTCCCGTCCCCGCCGCCTCTGTCAGGATGCGGTCCTCCAGCACCCGGTCATAGGCCAGCCCGACCGGCACGAAGACCACATCGCGGCCCGATGGCTCCCACCCCGAAACGATATAGCTCAGAAGCCCCATCTTCGCCGCCCCGACCCGACCGTCGAGCGACAGCCCGCCTTCGGGAAAGATCGCCTGCGTCGTCCCCTCTGCCGTGGCCATCTGGACATAGCGCGCCAGAACCCGGCGATAGAGCGGGTTGCGGCTGCCGCGCCGGATGAAATAGGCCCCCATGGCCCGGATCAGCCGGCTGAGTGGCCAGACCCGCGCCCATTCGCCCACCGCATAGGAAATCGCGGCCCGGTTCGCCACCAGCCAGGTGATCAGCACATAATCCATGTTGGAGCGGTGGTTCATCACGAAGATGACGGTCGCCTGCGGGTCGATCTGGCCAAGCGCCGCATCCACCTTGCCAATCCGCACCCGGTAGAGCCCGCGTGACAGCCAGCGGGCAAGGCGGATGGCGAAGCCGAAGTAAAGCGTGGCGGAAAAGGCCGGGACGATCTCCCTCGCATAGCGGCGGCCCTCCTCGAAGGCGACCTCGGCGGGCAGACCCGCCTCGCGCGCATGGTCCGCCACCGCCTCCAGCACCTTCGGATCATAGGCGAGGCGCGTGATCATGTCCTGCCGCCGGGCGAGCTTGAACCATTCGATCGGCCGGTCGAGCCGCGCGTTGAGCCGCGCCAGCGCCCGCTCCGCCCGTTTGCGGAAGAACCAGCGGACGGAGGGAAAGAGGAAATGCGAAGCAAAGGTCACGGCGGCAAAGCCGAGAATCAGCAGCAGCAGCCAGAAGGGAAGCTCGACCGTTCGGAACATCGGCGAAGGCTTGCAGGAAAGCCCGCGCAGGTCAAATCCATCGGCGGATTGCCCATCCGACAGGACCGTTGCACAGGACGGGCAATCTGCCATCCCCGCGCCGCCGCAGCGCAGCGATTGACATTGATGGATTGTGTCGCGTATCACGCAATTCAGGTAATAATATTGCGAAGCGGAGTTGACGATGCACGCGCAGAAGGAATCCCCCTGGCTGTTCCGCACCTATGCGGGTCATTCGACCGCTGCGGCCTCCAATGCGCTTTACCGCACCAACCTCGCCAAGGGGCAGACCGGGCTTTCGGTGGCCTTCGACCTGCCGACCCAGACCGGCTATGACAGCGATCATGTGCTGGCGCGCGGCGAGGTCGGAAAGGTCGGCGTGCCGGTCAGCCATCTCGGCGACATGCGCGCGCTCTTCCGGGATATCCCGCTGGAGCAGATGAACACCTCCATGACCATCAATGCGACCGCTCCCTGGCTGCTGGCGCTCTACATTGCCGTGGCCGAGGAACAGGGCGCGGATGTGACCAAGCTGCAAGGCACGGTGCAGAATGACATCATCAAGGAATATCTCTCGCGCGGGACCTATATCGCCCCGCCGAAGCCCTCGCTGCGGATGATCACCGATGTCGCCGCCTATACGCAGAAACACCTGCCGAAGTGGAACCCGATGAACGTCTGCTCCTACCACCTTCAGGAGGCGGGGGCGACGCCCGAGCAGGAGCTGGCCTTTGCCCTCGCCACGGCCTGCGCGGTGCTGGATGATCTGAAAGGGAAAGTTTCCGCCGCCGATTTCCCCAACATGGTCGGCAGAATCTCGTTTTTTGTAAACGCGGGCATCCGCTTCGTCACCGAGATGTGCAAGATGCGCGCATTCGTGGACCTCTGGGACGAGATCTGCGAGACCCGTTACGGCATCGCCGAAGCGAAGTATCGCCGCTTCCGCTACGGGGTGCAGGTGAACTCGCTCGGCCTGACCGAGCAGCAGCCGGAGAACAACGTCTACCGCATCCTGCTGGAGATGCTGGCGGTCACGCTGTCGAAGAACGCCCGCGCGCGCGCCGTGCAGCTTCCCGCCTGGAACGAGGCGCTTGGCCTGCCGCGCCCCTGGGATCAGCAATGGTCGCTTCGGATGCAGCAGATCCTCGCCTATGAGACCGATCTTCTCGAATATGACGACCTTTTCGACGGCAACCCGGCGGTGGACCGCAAGGTGGCCGCGCTGAAGGAAGGGGCGCGGGCAGAGTTGGCGCAGATCGACGCCATGGGTGGCGCTGTCGCGGCCATCGACTACATGAAGGGCCGGCTGGTGGAGGCCAATGCCGAGCGCATCGCCCGGATCGAAACCAAGGAAACCACGGTCGTCGGCGTGAACCGCTGGACGGAGGCCGCGCCCTCGCCGCTGACCGCCGGGGATGGCGCGATCATGCAGGCCGATCCTGAGGCCGAAGCCGACCAGATCGCGCGGCTCACCGCCTGGCGGGCGGGGCGCGACGAGGCGGCGGTGCAGGCGGCCCTCGCCGCCCTGCGCGCGGCGGCGGGCTCTGGCGCGAACATCATGCCGGCCTCCATCGCCGCGGCGAAGGCGGGGGCCACGACCGGGGAATGGGGCAGCATGGTCCGCGCCGCCTTCGGCGAGTACCGCGCCCCGACCGGGGTGGCGCGGGCGCCGTCCAACCGGACCGAAGGGCTGGAGCCGATCCGCGAGGCGGTGCAGGCGGTGGCGGCGCGACTCGGGCGGCCGCTCAAGTTCCTTGTGGGAAAACCGGGGCTTGATGGCCATTCCAACGGCGCGGAGCAGATCGCAGCCCGCGCCCGCGATTGCGGGATGGACATCCATTACGAGGGCATCCGCCTGACCCCCGCCGAGATCGTCGCAGCGGCGGCCGAGCAGGAGGCCCATGTCGTCGGCCTCTCGATCCTCTCCGGCTCCCATGTGCCGCTGATCGCCGATGTGGTGGAACGGATGCGCGCCACGGGCCTCTCCGACATTCCGCTGGTCGTCGGCGGCATCATCCCGGAGGAGGATGCGGCCCGTCTGCGCGCCATGGGCGTGGCCGCCGTCTACACGCCCAAGGATTTCGAGCTGAACCGGATCATGCTCGACATCGTGGGGCTGGTGGAGGCGCGGGCGGTCGCGGCAGAGTAGCGGCAGCCTTCCCGCCAGAATTTGTGCCAGATCAAGGTTGTGCCTGCGCGATGCTGCTATCCTGAGGCAGGGAAAGCTTCAGGAGGGACAGCATGTTCAACCATATCAAGGCGATGCGCCAACGCTGGCAGGTGAGGCGCGAGGCGGCGGAGATGTCGGACCGCGATCTGGAGGATATCGGCCTGTCGCGGTCGCAATTGCAGCATCTGGTGACCATGCCTGCCGATGTGCCGCAGAGGGTGGCGGCCATGGGGCAGATCTTCGGGCTCGATGAGGCAAAGCTGCGGGCCGATCCGCCCTCCTATGTCTGGATGCTGGAACGCTGCGGCGCCTGCGGAGATCGCGGTGCCTGCGGGCTGGTGCTGGACCGGGGTGAGCTGTCGCGGCCCCGCGATGCCGCTTTCTGCCCCAACGCCGCGGATTTCGTCGATCTGGCGCGGGTGGCCTGAAAATATCGGACGGGTTGGCGGCGCGGAACCGCGCCCAACCCGCTGCGTGCTCTTGCCGGCCCTGAGGGCCGGCGCCGAAATCGCCCGGTCAGCGGCCTCCCAAGGCATCCGCGACAAGTAGGGGTTTTCCAGATGGCGCAGAGGCACCAGCCTCAGCCGCTCCGATCGTGCAATCTGCCCGCCAGGCTTGCCTCACCCTGCGTTCCGACCTAGCCTCCGCGCCAAAGCGGAGGACCCATGACCGTTCATATCGGAGCCAAGCCCGGCGAGATCGCCGAAACCGTCTTGCTGCCGGGCGATCCCTATCGCGCCCGCTGGGCGGCGCAGACCTTTCTCGACGCCCCGGTGCTGGTGAACGAGGTGCGCGGGATGCTCGGCTATACCGGCACCTGGCGCGGCAACCGGGTGACGATCCAGGGGTCCGGCATGGGGATGCCCTCGCTGTCCATCTATGTGAACGAGCTGATCCGCGACTATGGCGCACAGACGCTGATCCGCATCGGCTCCGCCGGGGCGATGCAGCCGCATGTGAAGCTCCGCGATCTGGTGCTGGCCCAGACGGCGAGCAGCGCCGGCACCCCCTCGCGCACGATCTTCAAGGAACTGAATTTCGCCCCCTGCGCCGATTTCGGCCTGCTGATGGCGGCGCACAAGGCCGCCGGCAAGACCGGCAGGCCGCTGCATGTCGGCGGCATCTATTCCTCCGACACCTTCTATGACGAGCGCCCGGATCTCTCCGAACAGCTTCAGCGCCATGGCACGCTCTGCGTGGAAATGGAGGCGGCGGAGCTTTACCAGCTCGCCGCCCGCCACAAGCGCCGCGCGCTGGCCGTGCTGACCATCTCCGACCACATCCTGACCCATGAGGCCCTGCCGTCAGATCAGCGCGAGAAGAGCTTTGGCGAGATGGTCGAGGTCGCCCTGGAAGCCGCCTTCGCCTGAGCCGGATCGGCAGCAAGTCCGGGCGCCCTCCTCCCCTCCCTATTTTCTGTCTGAAATATCCTGCGGGGTTTGCCACCGGTTCCGCCACCGGTTCGAGGGACCGGTGGCATGGCGGAGGGGGGCAGAGCAAGAGCGCCGGAAGCCGAGCGGCCCCGAACCTCAGCCGCGCAGGAAATCGGCCACCCGCTGCGCCGCACTCCCCCGTCGCAGCGCCCGCGCCGACCAGAGCCGCAGGCCCCCCGGCAGCCGCAGGCGTGACCCGAAAGGCGCCACCAGCGCCCCGCGCGCCAGATGGCCCGCCACAAGCGCGCCATGGCCGATGAGGATGCCGGCCCCGCCCGCCGCTTCCTCCACCGCCAGCGCATAAAGCGAAAAGACCGGGCCGCGCGGCACGAAATCCGTCAGCCCCGCCGCCGTCGCCCAAAGCGCCCAATCCCCGGACCAGCTTGCATCGGTCAGGCAGGTCTCGCCCCGAAGATCCTCAGGCGCGCGCAGCCGGGCGGCGAGATGCGGGGCGCAGATCGGGAAAATCTCGTCCTCCACCAGCACCTCCCCCTGACCGCCGTAAAAGAGGCTCAGATCATAGGGCGCACGCTTGAGGTTCGGCGGCGCCTCCATCGCGGTGACGGAGATCGAGATTTCCGGCGCCGCTGCCCGCAAAGCCGGCAGGCGCGGCGACAGCCAGAGCTGCGCCACGGCCGGCAGCGTGGCGATATGGACGACCTGCGGCGCGGCCTCGGCCCGCAGCACCTGCACCGCACCGCCAAGCGCATCGAAGGCGGCGACAAAGCCCGGCAAGGCCCGCGCCCCGAGCGCGGTCAGCTCCACCCCGCGCGGCCCGCGGGCGAAAAGCTTCGCCCCCAGCGCCGCCTCCAGCGCCTTCAGATGGGCCGTGACCGCGCCGGGGCTGACCCCCAGCTCCGCCGCCGCCGCCGCGAACCCGCCAAGCCGCGCCGCCGCCTCGAAAGCGCGCAGCGCGTTCAGCGGCAGATCCTTCGGGCGGGGTGGGGCGACGGCCATATGAGCCTCAATTTTCCTGACCCTAATTTTCCGCAAAACTGATTTGCCCGCAAGCCCCCGCCGGTGCCAGATGGCGCAAAGGAGATCGCCATGCCCCATCTTGCCGCCCGCCCCTGGGTTCCCGCCGCCTGCGAGACCTATATCCAGACCCTCGCCGCCGAGACTGCCGCCCCCTCCCCCGCCGTGGCGGAGCGGATCGAGCGGCTGATCGCCCGCAACCTCGAAATCCATGACGCGGAATGCTTCAACCTCAATCCCGCGACGAATGTGATGAACCCGCGCGCCGAAGCTGCTCTTGCGGCGGGTCTCGGCAGCCGTCCGAGCCTCGGCTATCCGGGCGACAAATACGAGATGGGGCTGGAGGCCATCGAGGAAATCGAGGTCATCGCCGCCGAACTTGCCGCCGAGGTCTTCGGCGCGAAATATGCCGAGATCCGCGTGGCCTCGGGGGCGCTTGCCAACATGTATGGCTTCATGGCGCTGACCAGGCCCGGCGATGCGATCATTGCCCCGCCTCCGGCGGTGGGCGGCCATGTCACCCATCATGCCGCGGGCTGCGCGGGGCTTTACGGGCTCGTGACCCATCATGCGCCGGTCAATGCCGATGGCTATAGCATCGACATCCAGGGCCTGCGCGCCCTCGCCCATGAGGTGAAGCCGAAGCTGATCACCATCGGCGGCAGTCTCAACCTTTTCGCGCATCCGGTGGCCGAGGCGCGGCTGATCGCCGACGAGGTCGGGGCGAAGCTCCTTTTCGATGCCGCCCATCAATGCGGGATCATCGCCGGCGGGGTCTGGGGCAATCCGCTGGAACAGGGCGCGCATCTGATGACGATGAGCACCTACAAATCGCTCGGCGGCCCGGCGGGCGGGCTGATCGTGACCAATGACGCCGCGATTGCCGAGAGGCTGGACCATATCGCCTTCCCCGGCATGACCGCGAATTTCGATGCGGCGAAATCGGCGGCCCTGGCGTTGACGTTGCTCGACTGGCGCGATCAGGGGCGGGCTTATGGGCAGGCCATGGTCGATCTGGCACGGGCGCTCGCGGAAGAGCTTTCGGCGCTCGGCCTGCCGGTCTTCGCCATGGAGCGGGGCGCGACGCAAAGCCATCAGTTCGCCATCGAGGCGGCAGGCTTCGGCGGCGGTCAGGCCGCCTCCAAGACCCTGCGGAAGGCGGGCTTCCTTGCCTGCGGCATCGGCCTGCCGATTGCCCCGGTGGCGGGCGATCTCAACGGGCTGCGGATCGGCACGCCGGAACTGGTGCGCCGCGGCGTGACGCCTGCCGATGCTCCCGCCCTCGCCGCGCTGATCGCCGAGGGCCTGCGCTCCAACGCGCCCGAAACGGTGGCGCCGCGGACCCGCGCGCTGCGCGCCCGCTTCACCGGCCTGCATTACATGACGCTGCGCTGAGGCCCGGCCCGGCGGAGCCATCCTCCGCCGGGCTGCCAATTTGCCGGTTTCCAGCCTGTTTTTTCGGCAAATCGCCGGAAACCCTCTTAAATGTGCTCAATAATTACAATATCGCCACTCTGACGCGATCAAAAATTGTGCGAATCGCGTATGGAAGGAGCTGGCATTGCAACTTGACGAAAAACTGGAATCGATCCTTGCCGAAGTGATCCGCCGCAATCAGGGCGAGCCGGAGTTCCATCAGGCCGTCCGCGAAGTTCTTGAAAGCCTCGGCCGGGTGGTCGCCAAGCGCCCCGATTTCGCCGAGGATGCGCTGATCGAACGCATCTGCGAACCCGAGCGCCAGATCATCTTCCGCGTGCCGTGGCTCGACGACAACAATCAGGTCCGCATCAACCGCGCCTTCCGCGTGCAGTTCAACTCGGCCCTCGGCCCCTACAAGGGCGGCATCCGCTTCCACCCGTCGGTCAACGTCGGCATCATCAAATTCCTCGGCTTCGAGCAGACCTTCAAGAACGCCCTGACCGGGATGCCCATCGGCGGCGGCAAGGGCGGGTCGGACTTCGATCCCAAGGGCAAGTCGGACCGCGAGATCATGCGCTTCTGCCAGAGCTTCATGACCGAGCTGCACCGTCATATCGGCGAATATACCGATGTTCCCGCCGGGGATATGGGCGTGGGCGGCCGCGAGATCGGCTATATGTTCGGCCAATACAAACGTCTGACCAACCGCTATGAGGCGGGCGTGCTGACCGGCAAGGCGCTGTTCTACGGCGGCTCGCGGGCGCGGACCGAGGCCACCGGCTATGGCAACACCTATTTCGTGAAGGCGATGCTGGCGACCCGTGGAACGGATTTCGAGGGCAAGCGGGTGGTCGTTTCCGGCTCCGGCAATGTGGCGATCTACACGGTCGAGAAGGTGCAGAGCTATGGCGGCAAGGTCATCGCCATGTCCGACAGCGCCGGCTACGTCGTGGACGAGAACGGCATCGACCTGAAGCTGATGAAGGAAATCAAGGAAACCCGCCGTGCGCGCATTTCCGAATACCTCCGGCTGAAGGGCGAAGGCAAAGGCGTCTATTTCGTCAAGGCGGGCGAAGGCTCGATCTGGGATGTCGCCTGTGACGTGGCCATGCCCTCGGCGACGCAGAACGAGCTGACGGGCAAGGACGCGAGGGCTCTGGTCCAGAACGGCGTGATCGCGGTCGGCGAAGGGGCGAACATGCCCTCCACCCCCGACGCGGTGCGGATCTTCCAGGAGGCGGGGGTTCTCTTCGCGCCGGGCAAGGCTGCCAACGCCGGCGGCGTGGCGACTTCGGCGCTTGAAATGCAGCAGAACGCCAGCCGCGACAGCTGGAGCTTCGATCAGACCGAAACCCGTCTGGCCGCGATCATGAAGAACATCCACGACACCTGCGCCACCACCGCCGAGGAATACGGCGCACCGGGAGATTATGTTCTGGGCGCCAATATCGCGGGCTTTGTCCGCGTGGCGGAATCGATGCGCGCCCTCGGCGTGATCTGAGCCCGGCCAGGCATCCACGGGAAAGGCGCGGCATGGTCCGCGCCTTTTTCATTTCGCCCCTTGAACGTTCCGATTCGCTCCTGTTCGATGGCTTCCCCTTTGCAACAGGAGCCACCACCGATGCAGACCAGAAAGCTCGGGACCCTTGATGTCAGCGCCATCGGACTTGGCGCCATGTCCTTCGGCGGCATCTTCGGCCCCACCACCGAGGCGGAAAGCCTCGCCTGCCTCGATGCAATGATCGACGCGGGGATCACCTTCATCGACACCGCCAACATCTACGGCATGGGCGTCAGCGAGGAGGTGATCGGCCGCTGGCTGGCCTCGCGCCGCCCCGCGGGGATCGCCATTGCGACCAAGGCCAGCTTCGTCGCCGGACCGCCCCGGCGCATCGACAATTCCGAGACGCATCTGCGGGCCGAGATGGAAGCCTCTCTCCGGCGGCTCGGGCGGGATCATGTGGAGCTGTTCTACATCCACCGGCGCGAGCAGGCGCGACCGCTGGAAGAGGTGATCGGCACGCTGTCGCGGCTGGTGGAGGAGGGCAAGATCGGCGGCTACGGCCTTTCGGAGGTTGCGCCCTACACGATCCGCGCGGCCCATGCGATCCATCCCTGCACGGCCGTGCAGAATGAGTATTCCCTCTGGACGCGGGCGCCCGAGCTGGGGGTGATCCAGACCTGCAAGGCGCTCGGCGTGGCTTTCGTCCCCTTCTCGCCGCTGGCGCGGGGGATGATGGGGGAAAGGCCCATCACCCGGCCCGACGACGGTTTCCGCGGCACCAACCCACGCTTCATGGAGCCGGCATTTTCGCAGAATACATCGAAGATCAACGGCTTCCGCGCCTTTGCGACAAAGCGGGGCTGGTCCACGCCGGCTGCGGCCCTCGCCTGGGTGCTGCAACAGGGAGAGCATCTGATCCCCATCCCCGGCACCCGTCACGCCGCTCACCTGCGCGACTTCGCCCGCGCGGCGGAGATCACCTTCACCGCCGAAGACCGTGACGAGATCGACCGCCTGTTGCCGCCCGGCTGGGCGGAGGGCGACCGCTATGGCGATCATCAGCTTCTGGCGATCGAGCGGTATTGCTGAGGGGGCTGCCCTCCTCTCCCCGCGAGGAGGTTGGGAAGCGATCCCCGATGGCGGCGCGGGCCTGCCGTTTCTGCCGGGACCTTGGTTCGGCCCCGCGCGCCTTCGGGCGGATCAGAAAAGGCGACCCGCGTTTCCCGGTCCGCGTTGGAACGGGAACCCTGTTCCCGCTGCCGTCAGCCACGAAGCGTTTCCCCGCCCGCATGGGAACGGGTCAGTTGGACCGGTGATCTCAATCGTGCTGCAAGGCCAGCCCCTGCCCCGGCGCCCGCCGATCACGGGCAGGCGCTGGCCGGAGGTTTTGGACCTGCGGCGGCTTGGGGAATGGGCATGGCATGGCGGGAGCGGCGGCCTGCGTCAGAATGGCAGCCCCACGCCCCCGCGGAGAAGGATGGGAGAGCGACACCCCCTTTCTGCGCTGCGGCAAATCTCCCCTTGCCGAAACAGCCGATATGATGCCTCTTGGCGCAAGAATCTTGCGTGGAGAGAATCATGTCCAGCCGCCCCTACCGTTCTGTGCTCTATATCCCCGGCTCGAAGGAGCGGGCGCTGGAAAAAGCCTGCGGTCTGGCGGCGGATGCGATCATCTTCGATCTGGAGGACGCCGTGGCGCCGGAGGAGAAAATCTCCGCCCGCAAGACGCTCACCCATGCCCTGCGCGATTTCGACTACGGCAAGCGGGCGCGGATCGTGCGGATCAACGGCTTCGACACGCCTTGGGGCCGCGCCGATGCCGAGGCTTTGTCGGAGGCCATAGCGGGGGGCGCCCCTGTCGATGCGGTGCTGATCCCCAAGGTCAACCGCGCCGCCGATCTTGATGCCGTGGCCGAAGCCGTGCCGGGGGCGGATCTCTGGGCGATGATGGAAACCGCGCTCGGGATGCTCAATGCCGGTGAGATCGCCGCCCATCCGAAACTGCGCGGCATGGTCATGGGGACGAACGATCTTGCGAAGGAGCTCGGCAGCCGCTTCCGCCCCGACCGGCTGGCGATGCAGGCAGGCCTCGGCCTCTGCCTGCTGGCGGCGCGGGCGCAGGGCAAGGTCATCGTCGATGGCGTCTACAACGCCTTCAAGGATGACGAGGGCCTGCGCGCCGAATGTGAGCAGGGCCGCGACATGGGCTTTGACGGCAAGACCCTGATCCATCCCGCGCAACTGGAGGTGGCCAATGCCGCTTTCGCCCCGTCGGCCGCGGAGCTGGAACTCGCCCATCGCCAGATCGCGGCCTATGAGGCGGCGAAGGCCGAGGGTCAGGGGGTGGCGGTGGTCGATGGCCGGATTGTCGAGAACCTCCATATCGTGACCGCCACCGCGCTGATCGCCAAGGCGGAGGCGATTGCGGTTCTGGCCGGATAGGGGCAGGGTCGGATCAGGCGAGTCCCCACGGGGGCCGCCGGAAAAATACCAGCTACCATGAGGCAAGCCAGCAATGACACTCCTGATCCTCGGACTGGCCCTATGGGTCCTGCCCCATCTTTTCAAACGCCTCGCCCCCGCCCGGCGTGCCTCCCTGGGCGATCGGGGCAAGGGGCTGGTCGCGCTGCTGATCCTCGCGGGTGTGGTGCTGATGGTCATCGGCTATCGCGCCGCCGATTTCGTGCCGGTCTATACGCCGCTGCCGGGGATGGGGCATCTGAACAACACGCTGATGCTGATTTCGGTCTTCCTCTTCGGCGTCGGGGGGACGAAGGGGCGGCTCTACACCCGTATCCGGCATCCGATGCTCTGGGGACAGGTGCTCTGGGCGGTGGCGCATCTGGCGGTCAACGGCGATCTGGCCTCGATCATCCTGTTCGGCGGGATCGGGATCTGGGCGCTCTTGCAGATGGCGCTGATCAATGCGGCGGGGCCATGGCAGCGCCCGGCGGCAGGGCGCGGGATCAAGGGGGATGCGATGAACCTTGTCGGCACGCTCCTTCTGTTCGGCGCGATTGCCATGGTTCACCAATGGCTTGGCCATCCGGTCTTCGAGGGGACATATTACTGATGCAGCTTTATCGCTTCCTGTCTGACGACGATACTTCGGCCTTTTGCCACAAGGTCTCTCTGGCGCTGAGCAAGGGCTGGACGCTCTATGGCAGCCCGACCTATGCCTTCGATGCCTCGCGCGGGGTGATGCGCTGCGGGCAGGCGGTGGTGAAGGAAGTGCGGGGAAGCTATTCGCCGGAGATGAAGCTGGGCGAGGCGTAGGGCGGGCGATCCGCCCATCCCCCCAGGATGCAGCACGGAAATGATGGGCGGATCGCCCATCCTGCGAGGATCAGATGAAGACCAATCCGGGCCGGTTTTTCGAGGATTACGAGCTGGGCGAGACCCTGCGCCACGCCGTGCCGCGCACGCTGTCGGGCGGGGAGCGGGCGCTTTATCATGCGCTCTATCCCGCGCGGGGCGCGCTCTATTCCTCCGACGAATTTGCCCGTGCCTGCGGTCTGCCCGCCGCGCCGATGGAGGATCTGATCGCCTTCCACACCGTCTTCGGCAAGACGGTGCCGGATGTCAGCCTCAATGCCGTGGCGAACCTCGGCTATGCGGAGGGCCGCTGGCTGCGCCCGGTCTGGCCGGGCGACACGCTGCGCGCCGAAAGCACGGTGATCGGGCTGAAGGAGAACTCCAACGGCAAATCGGGCGTGGTCTGGGTGCGGACCACCGGGCTGAACCAGCGGGACGAGCCGGTGCTGAGCTATGTCCGCTGGGTGATGGTGCGGAAGAACCGCGCCACGCCCGCCCCTGATCCGGTGGTGCCGGAACTGGCGCCCTCGGTCGCACCTGACGATCTGACGATCCCTGAGGGGCTCGATTTCCGCGGCTATGATTTCACCCTCGCGGGCGAGCCTCATGCCTATGAGGATTACCACCCCGGCGAGCGCATCGACCATGTGGACGGCGTGACGCTGGAGGAGGCGGAGCATATGCTCGCCACGCGGCTCTGGCAGAACACGGCGAAGGTGCATTTCGACGCCACCTTCCGCGAGGATGGCAAGCGGCTGATCTATGGCGGCCACATCATCAGCCTCGCCCGCGCGCTGTCCTTCAACGGGCTGGCCAATGCCCAGATGATCGTGGCGCTGAACGGCGGCGCCCATGCCAATCCGGCCTTTGCGGGCGATACGGTAAAGGCCTGGTCCGAGGTGCTCGACCGGGTGGAGACCGCCGCCCCCGGCGTGGGCGCCCTGCGCCTGCGGCTGGTGGCGGTGAAGCAGGGGGCGGCACCCTTTGCCCATAAGGATGCGGCGGGGAAATACCTGCCGGAGGTGCTTCTCGACCTCGATTACTGGGCGCTGATCCCGCGCCGCGGCGGCTGAGGCGGTTTGCGGAACGGTCACGCTGAAGGCCTGCGGCCATACCGCTGGCGGTCTTGTGGCGGGCTGGCAGGGGCAGGAGCGTTCTGGCCTGTCGAGGTCTCCGGTTTGGCGGAGATCGTACCGGGATATGCGCGTGGGGGCGTGGCGCCCCGTGGCGCCGCCGGAGGGGTTTTGCACCCCTCCGGACCTCCCCGCAGGATATTTGAGGCAAGATGAAAGGGGGAAGAACGCGCAGAGTTGCCATGTCCGGCCGCGGCGGGCGCGGCAAGCCTGCCACAGTCTCACCTCCGCGTGATCGCCGGGGTGCGGTGGCGATTTGCAGCTTGTTCAACCTGTGGCCTTATTGACTGATCATATAACAGGTCCGAACCCTGAAAGGCGATGCCATGCGGATTTCAGCCCTTGCCTCGACGCTCCTCCTCGCGGCAACCCTTCTTCCCGCCTCCGCAGCCCTCGCGCAGGACATGTTCGTCTATGGCGGCGCGGCGCTGCAATTCGCCATTGAACCGGATGGCGCCGGTTCGCAGAACAAGACCGACCTCAACGGCTATGTCGAACTGGAAAAGGCCGGTTTCTACGGCGGGATCTGGGCGGAGTTTTCCAACCAGTCAGTGGCAAACGAGGTGGATCTCTACCTCGGCTACCGGGGCGAGACGGCGGGGGGCCTCGGCTATGACTTCGGCTATACGCGCTATTATTACCCCAAGGACGGCGGCGATTGCTGCGGGGAGCTGACGGCCTCGCTTTCGCAAGGCTTCGGCGATCAGTTCAGCGGTACGCTCGATCTGGCCTATGACCCGGAAGCCAGGCTCGGCAATGCCTATGTCGGCCTGTCCTATGCGGCGACAGACAAGCTGTCGGTCTCGGCCAATTACGGCACCTATCAGGTCGATGGCGCAGGGGCGGAGCAGGAATGGGATTTCGGCGTCGGCTATGCTCTGGGCGAAGAAACCGCCGTCGATCTGCGCTATTATGACGGGACGGACTATCCCTCCGGCTATGTCGGGCTGGAGCTGAGCTGGGATACCACGATCCTGTCCCGGTGACCCGATGCGCGCGCTGACCCTTGCCCTGCTGACGGCGCTCCCCCTTCCGGCGGCGGCTTTCGAGATGCCGGAGGATGAGGTGGAGGCACAGTTCATCTCCTCCAACGTGGTGACGGTCTTCTATCACGAGCTTGGCCATGCGCTGATCGACGTGTTGCAGGTTCCGGTTCTGGGCAAGGAAGAGGATGCGGCGGACACGCTTTCGGCGCTGCTCGTCCATGCGATCTGGGATGAGGACTCAGCGACGGTGATCATTTCCGACACCGCGCAATCCTATGCGCTTTACGATGCCGAGGCGCAGGCCGCGGGGTCGGAACCGGCCTATTCGGACGAGCACAGCCTTGATCTGCAACGCTATTACAACCTGATCTGCCTGTTCTACGGCGCCAATCCCGAGGCGCGCAAGGAAACGGCGGAGGCGCTCGGCCTGCCGCCCGAGCGGGCGGAACGGTGCGAGGCGGAGTTTGCCCAGGCCCAGATGGCCTGGGGCAGCGTTTTGCAGGGTCTGGAACCCGGCTCCGCCACCGGCGGTCTGCGGATGGTGGAGACCGACCCTGCCGACCCGATTGCGGTGATCCTGCAATCGGAGATCGGCGATTTCAACAAGACCTATGGCCTGCCCGACTGGATCGACGTGAAGATCGCCCCCTGCGGACAGGCCAATGCCTTCTATTCCCCCTCGGAGCGCAGCATCACGATCTGCACCGAATATGCGGAGGATGCCAAACGGATCTATGAGTCGATCGAATAGACCGGCTCCCGGACCCGCCGGGCGGGTTTTGTGATCACAAGCTTCAGCGGCCTGCGGGCGCCTCGACCATGGCGGCGGTCAGGCGGCGCACCAAAGGCAGCACCAGCAGCAGCGTCGGGAAGGCGATCACCCAGGACAGCGCCCAATTGCCGGGCCAGGCCCTGAGGAAATCGAGACCGAAGCCGAGCACACGCAGCGTCGAGATGGCAGAGACGATGAAGGTCATCATCACCGACAGCAGAAACGGCATGACCACCCCGGCGTAACGGGCGGGAAGTTTGCGGAGAGGGGAAGAAACAGGCATTGCAGCCTCCTTGCAGCACAATGGGATGCGTTGCCTGACGTGAGACGCTTACGACCGGAGGTGCGCGGTTTCTGCCTGCGCGCAGCGGCATTGTCAAATCCCGCCGGGCCGACTCAGAGGCAAATTTGTGATCACGACGATTTTTTGTGTGATCACGAATGGTGAAAATCGCCCATGTTAGCGGCAACAGGATGCGCTTGCGGCATCCTTGCTGGTGACAATGCCGATTTACGCGCTATTGAAGGGCAAAGCCAAACCGAACCGGATGCTCCGGCGCACCGGGCAGCCAAAGACGAAGGGACTGGACATGGCAGAAGTCAAACGGGTCGAGCGCCCCCTTTCCCCATTCATGATCGGACCCTACTACCGGCCGCAAATGACCTCGATCTCCTCGATCCTGGTCCGGATCACCGGGATCGCCACCCTCGGCACGGTGTTCCTTGTTGTCGCCTGGCTGCTGGCCGCCGCCACGTCGGAGCGCGCCTTCGAGTGCGTCAACTGGCTCCTGACCAGTGTGATCGGCGACATCGTGATGACCCTTGCCGCCTGGGCGGTCTGGTATCATGTGCTGGGCCGGCTGCGTCATCTGATCTGGGACCTGGGCTATTCCGTGAACATCCCGTTCAACGAGGCCATGGGCAAGGTCATGTTCATCGGCGCCACCGTGCTGACGCTGATCACCGTTCTTGTGGTCTGAGGAGAGAGCAGATGCGTTTCATCACCGATCTCAAGCGCGCCGAGGGGCTTGGTTCTGCCCGTGCCGGCACCCATCACCATTGGAAGATGATGATCAGCTCGGCCGCTCTGGTCGTGCTGGTGCCGCTGTTCGTCTTCACCTTCGGCTGCGCGCTGGGCCGCAGCCATGCCGATGTGCTGGCCTATTTCGCCCGGCCCTTCCCGGCGATCGTGACCGCGCTGACGCTGGTGGCCGTGACCCTGCACTGCAAGAGCGAGGCCGATGAGGCGATCATCGACTATGTGCATGGCGTCAAGGCCAAGCTGGCGCTGGTTGCCATGACGGTTCTGGCCTGGACGTTGATCGCGGCGGGGCTCTTCGCCCTCGTAAGGCTGGCCCTGTAACTCTTGAGGCAGATCGGGCCGGGCATGGAAGATGCGCGGCCCCAAGAATTCGCGCGGTAAGGAAAGACGGAAATGACTGCTGCATACGCATACGAGACGCATGATTATGACGTGGTGGTCGTGGGCGCCGGCGGGGCCGGCCTGCGCGCGACCCTCGGCATGGCGGAGCAGGGGCTCCGCACCGCCTGCGTGACCAAGGTCTTCCCGACGCGCAGCCATACCGTTGCCGCCCAGGGCGGGATTGCCGCCAGCCTCGGCAACATGGGGCCGGACAGCTGGCAATGGCACATGTATGACACGGTGAAGGGCTCCGACTGGCTCGGCGACACCGATGCGATGGAATATCTCGTCCGCGAAGCGCCGAAGGCGGTCTATGAGCTGGAACATTACGGCGTGCCGTTCAGCCGCACCGAGCAGGGCAAGATCTATCAGCGTCCCTTCGGCGGCCATACCACCGAATACGGTGAAGGCCCGCCGGTGCAGCGCACCTGCGCCGCCGCCGACCGCACCGGCCATGCGATCCTGCATACGCTTTACGGCCAGAGCCTGAAGAACAACGCGGAATTCTTCATCGAATATTTCGCCATCGACCTGATCATCACCGACGGCCGCTGCACCGGCGTCGTCGCGTGGAAGCTCGATGACGGCACCATCCACGTCTTCAACGCCAAGATGACGGTGCTGGCGACGGGCGGTTATGGCCGCGCCTATTTCAGCGCGACCTCCGCCCATACCTGCACCGGCGACGGCGGCGGCATGGTGGCGCGGGCGGGCCTGCCCTTGCAGGACATGGAGTTCGTGCAGTTCCACCCGACGGGCATCTACGGCTCCGGCTGCCTCATCACCGAGGGCGCACGCGGGGAGGGCGGCTATCTCACCAACTCCGAGGGTGAGCGGTTCATGGAGCGCTATGCGCCGACCTACAAGGATCTGGCCAGCCGCGATGTGGTCAGCCGCTGCATGACCATCGAGATCCGCGAAGGCCGGGGGGTGGGGCCGCACAAGGACCACATCCACCTGCACCTGAACCACCTGCCGAAGGAAACGCTCGACCTGCGCCTGCCGGGGATTTCCGAATCCGCGCGCATCTTCGCGGGCGTCGATCTGACCAAGGAGCCGATCCCGGTTCTGCCGACCGTCCATTACAACATGGGCGGTATCCCCACGAACTATTGGGGCGAGGTGCTCAACCCGACCCCGGCCAACCCCGACGCGATCTTCCCCGGCCTGATGGCCGTGGGCGAGGCGGGCTGCGCCTCGGTTCACGGGGCCAACCGGCTCGGGTCCAACTCGCTCATCGACCTCGTGGTCTTCGGGCGGGCGGCGGCGATCCGCGCGGCGGAGGTGGTGGACCCCAAATCCCGCATCGAGCCGGTGAACAAGGCCGAGGTGGACAAGGCTCTGGCCCGGTTCGACGGGTTGCGCCATGCCAACGGGTCGATCCCGACCGCCGAACTGCGGCTGGAAATGCAGAAGACCATGCAGGCCGATGCCGCCGTCTTCCGCACCGACAAGACGCTGGCCGAGGGCGTGGTCAAGATGACCGCCATCGCCGGCAAGATGGGCGATCTGAAGGTGACCGACCGCAGCCTCGTCTGGAACTCCGACCTGATGGAAACGCTGGAACTGACCAACCTGATGCCGAATGCGCTTGCGACCATCGTTGCGGCCGAGGCGCGCAAGGAAAGCCGGGGCGCCCATGCCCATGAGGATTATCCGGACCGCGACGACGTGAACTGGCGGGTCCACAGCCTCGCGCTCGTCGAGGGGAACAAGGTCACGCTTTCCAGCCGCCCGGTGCATCTGGAGCCCCTGACCCCTGCCTCCGAGGGCGGGATCGACCTGAAGAAGATCGCGCCCAAGGCGCGGGTCTACTGAGGACCCCATGGCAGAGGACTGGGACAGCGCCGCGAAGGTGGACCGCACGGAGGAATTCCGCGGCGCACTGGACAAGTCTGTCAACCGGCTCCGCCAGAAGTTCAACCAGATGGCCAGGGGCATCGCCCCGCGCCATTGCCCGCTGTGCGGCTATTATGGGAAGTTCGGGCCGTTCGGCTCGCCCCCGCGCTATGATGCGCGCTGCCCCTCCTGCGCCTCGCTGGAGCGGCACCGGCTGATCACGCTTTACCTGCTGCGGAACCCGGTGCTGTCGAAGGAGCACCGGCTGCTGCATTTCGCTGCCGAGCGGCCGCTGCGGCGGTTCGTGTCGTCGCAGGTCGGGCGCTATGAGACGGCGGAGCTGCGCGTCGATACCAATCCCGATCACGTCCTCAACATCGAGGCGATCGAGATGCCGGACGAAAGCTTCGACCGGGTGATGTGCAACCATGTGCTGGAGCATGTGGACGACGCCAAGGCCCTGTCGGAGATCCGCCGCATCCTGCGCCCCGGCGGCATCGCCTTCCTGACCACTCCGGTCTGCGAGGGCTGGCCTGCCACCTACGAGAACCCGGAGGTGAGCTCCCGCGAGGATCGCTTCCTGCATTTCGGCCAGAACGACCATGTTCGCTTCTTCGGCCATGATATCCGCGACCGCATCCGCGCCGCCGGATTCCGGCTGGAGGAGATGGTCGCGGTGGAGCCGGACGTGCATCGCCACGGGCTGATGCGCGGTGAGACGCTGTTCATTGCCCTGAAGCCGGAGGTTGCCGCATGAAACGCCTGCTCCTTGCCTGCGCCGTTCTCGCTCCCGTTGCCCTCATCGCCTGTTCGCCGACCGATATGGCCGACAAGGTGGGCCGCCGCGCCGCGGAATCCGTGGTGCGCCCGGTGGTGTCGAAATCCCTGACCGGCACCATGGCCGACACCGCAACCCGCTGCATCGTGGACAATGCCAGTGCCGAGGATGTGCAGCTTCTGGCCCGCGATGTGGGGGTGGAGGCCGGAAGCTCCACCATCGCCACCATCCGCCGCCTGACCGGCAGCCCCGGCCCCGCCTCCTGCATGGCCGGCGCCGGCGTGCCGGCCTTCACGGTGCGCTGATGCTGCGGCTGGCGCTCCCCCTGCTTGCACTTCTCGCGGCCTGCGGCCCGATCCCTCTGGAAGAGGCCGAGCGGCGCTGCACGGAACAGGCGCGGCTCGCCCAGCAGCCGCGCGGAAATGTGGCCGTCGGCGTCAATTCCAAGGGGCAGACGGCGGCGAATTTCGAGCTGCACGTCACCTCCGATTACATCATGGGCCGCGACCCGGCGGAGGTCTACAAATCCTGCGTGAAGTCGCGCTCGGGCCAGTTCCCGAGCCGCGCCTTGCAGGATCAGCCGGGGTGGCGCGGCTGACATGTCCACCCGCAAGCTGATCCTTCATCTGGGTGCGCCGAAGACCGGCACGACCTCGTTGCAGCGCTATATGGCGCTCAATGCCGGGCGGCTGGCGGACCGGGTGGAGATCTGCACGCCGACCGAAGGGTCGCCGACGCGGGAGATGGGACGCTCGGCGCTTCTTTACAGCCTTGATCCCACGCCGAAGGCCGAGGCCCGCCTTGCCGCCGCCATCCGCGCGCAGCGCGAGGCGCTGTCGGGGCCGGGGGTGACGCTGATCTCGCATGAGAACCTTCTGGGCGCCGTGCCGGGCAATGGCGGGACGCGGGTGCTCTACCCCCATTGGCAGGCGATCCTTGCGCTGCTGGACGAAGGCTTCGCGCCGCTGCGCCCGCAATATGCCGTCTATACCCGCGAGATGACCGGCTGGAAGGCCAGCGTCCATGCCCAGATCACCGTCAGCGACGGCTATACCGCGCCGCTTGCCACCTATCTGGCCGATTACGCCGATTGCGGCGATTGGACGGGGCTGGAGACGGCGATGCGTGCGGGCCTTGGCGACCGGCTGTCCTTCTTCCGGCTGGAGGACGAGACCGATGCCGCCCACCCCGGCCGGCAGCTTCTGGCGCTTGCCGGGCTCGATGCCGCCGATTGCGCCGCGCTACAGCCGGTTTCCACCCGGTCCAACCCGCGGGTGGCGCCCGCCGCGCTTGAATTCATCCGCCGCCTGAACGAGATGGACCTGCCCCAGGGGGCCAGGTTCAAGGTCGTCCGCCTCGTCACCCAGAACCAGGCACTCTTCGCCAACGAGGGCGGCTCCGCCCCCTCGAAGCCCGTCTGAAAGGTCATCCCATGGTCCAGTTCTCCCTTCCGAAAAACTCGAAAATCCGCACCGGCAAGACCTGGCCGCGCCCGGAGGGCAAGAATGTGCGGAAGTTCCAGATCTACCGCTGGAGCCCCGATGACGGCGAAAACCCGCGGGTGGACACCTATTTCCTCGATATGGACAAATGCGGCCCGATGGTTCTGGACGCGCTGATCAAGATCAAGAACGAGGTGGACCCGACCCTGACCTTCCGCCGCTCCTGCCGGGAGGGGATCTGCGGCTCCTGCGCGATGAACATCGACGGGATCAACACGCTGGCCTGCATCTACGGGCTGGATGAGGTGAGGGGCGACGTGAAGATCTACCCGCTGCCGCACATGCCGGTGGTGAAGGACCTGATCCCCGACCTGACGCATTTCTACGCCCAGCACGCCAGCATCATGCCGTGGCTGGAGACGAAGACCAACCGCCCGGCAAAGGAATGGCGCCAGTCGATCGAGGACCGCAAGAAGCTCGACGGGCTTTATGAATGTGTGATGTGCGCCTCCTGCTCGACCTCCTGCCCGAGCTACTGGTGGAACAGCGATAAATACCTCGGGCCGGCGGCGCTGTTGCACGCCTACCGCTGGATCATCGACAGCCGGGATGAGGCCACGGGCGAGCGGCTTGACGGGCTGGAAGACCCGTTCAAACTCTATCGCTGCCACACGATCATGAACTGCACCAAGACCTGCCCGAAGGGGCTGAACCCGGCCAAGGCGATTGCCGAGATCAAGAAGATGATGGTCGAGCGGGCGGTCTGATCCTAACGACGAAGCTCCTGCTGATCCTTCTGGCCCTCGTGCTGATGATCGGGGTCTGGATCTGGTTTTGCATCCGGACGTTCTATGCTGTCCGGTTTGTCGGACTGTCGAGACTTGCCTTGCAACTCTCCGCCCTATTTGGGGCCTGCGTCTTGCTGCGTGGCTCACTTTCCGGTGCGATGCTGGTAGCGGTGCTGCCGGTCTCCTGGCCTTCGGCCATCTCCTTCTATCTTGTGACATTCGCCGCGCTGTCCCGGCGGCTCCTGCTCTTTGCGGTTCCAGTGTTTCTGGGGGACGCACTGGCTTGTCTGGCGGTGCGGTCGCTCAGGCCATTGGGCCATCGGCATCGCTGGCACCGTCACCCTGCTGGCGATCCCGCCCTATGCCGAGCACCTCAGCCAGCGGGCATGTGCGCGACAGCCCCCGCACTGGGGATTGCCGCCTTCCGGCGCAACAGCTTCTTCTGGAGCCTTGCCAACGCGCCTGAAGAGTTCCAGTTCGACATCCACGCGGTCGCAACAGTCGGCGATGAGAGCTACGGCTGGAGCTATCGGGAGATGGGGTGGTATCTCATCCCTAGAGAGGCCTGGGGAGATGTCGCTGCTGACATCTTCGACTGCGGAGCGCTTGCCCCATGAGCCTTGCTCCGCGACACCCTGCGGCGGCGGCCATAAAACGGCCGTATTCCTCGGCATCAGGGCCGAATCACCCCCCGATCAGCCCGGGCCGAACCGGCCCGGAAACCGTTCAATCCGACCCCAAGGCCCGCAGCGCATCCTGGGTTTTTGTCGAAAATTTTTCGAACCCATCGGTTACTTCATGCAGCGCGTCGATGATCGAGATGATTTCAGCGCGGTCCGCGTCGCTGAATTCGGTCTTCTTCCGGGTCAGTCCCGAGATGGTCCGCGAGGTGGCCGGGCCGGTCGAATAGGTCCAGCCGTGGCGCAGGCCATGCGCCTTGGCGGAGGTCAGAACCCCCTCCGGATCTTCGCTGCCAAGTGCTTCCCATTCGATGGAGCCGGTATTCATCAGGCCCCATCGCACCACCGGATCGGACAGCATGAAACCCTTCTTGCTGTAATATTCGATCCATTTCGGCCCGTAGGTCCGGTAAAGCAAAGTGGGTCGCGTATAGCGAATATGGACCGCGAGCGCGAAACCCGAATCGCAAAGCACCCCGAGGCGCCCCAGCAGACCTGACGTAGCGTCAACCCTGCGTTGATCAATGTCCATCTTTCATCCCTGTAATGCTAGGTGTTGCAGAAACCGCTTCAACCGGGCATTGCTTACATACAAAAGGCTAGAACCGAGAACCGTATTCGGCAACAGTTTTGAGCAGATGAGTATCCCCGAGTCCCTCACAGACCAGATCGCACTGATTGCTCCGGCGGGGTTCTATGTTGCTCTGCGCGTTGGTTTTTCCTTCCCTGAAGCCGAGGTGAATCAGCTCCCCGAAACCTGGGTGGAATTTTACACCACCCATGGGCTGGTGGTCCATGACCCGTCGCTGAAATGGGTCTACACGCATACGGGTGCCGCGCGATCCTCCGAACTCGGCATCCCTGACCCCCAACAGGTGCGCGGCCACGCCGAAGTGTTCGGGCTGATCTTCGGGGCCGTCGCAAGCTTCAGCGCCAAGGCCGACAAGGGCCGGCGCAGCTATGGTCTGTTCTTCCGCGACGACCGGGATTTCAGTGAAACCGATCTGGAGCGGCTGCACCGGATCGTCGAGCGGTTGCACATGGGCCGCGAGGATGAACCGAGCCTGACGGCTGCCGAGATCGAGGCGCTGAAGATGCAGGCGGAGGGGCTCCGCCTCAAACAGATCGCCGCGCGCCTCGGGATTTCCGAAAGCGCGGTCAAGGCCAGGCTGAACAATGTGAAGCGCAAACTCGGCGCCCGCACCCAATCGCAGGCCGCCTCCATCGCGGCGGCACGCCGGATTCTTTAACACTGTAAGTTGCGCCGGACCCCTTCTCGGGATTTCCCGCCGGCTCTGTCGGAATCCTGCGGCATTTCAACTTATGGCGTAATACAATTGGAGAACTGCTCAACCCCTGAAGGAGTCCTCATCATGCAGAACATCCGTTTCGACTTTTCCAATTTTCATCGGCACGGCAGCGCCTTCTACGATTTCCTGGCCCTTCGGAAGAAGGTCTTCGTTGATGATCTGAAATGGGACATACCGCATAATGACCATGTCGAAATGGATCAGTATGACACGCCGGTCGCGCATTACTCCCTGGTGCTGAAAGACGGCAAGGTGGTGGGCGGGGCGCGGGCGATGGCGACGACGGCCACCTGGGGGGAACACACCTACATGCTGCGCGATGCCTATTCGGGCAAACTGCCGCATATCCCCCCGCATGTGATGTCGGTGGAGATTGCCACGCCCAATGTCTGGGAATGCACCCGGCTGGTGATCTCGGATGAGCTGACGACCCAGGCGGAGCGCGCCACCTGCCTTGCCATGATCGTGGACGGTCTGGTGGATACGGCGCGCGCCAAGGGGGCGGAGGATCTGATCTGCCTGTCCTCTCTGGCCCTGATGCGGGCGCTGCGCCAGCTTGGCTACGGGGTGGAGCGTCTCGGCGAGACCTATCGCAACGGCGAGGATGGCCGCCAGTATGCCGTGCTGATCATGCCTGCCGACTACTCCCGTGCGCGCAAGGAACAGACCCGGCCGATTCCCTTCCCGGCGCGCGTGGCTCATGGCGGGCGCGTCGGTCTTGGCGGCGGGGCTGCCCTGCAGGAGGCCATCGCCTGAGATGGGCCTAGCCGACCCTGCCACAAGCAGGGACCGCGCCGACCGCAAGCGGAGGCTTCCGCCTGCCCGGCTGACATGACAGAAGCGGAGGATGCTGTTGCTTCTTCCGCTTCTTCTTTTTGGGGTGCTGACCTACCTTTGGGTGGCGCGGCGGAATTCCACCCTGACACGGGCCTGCCGGTGGCGGCTGAACCGCAGCCTTGGCCCGTCGCAGTATCGCTGTGCGGCTTGCGGTGCGCGTTGCGATCCCGGTGCCGGGCGCGAGCCGCGCCAGTGCCTGAGACCCGGGGTCTGAGGCTGGGACCATGAGGCCGGAGACCGGGAGGCGCGCCTCCCCCAGATACCGAGGTGCCGATGAAACCTGCGAACCCCGCCCATGAAGCCCCCGCCGATGCCGCGGCGCGCAGGGGCATAGCCCCGGTGATCTGCTATCCGGTGGAGGGGATGCCGCGCCCCGATCCCGCCCCCTATCACGCCGCCCGTGCGGGCTGGGAGCGGGTGGGGGAGCATCTCGTCCCGCCCCGCGAGGCGCTGTGCTTCGACGTGCCGGCGGGGCATTTCTTCCGCATCACCTCGGTCGAGGGGCCGCAGGTCGGCGATCTGAACCTCTGGAGCGCCGCGGATCTGACGGAACGGTTCTTCTCCGGCAAGACCCGCGCCCTGCACGGCACCCACCTGAGCACGGGGGACCGGATGTGGTCCTCGCTGCCCTTTCTGCGCGAGATGGCGGTGATCACGGAGGATACGCTCGACTGGTATGGGTTCGACGCATTTGGCGGGTCGGTCCATGACGTGATCGGCACGCGCTGCGATCCCTACACCCACAACCTGCTGTCGGGTGGGCAGTACCACCACTGCTGCCATTCCAACCTGACGCGGGCGCTTGCCGGGCGCACGGGGCTGCCGCTGGCGGAAGCGGAGCGGCATGTCCATGATGTGCTCAACGTTTTCATGTGTACCGGGTTCACGCGGGATACCGGGCAGTATTTCATGAAAGCCTCGCCGGTGCGGCCGGGGGACTATCTGGAATTCTTCGCCAATATCGACCTGATTGGCGGGCTGTCGGCCTGTCCGGGCGGCGATTGTTCGTCGGAACATTCCTCGGATCAGGCTGCCTGTCATCCGCTTCTGGTTGAGGTCTTTCGCCCGAAGGCCCCGCCGGAGGGGTGGCCCGGCGCTGTGGCGAATGGCTACGACCGCAGCCATGGCGCGGCGGGGGGCTGAGCCTTCCGGGTCGCGCGGCGCTTGCGGGCGCCACCCCTTCCTCCCCCGCGAAAGGAAGGGTGAACCGGCCAAGGCCAAGCGGGCTCCGGGAAAGGCACCTCCCTCCCCCTTCGCGGGAGAGGAAGGGCCGCCACTCTGGAAGAAGCGATGCCCTCTGCCATGCAATCCCATCTCCCCCGGCCGAAGGTCCAGAGCCTCCGGCCAGCCCCCTCGATAGACGGGCGCTTCGCCCCACCGGCGCAAGTCCTGGGGCAGGTCACAGGAGACGGGCGGCCCTGCTGACCCCTTCTCGCGCAGGCGGCGAAACGCGACAATCATCGCTTGCTTCTTCTTCTGCCTGCCCCCTTCTCGCGCGGGCGGGAAAACGCGGCCTCGGGTCTTTACATGATCTGCACCCTGTCCCCTTTCCCGGACGGGCGGGACAACGCGGATCGCGTTCTCCGATCCGCCCGAAGGAAGGGCATGGGCTCGCTCCCGCCTTCAGGAAAGAACAACTGGCGCGGCCGAAGGAAATGCCTCCGCCGGATCGTGCCGCGCAGCCTGTATGGGCTTTCCGCCCGCTCCCCCTCCCCCGCGCGGCGGATTAACCTGCCGGCAGCACCTCTGCCGCAGGCTTGGGGTCTCTCCCCCTGAAAGGCTCCGCCATGGAAAAGCTGCTCTTCACCCTCTCCTTCGGTTTTGCCGCCCTGATCCTCGCCACCCAAGCGGGCTGGGCAGAGCCGGGCTGCGCCCCTCGGGCAAAGGTGCTGGAGGCTCTGGCGCAGACCTTCGGCGAGACCCGGCGCAGCATCGGCCTTGTGGCCAATGCCCAGGTGATGGAGGTTTTCGCCTCTGCCGAGACCGGAACCTGGACGCTGATCTTCACCCGCCCCGACGGGCTCGCCTGCGTGATCGCCTCGGGCAAAGCCTATGAGGCGGTGCGGGAGCCTCTGCCCGCCAAAGGCAGCCCCGCCTGAAAGGGCGGGCTCAGCCCTGCAAGCCCTTCCAGACCAGCTCGCAGCCGATCAGCAGAAGCGACCAGGTGACGATGCGGAAAAACAGCTTCTCCGGCAGCACCTTGACCAGCCAGACCCCGAGAAACACCGAGAGCGCCGCCACCGGCATCAGCATCGCCGCGATCTTCAGGCTGTGCAGGTTGATCTGGCCGAGAAAGTAGTAAGGCACCAGCTTGATCGCGTTCACATAGGCGAAAGCGATGGTGGAGGTCCCGGCAAAGACCGCCTTCCGCATCCCGAGCGGCAGGGTCCAGACCTGATAGGGCGGCCCGCCGGTATGGCTCACGAAGCTGGTGAAACCCGCAATCGTACACCAGAAGGCACCCGGCCCGACCTGCGCCGGCCGCGGCTCGCCCACCGCCGGCCGGCGGAACAACTGGTTCAGCGCAAAAGTGACCGAGATCACCCCGACCAGCACCGTCACCCAGCGCTCGGACACGAGGCTTGCCGTCGCCCAGCCAAGCCCGACGCCCAGCGTCATGAAGGTCATGGCGATGACCAGCACCCGGCGGTCGAATTCCTTGCGATAGGCGTAAAGTCCGAACATGTCCGACAGGACATAGACCGGCAGCATCAGCCCCGCCGCCACGACCGGATGGATCACCAGCGACAGGAGCGGCACCACAAGCGCCCCCACGACCGGCAAGCCGCCCTTGCCCATGCCGGTCATCACCGCCGCGATCAGGGCCACACCCCAGAACTCCAGCCCGCTCATTCGCCCGCCCCCGAAGACATGCCGATCCAGATTGCCGCCGCTTTAGCGCAAACATCGCGGAAGGACCACGGCAAAGCGCCATGCCGCAGCGCGGCGGGCTTGCACCCTGAGGCATTTTGCGCTTACCACCCCTGCGTCAGTCACCGTTGCAACCCGGAGGGGGATTCCATGGCCAGACCCAAGATCGCACTCATCGGCGCAGGCCAGATCGGCGGCACGCTCGCCCATCTCGCAGCCATCAAGGAACTGGGTGACATCATCCTGTTCGACATCGCCGAAGGCACCCCGCAGGGCAAGGCGCTCGACATCGCGCAATCCGGCCCGATCGAAGGCTTCGACGCCAGCCTCAAGGGCGCCAATTCCTATGCCGATATCGCCGGGGCCGATGTCTGCATCGTCACCGCCGGCGTGCCGCGCAAACCGGGGATGAGCCGCGACGATCTTCTGGGCATCAACCTCAAGGTGATGAAAGCTGTGGGCGAGGGCCTGAAAGCCCATGCGCCGAACGCTTTCGTGATCTGCATCACCAACCCGCTCGATGCGATGGTCTGGGCTTTGCGCGAGTTTTCGGGCCTGCCGCACAACAAGGTCGTCGGCATGGCCGGCGTTCTGGATGCGGGCCGCTTCCGCCACTTCCTCGCCACCGAGTTCAACGTCTCGATGAAGGACGTGACCGCCTTCGTTCTGGGCGGCCATGGCGATACGATGGTGCCGCTGGCGCGCTATTCCACCGTTGCCGGTATCCCGCTGCCCGATCTCGTGAAGATGGGCTGGACCACGCAGGAAAAGCTCGACAGCATCATCCAGCGCACCCGTGACGGCGGCGCCGAGATCGTGGGCCTGCTGAAGACCGGCTCGGCCTTCTACGCCCCCGCCGCCTCGGCCATCGAGATGGCGGAAGCCTATCTCAAGGACCAGAAGCGCCTGCTGCCCGTCGCGGCCTTTGTGGACCGCGCCTTTGGCCTTGACGGCATGTATGTCGGCGTACCGGTGATCATCGGCGCCGGCGGCGTCGAGCGTCTGGTGGAAATCCAGATGGATGAGGCCGAACAGGCGATGTTCCAGAAATCGGTCGATGCGGTGAAGGGTCTCGTCGCCGCCTGCAAGACGATTGATCCCTCGCTGGCCTGAGCCTGCCGGAAGGAAATGAAGGCCCCGCTGGCGCAGACCGGCGGGGCTTTTTCTATGGGAAAGGTCAGGAACGTCTGGCGTGCAAGCCGCTGCAATGCGGGACGAAGAGGACGGTCAACCCGACCTATTCTTGCGTGGGTCCAGATATCGGATGCTGTGACCTGAAGCCAACTGCGAAGCGGTTCCAGGCGTTGATGGTTGTGATGATCAGGGTCAGTTCAACCCGCTCTTTCTCGCCGAATGCCTCAGAAAGCTGCAGGTAATCTGCGTCAGGGGCGCCCGTTGCCTCCAGCCGCGTCAGCGCCTCTGCCCATGCAAGCGCTGCCCGCTCCTGCACAGAAAATGCCGTGCTTTCCCGCCAAGCAGAAAGCACGTCCAGCTTTTGCTGGGAAACGCCAGCAGCACGAGCCTCAGGGGCATGAAGGTTCAGACAGTAGGCGCAACCATTGATCTGCGATACGCGCATCTTGACAAGTTCGCGGATGGCACATTGGATCGAAAGCCCTTTGCTGGCTTCCTCCAGATCCGTCATTGCCTTCATTGCCGCTGGCGCCGCGCGATAATAGTTCATTCTGGCAGACAAGGGCCTTCCTCCAAGCAAAGTCACATTGTGCAGCAGGCACAGTAGCAAGCAGGCTAATGTCCGCAATGGGTTCAAACCAACCTTCGGCCCCCTCCTCCGGCCTGCCTTGTTCCCTGAACCTCCTGCCCTGCCTGCCCCCGCTTGCGCCCCCGCCGCCTTTCAGGCATTGCTCCCCTTCCCGTCCCCGAGGAGGCTCCCATGGATTACAGCAAATCCGGCAACGCCAAGGCCGACAAGAACACCCCGCGCAACACCACCGTCAGCACCCGCGGCGCGCCGCAGCCTGCCGGCGGGATGCGCGAGAACAAGGCCGAGATCCTCGCCCGGATGAAAGCCGCTGCCGAAGCGAAGAAGGCGGCAAGCGACGCGAAGGGCTGAGGCGGCAGGAGACTTCGGCGGGAACCTTGACCCTGCCCGGCTTCGGTGCTGAAACTGCCCCCGGACCCAGCAGGAAGGCCCCGCCATGACCCGGTTTTTCAGATCCGCCGAGACCGAGCCTTTCGCCCGCGGCCTGACCTTCGGCCGCACCCATGCCGCCCGCATCGCCGCAACCCTCTCCGGCTACCGCACGATGTGGGAGGGGCTTCGCCCCGGCCATGACCCGGTGCCGGCCGGCCGCGCCGCCCTTGCCGCGGCCGAGGCCTATGCCCCCCACCTTGCCGCCGAGATGCGCGGCATGGCCGAAGGCGCGGGGCTCGATCCCGCCCTGATCGGCGCGCTCAACGCGCGGACGGAAATCCTCGCGGAGCTGAAAGCGCCCCTGCGTGGCGAATGTTCGGCGGTGCTGGCGATCCCCGATCTCGACCGGCCTCCGGTCGCGGTGCAGACCTGGGACTGGTTCTGCCGCTTCCGCGACACCTGGCTCGTCTGGGAGATCCCGCTGGAGGATGGCACCACCACCCGCACGCTCACCGAATACGGTATCGTCGGCAAGGCCGGGGTCAACAGCCGGGGGATCGGACTGCTCTTCACCATCCTGCACCATGCCCGCGACGGCGAAGGCATCGGCCTGCCCGTCCATGTCGCGGCCCGCGCGGCACTCGACCTCGGCCAGTCGTTGCAGGATGCGGCGCAACGGCTCGCCGCCGCGCCGGTCTCGGCCTCCTCCTCGCTGAACCTCTGCTGCTGGCAGAAGGGCCAGGCGCTGGCCATGACGGTGGAACTGCATCCCGGCGGGCCAAGCTTCGTTCTGGCCGATGCCGAGGGGCTGCTCGTCCATACCAACCATTTCCTCGCCCCCGAACCCGCCGCCGAAGATACCGGCCCGCGCGCCAATCCCGACACGCTTTTGCGCCGCGACCTGCTGCTGCGGCGCCTGAAGGGCGGCGTCACCGGGCCGGAGCAGGTGCTGGGCGCGATGAACTGCCACCTTGGGGACGATGGCGCGCTCTGCGGCCATCCGCTGCCGGGCGACAATGCCGATCAATATGCGACGCTCGCCACGATCCGCCTCGACCTTGCAGAGGGGCAGATCCATGTCCATGACGGCGGCCCCTGCACCTGCGATTGGCACAAGGCCGCCTGATCCGCCCTGCCCCGGCTGCGGAACGCTCCGCGGGGGATATTTGGAAAGAGAAGAAAGCCCTTTCATCTTGCCTCAAATATCCCCGCCGGAGGCTTCCGCCCCTGCCCCAAGACCGCCCTCCCCGAAAGGAGCCCGCCCATGCCCGCGCATCTCATCTCCTCCGCCTCCTTCGACAGCGAGCTGGAAAGCCGCCTCGTCCGCTACGCCGCCATCGACAGCCAGAGCGATGCGGGCTCCGCTTCCGGCCCCTCGACGGCGGTGCAATGGGACATCCTGCGGCTCCTGGAGCAGGAGCTGACCGGGATCGGCGCGGCCGATGTGCGGCTGACCGACTATGGGGTGGTGCTGGCGACAATTCCCGCGACGGGGGTGACCGGGGCGCCGACCATCGGGTTTCTCGCCCATGTCGACACCGCCCCGCAGTTCAGCGCGACCGGGGTGAAGCCGCGGGTGATCCGCCGCTACAATGGCGGCGAGATCACCTTTCCCGACGATCCTGCTTTGGTTCTGTCGCCCGAAGCCTCGCCCTATCTCGCCACCAAGATCGGCGAGGATATCGTCACCGCCTCCGGCACCACGCTGCTTGGCGCCGATGACAAGGCGGGGGTGGCGATCCTGATGACGGCGGCGCGGCATCTTCTGGCCCATCCGGAGATCCCGCATGGCCCGATCCGCATCGCCTTCACCCCGGACGAGGAGATCGGGCGCGGCGTCTCCCCCCGCCTTCCCGCCGACCTGGCCGCCGATTTCGCCTATACGTTCGACGGCGGCGCGCTCGGCGAGATCGAATATGAGAGTTTCTCCGCCGACGGGGCGACCGTCACCATCACCGGGGTGTCCGCCCATCCGGGGCAGGCCAAGGGCCGCATGGTCAACGCCATCACCCTCGCCGGCAAGCTGATCAGCGCCCTGCCGCAATCGAGCCTTACGCCCGAAGTCACCGAGGGGCGCGAGGGCTTCCTCCATGCCACCGACATGGCGGGCGGCTCCTCGCGGATGGTGATCCACTTCATCCTGCGCGATTTCGAGCGCGAGGGGCTGGCGGCGAAGGGTGCGCTGCTGCAAGGGCTGTGCGCCGCGCTCGCCGCGACCGAGCCGCGCGCCACCATCACCTGCGAGATCACCCCGCAGTATCGCAACATGCGCTACTGGCTCGAAACCGACATGACCCCGGTGGAACTGGCGCGCGAGGCGGCCCGCGCGCTCGGGATCGAGCCGGTCTCCGTGCCGATCCGCGGCGGCACCGATGGCTCGCGGCTGACCGAGATGGGGGTGCCGACGCCCAACCTTTTCACCGGGATGCAGGAGATCCACGGCCCGCTCGAATGGGTCTCGGTGCAGGACATGGCGCGGGCGACCGAGCTGTGCCTCGGCATCGTCACCCGCGCCGCGCAACCCTGATGCGGCCCGTCTCCCCCTATCACGCCCCCGGCTTCTTCGCCGAGGCGCTCGCGCAGGACCGCCACCGCGATATCGTCGGCGGCCGCTGGGACGAGACGGGCGAGGTGCAGATGGCGGTCCTTCAGGCGCATGGCCTGCGGCCGGAGCATCATCTGCTCGACATCGGGGCGGGCAGCCTGCGGCTCGGCTGCAAGGCGGTTCCCTATCTCGACCCCGGCCATTACTGGGCGACCGACCTTTCCGGCGCGCTGATGCGGCGCGGCTACGAGGTGGAGATGGCGAGCACCCCGCGGCTCGACCCGGCGCGGCTGATCGAGGATGGCGAGTTCGCCTTTCCCGGCGTGCCGGCCCATATCACCCATGCCATCGCCTTCGCCGTCTTCACCCATCTGCCGCTGCGCTTTCTGGAAAGCGCGCTGCCCCGGCTCCATGCCCGCTTTCCGCTGCTGCAAAAGCTGTTCTTCACCATTTTCCTCGCCCCGCCAGAGGTTTATGACAGCGCCTTGCGTCAGCCGGACGGGGTGGTGACCCATCCCGACCGCACCCCCTATCACCACCGCGAGGCGGAGGTTCTGGACCTCGTGCGGCAGGCGGGCTTCAGCCCCGTCCACCACGGGGACCGGCTGCCGCGCGGACAACGGCTCATCACCGCCACGCGCTGATTGCCTTTTGCCGGCGCTGCCGCCACGCTGCGGAAAACCGACAACCGGAGTTTCAGATGCGCCTCACCGCCCTTGCCCTTCTCCTCGCCCTGCCGCTGCCCGCCGCGGCGGAAACCCTGTCGGAGGAGATCGGCCGCAGCGGGATCGCCGCCACCGCCGCCCGCCTGTCCGCGCAAGCCAGCCTGACGGCGGAGGAACGGTTCGCCCTTGGTGGCCTCCAGTTCCTGCGGGCGGTGGAGGGCAGCTTCCAGACCCGCTACGCCTACGGGCTGACCGACCGCACCGGGATGCTGCCCTTCCTGCGCCTGCCGCTGGAGGACAATCCCGCGCCGAAGCCCTTCGATCCGGCGGTCATTGCCGGGATCTTCCGCGATGCCTCCGCCGAGCTGACCCGCGCCCATGACACGCTTGCGGCGGGCGGAGAGGAGGACATCGGCCTGATCCTCAATCTCGGCGATCTGTGGTTCGACGTGAACAGCGACGGGCAGCGCCAGCCGGAGGAGGCGCTGATGCGGATCGCCGGACAAGCGATCCTCGGTCAGGAAGGCGCCGGGATGGGCGGGGCTGCGGCAGAGGGCGCCGCCCCGGTCGTGCGCTTCGACCGCGCCGATGCCGCCTGGCTTGCGGCTTATGCCAACCTGCTGAACGGCATCAGCGAGGTCGTGCTGGCCTATGACCCGACCGAGCCGATCACCCGCATCTTCGCCGCCCGCGCCACCATGGCGCAATGGGGGGAGGCCCCGCCCGACTGGTTCACCGGCGGCGAACAGGTTCCCGACAGCCTAGACATGATCGCCATGGTTCTGGCCACCGCCAACCAGACCCCGGACAAGGACCGGATGGCGGCGGCTCTGGCGCATTTCCAGGGGATGATCGCCGAAAACCGCCGCTTCTGGTCTCTCGTCGGCGAAGAGACCGACAATGACCGCGAATGGCTGCCGAACGCCAGGCAGACTTCTGCGCTCGGGCTCGCCCTGCCCCCGGAGACGGCGGAGGTCTGGGGGGCCGTCCTTGACGATGCAGAGGCGCTGCTGGCAGGCAAGAAGCTTGCCCCCTACTGGCGGGTCGGGGCCTCCGCCGGCGTCAATGTCGGGCGGATATTCACCGATCCGCGCCCTGTCGATCTGCCCGGCTGGATTCAGGGGTGGGCCGCGCTGCCCTATCTTGAAACCGGACCCGTGGTCAGCGCCGACAGCTGGCAGCGGTTTGAGGACCTGACTTCGGGCCAGGCGATGCTGATGGCGCTCTGGCTGAACTGAGGCTCCTCTCAGGTCACCCCGCCCCAGACCCCGTAAACCTCCTGCATATGGGCGATGCAGGCGGCATTGGCGGACCGGCGGCGCATCCCCTCGATCTCGGCATCGTAGAGGGGGCTCGTCGCCGAGGGACCATTGCGCTGCCGGAAGCGGTTCATCCGGGGTTCCGCCCAGATTTTCACGCCAAGACGCGCCATATGGCCGGACAGCCAGATGTCATCCACCGTCCAGAGGATCGGCGGAATGTCGAAGACCTGATCGTCGAGGAAATCGGGCCGGATCGCCACTCCGGTAAAGCCCTGCGCGATATCGACATAGCCCGGCGTTTCGACCGTCCTGTAGATCGGCTCCAGCGGCAGATCCTGCGCCCCGCGATGCGCGAGACGGGAGGCGAGCCGCCGCAGAAGATGGCCCGGCTGCTGGAGGCGGGGGGGCGGGGCCACGGCACGCGGCCCCTCCGGCTCCGGCTGCCCGGCGGAACGGCGGACATGCATCACCGCCCCGGTCACCGCATCCTGAGGGCGCCGCTTCCGCACCGCGAGGAACTTCTCCGCCCAGTCGCGCAGATAAAGGTGGTCATCATCGCAATAGAGGATATCCACCGCCTGCCCGCGCAGGTCCCGCGCCGCATGGATCACCTTGGTCGCCGGGCCGAGATCCTCTTCCGGCCGGATCAGCGTCACCCCCTCCGGCAGGTCGGGAACGGCCCCGCCATAGGCCGGAAAGCGCCGGAAGGTCTTCGGCAGATAGAGCCGCACTTCCTCCGGCCGGGAGCGTTGTGCGACAAGGGCGCGGAGCGTTTCGCCGATCCGGTCCAACCTGGGCGGAATGGTCGTAAGCGAGATAATGTGGCGCATGGGACCCTGTGATTTCGCCCATATTCTCCCGCGTGGCCGCATATTGTAAAGTCCCGGCATGACGGCGGCATGAAGGCTTCCGCCTTGTTTCCGCTAACGTCCCGATTTTGTGATCACAGTTTTTAAACGTGTGATCACATTTGTTGCTTTTCCTCTCCTCCTCGTCGATTCCCGTTTTGCCGCTGCCCGTTTTCGTGCAATCACGCCCCAAAATCACCTGTTGCGGGGCCAACCATGAATATCCACGAATATCAGGCCAAGGCGCTGCTGCGCTCCTACGGCATCCCGGTTTCCGACGGCCGCGCCGTGACCAAGGCCGAAGAGGCCAAGACGGCCGCCGGTGAACTGGACGGCCCGCTTTGGGTGGTCAAGGCCCAGATCCATGCCGGCGGCCGTGGCAAAGGCCATTTCGTCGAGCCGGAAGCCGGCGAGAAGGGCGGCGTGCGCCTTGCCCGCTCCGTCGGCGAGGCGGCGGAATTCGCCCGCCAGATGCTCGGCCGCACCCTTGTCACCGTGCAGACCGGCCCGGCGGGCAAACAGGTCAACCGCATCTACATCGAGGACGGCAGCGACATCGCCCGCGAGCTGTACCTCGCCATCCTGATCGACCGTCAGACCAGCCGCATCTCCTTCGTCTGCTCCACCGAAGGCGGCATGTCGATCGAGGACGTGGCCCATGACACGCCCGAAAAGATCATCACCTTCGACGTGGACCCGGCCACCGGCCTTTCGGATTTCCATGGCCGCCGCGTCGCCTTCGCGCTCGGGCTGGAAGGCAATCAGGTCAAGCAATGCGTCCAGATCGTGAAGAACCTCTACCGGCTCTTCACCGAGAAGGACATGGACATGCTGGAGATCAACCCCTTCTGCGTGCTGAAGGACGGCAATCTCAAGCTGCTCGACGCCAAGATGGGCTTTGACGGCAACGCGCTGTACCGCCACCCCGATATCGCCGCCCTGCGCGACGAGACCGAGGAAGACCCGAAGGAACTCGCCGCCTCCAAGTTCGATCTGAACTACATCGCGCTTGATGGCGAGATCGGCTGCATGGTGAACGGCGCGGGTCTGGCGATGGCGACCATGGACATCATCAAGCTTTACGGCGCGGAACCGGCGAACTTCCTCGACGTGGGCGGTGGCGCGACGAAGGAGAAGGTGACGGAAGCCTTCAAGATCATCACCTCCGACCCGAATGTGAAGGGCATCCTCGTCAACATCTTCGGCGGCATCATGCGCTGCGACGTGATCGCGGAAGGCGTGCTGGCGGCGGTGAAGGAAGTCGGGCTGAAGGTGCCGCTGGTCGTCCGTCTCGAAGGGACGAATGTGGAGCTCGGCAAGGAGATCATCCGCAATTCCGGCCTGGACGTGATCGCGGCGGACGACCTGAAGGACGGCGCCCAGAAGATCGTGAAAGCGGTGAAGGGATGAAGCGTCTCGCCGCGGCATTTGCCTGCGTGCTGACCGCCCTCCCGGCTGCGGCCGAGATGGCGTTCAAGCCCGAGGCCCTGCTCGGGGCGCGCGAAACGGCCCAGGCCGGGGCTCTCCTCGCCTGCGACCTCGGCGTGCGTGACCCCGATGCCGCCGACGCGGTGCTGACCGGCGCCGGCTGGACGAAGACCGAGGAAGAAGGCTCCTGGAGCTATGTCTCGGAAAATCTGACCGTCATGATGTGGACCGTCCCCGGCTTCTGCATGGTCGAGGACAGCGAGGCAGGAACCGAGGCGCTCGGAACCACATTCCTCGGGCTTGCGAATGTCCCGCCCGACATGGCGACCGATGCCGAGGGCTGCACGACCTACGCCCTTGACGGCGGCGCGACCGCAACCCTCACAGGGCCGGGCAACGATCCGGCCTGCACCTCTGAGACCGGGGCCGCGATGCGGTTCTCGCTTCCGAACTGAACCCTGAAGGAGGCCCCGATGGCCATTCTCGTCAACGAAAACACCAAAGTCATCTGCCAGGGTTTCACCGGCAGCCAAGGCACCTTCCACTCCGAACAGGCGATCGCTTACGGCACGAAGATGGTCGGCGGCGTGACGCCGGGCAAGGGCGGCACCAGCCACCTGAACCTGCCGGTCTTCGATTCCGTCCATGAGGCCAAGGCGAAAACCGAGGCCAATGCGACGGTGATCTATGTGCCGCCGCCGTTTGCCGCGGATTCCATCCTCGAAGCCATCGACGCCGAGATGGAACTGATCGTCTGCATCACCGAAGGCATCCCGGTGCTCGACATGATGAAGGTGAAGCGCGCGCTCATCGACTCGAAATCCCGGCTGATCGGGCCGAACTGCCCCGGCGTGATCACGCCTGACGCCTGCAAGATCGGCATCATGCCGGGCCACATCCACCGCCGCGGCTCCGTCGGCGTGGTCAGCCGCTCCGGCACGCTGACCTATGAGGCGGTGAAGCAGACCTCCGACCTCGGCCTCGGCCAATCCACCGCCGTCGGCATCGGCGGCGACCCGATCAAGGGGACCGAGCATATCGACGTGCTGGAGATGTTCCTCAACGATCCCGAAACCCATTCGATGATCATGATCGGCGAAATCGGCGGCTCCGCCGAGGAAGAGGCGGCCGAATACCTCGCCGCACAGCGCCGCAAGGGCCGCTGGAAGCCGACCGCCGGTTTCATCGCCGGGCGTACCGCGCCGAAGGGCCGCCGCATGGGCCATGCCGGCGCCATCGTGGCCGGCGGCAAGGGCGATGCGGAAAGCAAGATCGAGGCGATGAAATCCGCCGGGATCGTCGTGGCCGAAAGCCCCGCCCATCTGGGCGAAGCCGTGATGAAGGCGATCAAGGGCTGAGCATGGGTCCGGCGACCGCCCTCATGACCACCTTGCGGAATACGTTCCGCTTTTCCGGGCGGGCCACCCGCCCCGAATTCTGGTGGTCATGGGCGCTGCTCTGGTGCGTTGCCGTGGGTCTGGAGCTGTTGCGCGCCCGGCTCTCTTTCGGAGGAAGCTATCCGGTGACCGCAACCCTTCTGCTCTGTGCCGTGATGCTGCCGATGATCTCGGTCGGCACGCGGCGCCTTGCCGATGCCGGGGTCTGGCGGTGGCTTTTCGTGCTCTGCGTCGCGCTGAGCATCGTGCAGCAACTGTTCTATTTGCTGCCGGCGCTCTCCGCCTCCGATTTCTGGGCGATGCAGTTCCGGGCCGAGCGCGAGGATGTGACCCTTCCGCTTTCCGGCCACGACATGTTCCATCTGTTCCTGGCGCTCCGCCGCGACATCCTGCCCTGGGCGATCCGCCTTACGGCCATCGCCTGCCTGCTGCTTGCCCTGCTGCCCTCCCGCAAGGCGCACCTGCTTTCCGGTCCCAACCTATCCGAGGTAAAACCATGACCGAACACTCCCCCAACTCGCAGTTCCACGCCTCCAGCTTCCTGCAAGGGGCCAATGCCGATTACGTCGATCAGCTTGCCGCGCGCTATGCGGCCGATCCGGCGTCGGTGGATGCCCAGTGGGCGGATTTCTTCCGCTCGCTCAACGAGCCGGAGATGGATGCCAAGCGGCAGGCCGCCGGTCCCTCCTGGGCGCGGACCGACTGGCCGCCGCAGCCGCTGGACGACCTGACCGGCGCGCTGACCGGCGAATGGCCCGCAGCACCCGAGCCGAAGGCCGCCGCCAAGAAGATCGTGGAAAAGGCGGCCGAAAAGGGCGTCTCGCTCAGTGACGAGCAGATCCAGCGGGCGGTTCTGGACAGCATCCGCGCCATCATGATCATCCGTGCCTACCGGATCCGGGGCCATCTGGCCGCCGATCTCGACCCGCTGGGCATCGTCG
>JAPUEK010000065.1 GCA_027492585.1 Paracoccaceae bacterium | reverse complement strand
TGACCAATGGCTGCATCTGCTGCACGCTGCGCGACGACCTGCTGACCGAGGTGCGTCGGCTCGCGGGGGAGGGGCGCTTCGACTATCTGCTCATCGAACAGACCGGGGTGGGGGAGCCGCTGCCGGTCGCCGCCACCTTCGATTTCACCGATGCGGCGGGGCTGTCGCTGTCCGATGTCGCCAGGCTCGACACCATGGTCACGGTGGTCGATGCGGCGCATCTCTTGAAGGATTTCTCCAGCCATGACTTCCTCTCCGACCGCGGCGAAGTCGCGGGGGAGGGCGATGCGCGCAGCCTCGTCGCGCTCTTGACCGAGCAGATCGAATTCGCCGACGTGGTGGTGCTGAACAAGGTGACGGAGGCGGGGGCGGAACGGCTGGATGCGGTCCGCAAGATCGTGCGGGCGCTGAACCCGGACGCGCGGCTGATCGAGACGGACTACGGCAGGATCGCCTCACAATCCATTCTGAACACGGGGCTTTTCGATTTCGACCGCGCGGCGGAGCATCCGCTTTGGGCCAAGGAGCTTTACGGATTTGCCAGCCATGTGCCGGAGACGGAGGAATATGGTATCGCAAGCTTCGTCTACCGCGCCCGCCAGCCCTTCGACCCCGCACGCCTTCATGCGGTGCTGAACGGCCCGCTGCCCGGCGTGATCCGCGCCAAGGGGCATTTCTGGCTGGCGACGCGGCCGGACTGGGCGGCGGAATTTGCACTTGCCGGGGCGCTGAGCACGGTCAGCCCGCTCGGCTTCTGGTGGGCGGCCTTGCCGGAGCGCCGCTGGCCGGAGGGCGAGGGGCGGGAGATGATTCTGGCCAAATGGCAAGCCCCCTGGGGCGACCGCCGGCAGGAGCTGGTCTTCATCGGCAGCGGTATGGACCCGGCGGCGATCACGCGCAGCCTCGATGCCGCGCTCGTCGGGGAGGACGGTTTTGCGCCCGACCTCTGGCGCGGGCTGGCAGACCCGTTCCCGCATTGGCGTCACGCGGCCTGATCACGGGGAGCCCCAAAAATGAAAAACGGTGCGGTCCTTTGCGGGACCGCACCGTTGCCCGAACCCTTGGGGATAAGGCAGGGCGCGACAGTTACACAGTGGGCCGACCGGAAATTGATCGGCCGCACCGACAGGGAGACGCAAACGGGTCGAAAATGAGAATACATCCCCTTCCGCGCCTGCTGTTCCAAAGGCCGTAGCCACCACTCACGGAACGCTGGCAGATTTCCACTTTCGCGCGATTTCGGAAAGTCAGGGATTCCCTACCCCGATCAGCTCCGGCGCTTCGGAGGCGAGCGTGTTGAAAATCAGGTTCATCAGCGCCGCCTTGGCCACCGCCTGCGCCGTCGTATCGACCGAAAGCGCATCGCGGGCGAGCCGGAGATGCTTTTCCACCATCGCCGGGGAAACCCCCATCAGCAGCGCCACATCCTGCGTGGTCTTGCCATCCGCCACCCATTCGAGCGCCTCGCGCTGCCGCTGGGTCAGCGCCCGCCGATGGGTGGAGAACGGAAGCTGCAGAAGCCGCAGATGCATCATATGGGCGACCGACAGTATCTCGTCGCGCTTTGCCGCAAAGATCCGGTCTACGGCCGGCGGGTCGAGACCGGGATCGGCGATCAGCCCCATGGCCCCCTTGGCGCGGGTGGAGCTTTCGGGAAAGCTGATGGTGATGCCCGCCACGATCCCCATGGCGAGGTTCTGGCGCACCGTCTCGGCCTCATCGGGCGACAGCAGGCCCGCAAGAAACGCCTCGCGCACCCAGGTCCAGGTGCAGGCGCCTTCATTGGCCAGCGTCCAGCGGAAGGCCGGGGTCTTGGCGAAAAAGCCGTTGCGAAAGTAGAACTCCGCATAGCTGGCATCGGTGGTGGTCAGAAAGACCGCATCATCCGGGTCGCCGACATTCCGCAGGGCGCGAAATCGGGTGAACCCGTAGTTGATCCGCGCGAAGCCCAAGCCGCGAAAATGCGCCGCGGCCAGATCCCAAACCTCCCGCTTGGTCCTGCCCTCGGCGATCCGCGTCAAAAGTGACAGGATTTCCGTCAATCTGCCATCCTCCGGACAAGGCCCCATCCTTGTCCTTCCGTGAGGGCAAGTCTATCCATGTGCCGGTCGGTCTGTCGAGGACCGAGACGGGGCAGGGGGCAAAATGACCGGCGAAACAATGGATGTGGTCGTCATTGGCGGGGCGGTCATGGGGGCCTCCTGCGCCTATTGGCTGACACGGATGCAGCCGGGGCTGAAAGTGCTGGTGGTGGAGCGGGATGCGAGCTTTGCCCATGCCTCGACCGCGCTCTCGGTGGCCTCGATCCGCCAGCAGTTTTCAAGCCCGGTGAACGTGGCGATCTCGCGTTTCGGCATCGGGTTCATCCGTGATTTTCAGGAAAGCCTGGGGGTGGATGTGGGCGTCGGCTCGCTCGGGCTGAAGGAGAACGGCTATCTGTTCCTGTCGCACAGCACCGAGGGCGCGGCGCTGCTGGAGGAGCTCGCGGCGATGCAGCGCGGCCTCGGGGCGGCTACAGAGGTCTGGACCCCGGATCAGGTCAAGGCGCGCTTTCCCTGGCTGGAGGTCGGCGATCTGACCGCCGGCAGTTTCGGCGCGCGGGATGAGGGCTGGTTCGACAACATGGGTCTTCTGGCCGGGTTCCGGGCTGCGGCGAAGGCACAGGGCGCACGGTTCGTCACCGATGAAGCGGTCGGGCTGGAGATGGCGCAGGGCAGGGTGGCCGCGGTCATCCTCGCCAAAGGGGGCCGCGTCGCCTGCAACGGTGCCGTCAATGCCGCCGGTACCCGCGCCTCGGTGGTTGCGGGCTGGGCCGGGCTTTCCGTGCCGGTGGAGCCGCGCAAGCGCACGGTCTTCGTCATCGACGCCCCGAACGCCCGCCATCCGGATGCGCCCTTGCTCGTCGATACCGGATTCTATCTGCGGCCGGAGCAGAACCACTGGATCACCGCCACTGTCCCGCAAGAGGATGGTCCCTGTGATGTCAAGGACTTCGAGCCGGATCTTCACCTTTTCGAGGAAGTGATCTGGGAACAGCTTTACAATCGCGCACCGGGTTTCGACGCGGTGAAGGTGGTGCGCCACTGGGTCGGCCATTACGCCTACAACACGCTCGACCAGAACGCGCTCCTCGGCCCGCTGCCGCAGGTGCCGAACCTGTGGTTCATGAACGGTTTCTCCGGCCATGGACTGCAACAATCCCCGGCCATCGGGCGCGGGATTGCCGAACATATCCTGCACGGCGACTGGAGGAGCCTCGATCTTTCACCGCTCTCGGTGGAGCGCGTGCTGACCAAGACGCCGATCCTCGAAAAGGCGGTTGTCTGAAAGTGCTTTGATTTTGGCAGGTTGCGCGCCGTTTCAGAGACGCGCAGCCGCCCGGATCGCCGCGATATTGGCGCCATAGGGGGCAGGGTTCTCCACCGAGCCGCCCTTGAACACCGCCGAACCCGCTACCAGCACATCCGCGCCGGCAGCCACAACCAACGGCGCAGTGTCCACCGTGACACCTCCGTCGATCTCGATATGGATCGGCCGGTCGCCGATCATGGCGCGCAGGCTGCGGACCTTTTCGACCTGGGACTGGATGAACTTCTGCCCGCCGAAACCGGGGTTCACCGTCATCACGCAGACCAGATCCACCATGTCGAGAAGATAGCCGACAGCTTCGATCCCGGTGCCGGGATTGATCGCCAGCCCGGCCTTTTTGCCAAGTGCACGAATGGCTTGCAGGCTGCGATGAATATGGGGGCCGGCCTCGACATGCACCGAGATCACATCGGCGCCGGCAGCGGCGAAAGCCTCCAGATAGGGATCGACCGGCGCAATCATCAGATGGACATCCATGACGCCCTTGATATGCGGGCGGATCGCCGCACAGGTCGCGGGGCCGAAGGTGATGTTCGGCACGAAATGCCCGTCCATCACATCGACATGCACCCAATCCGCGCCTTGCGCCTCGATCGCACGACATTCCGCACCGAAGTTGGCGAAATCGGCGGACAGGATCGAAGGGGCGATCTTCACGCTGCGGTCAAAGCTCATGGCAGGCTCCTTTGCTGGCCGGGATTTAGCGTCTCGGGAGCCGCAGGTCCAGTGCTGGTTTGAGATATATATTACATAATATTCATTATGCGACTGGTGTTACGTTGCGGTTGTGGGGCGATGGTCGCCCCGCCTAGAACGGAGTGTATTGCAATGGCAACTCGTGCCAAGAAGTCCGATCTTCTGTTGTCGGCCACGCGGCTGGCAAATGTCGATCTCGTCGACGAGGCTGCGCCCGGTGGTTGGGCCTATAAGGCCTTCATGATCCGCGAGGAAATTGCGGCCCTTGAGGCCATCGCTTCGGCCCTTGAGGCCAAGAAGCAATGACGGGCGCGGTCTTCAGGTCCGTCTGGCCGATCCTGCTCAAATCGGTCCTGCCGTCTGTGCTGGCATCGCTCGGCACGGTCGCGGCGGTTCTCTGGTCGGAGGGTTTCCGGGCCTTCTGTGGTCTCTGACATGCAGCAGGATCGGCCCCCGATGAGTACATACGAGCAAGCCCTGTGGCGGCTCGTGCAATGGCAGGTCTCGGAACGCTATGCGTATGCCGAATTTGACCTTGCCGTGCAAATTGTCGCGGATGTTTTTTGGCTCTCCGATGCCAAGGTCCGTGCCGATGTCGAAAAGCAGGTGCGCGCTCTGTGCGCCCCTGCCCCGCCGCGTCGGCAAAGGGAGGTCTATTAATGCTCCCTCTGATCGGCGCTCTGATTGGTGCTGGTGCAAACATCTTGGGCGCTGCGGTGAGCAAGCCCAAGACCAAGTACCAAGTGCCGGACTACGCTGGCATCCGCCGCGCGGCTGAGGCGGCGGGCTTCAATCCCCTGACAGCACTACAGGCTGCCCCCGGTCAGGCTGTGCAATCGTCCAACTTCATGGGGCAGGCTATTGCCGACTCCGGCCTCATGATTGCTGACGCGCTCGCTTCGCGCGGCGGCTCTGGTCAGGTGTCCCGGCTTCAACAGGCAAATGCCGATCTGCAAAGCAAGGTCCAGTCTTTGACCTTGCGGCCCGAGGTCGGCGGCGTCTATGCTCGGCGGCAATCGGTGCCGTCTTTGCGGCAAGCTTTGGGTGTGCAAGATGATCGAACATCTAATTCGGGTAATCATTTTGCTGTTTCTGCTGTTGGGGACGCTGGCGGCTCTCGCCCCCCTTCTGGCGGCTCTGCTGAGCTAGCGCCCCTTCTCGACGTTGATCCTGCTGATCCTCGCAGGTCGGTGGATAATAAGCCTGTTCCTACCAGTCCGGGCGTTATGGTCGTCGATAGTCCTTGGTTCGGGCGCTATTATTTCCCGACCATTGACGGGGAAGAGCCGCTTGACTTGTTCGATCTGCCGTCGATGGCAGTCGGTATTCCGCAGATCGGTTATCATTTCGGGCAGTACCTGCCATCCGCAGGTACACTTACCGCTGCGGATCGTAAGCGGCGGGCTGAGTATGCCGCAAAGGGGCAAAGGTATCTCTCGGAGAGATACCCGGTTCATCCGAAGCCGCGCCCCAATTTCAACACCAACTATTACACGGCGCGTCATGGCGGGCCGCTGATTGGGTTCCGCTAATGCGTCGCCCCTGCAAAGCATGTCTTGAGCGGCGGAAATGGCTTGCCGCTCAAGCCAAGAAACTGGGTAAGCCCGTGAAGGCTGCCTATTCCAAAATCGTTCCCCAAAGGAGAAAGTAATGGCGGTTGTCCATCGAGACTATCAGAGGACGCGCAATACGCGGCGTTCCTCTATCACCATCGTCGACCGGATGCGCGGCGGCAAGCTGATGCCGTGCGCGTGCGAGCCAATCCGCATGTCGGAAGGCGGGCTTCTTTCCCAGTCCATCACAATGGAACTGGACCCGATCGCGGGCCGTATGATCACGCCCATTCGCGGCGAGGTCACGGCAGTCTTTGTGCCTGTGCAGGCCATTGACGCGATCAAGGCTCCCGAGGCTGCCTATGCCGGTATGACCGAAGTTCTTCGTGAGAAGCTTCTCTCCGGCAATCCGCTGTTCGGTCTCGAAGCCGAAGGCGAGATTTCCATGCGCTGCGGTATCAATCCGCGCTCCATTGGCGGCCAAAAGCGCGTCAATGAAATGGTGCGGCTGGCGCATAATGCCGCCGTCAACTATTTGCGGCAGCGCAAATATGTGAAGGCTACTCTCCTTCTTCACTCCAACCTCGTGGTGACTCCTGCGATCATTTCGCAGACTGTGCTTGAGCGCATGAACGGGGTTCTTGATCCCGATGACCATATCAACGGTTCTTTCTCGCTGGATGTGAACCTCCCGGCGATGAAACTCCCCGTCAATCTCGGTATCCAAAACATGGGTGGCGCGCAGGCGCATACTGTGACTGAAACGGGCCACACGGCAACGTCGTCTATCACCGGGTGGCGCGTCGGGGAAAATTACAATTCCGGCGGAAGTGGCAATGCGACCCTGGTGGTCAAACAGGGGTCTACGATTTATCCTGACATCAACGCGGTTTTCGCCGCTCGTACAATCGGCAATGAGATTTCGCTCGTCGATTTCTACAATGCCGAACTGCGCGATCAAATGACGCGCGTGATGCGAAAGCTCGTGGATGAAAACCCGCAATACGGAGAAGAAAATGTTCTCCGTTGGGCGCACGGGCTTTCTCTCGACACTGGCAAAATCCCGTTCGTCGTTTTTCATGAAGAACGGATGTTTGGCCGTCAGATCGTGCCAGCCATGGATACTGGCGGTGTGCAAACCGATGTGATGCGCTCGGATATGGCGCTTCAATTCGAGTTCACCATTCCGGTTCCTAAAACGGAGCTGGGCGGCGTCATTATGACGTTCATTTCTCTCAAGCCGGATGAGACCATTTCCAGCCAGCCGCATCCGATCCTTTCGGATGTGTGGGGCGCTGAGAATTTTGTCGCGGATGAGTTGGCGCTCGATCCTGTCCCGGTGACCATTCGGGAACTGGATGCTGACTGTACCCCCGGCCAGGAGGCTACGGTGGCCCTTTATACGGGTCTCAACCAACTGCGGGCGCTCTACGTCCATTATGGGCTGTCGCGGCGTCTCGATCCTGAAACGGTCGAAAACAAGACGGCGATCTGGCAACTTGAGGTCCCGCTGTCCGTGACTCCGGATACGATCCTCTATCCGACAAATCTTAACCACTACCCGTTCGCCGATCAGTCGGCGGAGGTCTGCACCTATGTCATGTCGTCCAAGCTGGTCTTGCGTACTCCCATGATCATGGGTCCGACGCCGGTGGAGACGCTGGCTGTGATCGAGGACGAGGATATTTTCGGGGAGTCTGAAAATGGCTGAGGTGAATTCGCGTTCGTTCTTCGTGTCGGCCTCCGGCGGCGTCATTGATTTCGTCAAGGATGGCGAGGTCCTGGCGTCTCTCGCCGTCCCGGCGGGCAAGGTCCCGGTCATGGACTATCTGTCCTTGGTGCCGCTCGGGGCGGATGTTGAGATCAGCGAGGGTCTCGCTGTCTTGCAGCCGCCCTCCTCCGTGGGTGTGCAGCCCTATGGTAAGGGGTCGCATGAGACGGGGGCCAATCCTGATTTTCAGGTGACAAGCGCGTCACGCTTCGAGCGTGAAATGCGCGTCACGCTCGCGCGGCTTCAAGCGAAGACCAATCGCCTTGAGGCGCGAGAGCGCGCGCTTCAGCGGGTCGAGCGGGTTCCCGATAACCCGCTCGTCGAGCCTGCTGAGGCCCCTGCCCCGTCGCCTGATCAGGACGAAAAGTCCGGTGTCTAGCAGACGCTATGTAAAGCGTATCTGGCGCGTCCCGAAACATCGGGGCGCGCTGGAATACTTCGCTACGCTTGTAATCAAGGCTCTCGTGAAACACGGCTGGCCCGCAAAATTTGAGGCCGATCCTGTAACTGAGGGATTTCTCATTCAGCACGTCGATGGGGGCGTATTGCCCCCCGATTTTCAAGCGGCGGCAGAAATTGCCGTCCGTATTGTGGCGCGTACCTATCGCGTCGATGTGACCCAATATTTGGATTGGGTCGGTCTTAATCGCCGCTATGTCGTGACCTCTGGCGGCGCTTTCCGGGAGGAAAAGAATGATCCTGCAAGGTAAATCTAGGGTCCCTGTCCGTGAGGTCGTGCTACATTGCGCGGCAATTCCCACGGGCTATTTCGACGGGCAGAGGCCTTTTCAGGTCTTCGCCACGATCAATCGGTGGCATACGGAGCGCGGTTTCACCAATGGCTTCGGCTATCATGGCCTTTTCATGCCTGACGGCCAATTTTATGAGGGCCGTCCTTTCACTATGATCGGAGCGCATGTGATCGGTCATAACAGCGGGACGCTTGGCTTCCTGCTCATTGAGAGCCGCAAAATCACGCAAATCGGTGATTTTGACGATTGGTTTACTCGTCAACAAGAGTTGTCGCTCAAGGCCCGGCTCCGCGTTCTGCCGGGGATTGAGACGGTATCGGGGCATAATGACTATGCCCCGAAGCTCTGCCCCGGCTTCAAGGTCCAGACCCAAGACTGGCTTTGAAGCCCTGCCCCGCCCCTCCGTGAGGAGGGGCGGGGCTTTATACACCTTGTTCCTGTATACACTTACAGACAGAAAGCTAAGAGATGTGTTCTGATCCACAAGAGTTCCATGACAAAGATAGCGGAGAGGTCTATACCGTTTCGTGCCGCCGTTGCGATGAATGTATCGCTACCCGCCGCCATGGTTGGGTTGCGCGAGCAATGGCCGAAAAGGCAGATTGGCCCTATGCCGTCTGTCTTACCCTGACCTATGCCGATCTCACCCAAACGGCCCGCGATGGCGCGGCTATGTTTTGCTATGCGGATGTTTCTGACTTCCTCAAGCGCCTTCGCTCGGCGGCGCGATATGAGGCGCGCAAGGGCAAGTGGAATTTTACCCCGGTAGTGCGTTTTCTATGTGCTGGTGAGCAGGGTTCGCGCCATGGGCGCTGCCATTGGCATTTGATCATCTATTCGAACTTCGATCTTTGCCGCCTCGGCAAATTCCGTCTTCGGGGCCATCTTGTGAGCCATCGGCGGGATATGGTTACTGAGGGCAAGCGCAAGCGCCGTCTTAATTGGACCTTGTGGCCACATGGTTTCATGACTTTGCAGGAACCTGATCAAGCGGGCATGAACTACGTTCTTAGCTACTGTCTGAAGGACCAGTTTTCCGGCGAAAAATCTTCGGGGACAATGCGCGAGGCATCCTCCGAGAATTTCGCTACTGGTCTCTTTCGCATGTCAAAATATCCCCCGATTGGGGAGAATTTCCTCATGCGTAAAATGGAAAGCCTCCTTGAAAAGGGGGCTGTCCTCCCTGCCCTTCAAATCCGTGTTCCCGGATTTTCGGGCTATTGGCAACCAAGCGGTAGCTTCCGAAAGAAGCTTCTTTGGTGCCTTGTTGCGCTGAATAAGCGCATACTGTGGACCACTGGCGCACCTGCGCCTCAATGGTCCTCTCTTCTGTCCTCCCTCTCTCAAAATGACGCTGATTTGGAGATTTTGAATGGCCCGCAACAAAACGAGCAAGACGAGCAAACCCTCGAAGCCGCAGTTGCCTTCCGGGGTCGTGAGGTCGCAGAAGCCCGCCGTCTCGGTGAAATCCGCCGTAACTGCGGGCGTCGTATCCCCTGCCTCAGTTGTCTCAACGGTAGCACAGAGGGCCAAATCCGCGATTTCGGCCTTGTCCGAACGGAGGCAGAAGACGGTTCTTGGGTCTACGCCTCGTCCGATGGTCTCCCCGGAACCTACAAAGAGCTTTGTCGTCCCCTTGGGCGATCAAACCCGGCGTGTAAACGCCTTGGAACGGCTGACCTCCGAAAAGCCTTCCCTCGAACCGGTGTTGAAGGCCCCTGAGCGTCCAGTGTGCAAGCTTCGGCCAGATGACAACGCGCCGAAGGGCGGTTCTGGCGGCTCCCGCCGCCGTTTCATTCCGTGGTGTAAGTAAAGGGCTTCGGCTGCGGCCGTGCGGCCGTACTTTGGCTGCGGCCGTAGGTGTCAAGCCGCTTTGCGGCTTCTAAGCAATCGTGCCCGTTCGGTTTTCGAGTGGCGCAACTTATTCGTTCCCGTGCCGGAGGCACATGGTTTTCTCAGGGCGCCGGGCGGTGACGGGGGTCCCCGCCTTTGGCGGGGGTGTCACCGATCCTCCCCCGAAGGGACTACAGTCTGCGTAAGCATGTCAGATCCTGAGATTGGGGAGTATGAGGGGCTTGCCCTTCATATCGCCGGAACGGCGATTGGGGGCCGCGCGGGACTAAACGAGAACAACTTGTTGTTCTCCCCCCTTTAGGGGGCTTGGTTTTGTCCCTCCGCGCGGCCCCCTTCTTAGGCTTCCAACTGCAACTTACAGTTGTTATTACGCATAATTTTTCTTCGGTCTATCCGGTGTCGTCGTTCTGCTTTTGATCACGCTCTATAATGTTGTCCTGCGCCGCACGGCCCCCGTCTCTAGGGGTCAGGCACAAGATATTCTCTGCGGGATGTGCAGATTACGCTTTATTCATTATGCGACTTACTGATCAGCCAAATCCACCGGACGATCTGCAGATCAA
>JAPUEK010000064.1 GCA_027492585.1 Paracoccaceae bacterium | reverse complement strand
CATCGGTCAGCTTGAAGTCGAGCTTCGGCCCGTAGAAGGCGCCGTCGCCGGGGTTCAGCTCATAGGGAACGCCCGCCGCCTTGATCGCGGCTTCGAGCATCCCTTCCACCTTGTCCCAGGTCTCGTCGGAGCCGATGCGGACATCGGGGCGGGTGGAGAACTTGATCTCGAACCCGTCGAAGCCGAGGTCCTTGTAGACCGAGGACAGAAGCTTGATGAACCCTTCACATTCTGAACCGATCTGGTCCTCGGTGCAGAAGATATGCGCGTCGTCCTGGGTGAAGCCGCGCACCCGCATCAGCCCGTGCATGGAACCCGAGCTTTCGTAGCGGTGGCAGGAGCCGAATTCGGCCAGCCGCAGCGGCAGGTCGCGGTAGGATTTGAGACCCTGATTGTAGACCTGCACATGGCAGGGGCAGTTCATGGGTTTCAGCGCGTTGATGCGCTTTTCCTTGGCGCCTTCCTCGTCCACCTCGACGATGAACATGTTCTCGCGGTAGGCCTCCCAATGGCCGGACTTTTCCCAAAGGATGCGGTCCACCACCTGCGGGGTGCGGATTTCCTTGTAGCCGGCCTGACGCAGGCGGCCGCGCATGTAATCTTCCAGCTGGCGCCAGATCGTCCAGCCGTTCGGATGCCAGAAGACCATGCCCGGCGCTTCGTCCTGAAGGTGGAAGAGATCCATCTCGCGGCCAAGCTTGCGGTGGTCGCGCTTGGCGGCCTCCTCCATCATGGTCATGTGGGCCTTGAGGTCGTCGCGGTTCCTGAAGGCGAGGCCGTAGATGCGTTGCAGCATCGGGCGGGAGGCATCGCCGAGCCAATAGGCGCCGGCCACATGGGTCAGCTTGAAGGCATCGGCAGGCACCTGGCCTGTGTGTTGCAGATGCGGGCCGCGGCAGAGATCCTGCCAGGCCCCGTGCCAATACATCCGCAGGTCTTCGCCCTCGGGGATGCGGTTGATCAGCTCGACCTTGAAGGGTTCCCCCTTGTCTTCATAGAATTTGATCGCGCGGGCGCGGTCCCAGACTTCGGTCTTCACCGGGTCGCGGGCGTTGATGATCTGCTTCATCTTCGCCTCGATCTGGCCGAGGTCTTCGGGGGTGAACGGCTCCGCCCGGTCGAAATCGTAGAACCAGCCATAGTCGCGGACCGGGCCGATGGTGACCTTCACGTCGGGCCAGATCTCCTGCACGGCGCGGGCCATGATATGGGCGAGGTCGTGGCGGATGAGTTCGAGCGCGGGGGCGTCATCCTTCATCGTATTGATGGAGATCGTCGCCGAGGCCGGGATCGGCCATTGCAGATCCCAGTGCCGGCCATCCAGCTGCGCGGAGATCGCGGCCTTGGCCAGCGAAGGGGCGATGCTGGCCGCCACTTCGGCAGCGGTCACGCCCGCTTCGTAATTGCGGATATTGCCGTCGGGAAATGTCAGGGAAATCTGGGCCATGGGCCTGATCCTCGTCGTTTTGGCGCCTACGAAACGCCCGGTTGCGGGTTATGATGGCGTGGGTTTTGGCGCGGGCCGGCGCGAAAGTCAACGGGGGTGCGGGAGGAAACCGGGGCCTCCGGCGGGGATATTTGAGCCAATGTGAAAGGGCTTTGAGCGCGCGCGCCGCTCTGGCAGTCTGACGGAAAGAGGGGGCGGGGATGCGGACATTCGGGGAGATTCTGGCCATCGCGGCGGAGCGCAAGGGCGGGGCGGCGGCGGTTCTTGCCGGGGCTTCGGCGCCCCTTGCGCCGGAGGCGCTTGCCGCGATCCCCGACGACCGCTGGCTGGCGGTCATGGCGCGCGGCATCTTTCAGGCGGGGATAAGCTGGAAGGTGGTGGAGGCGAAATGGCCGGGGATCGAGGCGGCCTTCGAGGGCTTCGTTCCGGGGCGGGTGGCGATGATCGAGGGCGACCGGCTGGAGGCCCTGCTCGGCGATACCCGCGTGATCCGTTCCGGCGCGAAGATCGTGGCGATCCGAGACAATGCGGTCTTCGTGCAGGAAGTGGCGCGGGAGAGCGGCGGCTTCGGGCGGCGCATCGCCGATTGGCCGGCAGAGGATTTCGCCGGGCTTCTGGGCTGGCTCGGCAGGAACGGCAGCCGGCTCGGCGGCTCCACCGGGGCCTACATGCTGCGGCACATGGGCAAGGAGAGCTTCACCCTGGGGCCGGATGTGGTGGCGCGGCTGGTGGAGGAGGGGGTGATCTCCGGCCCGCCGGGTTCGGCCCGCGCCATGGCGGCGGTGCAGGCGGCCTTCAACCAGTGGCGCGCGCAAAGCGGGCAGCCGCTCAATGTGATCAGCCGGGTGCTGGCGCAGAGCATTGGTGCGGTTGGCAGCGGCGCCGGGCCTTGATAGGGTCGGCGCGACCTGAAGGAGAGCGCCTTGCCCGAGTTTCTGACCACCCCGCAGGGCCGCCGCATCGCCTATCACCTGACCGGGGGGCAAGGACCTTGCGTGGTCTTTCTCGGCGGTTTCAAATCCGACATGGGCGGCACCAAGGCCGTGCATCTGCAGGGCTGGGCGGAACGGACGGGCCGGGCCTTTCTGCGGCTCGACTATTCAGGCCATGGCGAAAGTGACGGTGCCTTTCTGGATGGCGCCATCGGTGACTGGTTCGAGGATGCGCTTGCCGTCATCGAAGCGGTGACGGCCGGGCCGCTGGTGCTGGTGGGGTCCTCCATGGGGGGATGGATTGCGCTTCTTGTGGCGCGGGCCATGCCCGAGCGGGTGGCAGGCCTGGTGGGCATCGCCGCCGCCCCGGATTTCACCGAGGACAGCATGTGGGCGGGCTTCTCCCCGGCGCAGCGGGCGGAGCTGGCGGCGGGACGGGTGGTGCTGCCCTCGGACTACGATCCGGCGGGCTATGTCATCACCCGGCGCCTGATCGAGGAAGGGCGCGGCCGGCTGGTGCTGCGCGCGCCCTTGCCGCTGCCGTTCCCGGTGCGGCTGTTGCAGGGGACCGCCGATACCGATGTGCCGCCCGCCGTGGCGCTGCGGCTTCTGGACCATGCGGAGGGCGGGGATATCCGGCTGGTGCTGGTCAAGGGGGCGGATCATCGGTTTTCCTCGCCCGACTGTCTCGCCCTGATCGAGACGGCGACGGAGGAGGTTCTGGCTCGTGGGTGAGGCTTTCACTTTTCCAATGAAGCCACCAGCGAGGGTTTGCAGAAACCCCTTGATTCTTTGCGTGGAGACCGGGGTGGAGAAGATCAGATCTTTCACTTTCCGGACAATCCGGCGGGGCTATGCCGGATGATCGAGCCGCTGGTCATCATCCCCGGCCTGATGGCCGATGCCCGGCTTTTCCTGCCGCAGCTTGTCCATCTCGGCGCCGGCCGGGCGATGCAGGTGGTGCTGCCGACCTCCGGCGACACGGTGGAGCAGATGTCGGAAGCGATGGTCCCCGGCCTGCCGCCGCGCTTTGCGCTGCTGGGTCACGGGCTCGGCGGGGATGTGGCGCTCGACCTCATCCGGCGGGTGCCGGACCGGGTGACGCGGGTGGTGCTGATGGCCTGCGATCCGCTGGCCGAACCCCCGGCTGTCGCCGCCGCGCGCGAGGCGCGGATGGTTGCGGCGCGCTCCGGCCGGCTGGCGGAGGCGATGCGGCAGGAGGTGCCGGAGACCGCGCTTGCCGAGAGCCCCTGGCGGGCGGAGATCCTCGACCTCGTGCGCGACATGGCGCTGCAGCTTGGCGAGGGGGTTTTCCTGCGTCAGAGCCGCGCCCTGCAACGCCGCCCGGACCAGCAGAAGATCCTGCGGCGGATCAAGCTGCCCGCGCTGATCCTCGCGGGGCAAGCCGATACGCTGGTGCCGATGCGGCGGCAGGAATTCACCGCGAATCTGATGCCCTATGGCACGTTGCAGGTGATCGAGGGCGCGGGCCATCTGGCCCCGCTCGAACAGCCCGAAGCCATCAGCGAGGCGATCGCCGCCTTTCTGGCAGGTCCGATGATGCTGCGCTGAGACGCCCAGTAAGGCGCCCTGACGGAGGCGCCTTACTGGGCCACTTTCAGCGGTACGACGGGCGACTTCTTCGGCGCATCCGAATTCGCGTCGATGAAGCTCAGCACCAGCGGGCGGATGTTGAGCCGCCAGCTCTTGCCCGCGAAGATGCCGTAATGGCCGGCTTCCGGCTCCAGATGCTGTGCCTTTTTCGTTTCGGGCAGCCCGGTCAGCAGCTTCAGCGCCGCAACGCATTGGCCGGGGGCGGAGATGTCGTCCTTCTCCCCTTCCACCGTCTTGACCGCCACGCGGGTGATCGCGCCGATATCGACCTTCTTGCCCGCCACGGTGAATTCGTTGCGCGCGATCTCGCGGTTCTTGAAGATCCGCTCCACCGTCGAAAGGTAGAATTCGGCCGTCATGTCCATCACGGCGAGGTATTCGTCGTAGAAGCGGTTGTGGGCGTCATTGTCGCGGGCCTCGCCGCGGGCGACGCGCAGGATCTGCTCCGAGAAGGCCTTGGAATGACGCTCGGCATTCATCGAAATGAAGCTTTGGAGTTGCAGCAGCCCCGGATAGACCAGCCGCCCGACGCCCTTGTACTTGAAGCCGACACGCTGGATGGCGATCTGTTCGAGCTGCCCCATGGTGATGCGCCGCCCGAAATCGGTCACCTCGGTGGCCGCCGCATCCGGGTCGATCGGGCCGCCGATGAGCGTGAGGGTGCGCGGCTGGGCATCCGGCTCCTCGCCCGCCAGATAGGCGGTCGCGGCCAGGGTCAGCGGCGCGGGCTGGCAGACGGCGATCACATGGCTGTCCGGCCCGAGGTGGCGCATGAATTCCACGAGGTAGAGCGTGTAATCCTCGACATCGAATTTCCCCTCCGACACCGGAATGTCACGGGCATTGTGCCAGTCGGTGACATAGACATCGGCATCGGGCAGCAGGCTCGCCACGGTGGAACGCAGGAGCGTCGCATAGTGACCCGACATCGGTGCCACGAGAAGGATCTTGCGGGCCATCGGCGCCCGGCGGCGCACGAAGAACTGCACGAGGCTGCCGAAGGGCTTTTCCACCACCGTTTTCACATCGACGAGGTGATCCTGTCCTTCCGGTCCGGGAATGGAGCGGATGCCCCAGTCGGGCTTGGCAACCATGCGCGAGAAGCTGCGTTCGGCCACTTCGCCCCAGGCGGCGGTCAGTTGCAGCATCGGATTCATCGTCAGGGCAAAGGCGGGATAGCTCGCCATGGCCCGCGCCGTCGCGCCCAGCCACTCATTCGTGTTGCGAACGCTTTCCATAAGGTCATAGGTCGCCATATACTTCATCTGCGTCTCCTTGCCGAAGCGTCGCATTACCCCGGAGGCAAGGCGGCGATATGCTGCACAGCAGCGAGAATAGGGGGGAAAGTTTAACATGACAACCGAAGACAGTGACGCAAGCCTGAAGTTGGAGAAACTAAACGCCAATCTTGCCAGGGTCGAAACCCTGACGGAGCGTCTGATGGCTGCGCTCGCCCGGCAGAAACAGCACGACACCGCGCTGAACGGGCCGTCCCAGGATGTCTACATGAAGGCGGCTTCGGCCTATCTGGCTGCGATGATGCAGAATCCGGCCAAGGTGCTGGAGCATCAGATCGGCTTCTGGGGCAAGAGCCTGAAGCATTATGTCGAGGCCCAGCAGGCGCTCGTGAAGGGGGAGTTCAAGGCCCCCGAGGACCCCGGCCCCAAGGACCGCCGCTTTGCCAATCCGCTCTGGGACAGCCATCCGGCCTTCAACTACCTCAAACAGCAGTATCTCATCAATTCCGAGGCGGTGCAGACAGCCGTGCAGGACATGGAGGGGATCGAGCCGGGCGAGAAGCGCCGGGTGGAGTATTTCACCAGGCAGATCGTGGACATGCTGTCGCCCACGAATTTCCTCGGCACCAATCCCGATGCGCTTGAAAAGGCGATTGCCACCGATGGCGAAAGTCTGGTGAAGGGGCTGGAAAACCTTGTGGCCGATATCGAGGCCAACAATGGCGAATTGCTCGTGACGCTTGCCGACCGCGAGGCCTTCCACGTCGGTCAGAACATCGCCACCACCCCCGGCGCCGTCGTCTTCCGCAACCGGATGCTGGAGCTGATCCAGTATACGCCCACCACCGAAACCGTGCATCAGACGCCGCTGCTGATCTTCCCGCCGTGGATCAACAAGTTCTACGTCATGGACCTGAAACCGCAGAACAGCCTGATCAAATGGATCGTCGATCAGGGCTTCACGCTGTTTGTCGTCTCTTGGGTCAATCCCGATGCCTCCTATGCCGATGTCGGCATGGATGATTACATCCGCGAAGGCTATCTGACCGCGATGGCCGAGGTCCGCCGCATCACCGGCGAGGCGCAGATCAATGCGGTCGGCTATTGCATTGCCGGCACCACGCTCGGCCTGACCCTCGCCCATCTGGAAAGGGCAGGGGACAAGACGGTGAAATCCGCCACCTTCTTCACCACGCTGACCGATTTCTCCGATCCGGGCGAGGTCGGGGTGTTCCTCGACAATGATTTCGTCGACGGGATCGAGCGGCAGAGCCGCGCCGATGGCATCCTGTCGAAGCTCTACATGAGCCGGACCTTCTCCTACCTGCGGTCCAACGACCTGATCTACGGCCCGGCCATCAAGAGCTACATGATGGGCGAGGCGCCGCCGGCCTTCGATCTTCTTTACTGGAATGGCGACGGCACCAACCTGCCGGCGAAAATGGCGATCGAATATCTGCGCGGCCTCTGCCAGCAGGACGGCTTTGCGAAGGGCGAGTTCGAGGTTTTCGGCAAGCCGGTCAGCCTTGCCGGAGTGAAGCTGCCGCTCTGCGCCATTGCCTGCGAGACCGACCACATCGCCCATTGGCGCGGCAGCTACAATGGCGTGGCCAGGATGGGCTCGACCGACAAGACCTTCATCCTTTCGCAATCGGGGCATATCGCCGGGATCATCAATCCGCCGTCCAAGGGCAAATACGGCCATTACACCAATCCGGCGCCGATGACCGTGGCGGAAGACTTCCGCGAGGGCGCGACTTTCACCGCCGGGAGCTGGTGGCCCCGCTGGGGAGAATGGCTCGCCGAACGCTCCGGCCCGCGAATCCCCGCCCGTGCGCCGGGCTCTGCGGAACGTCCCGTGCTTGGCCCCGCACCGGGGCTTTATGTCAGCGCAATCCCTGCGGTCTGACCGGCCATTTGGCCAAACGATTGGGCGCGCAGAGATTTCCCTAGGGGAAAGGCCTGCGCGCCGGTCATCGCTGCGTTGCAGAAAATTCACTTGCAATGCTGCACCGCAGCATCTATATCTTGGCCATCAGGAAACGGGCATGACCCCGGATTTGCAGGAGCAAATGAAATGACCAAGACCGCTGACTTCACCAAAGTTTTCCAGGACGCTCTGGCCTCCTTCCCGGTCGACGCCTCCGCTTTCCAGAACGCTTTCAAAACCCAGGCCGCTTTCAACGAAAAGCTGACCTCGGTGGCTCTGGCTGCGGCTGAAAAGTCGACCGAAATCTCGTCCAAATGGGCGAAAGACACCATCGCCAAGCTGACCGTGGCTTCCAAGGCCAAGGCCGAGCCAGCCGACTACACCAAAGCCGCTTCGGACTTCGCCACCGCCGCTGCCGAGCTGGCTGCCGAAAACCTGGCCGCTTTCGCTGAAATTGCGAAAAAAGTGCAGATGGAAACCGTTGAGCTGATGCTCGCCGCCGGCAAGGACGTTTCGGAAGAAGCGACCGCTGCGGTGAAAAAAGCCACCACCGAAGTCCAGAACGTTGCCAAGAAAGCCGCCGCCGCTGCCAAGTAAGCGCGCTGCGATCTGAGGATCGGGCTTTTCCTCCTCCCTTGAAGTGCCGATCCAAAGTATCGGGCGGGCCTTGAGCCCGCCCTTTCTTTTTTTCTGCACCTCCCCTAGACTTCTCTGCAATGCAAAAAGTCAGGGAGTGCCGTCATGGCCGAAACCGCCAAACCGCTTCTGATCAAGCGCTATGCGAGCCGCCGACTCTATAATACCGAAACCTCCGATTATGTGACGCTGGAGGATATCGCAGGCTTCATCCGCGCGGGGCGGGAGGTGCAGATCGTCGATCTCAAATCGGGCGACGACCTGACCCGGCAATACCTGCTCCAGATCGTGGCCGAGCATGAATCCAAAGGCGATTCCGTCCTGCCGACCAATGTGCTGACCGATCTCGTCCGCTCCTATGCCACCAACATGCAATCGGTGGTGCCGCAATTCCTCTCCGCCAGCTTCGAGATGTTGCGCGAGGGCCAGTCTAAGATGATGGAAAACTTCGGCACGATCCCCAACCCGCTGACGGCCATGCCGGGCTTCGATGCGATGCGGAAGCAGCAGGAAGCCTTCATGAAGACGATGATGGGCGGCGTTCCGGGCTGGAGCTCCTCCGGCCCTGCGCGCGAAGAGACCGAGGCGGCGCCTGGCTCCGCCGAGGAACTGGCGGAGATCAAGAAGCAGTTCGCGGAGCTTCAGAAGAAGCTCTCGAAGCTCTGACCCGTCAGCCGCGGGAGGAGCGGAGCCATGGGCGACGGTTCGGGCCGCGTCACCCTCTGGGGGATCGAGGTGTTTCTCGCCGTGGCCGAGGAACGCGCCATCTCCGCCGCCGCGCGCCGGCTGGGGGTCAGCCCTTCGGCGATCTCCCAGCAGCTCGCCGGGCTTGAAACCGCCCTTGGCGCGGTGCTGCTGGACCGCTCCGCCCGGCCGCTGGACCTGACCCCGGCAGGCGCGATGTTCCGTGGCCCGGCCCAGACCATCCTCAATGCAGAGGCCGAGGCGCGGGTGGCGCTCGGCATGGCGGATCTCTCCGGGCTGACGACGCTGCGGCTCGGCATGATCGAGGATTTCGACGCCGATGTGACCCCGCGGCTCCTAAGCGCGCTTGCCGCCGATCTGCGCGGCTGCCGGTTCCTGCTGGAGACGGGCGCCAGCCACCGTCTGCTCGACCAGTTGGAGGCGCGGGCGCTCGATGTGGTGGTGGCGGCCGATCTCGGCAGCGAAAGCGCCGATGACGGCTGGCGCGAGGTGCATCCGCTGCTCTGCGAACCGTTTCTGGCCGTGGCGCCGAAGGGGTGCGACATCGGCAGCCTGCCGCTGATCCAATATACCGCGCGGCATCTGATGGGCCGCCAGATCGCCGCCCATCTGGCGCGCCAGAACCTGAACTACGCCCACCGGCTGGAGCTGGACAGTTATCACGCCATCCTCGCCATGGTCGCGGCGGGGGAGGGCTGGGCGATCCTGACGCCGCTTGCGCTCCATCATGCGGCGCGCTTCCGCGCGGCGGTGACGGTGGCGCCCCTGCCGTTCGCGCCCCTGGACCGGAGCCTCTCGCTTTCCGCCCGCGCGGGCGTGCTGCAGGCCATGCCCGGCCAGATCGCCAGCCGCCTGCGTGATCTGATTGCTACGCAGGTCGTGGCGCCGGCGCGTGCCGAATGGCCCTGGATCGGCGACTCGCTGCGGGTTCTTTAGGGGCAAAACGCCCTTGAAAACACCCTTGCTGCAGCGCGTCAATTGCCTTCGCATATGCAGTAAATTGGCTGTGATGAGGGCGCTAACGCCCTGTTGGGCATATGGATTGTCCGAACAAAATCCGTAAGTTGCGCCTCGAAGGCAATGTGCCTTCCTGCGCGGCACCGATGCACGGTGCCGCTTATCGGAGTGTGACCCAAATGACCAAATTCGCTCTCGCCTTCGCGGCGCTCTCGGCTTTCGCTGTGGCTCAGGCCAACGCTGAAACCGTGGTGACCGACACCGACGGCAATGGCGCGTATTCGCTGGAAGAGCTCAAAGCGGCTTTCCCGGACCTGACCGAAGAGACCTTCAAAGCCGCCGACACCGACGCCGATGGCGCCGTTTCGGCTGACGAGCTGAAAGCCGCCCAGGCTGCCGGCACGATCCCGGCCTGATCGGCCCGGCCTGATTGGCCCCGGCCCTGACGGGCCGAAGGGAGAAGTCCCGAGGGCTGTCGCATCGCGCGGCAGCCCTTTTGTTTTGGGCCTCTGGCATGGCCCTGGCCGGGGAAGCCTCCGGCGGGGATATTTGGACCAGTATGAAAGGGCTTTCTTCTCTTCTCAAATATCCCCCGCGGAGCGTCCGCGAGGGGTCGGAGGCGCGCCCTCAGCGGTTCATTCCAGTTCGACCAGCAGATCCTTGGCGTCGATCTGGCTGCCGGGATGGACATGCAGCGCCTTCACCACGGCGGCGCGGTCGGCGTGGATGCCGGTTTCCATCTTCATCGCCTCGATGGTCAGCAGGAGGTCGCCCGCATTGACCTTCTGGCCGGCGACGACCGCGACCGAGGCGATTGCGCCCGGCATCGGGGCGCCGACATGGGCGGGGTTGCCCTCCGCCGCTTTCGGCTTCACTGCCGCCTTGGCGCGCACGGCGCGGTTCGGGACGCGGATCACCCGCGGCTGGCCGTTCAGCTCGAAGAAGACCTTGACCTCGCCATCCTCGGTCATCTCGCCCACGGCTTGCAGGCGGATTTCGAGCTGCTTGCCGGGGTCGATCTCGGCGGTGATCTCTTCACCCGGTGCCATGCCGTAGAAGAAGGTGCGCGTCGGCAGGGTGCGGACCGGGCCATAGGCGCGGTGACGGCCCATGTAGTCGAGGAAGACCTTGGGATACATGAGGTAGCCGTTCAGATCCTCGTCATCGACGGAAAGGCCGTTCAGTTCGGCAGACAGTTTCGCCCGCGCCGCTTCCAGATCGACGGGGGCCATGCCTGCGCCGGGCCGGGCGGTCGAGGCTTTCTCGCCCTTCAGCACCTTTTTCGAGATGCCTTCGGGCCAGCCGCCATGGGGTTGGCCGAGATTGCCCTTCAGCATGTCCACGACGCTGTCGGGGAAGGCCACATCCACCGCCGGGTCCTCGACCTGTTTGCGGCTCAGGCCCTGGGCCACCATCATCAGCGCCATGTCGCCCACGACCTTCGACGAGGGCGTGACCTTCACGATGTCGCCGAACATCTGGTTGGCATCGGCATAGGCCTGGGCGACCTCGTGCCAGCGCTCCTCCAGCCCGAGGCTGCGGGCCTGGGCCTTGAGGTTGGTGAACTGGCCGCCGGGCATCTCGTGCAGATAGACTTCGGAGGCCGGGGCGGGGATGCCGGATTCGAAGGCGGCATATTGGCCGCGCACCCCTTCCCAGTAGTTGGAGATCTGGCGGATCGCGCCCATGTCGAGCCCGGTGTCGCGGTCGGTGTGTTTCAGCGCCTCGACGATGGAGCCGAGGCAGGGTTGCGAGGTGCCGCCGGAGAAGGCATCCATCGCCGCATCGACCGCGTCCACCCCGGCATCGCAGGTGGCGAGGATCGTGGCGGCCGCAGCGCCCGAGGTGTCATGGGTGTGGAAATGGATCGGCAGGCCGATTTCCTGCTTCAGCGCCTTGATCAACTGGCGCGCGGCGGCGGGTTTCAGCAGCCCCGCCATATCCTTCAGCCCGAGGATATGGGCGCCGGCGGCCTTCAGCTCCTTGCCGCGGGCGACATAGTATTTGAGGTCGTATTTGGCGCGGGCCGGGTCCAGAAGATCGCCGGTATAGCAGACCGTGCCTTCACAGACCTTGCCCGCCTCCACCACGGCATCCATGGCGACGCGCATGTTCTCGACCCAGTTCAGGCTGTCGAAGACGCGGAAGACATCGACGCCGGTCGAGGCCGCCTGTTTGACGAAAGCCTGCACCACATTATCGGGGTAGTTGGTGTAGCCGACGCCGTTGGAGGCGCGCAGCAGCATCTGGGTCATCAGGTTCGGCATGGCGGCGCGCAGGTCGCGCAGACGCTGCCAGGGGCATTCCTGAAGGAAGCGGTAGGCCACGTCGAAGGTGGCCCCCCCCCAACATTCGACCGAGAAGAGCTGCGGCAGGTTTGCGGCATAGGCCGGCGCCACCTTGATCATGTCGATGGAGCGCATCCGGGTGGCCAGAAGGCTCTGGTGGCCGTCGCGCATCGTCGTGTCGGTGATCAGCACCTTGGTCTGGGCCTTCATCCAGTCGGCAACCGCCTGCGGGCCTTTCTGTTCCAGCAGGTTGCGCGTTCCCATGGCCGGCTCGGCCAGCGGCTTCGGCGGCTTCGGCGCGCGGGCCTCGGCATGGGGTTTCGGGCGGCCTGCCGTCTCGGGATGGCCGTTGACGGTGATGTCGGCGATATAGGTGAGGATCTTCGTCGCCCGGTCGCGGCGCTTCTTGAACTGGAAGAGCGCCGGCGTCGTGTCGATGAACTTCGTCGTATAGGTGTCGTTCAGGAAGGTCGGGTGCTTCAGCAGGTTGATGACGAATTCGATGTTGGTCGAGACGCCGCGGATGCGGAATTCGCGCAGGGCGCGGTCCATGCGGTTGATGGCCGCCTGCGGGGTCTGCGCCCAGGCCGTCACCTTGACGAGCAGGGAGTCGTAATAGCGGGTGATCACGCCGCCCGCATAGGCGGTGCCGCCGTCAAGCCGGATACCCATGCCGGTGGCCGAGCGATAGGCGGTCAGGCGGCCGTAATCGGGGATGAAGTTGTTCTGCGGGTCTTCCGTCGTCACCCGGCATTGCAGGGCATGGCCGTTCAGATGGATATCCGATTGCGCGGCCTTGCCGGTGGCTTCGGCGAGCGGCTTGCCTTCCGCGATCAGGATCTGGGCCTGCACGATGTCGATGCCGGTCACCTGTTCGGTGACGGTATGCTCGACCTGAACGCGGGGATTGACCTCGATGAAATAGAATTTCTGGCTGTCCATATCCATGAGGAATTCGACAGTCCCGGCGCATTCATAGCCGACATGGGCGCAGATGCGGCGGCCGAGTTCGCAGACCTCGGCGCGCTGCTCTTCGCTCAGGTAGGGCGCGGGTGCGCGCTCCACCACTTTCTGGTTGCGGCGCTGCACGGTGCAGTCGCGTTCGTAAAGGTGGTAGATCGCGCCATGCTTGTCGCCGAGGATCTGCACCTCGACATGGCGGGCGCGCAGGATCATCTTTTCCAGATAGCCTTCGCCGTTGCCGAAGGCGGCCTCGGCCTCGCGCCGGCCCTCGCGCACCTTGTCCACCAGTTCGGCCTCCGACAGGATCGGTCGCATCCCGCGCCCGCCGCCGCCCCAGCTCGCCTTGAGCATCAGCGGATAGCCGACCTCCGCCGCCTCCTTCCTGATGGTGTCGAAATCGTCGCCCAGCACCTCGGTCGCCGGGATCACCGGCACCCCGGCTTCCATCGCCACGCGCCGCGCGCTCGCCTTGTCGCCAAGGGCGCGCATCGTCTCGGCCTTCGGGCCGATGAAGGTGATGCCGGCCTGATCGCAGGCCTCGACGAAATCGGGGTTTTCCGACAGCAGCCCATAGCCCGGATGGATCGCGTCCGCGCCGCAGAGCTTGGCCACCCGGATGATTTCCGGGATGGACAGATAGGCGCCCACCGGAGACAGGCCCTGACCGATCAGATAGGCCTCGTCCGCCTTGAAGCGGTGCAGCGACAGCTTGTCCTCTTCGGCATAGACGGCGACCGTCTTCTTGCCCATCTCATTGGCCGCGCGCATGACGCGGATGGCGATCTCGCCGCGATTGGCGATCAGGATTTTCTTGAAGTCGGGCATGGCGGCACTCCGGGGCGGCAGCGGGGGGCGGGCTCGTAACGGAGGCACTCTATTCTCGCTGCGATGCAGCGCAAGAGGTTGCAACATGGTTTTGCAACAGAATTGCAAAGGACTTTGCGAGGCCGTTTCCGGGCAGGCGCCCGCCGGCCCGCCCCGGCAGGGGGCAGGAGCCGGTCAGAGGATGGTCACGTCGTCGAACAGCGCCGCGAGGCTGCGATTGCCCGCAAGCGTCAGCGTGTCGCCCTCGCCGAAATCGAAGACCACCGTCTTGCCGACGACGCTGGCATAGCGCGAGATCACATCGGTCACGCTGAGCGCAGCGCCTTCCCAGAGGCCGCTGTCGAAGATCAACGTGTCGATATCATTGGTGAAATCGGTGATCCGGTCGGCCCCGTAGCCGAGCGCGAAGATGAAACTGTCCGCGCCCTTGCCGCCGGTCAGAAGGTCGGCGCCGTAGCCGCCCTCCAGCACGTCATTGCCTGCACCGCCGAGAAGCGTGTCATTGCCGATGCCGCCTGACAGCGTGTCGTTGCCGTCATCGCCGCTCAGGCTGTCATTGCCGCCTGCGCCAAGGAGCAGATCGTTGCCGGTGCCGCCGAAGACGGTATCGGCGCCCCATTGGCCGGTCTCCTCATCGTCCTCGAACCTGTCGTTGCCCGCGCCGAGGCTGATCGAATCGCGCCCCATCCCGCCGTAGGCGACATCATCGCCGCCGCCGGTGTCGTTGATCACGTCATTGCCGGAGCCGCCGTACAGCGTGTCATTGCCGGCCCCGCCGTCGAGCCGGTCCACGCCGTCATCGCCCCAGAGGCTGTCCTCGCCCGCCCCGCCTGCCAGCGCATCATTCCCGGTGCCACCGTAAAGCGCATCATTGCCGTCGCCGCCGTCGAGCGTGTCATTGCCCTCGTGGCCCCAGAGACTGTCGCGCCCCGCCCCGCCGATCAGCGAGTCGTTGCCGAGCCCGCCGTAGAGCCTGTCATTGCCAGCCCCGCCGTCGAGCCTGTCGTTGCCGTCCTGCCCCAGAAGGTCGTCGTCGTCCAACCCTCCGCTCAGGCTGTCATTGCCCGCCCCGCCCTCCAGAAGATCATTGCCGGCGCCGCCGTCGAGCGCGTCGTTGCCATCCTCCCCGAGCAGGAAGTCATGGTCCAGCCCGCCCGCGAGCGTGTCATTGCCGGTGCCGCCATAAAGCATGTCGTCGCCCGCCCCGCCGTCGAGCAGATCGCCCCCGGCATCGCCATGCAGCCTGTCCCTTTCGGTGCCGCCATAAAGCTTGTCGTCGCCCGCGCCGCCGTTGAGATCATCCGCCCCCGCCGCGCCGTAAAGCAGGTCATTGCCGCGCATCCCGTAAAGCGCATTGTCGAGCGCATTGCCGGTCAGCGTATCGGCCCCGTCGCCGGTGATCAGGTTCTCGATCAGGGTGGCCGCGCCGATGGTGGCCCAGGTCGCCTTGCCGACCTTGATCGCCCCGCCGCCGGCCAGAGAGACCGAGACATTGCCTTCGATCGTGGCCATGTTCAGCCAGTCCACCCCGCCATTGGTGTCGGTGATCACCCGGTCGCGTCTGCCGTCACTCGGATCGACCGCGTTCACCTTGAGGAAATCGGCGGTGATGTCGTGGATGTCGTCATTGCTCCAGGCGGAGCCGTAGAAATCGACGGAGATGTCGCTCAGCGTCGGGGCGTCGATATCGTCGCCGTATTCGATCTCACTTTTCAGCAGCCAGGTGCCTTGGGCGTCCATGCCGAGCGCCTGGGAAATCCCGAAGGTCCAGGTGAACTGCCCGTCGTTCAACTCGGTGATGGCGACGGAAAGGCCATTCTCCATGACGGTATCGCTTCGCAGAATACTGAAATACGTCCCGTCCCCCGCAATCAGCGTGACCGAGAAATCCCTGTTCGAGGGGAAAAGCCCGCCATAGCTCATGGTGAAGGTGACTTCGATATGCTCGATCTCGAGATGCTCCTCGACGGTGAGGAAATTCGTTATGAAGTTGAGATTGCCGGAAGGCGTCGCCCCCGCAGCGGTCACGCCGACATGCTGCTCGTTGTCGCTCCTCTGCGCCTCGGGGTGCAGCAGCGACCAGGCCTCGGCGAGCCGCACCGCGCCATAGGCATCGACCCGGCCATAGCCGTAGTCTTCGCTGTAACCATGCCCGCCATCGTTCCAGGTGCCGTTCACCTGAAAGTAGAAGCCCGTCACCTCGCCGCCGGTCTTGCCCGTCATGATGTTGCCGGTCAGCCGCGCGGTGGTGGCAAGGATCTCCTGCACGTCGCGCCAGCCGAGGTCCGGGTTCGCCTCCAGCATCAGGGCCACCACGCCCGAGACCACCGGCGTCGCCGCCGAGGTGCCGCCGAAGGTCGTGGTGTAATCGCCCGCCGTGCCATTCGCGGTGTTGTAGCCGTTCCTGCCCGTCAGGTCGGTGGTGACGGAGGCGGCCCCGGCCGAGACGAGGATATTCGTGCCGAAGTTGGAATAATCCTTCACCTTGCCGGTGCTGTCGAGTGCCGCAACGCTGACGAGGAAGCGCGCGTTGTTGATGCCGTCCGCAGAGGCCGCGCTGCCGTCATTGCCCGCCGCCTGCACGATCACCGTGCCGAGCCCGTCGCGCCCGGTCGCGGCGGCATAGGCATAGCTCCGCACGATCAGGGAGGATTCGGTGTCGGGATCGGCCAGCGACTGATATTCCTCGAACCAGGGCGTATAGCCCCAGGAATTCGACATGATGTCGAATTTGGCGGCATGGTTGAAGACGGCGGTGATCATGTCATCCGCATAAAGCCGCTCGTCCGACAGGAAGTTCACGCCGGTCACATGGGCGCCATAGGCAACGCCGGTGCCGCCGGTCCTGTTGTTGCCTTCCGCCGCGATGATGCCGGCAACCGCGGTGCCATGGGCATCCGGCTCCTTCCCGGTCAGGGTGATCGGGGTCGGGCGGTAGGTGATGCCTTCCCAGCTGAACTCCAGCGAGGCGTCGTAATTGCCGTCAAGGTCGGGATGGGTGTATTGCAGCCCGTCGTCGTAGACGCCCACATTGACCCCGCGCCCGGTATAGTCATCCCAGATCCGGGAGATATTGCCGAGCAGCGAAAAGTGCCACTGGCTGCCAAGGCGCGGGTCGTTCAATTTGGCCATGATCGGCAAACCATTCAAAAAGGAAATGTCTTTGCCGATCATCGGGGAAAATTCCGCAGCGAGCAACGGTCTTGCATCGGAACGAGAGAGATTTCAGGCTGTTCCCCGGCCAGCCCCGCCGCTTCATTCTCCCTGCGGCACATGCCGGTTGGTCAGCGGCACTTCCTGCAGGCGCAGGGCCAGAAGGAAACCCAGAACCGCGAGCCCCGCCACGATCCAGTACACCGGATGCAGCGCCGACGAGATCACCTCGGCCACCCGCAGATGCTGCTCGGGCGGCAGGGCCGCGAGGGAGGCGGCGTCGATATGCAGCCCCTCCGCCGAGCCGCTGATGGCGGTGTCGAGCTGCGCCGTCACCCGCGCGGTGAACAGCGCCCCGAAGGCTGCAACCGCAAGCGAGCCGCCGATCTGGCGGAACATCACCCCGGCCGCCGTGGCCGTTCCGAGCTGGTGGCGCGGCACGGCATTCTGCACGGCGGTCGTGACCACCGGGAAGATGTGACCCATCCCGAGCCCGAGCACCACCAGCGAGCCGCCGAAGACCAGCGGATGCGTCTGCGGCGTCAGGAAGGCGAGCAGGACGGCCCCCAGCGTCACCAGCCCCAGCCCGATCAGCGGCAGGCGGAAGTAAAGCCCGGTGCGCCCCATGTAGCGCCCCGCGAAAGTGGAGGCGGTGATGATCCCGAGCGTCATCGGCACCAGCATCAGCCCCGACATCGTGGGGCTGTAGCCCTGCGAGACCTGCAGGAACAGCGGCAGGAAGGTCACCGCTCCGAACATGACCACGCCCGCGACGAAACCGATGCCGCTCGTCACCGCGAAGACGTTGTTGGAGAACAGGCTCAGCGGCAGGATCGGCTCGGCCGCCCGCGCCTCCACCCGGAGGAAGGCCGCCCCGCTGATCAGCGCCGCCGCGCCGAGACCAAGCGCCTGCGGCGAAGTCCAGGCGAAGCTGGTGCCGCCGAGGCTGGTGAGCAGGGTCAGCGCGGCAAGGGCGACGGAAAGGGTGATCGCGCCCGCCCAGTCGATCTGATGGCGCACCCGCTCCGCGCGCGGGGCGAAGCTGGCCGCGAAGGTGACGACGGCGACGATGCCGAGCGGGATGTTGATGAAGAAGATCCAGTGCCAGGAAAAGGCCTCGACGAACCAGCCGCCCGCGAGCGGCCCGATCACGCTGGCCGAGGAGAAGACTGCGGCGAAGACGCCCTGCACCTTGCCGCGGTCGCGCGGCGGAATGGCATCGCCGACGACCGACAGCGCCAGCACGAACAGCCCGCCGCCGCCAAGACCCTGCACCGTCCGCGCAAGGATCAGTCCGGTCATCGACCCGGCCAGCCCGCAGAGTGCGGAGCCGACAAGGAAAAGGCCGACCGAGACGAAGACCATCGCCCGGCGCCCGTAAAGATCGCCGAGCTTGCCGTAAAGCGGGGCGACGATGGTGGAGGACAGGATATAGGCCGTCACCACCCAGCTCAGATGTTCGAGCCCGCCGAGATCGGCCACGATGGTGGGCAGCGCGGTCGAAACGATGGTCTGATCGAGCGCGGCGAGCAGCAGCAGAAGCGCAACGGAACCGATGACCAGCCGGGTGGATCCGGTCTGGGTGCTCGGCGGAGCGGAGGGGGCGGCGGAGGAGGGGGAGGATTCGGACATGGGGACTTTCCACGAAAACAGGCGCGACAAGTATGATCGTCACAAACATATGTCAACAGCATATATTTGTGACTGTCATGTACTTGACAGCCGCCCGGCATCTTGTAATGGCTCCGCCATGACCCGCCCGATCCAGACCCCTCCGCATTTCCACGCCGGCCTTGCCGAAAGGCTGGAGGCCGCCGGCCTCACCGCTCCGGCGTCCCGCGCGCTGCTCGATCTCGACAGCGCGCTCTTTCAGTATCATCGGATGGCGGTGAAGGGCGACGTGCAGGGGCGGATCATCGCGGAGCTGGGCATCGGGCTGGAGCGGTCGCAATTCGCAGCGCTGACGGCGGTGCTGCGGATCGAGAACGGTATCGCCCGCGCCCATCCGCAGCCTGCCACTATCGGCCTTCTTGCCGAGGAGATGGCCATCGACCCCTCCCGCGCCAGCCGGATCGCCGCCGATCTGATCCAGCAGGGCTACCTTCTGCGCGAGGCGGTGCAGGAGGACGGGCGCAAATCGGTGCTGGTGCTGACCGAACTGGCCCGCAGCGCCTTCGCCCGCTTCCGGGACCGCAAGTGGGACCGGCTGATCGAGGTCTTCTCCGGCTGGACGGAGGAGGACATGGTGCGCTTCTCCGGCCTCTTCGCCCGCTACATGGAGGGGGTGCGCGGCGTCTATGGCGCTGCAAGCGGACCGGGCGGGGCTGGGTGTACCGACGCTCCCTCCGACGCGCCTCCGGGTGCTCCGAAATGAAGTTTGCGAACAATCGCGGAACACTTCTTTAATTCGCAACCGATCCGCGCTAGTTTTCGGCCATGAGCGAATATGACGACAGCTACGCCTTCGAGGCGGCCCTTCCCCTGAGCCAACGCGCGCTGGCCGCGCGGCCTGCGCCCTATCTCGACGATCTGAACCCCGCGCAACGGGCGGCGGTGGAGGCTCTGGACGGCCCGGTGCTGATGCTCGCCGGGGCGGGAACCGGCAAGACCAAGGCGCTGACGGCGCGGATCGTCCATCTTCTCCGCATGGGAAAGGCGCGTCCGAACGAGATTCTGGCCGTCACTTTCACCAACAAGGCTGCGCGCGAGATGAAGCTGCGGGTCGGCCGGATGCTCGGCGAAGTGGCGGAGGGGATGCCGTGGATGGGGACCTTCCACTCCCTTTCCGTCAAGATCCTGCGCCGTCATGCCGAACTGGTCGGGCTGCGGTCGAGCTTCACGATTCTCGACACCGACGACCAGATCCGCCTGCTGAAGCAGTTGATCGCCGCCGCCAACATCGACGAGAAACGCTGGCCCGCCCGCCTGATGGCCGGGCTGATCGACGGCTGGAAGAACCGCGCGCTGACGCCCGACAAGGTGCCGTCCTCGGAGGCTTCGGCCTTCAACAACCGCGGGACGGAGATCTATGAGCAGTATCAGGAGCGGCTCCGCACCCTGAATGCCACCGATTTCGGCGACCTGCTGCTGCATTGCGTGACGATCTTCCAGAAATACCCCGATGTGCTGGCCCAGTATCAACGCTGGTTCCGCTACCTGCTGGTGGACGAATATCAGGACACCAACATCGCCCAGTATCTCTGGCTGCGCCTGCTGGCGCAGGGCCATCGCAACATCTGCTGTGTGGGCGACGACGACCAGTCGATCTACGGCTGGCGCGGGGCGGAGGTGGGCAATATCCTGCGGTTCGAAAAGGACTTTCCCGGCGCGACCGTGGTGCGGCTCGAACAGAACTACCGTTCGACCGCGCATATTCTGGCGGCGGCCTCCGGGGTGATCGCGGCCAATGCCGGGCGGCTCGGCAAGACGCTCTGGACGGCGGGGGAGGCGGGCGAGAAGGTCCGCCTCATCGGCCATTGGGACGGCGAGGAGGAGGCCCGCTGGATCGGCGAGGAGGTCGAGGCCTTGCAGCGCGGGCGCCGGTCGCTTGCCCCCAAGTCTCTGGATCAGATGGCCATTCTCGTCCGCGCCAGTCATCAGATGCGTGCCTTCGAGGATCGGTTCCTGACCATCGGTCTGCCTTACCGCGTCATCGGCGGTCCGCGCTTTTACGAGCGGCAGGAGATCCGCGATGCCATGGCCTATTTCCGGCTGGCGGTCTCGCCCGAGGATGATCTGGCCTTCGAGCGGGTGGTGAACCTGCCGAAACGCGGCCTTGGCGACAAGGCGCAGCAGGACATCCAGCGGGAGGCGCGGGGGCAGGGGCTGCCGCTTCTGGACGGCGCGCGCGGGCTTCTGGCGCGCGGCGGGATCGGGGGCAAGGGCGCGGGCCAGCTCCGCGCCTTCGTCGAGGGCGTGGACCGCTGGCATGAGGCGCTGACCCGCGCCCGGCCCGCAACCCCGGCAGGCGATGTGCTGCTCGAACCGATGCTGCCCGAGACCCCGCCGGCCACCGATCTCGGCCATGTGCGCCTTGCCGAGGTGATTCTGGAGGAATCCGGCTATGTCTCCATGTGGCAGAACGACAAGACGCCGGAGGCGCCGGGGCGGCTGGAAAACCTCAAGGAACTGGTGAAGGCGCTTGAACAGTTCGACAGCCTCCAGGGCTTTCTGGAGCACGTCTCGCTGATCATGGAAAACGACACCGAGGAAGCGTCGGAGAAGGTCTCCATCATGACGCTCCACGCCGCCAAGGGCCTTGAATTCCCGGTGGTTTTCCTGCCGGGCTGGGAGGACGGGCTTTTCCCGAGCCAGCGGAGCATGGACGAATCCGGTCTCAAGGGGCTGGAGGAGGAACGCCGCCTCGCCTATGTCGGCATCACGCGGGCGGAGGAGCTTTGCACCATCTCCTTCGCTTCCAACCGCCGGGTCTATGGCCAGTGGCAAAGCCAGTTGCCGAGCCGCTTCATCGACGAATTGCCGGTGGCCGATGTCGATGTTCTGACCCCGCCCGGCCTTTACGGCGGCGGCTACGGGGCGGCGGCCCCGCAGGGGTTCGGCTCTCAGGTCGAAGACCGTGCAATGCGGGCGGATGTCTACAACTCTCCCGGCTGGCGGCGCCTGCAGGAGCGGAATACCGCCCGTCCGGTCAGCCAGCCGCGCGAGGCGCGGCACATGGTGATCGACGCCGAGGCCGTATCGGGCTATGGTCTGGGGGACCGGGTGTTCCACCAGAAATTCGGCTATGGCGAGATCGTGGGCATCGAGGGCGACAAGCTTGATGTGGAATTCGATCACGCCGGCTCGAAAAAGATCGTGGCCCGCTGGGTGGTGCCGGCGCATCAGGTCGATGACGTGCCGTTCTGAGGGTTTTCGGTTTTTCTTAATGCCCGCCGCCTAGTCTTGCGGAGAATCAACTCCGGACCTGTCATGCATGGCCTGATCAACCGCTCGCTCCAGTGTTTTCTGCGTGATACCTACGGGCAGGGGCTCTGGCTGGATGTGGCGCAGGAAGCGCGCCTTGGCTTCGACAGTTTCGAGGCGATGCTGCGCTATGATCCGGCGCTGACGGAGGCGGTGTTGACCGCGGCGGCCAAGCTTCTCAACCGGCCGCGCGAAACGGTGCTGGAGGATCTCGGCACCTATCTCGTGTCCCACCCGAATGTGGAGGCGCTGCGGCGGTTGCTGCGCTTCGGCGGTGGCAGCTTCGTCGAATTCGTCCATTCGCTGGAGGAACTGCCGGAGCGCGGGCGTCTGGCGCTGCCCGACCTCGACCTGCCGCTTCTGGAACTGGAGGAGTTGGGGGCAGGGCAGTTTCGCCTTCTCGTGAGGGGGGAGGTGCCGGGAACGGGCCATGCCGTCGTCGGCCTGCTGCGGGCGATGGCCGATGATTACGGCGCGCTTGCCGTCCTCGACCATGCCGGGCAGGCGGAGGGGGCGGAGGTGGTGAGCATCATCCTTGCCGATCAGCGCCATTCTTCGGGACGCAGCTTCGATCTCGCTCTGGCGGGGGCGGCGGGATGGATGGCGCCATGAGCCCCGCGGGGGTGATCCTGCTGCCGGAGGCTCTCGCCCGGCTGATGCCGATGCATCTGCTGCTGGACGGGCAGGGGCGGATTGCCGGCCTCGGTCCGACCCTTGCCAAGATCGCTCCGCAAACGCCCCTGACGGGTCAGGAAATGGCGGAGGTTTTCGCGCTGCGCCGCCCTTCCGGCCGGGCCGATATCGCCGCCCTGCGGCGGCGGGCCGGGGAAAGGCTGCATCTGTCGCTGATTGCCGATCCTTCGGTCACGCTGCGCGGCCTTGCCATCCCGCTGCCGGGGGAGGGGATGCTGCTCAACCTCTCCTTCGGGATCGGCGTGGCGGAGGCGGTGCGGCGCCACCGGCTGACCGACGCCGATTTCGCCGCAACCGATCTGGCGGTGGAGATGCTCTATCTCGACGAGGCGAAATCGGCGGTGGTCGACGAATGGCGCCAGTTGAACCTGCGTCTTCAGGGCGCGAAGGTGGCGGCCGAAGAGCAGGCGCTGACCGATACGCTGACCGGCCTCCGCAATCGCCGTGCGCTCGATACTGCCTTGCAGGGCCTGATCGCGCGGGGGGTTCCCTTCGGCCTGATGCATCTCGACCTCGATTATTTCAAGCAGGTCAATGATACGTTCGGCCATGCGGCGGGCGATCATGTGCTGGGCGCAGTGGCACGGATCCTGACGGAGGAAACGCGGAGCAGCGATACGGTGGCGCGGGTGGGGGGGGATGAATTCGTGCTGGTGCTGGAGGGGCTGACCGAAACCGCGACCCTGAGCCGGATCGCCGAGCGGATCATCGCCCGGCTCGGCCTGCCGCTCGATTACGAGGGCAAGCCCTGCCGCATCTCCGGCTCCATCGGGCTTACGGTGTCAACCCTCTATCCGCTGCCGGTCGCGGACAAGATGCTGAGCGACGCGGATACCGCGCTCTACTCTTCCAAGCGCGGCGGCCGGAGCCGGGTGAGCATATTCGGAAAAGAGGCAGAGTGAGAGGAGCGTCCTCTTTCCACAGCGGGCGGCCATGATGCGAAAGCAGATCACTTCCGCGGGATCTGCATCGTGATTGCCTTTTCGTCCGGCGGAAGGAAAAGCCCGGCCGTTCTCCGCATTGCTGCCATGCTTCTGGCGGCTTTCCCTTGCGCTGCGTCTCCTTGCCGCTAGATTGCAGCGAAGATCATGTTTTTCCGGGGGTTCTCTTGCGTTTCCATCGTCTCTTGCCGGCACTTGCCCTGCCTGTGCTGTTCGGCCTCGCCGCCCCCGCTCTTGCCGCGCCCTGTGGCAACACCTCCGCCGGCTTCGAGGACTGGAAGCCGGTGATGGCGAAAGAGGCGAAGGCCGCCGGGGTCGGTTCCGCAGGGATCAAGGCGCTGATGGGCGCAAGCTATTCCAAGGCCACCATTGCCGCGGACCGCAACCAGAAGAGCTTCAAATATACGCTGAAGAAATTCCTTCAGGTGCGGGGTGCAGATACGATCGTATCGCAGGGGCGGTCGCGCAAGGCGAAGAATCCCGATCTCTACCGGGAGCTGGAGGCGCAATTCGGTGTTCCGGCCGGTGTCCTTCTTGCCATTCACGGCATGGAGACGGGCTTTGGCGGCTTCATGGGCGATACCAACGTGGTTTCGGCGATTTCCACCCTCGCCTGGGATTGCCGCCGCTCGGATTTCTTCACGCCGCATCTGATCGGCGCGCTGAAACTGGTCGATGAGGGCAGCATCACCTCGAAAACCGTCGGCGCCAAGCATGGCGAGCTGGGTCATACCCAGTTCCTGCCCGGAAATGCGCTGACTTACGGTGTCGATGGAAATGGCGATGGCCGGATCGACCTGACCAACACCACCGATGCGCTCGCCACCACCGCGAATTACCTCGCTCAAAAAGGCTGGCAACGCGGCAAGGGCTATCAGGAGGGCGAGCCGAATTTCGCGGTGATCAAGGAATGGAATGCCGCGACCGTCTACCAGCAGGCCATCGCCCTGATGGGCGCGCGGATCGACGGCTGAGCCGGACAGGAACTTGGCGCGGCCCGCATTTTTGCCCTTGCGGCTTGCGGGCCTCTCGCCTATTCACCACGCCAGTGGCCCGTTCGTCTATCGGTTAGGACACCTGGTTTTCAACCAGGTAAGAGGGGTTCGACTCCCCTACGGGCTGCCACATCCCAACCTCAACACCCTGAACCGCATCGCAATTCCGGTGTGAAGCCGTTCAGCCCGCCGCTTCCGCCGCCACCTTGCGGATACGCGCGACCATGGCCCGCAAGCCGTTGGAGCGCTGCGAAGACAGATGCTCATGCAGGCCGAGCCGGCCCAGTTCCGCCGTCGCGTCAACCCGGCCCACTTCTGCCACCGGCAGGCCCGCGTAAAGCGCATGGACAAGCGCGATCAGCCCCCGCACGATCATCGCATCGGAATCGCCCTCGAAATCGAAGATGCCGCCCGCGATCACCGGACGCAGCCAGACTTGGCTCGCGCAGCCATCGACCTTCAAGGCCGGCACCTTGAAACTGTCGTCCAGCGGCGCCATCGCCTTGCCAAGCTCGATCACATGGCGATAGCGATCCTCCCAATCGTCCAGAAAGGCGAAGGTCTCGGCGATGTCGTCAAAAGCGGGGGTGGCCATGGCAATCTCCATCTGCGCCACCCGAGGTAATCCCCGCCACGGCAAAGGTCCAGCCCAAGCGGCCTTTTCAAATCGCGGCGCATCGGCTACCCAAAGACACCGACCTTATGGGACAGCCTCATGCGCCTGCCAGTCACTGCCGCCCTGATCGCCGTCACGCTGCTCGTCTCCTGCGGGGCGATCCGCGAATCGCGGCTGAACCCGCTGAACTGGTTCGGCAAATCGCGCGAGGTCGAGCAGACCGCCGTGGTGAGCCAGGCGCCGCAGGACCCGCGCAACCTGGTCCAGACCGTGCTTTCGATGGCGGTGGAACCCTTCCCCGGCGGCGCGATCATCCGCGCGACCGGGCTGCCGCCGACGCAAGGCTGGTGGTCGGCAGAGCTTGTCGCCCGCCCGGTCGACGAGAACGGCGTGCTGGTGCTGGATTTCCGGGTCTTCGCCCCGCCGACCCCGAAGCCGGTCGTGAACCAGCAATCGCGCGAGATCACGGCGGCGATCAGCCTGTCGAACATCAAGCTCGACGGCATCCGCGAGATCGTCGTCCAGGGTGAGACGAACGCCCGCTCCAGCCGGCGCTGATCCGGCTCAGAGACGGACGACCCGCACTTCGCTGCCTTTGGCCGACAGCGCGATCTCGCCCCGGCACAGCCGCTGCGCGTCATCGCCAAAAGCTTCCGCCCGCCACCCCTTCAGCGCATCGACGCTGCGGTCGCCCGCTGCGATCGCATCCAGTTCCGAAGCCGAAGCGATCAGCCGGGGCGCCACGCCGAGGCTTTCCGACTTCGCCTTCAGAAGCACGCGCAGAAGATCGGCAAGTGCGGGATTGACCTGCAATTGCTCGCGGCTCAGATCCGGCTTCGGCATTTCGTCCGGGCGCATCTCCATCCCGGATTTGATCGCCGCCAGAATCCCCTCGGCAATCTCGGGCTTGCGCCCCTCGCGCAGCAGAAGACGCGAGCGGCCCAGTTCCTCAAGGCTCGTCGGCCGGGTGGAGGCCAGTTCCAGCAGTGCGTCATCCTTCATGACCCGACTGCGCGGCACGTTCTGGCCCTGGGCATATTCCTCGCGGAACCGCGCCAGTTCCTTCACGATGGCCAGAAAGCGCCCCGAGGTGGTGCGGGTCTTGATCCGCTGCCAGGCTTCTGCCGGCAAAACGGTGTAAGTCGCCGGATCGCAGAGCATCGCCAGCTCTTCCTCGACCCAGGCCTGCCGGCCGTTCTTCTTCAGTTGCGCCGCCAGCCATTCATAGATCACCCGCAGATGGGTCACGTCGGCGAGGGCATAATCCTTCTGCGCCTCGCTGAGCGGCCTCCGCGACCAGTCGGTGAACCGGCTGGTCTTGTCGAGGTTTTCCTTGGCGATCTTCTTCACCAGCGTCTCATAGCCGACCTGTTCGCCGAAACCGCAGACCATGGCCGCGACCTGCGTATCGAACAGCGGCACCGGAAAGACCTTGCCCTCGACGAAGAAGATCTCCAGATCCTGCCGCGCCGCGTGAAAGACCTTCACCGTCGCCTCATGCCGGAAAAGATCGTAAAGCGGCTCCAGCGACATCGCCTCGCCCTCGATCGGATCGACCAGAACCGCATCCCCGTCCTTGCCGGGCAGCGCCATCTGGATCAGGCAGAGCTTCGACCAATAGGTCCGCTCCCGCAGGAATTCCGTGTCGATGGTGACATAGGCTTCGGATTTGGCGGCCTCGCAGAAGGCGGCAAGGTCTTCGGTCGTGGTGATGGTCCGCATCGGCATCTTTCGCAAAGGGCTCACGGGGGCGTCCCGCCTTTCCGCTATAGGCACTCCCCCCCGCGATGAAAACCCCTCTGCCCATCCTCTGTGTCCAAATATCCCCGCCGGAGGCAGCAGACAGTGCCGCAAGCACAGGGTTTCCGCAAGATGCGGGCCGGAGCCGCCGCCGCCGGCAGGGCCGGTCGCAGGGGCTCGATGCCCCGAAGACCGACCGCTGTCAGAGGAAAACCGGCTCCCGGCTGCCGGCCGCAAAGCGCCGCAGCACCGCCGGATAAAGCCGATGCTCCTGCACCAGAACCCGCGCCGCAAGCGTCGCCTCGTCATCCCCCGGCAGCACCGGCACCCGCGCCTGACCGAGCAGCGGCCCGGCATCGAGCTCCGCCGTCACCTCATGCACGGTGCAGCCCGCCTCCGCATCCCCCGCCGCAAGCGCGCGGGCATGGGTGTGCAGACCGGGATATTTCGGCAAGAGCGAGGGGTGGATGTTCAGCATCCGCCCCTCGAAGCGGCGCACGAAGGCTGGCGTCAGCACCCGCATGAAGCCGGCAAGGCAGATCACATCCGGCTCCGCCGCGAGCAAGGGCTCCAGCAGCGCCGCTTCGAAGGCGGCGCGGTCCTTGCCGAAGGGGCGGTGATCGACCGAGGCCACCGGCACGCCAAGCTCCGCCGCTTTCGCCAGCCCCCCCGCCGCCGGATCGTTGGACAGCACCAGCACGCCGCGCGCCGGATGATCCCCCGCCATGTCGCGCAGAAGCGCCAGCATGTTCGACCCGCCGCCCGAGATCAGGACGGCAACGCGCTTCACAGAAGCCGTCCCTTGTAGATCACGCCTTCGCCCGCGACGACCCGGCCAAGCTGCACCACCGTCTCGCCTTCGGCGCGCAGAAGGCTCTCAAGCGCCCCCGCCCGGTCCGCCGCCACCACGGCGATCATGCCGATGCCGCAGTTGAAGGTTTTCAGCAGCTCCGGCTCGCTCATGTTGGCCGTCGTCGCCAGCCAGCGGAATACCGGCGGCAGTTCCCAGGAGGACAGGTCGATCTCGCAGGCCAGACCCTCGGGGATCACCCGCGGGGGGTTTTCGGTCAGCCCGCCGCCGGTGATATGCGCCAGGGCATGAACCCCGCCCGCCCGCACCGCGGCAAGCGCCTGCTTCACATAAAGCCGGGTCGGCGCCAGCAGCGCCGCGCCGAGAGAGGCCCCCGAGAAGGGTGAGGCCGCGTCCCAGCCGAGGCCCGAAAGCTCCACCACCTTGCGGACGAAGGAATAGCCGTTGGAATGGACCCCGTTCGAGGCGAGACCCAGAAGGACATCGCCCTCCGCCACGCCCGCCGGCAGATCCGCCCCGCGCTCCATGGCGCCGACGGCAAAGCCTGCGAGATCGAAATCGCCCTTGTGATACATGCCCGGCATCTCTGCCGTCTCGCCGCCGATCAGCGCGCAGCCCGAGGCCTCGCAGCCCGCAGCGATGCCGTTGATGATCCGCGTCGCCTCTTCGACGTCAAGCTTGCCCGTGGCGAAATAATCGAGGAAAAACAGCGGCTCCGCCCCTTGGCACACGAGGTCGTTCACGCACATCGCCACAAGGTCCACGCCGATCGTATCGACGTTGCCGGTGTCGATGGCGATGCGGAGCTTGGTGCCGACGCCATCGGTCGCGGCCACCAGAACCGGGTCCTCATAACCCGCCGCCTTCAGATCGAAGAGCGCGCCGAACCCGCCGAGACCGGACATCGTGCCGGGCCGACTGGTGCGCTTCGCCGCAGGCTTGATCCGCTCGACCAAGGCATTGCCCGCGTCGATATCGACCCCGGCATCGGCATAGGTCAGCCCGTTGTGGCCCTTGGCCCCCGCCTGCTTCTCCACCGTCATCCGCCCGCTCCCGTTCGCCCGATTGTGCAGCCGCTGCCCCCATAGCCCTTTCGCCGGAGCCGCGCAACAAAGCCCCGACGCTTTCCAGACGCTTTCCGCCGGGCAATTTGCCCCGTCTTTGACATTCGGCTCCGCGATCCTATCTAGGCCGGGCGGAGCTTCCGCAAAGGGAGGCTGCCGATGATCCAAGGTCCGGTCTGTATTCTGGCCAATACCGGCGCGGGGCGCAAAGCCGCCGCCCGGATGGAACACCTGATGGAGCCGTTCCGCGCCGCCGGGCTCGCGCCGGAGCTGCGTCTCATCCGCAATGGTGCCGCCCTTTCGGCGGAAGCCCGCCGGGCGCGCGACGGCGGCTTTGCCACGGTGATCGCCGCCGGCGGCGACGGCACGATCTGCACGGTGGCGAGCGCACTTTCCGGCTCCGGCGTGACCCTCGGCATCGTGCCGATGGGGACCTTCAATTTCTTCGCCCGCAGCCTCGGCCTGCCCAACGAGCCCGAAGCGGCCATCGAAGCCCTTCTCCATGCCGAAGTGCAGGAGGTCGCCGCCGGAGAGGTGAACGGCCAGCTCTTTCTCAACAATGCGAGCCTCGGCCTTTATCCGGCGCTTCTGGAAAAGCGCGAGGCGGCCTATGCGAAATGGGGGCGCTCCCGCCTTGCAGCCTATTGGTCGGCGATCCGCACCCTGATCACCTATGACCGCCCGAGCCGCCTGCGCGTCACCATCGACGGCAGGACCGATCATCTCCGCAGTCCGATGGTTTTCGTGGCGCAGAATGCCTATCAGCTGGAGCAGTACGGACTGGCGGACGGGGTGGAACTGATCCGGCAGGGCAAGCTCGCCATCTATATCGCGCCCGAGCTGCGGCGCTGGCAACTCCTTGGCTTTGCGGTGAAAATGGCGTTGCGGACAGCGCGCCCCTACCGCGATTTCACCCTGGAAAGCGGCGAGGAAATGGTGATCGAGACCCGCGCCCGCCGCCGCACCATCGCCCGCGATGGCGAACGCCAGAAGATGCGCGCGCCCTTCCGCTTCCGCTTTCTGCCGGGTGCGCTGCGCGTGCTGGTGCCGAAGGCCGGGGGCTGAGGATGGGGCGGCTTCTCCACCTTTCCGACCTGCATTTCGGCCGCGACCGGACGGAGCTGATCGACCCGCTGATCACGCTCTGCCACGAGCTGCGCCCCGATGTGACCGTGATTTCCGGTGATCTGACGCAGCGCGCGAAAGCGGGGGAGTTCGCTGCCGCCGCCGCTCTCATCGCGCGGTTGCCGGGGCCGGTGCTCGTCGTTCCCGGCAATCACGACATGCCGCTTTACAACCCTTTCGCCCGGCTCTTCTGGCCGTTCCGGGCCTGGCGCCGCGCCCTCGGCCCGGATCTGGAGCCGATGCTCGATACCGGGGATCTGCGGGTCATCGGGCTGAACACTGCCGATCCCCATGTCTGGCAGCGCGGCCTGATCCGCCCCGCCGGTCTGGAGCGCACCTGCGCGCGCCTGCGCGCTGCGCGTCCCGGCCAGTTGCGGATCGTGGCGCTCCATCATCCGCTTTATCAGCCGCCCGAGACCGGAAAGACCCCGATGAAAGGCGCTGCCGCCGCGACCACGGCGCTTGCACGGGCGGGGGCCGATGTGATCCTCTGCGGTCATCTCCACCAATGGGCGGCGGCCCCTTATGCGGTCGAGCAGAACGGCCGTCTGATGCTTTGCGTGCAGGCGGGGACGGGCCTTTCCACCCGGCTGCGGGGGGAGCAGAACGATTTCAATCTTCTGGAACATCACGAGGGCCGCATCACCGTCACCCGCTATGCCACGCTGAGCGATGGTCCGGTCTTTGCCGCCGACAAGGTGACGCTTTTCCACCAGCCCGACAGCGCCGGAGGCTGGCGCACCCACCTGCCCGCGCCGATCTGACCGCGCCCGCTTGACCCCGCCTGCCGGTCTGCTACTCAGGATCGCGTCGGCACAAGACAGGCCGGGCCTGTAGCTCAATGGTTAGAGCAGGGCGCTCATAACGCCTTGGTTGGGGGTTCAAGTCCCTCCGGGCCTACCAAATTCCCTTGTTTTCCGTTTCATTTCATATCTTTGAATGACGGCTTGACGAACCTTGCAGGAGGGATCTCCCGGTTTCTGTCCTGCTTCGCCCCTTGCGGCAGCCGCGAGAGGGCCGGGCCAGCTAGCCCTTTGTGTCCGAAGGCTCCGCAATGGCGTTGCGCTTCGTCCCGTCGCCCGCGCGACCGCCGCGACAGGGCGCAAAGCGCGCGTCCGGATCGCCGCGCAGCGGCTGGCAAGGTCATGTGAAGAATGTGCGGCGGGTCTCCGGGGGCGGCAGCGCCGTGTTCATGGCCTGCCCGCTCCGCTTGGCCATGGGCGCAAGACAGGGATGCCCGCCTGCGGCTTTCCGGAAACCCGGCATCTTCGGAGCAGGCGGCGCAGGGCTTCCGGTCCTCGAAGATCCGGCGGTCATGGACCCCGCGCAGCCAGGCGATCACTTCGGCGCCAAAACGGGCAGGGCTCGGTTCTGCTGATGGCTGGACTTCAGTCGGGAAGAGTGACGAGGGCCGCTCCAACGATCCATCAACGGTGATCCGGGAATGGCGCCTGCCGGCCCGCATCCTTATCCGTTGAAGAGGAAGTGCAGCACATCCCCGTCCTTGACCTCGTAGGTCTTGCCTTCCACCCGGAACTTGCCGGCCTCCTTGGCGCCGGCCTCGCCCTTGCCGGCGACGTAATCGTCAAAGGCGATGGTTTCGGCGCGGATGAAGCCCTTTTCGAAATCGCCGTGAATCACGCCGGCCGCCTGCGGAGCGAGGGTGCCTTTCTGGATCGTCCAGGCGCGGGCCTCCTTGGGGCCGACGGTGAAATAGGTCTGCAGGCCCAGAAGCGCATGGCCGGCGCGGATCAGCCGGTCCAGCCCGGCTTCGTGCAGGCCCATCTCTTCAAGGAACATCAGCGCCTCTTCATCGGGAAGCTGCGAGATTTCCTCTTCGATCCGGGCGGAGATCACCACCGTCGCCGCCCCCTGCGCCGCGGCCATCGCCTCCACGCGGGCCGACTGGCTGTTGCCGTTGGCGGCGCAGGCCTCCTCGACGTTGCAGACGTAAAGCACCGGCTTTGCCGTCAGGAGTTGCAGCATCCGCCATTGCTTCTGGTCGTCCGCCGCCACCTGCACGCTGCGGGCGGGCTGGCCCGCCTCCAGCACCTTCAGCGCGGCGCGCAGCAGGCGGTCCTGATCCAGCGTGTCCTGATCGCCGCCGCGCAGCTTTTTGGCAAGGCTGGTCAGGCGGCGCTCGATGCTTTCCATATCGGCCAGCATCAGTTCGGTCTCGATGGTCTCGGCATCGGCCACCGGGTCGATCTTGCCTTCGACATGGGTGATGTCGCCGTCTTCAAAGCAGCGCAGCACATGGGCGATGGCGTCACATTCGCGGATATTGGCGAGGAACTGGTTGCCGAGCCCTTCGCCCTTCGAGGCGCCGCGCACGAGGCCTGCAATGTCCACGAAGGTCATGCGGGTCGGGATGATCTGTTTCGATCCGGCGATCTCGGCCAGTTTGTCGAGCCGGCTGTCCGGCACCGCGACCTCGCCCACGTTCGGCTCGATGGTGCAGAAGGGGAAGTTCGCCGCCTGCGCCGCCGCCGTGCGGGTCAGCGCATTGAAAAGCGTGGACTTGCCGACATTCGGAAGCCCGACGATACCCATCTTGAAGCCCATCGCATCCTCCTTTGGCGGTCGCCCGCTTCTAAGGGGGAGAGGGCGAAGGTTCAAGCTTCCCCGATCCCCCTGCCGCGACTATCCTGAGGGCAGAGAGAGGAGAGCCCCATGTCCTTCGATCCCTACATCCATTTCCGGGGCAATTGCCGCGCGGCAATGACCGCCTATCGGCAGATCTTCGGTGGCACGGTGACCTTCAGCACCTATGCCGAAGCGCCGGATGCCGGGGAGGAGGCGCGCGGCTCGGACCGGGTGATGCATGGCCAACTGGTCAGCGGCGGGCGGCTCCTGCTCGGCTCCGATTTCCCGCCGGGCTGGGAGGGCGATCCGCAGAAGGCCGTCAGCATCAGCCATATCGGTGCCACCGTGGCGGAGGCGGAGCGCATCTTTGCGGCCCTTGCCGAGGGGGGCGAGGTGATCATGGCCTTCCGGCCGACCTTCTGGTCGGATGGCTTCGGGATGCTGAAGGACCGCTTCGGCACGCATTGGATGATCTCCGCCCCGTGGCGGCAGGCTTAGGGGGATCGTCATCGGGGGCGTTGCGCCCTTTGGTGGCGCCGGAGGGGTTTTGCACCCCTCCGGACCTCCCCGCAGGATATTTGGAAAGAGAAGAAGGGGAAGGGCGCGGCGGGAGCCGGCTCCGGTCTGGTGGTCGTGCGGGTCCGGGCGCAGGCCCCATTGATTTTCCCGCGGCAGCCGTGCAAACCCCTTTGGCACAGTAACGGGGGCTGCCATGACACGGATCGACGATACCTTCGCGCGGTTGAAAGCGCAGAAGAAGAAGGCTTTCGTCTCTTACATCATGGCGGGCGATCCCGATGTGCCGACGGCGCTTGCGGTGATGAAGGGCCTGCCGGCGGCGGGTGTGGACATCATCGAGCTCGGTCTGCCCTTCACCGATCCGATGGCCGATGGTCCGACCATCCAGCGGGCCGGGCAGCGCGCGCTCGAAGGCGGGATGACGGTGGACCAGACCTTGCAGATGGTCCGCGATTTCCGTGCCGGGGATGCCACCACGCCGATCGTGCTGATGGGCTATTACAACCCGATCTATTCGCGCGGGGTGGACCGCTTCCTTGACGAGGCGAAGGCGGCCGGGATCGACGGGCTGATCGTGGTCGATCTGCCGCCCGAAGAGGATGCCGAGCTGTGCCTGCCCGCGCAGGCGGCCGGGCTGAACTTCATCCGTCTGGCGACGCCGACGACCGATGCCAAGCGCCTGCCGAAGGTCCTGCAGAACACCTCCGGCTTCGTCTATTACGTCTCCGTCACCGGCATCACCGGGGCCGCCGCCGCGCAATCGGCCGAGGTCGCGCCGGAAGTGGCGCGGATCAAGCGGTCCACCGACCTGCCGGTCATCGTCGGTTTTGGCATCACCACGCCGGAAGCGGCGCAGAACATCGCCTCGGTGGCGGATGGCTGCGTCGTCGGCTCCGCCATCGTCAAGGAAATCGGCGAGGGCAAGCCGGTGGCCGAGGTCCTGGCCATGGTCGCTGCCCTCGCCAAGGGCGCCCACGCGGCCTGAGCCGAAGGGCCGGGCGCGCGGGGGAGGGGCGGGCTGGGGACCCGCCCGATGCGCCCTATTCCCGCTGCAAGGCCCAGAGGCTCGCGCCCGCCAGCAGGATTTCGGTGCAGAGCACGATGAGGAAGGTGGGCGCGGGCATCCCGTCCACCGCGAGGCTGTAGATCCGGCCAAGCGCGAAACCCGACATGAAGGTGAAAAGCGCGATCAGTGCCGGGCGCCGCAGGCTGGCGTTCAACGCGCCCGTCAGGAACAGCAGCCCAAAGCCGGTAAAGGCCCCGCCATAGGCGGCGCGGGTGGCGTGATAGTCGTTCACGCTGTCCAGCGTCATGCCATTGGCGGCGAGGATCAGCAGCGGCGCGAACAGATAGATCAGCCCGACGATGCCGATTTCGGCGGCGGCAAGGAACAGGATCAGGCGCGGGGCATTCATGGCGGCTCCTTCGGAAAAGCCCTGAGATGCCCCGGATGGTGTCATGGTTCCAATGAATGATGTTTTCATATAGCATGCATGGAATGAATGAGGCGCGACCCGACCTGAACCTCCTTGCGATCTTCGATGCGATTGCCCGCCATGGCTCGGTCACGGCGGCGGCGCAGGCGCTGAACCTCAGCCAACCGGCGGTCAGCCATGCGTTGGCGCGCTTGCGCGATGTGACGGGCGATCCGCTGTTCCTGCGGGGCAGGGGGCGGCTTCAGCCGACCCCGCGTGCCGAGGCGATGGCGGCGCGGTCGCGGCTTCTGGTGGCGGAGGCGCGGGCGCTGCTGGCGCCTCCCGGTTTCGACCCTGCCGAAAGCCGCCGCAGCTTCCGTCTTGCCGCCTCCGATTATGCGGTGATGGCGCTGGTGCCGGCCCTGCTGGCCGATCTGAACCGCGCCGCACCGCACCTGCGCCTGACGCTGCGGCCGGTCGGAACCGGGACGCTGGTTGCTCTGCGGGAGGGCGGGCTGGAGATGAGCTTCTGGGCCGGCGCGCTGCCGGAGGGTCCCTTCCTCCTCCAGCCGCTTTTCACCGAAACGCTGACCGGCCTTTGCCCGCCCGGCCATGCCTTTGCCCAGGGTCCGGTGGCGGTGGAGGATTGGGCCGCAGCCCCCCATGTCGCCGTCTCGCTCGGCGATCCGGGGGTGAACCCGGTGGAGCAGGCGCTGGCGCAGTCCGGGCTGCGGCGCCGGGTGGCGCTGGTCAGCCCTTCCTTCGCCGGGGCGATGGCGGCGCTTGCGGCGGGCGGCATGGTCATGGCCCTGCCGCGCCGGCTGTTGCCGATGGCCCTGGCGCAGGGGCTCCGGCCTTTCGACCTGCCGATTCCGCTGCCGCCTTATCCTTACGGCCTCCTGCGCCATCAGGCGACAAGGGACGATCCGGGCATCGGCTGGCTTGCAGCACGGATTGCCGCGGCGGCCCCGGAACCGGCGCAAGGGCCATTGCGCTGACCCTGGGGAATTGGTAACAACTCCTTACCAAATTCCCGAGGTCCCCATGCCCGTCATCACCTGCATCGACGATCTGAAGCAGCTTTACAAAAAGCGCACGCCGAAGATGTTCTACGACTATTGCGAAAGCGGCTCCTATACCGAGCAGACCTTCCGCGAGAACACCTCCGATTTCGCAAAGATCCGCCTGCGTCAGCGGGTTGCGCGCGACCTGACCGGGCGCAGCAGCGAAGTCACGATGATGGGCGATACGGTGCGGATGCCGGTGGCGCTGGCCCCGGTCGGCTCCACCGGGATGCAATGCCCGGATGGCGAGATCAAGGCCGCCCGCGCCGCCGCCGCCTTCGGGGTGCCGTTCACCCTGTCCACCATGTCGATCTGTTCCATCGAGGACGTGGCCGCCCATTCGCCCACGCCCTTCTGGTTCCAGCTCTACGTCATGAAGGACGAGGATTTCGTCGATGCGATCATCGAACGGGCGCGCAAGGCGAAATGCTCGGCTCTGGTGCTGACGCTCGATCTCCAGATCCTCGGCCAGCGGCACAAGGACCTGAAGAACGGCCTCTCCTCGCCGCCGAAGCTGACGATCCCGAACATGATCAACATGGCGACGAAGCCCGGCTGGTCGATGGGCATGGCCCGCACCCCGCGCCGGTCCTTCCGCAACATCGTCGGCCATGTGAAGGGCGTCACCGATCTGGCCGACCTCACCCGCTGGGCGAACGAGCAGTTCGATCCGATGCTCGACTGGGGCAAGGTGCGCCGCATCCGCGACCAATGGGGGGGCAAGCTGATCCTGAAGGGGATTCTGGATGCCGAAGACGCCCGGATGGCGGCGGATGTGGGGGCGGATGCGATGGTCGTCTCCAACCACGGCGGCCGGCAGCTCGATGGCGCCTTGAGCGCGATCCGCGTCCTGCCCTCCATCGTCCGTGCCGTGGGTGACCGAACCGAGATCTACATGGACAGCGGCATCCGCTCCGGTCAGGACGTGCTGAAGGCGCTGGCGCTTGGCGCGAAATCCACCTTCATCGGGCGCAGCTACATCTACGGCCTCGGCGCGATGGGACAGGCGGGCGTGACCAGGGCGCTGGAAGTGATCGGCAAGGAACTCGACATCTCCATGGCGCTTTGCGGCGTGCAGAAGGCCCGCGACATCAGCCGGGAGCATGTGCTGGTGCCTGCCGATTTCGAGGGCGACTGGGCCTGAGATCAGGCACCCGGAGGGGCGCCTTGACGGAAGCTCGGCCCCGCCTCTAGGCTGGGCCTTGATTTCAAAGGGGGTTCCCATGCGCTTTTCCGGGCTGCTGGCCAGCACTGTCCTGTTTCTGTCCACCCTTGCCCTGCCGGCTCTCGCGCAGGAAGAGGTGATCAGCTTTGAAAGCCAGGGGCAGAAGGTGGTCGGCACCCTCTCCCTGCCGGAGGGCGGTCCCGCGCCGGTGGTGATCCTCTTCCACGGTTTCACCGGCACCCGTGACGAACTCCCGATAGCGACGACGGAGGAGGGCGTCTTCTCCCGCACCGCCCGGCTTCTGCGCGAGGCGGGCTATGCCAGCCTCCGCATCGACTTCCGCGGCTCGGGCGAAAGCGAGGGCGATTTCGCCGACACGACCTATGAGGGGCAGGTGGCCGACGGGCTGAAGGCGGTGGAGGTGATGGCCGCCGATCCCCGCGTGAAAGGGACCGATCTGGCCATCATCGGCTGGTCGCAGGGCGGGCTGGTGGCGACCGCCGTCGCCGGGCGCAGCGGCACGCCGAAGGCGCTGGCGCTCTGGGCGGCGGTGGCCGATCCGAAGACGACCTTCGAGGGGATTCTGGGCAAGGAGGCCGTGGCGGCGGGGATGAAGACCGGCGATACGCCCTATGAGATCACCCTGCCATGGGGCGCAAAGATCGGCCTGAAACAAGGCTATTTCGACGGGGTGGCCAGCTTCGATCCGGCCAGGGAACTGTCGGCCTACAAGGGGCCGCTCTTCGTCGCGCAAGGCTCGCTCGACACGACGGTCCTGCCGGTCAATGCCGATCTGCTGCTCGCGGCCCATGACGGGGTGGAGGAAAAGTTCACCCGCGAGATGGACCATGTGTTCAACGCCTTCACCGGGCCGCAGACGCTGGACGAGATGGTCGGTGCGACCATCGCCTTCTTCAACGCCAACATGCCGAAGTAAGGTTCCGGCAACGAGAGGTCAGGCGGAGGGCGCGCGGCCGAGAAGCCGCAGCACCTCCGCCGCCGCCGCCTCCGGACCGAGCGCGCCGGAGGCGACCTGCGCGCCAAGCGCCGCCATCACCCCGCGCGCCGGTTCGCGGGCGAGGGCGGCCAAAAGCCCCTGCCGCACCTCCTCCTCGAACCAGTGGCGGGCCTGCTCGGCGCGGCGGTGCTGCCAATGCCCCTCCGCCTGACGCCAGCCGGCAAGCGCCTGCATCTCGCCCCAGGCGGCGGCGATGCCGCTTTCCTCGACCGCCGAGACGCAGAGCGCCTTCGGAAAGCCCTGCGGGTCCTGCGGGCGGCGTCGCAGCAGGCGCAAGGCCCCGGCATAATCGGCCATGGTCCGCAGCGCGGCGGGCTTCAGGTCGCCGTCCGCCTTGTTGACGAGGATGAGGTCGGCCATCTCCATGATGCCGCGCTTGACCCCCTGCAACTCGTCGCCCCCCGCCGGCGCAAGAAGGAGCACGAAGAGATCGCAAAGCTCCGCCACCACGGTTTCGGACTGGCCGACCCCGACCGTCTCGATCAGCACCACATCGAAGCCCGCCGCCTCGCACAGCGCCACCGCCTCACGGGTGCGCCGCGCGACACCGCCCATCTGCGCCTGGCTGGGCGAGGGGCGGATGAAGGCGAGAGGGTCGCGGCTCAGCCGCTCCATCCGGGTCTTGTCGCCAAGGATGGAGCCGCCCGACCGTGCCGAGGACGGGTCCACCGCCAGCACCGCCACCCGCTTGCCCGCCGCGGTCAGCATCAGCCCGAAGGTCTCGATGAAGGTGGATTTGCCGACCCCCGGCGTGCCGGACAGCCCGATCCGCAGCGCCTGCCGCCCGCCGCCAAGCGCCGCCAGAAGCGCCAGAGCCTGCGCCCGGTGATCGGCCCGCGCGCTTTCGACAAGGGTGATCGCCCGCGCCAGAGCCCGCCGCTCCCCCGCCCGGATCGCCTCCGCCGCCTGACTGATCTCCATCCGCGCCTCCCTCTGTCGCTACCTTGTGCCTCAAGCCCGAGGGGACGACAAGCCGCGGCCGGGGAAGCCTCCGGCGGGGATATTTAAGGCAAGATGAAAGGGCTTTCTTCTCTTCTCAAATATCCCCCGCGGAGCGTTCCCCGGCCGGCACCGGAAGAAGCCGGTGGCAAGAATCCGGTGACAGTCCGGGACGGAGCGATCATAAGGCGGGCATGATCCGCTTGCCCATCGACGATATCCTGCCCGAACTGCGCGCCGCCCTTGCCGCGCGGGGCATGGCGGTGTTGCAGGCGCCGCCCGGGGCGGGCAAGACGACGCGGGTGCCGCTCGACCTGCTGGGCCAGGTCGCGGGCCGCATCGTTCTTCTGGAGCCGCGCCGTCTTGCCGCGCGGGCGGCGGCGGAGCGGATGGCCGAGACGCTCGGCGAGGCGGTGGGCGGCACGGTCGGCTACCGGATCCGGGGGGAAGCGAGGGTTTCCGCCGCGACGCGGATCGAGGTGGTGACGGAGGGTATCCTCACCCGGATGATCCAGTCCGATGTGGAGCTGCCGGGGATCGGCGCGCTGATCTTCGACGAGTTCCACGAACGCTCGCTCCATGCCGATCTGGGGCTGGCTTTGGCGCTGGAGATCCGGGGGGCGCTGCGCGAGGATCTGCAGATCCTCGTGATGTCGGCGACACTCGATGCCGCGCCGGTGGCGGCGCTGATGGGGGAGGCGCCGCTGATCACCTCGGCGGGCCGGGCCTTTCCGGTCGAGACGCGCTGGCTGGCGCGCCCGGTCGATGCTGCGCTGCGCTTCGAGGCGGCAGTGGCGGGACTTGTCGCGCAGGCGGTGGCGGAATGTCCGGAAGGCGGCGTGCTGGTTTTCCTGCCGGGGGAGGGCGAGATCCGCCGGGTCGAGGCGGCGCTGGCCGGGCGCCTGCCCGCCGGCTGCGTGATCCGGCCCCTGTTCGGCGCGATGGATTTCGCGGCACAGCGTGCCGCCCTTGCGCCGGTTCAGGGGCGCAAGGTGGTGCTGGCGACCTCCATCGCCGAGACTTCGCTGACGCTGCCCGATATCCGCGTCGTGGTCGATGCGGGCCGGGCGCGGCGGGCGCGGTTCGATGCGCGCTCCGGCATGTCGCGGCTGGTGACGGAGCGGGTGACGCGCGCCGAGGCCGAGCAGCGCCGCGGCAGGGCGGGCCGCGTGGCGGAGGGGGTCTGCTACCGGATGTGGACCAGGGGCGAGGAGGGGGCGCTTGCCGCCTTTCCGCCGGCAGAGATCGAGGCGGCGGATCTTGCCCCGCTCGCGCTCGAACTGGCGCTTTGGGGCGATGCGGCGCTGCCTTTCCTGACCCCGCCCAACCCCGGTGTCCTGGGCGAGGCGCGCGCCCTACTGACCGCGCTCGGGGCTTTGGAGGGAGGGCGGATCACCGCCCATGGCCGCAGGCTGGCCGCCATGTCGCTGCATCCCCGCCTTGGCCACATGCTGCTGGAAAGCGGGCCGGAGGCGGCGGTTCTGGCCGCGCTGCTGGAGGAACGCGATCCCTTGCGCGGCGCCCCGCCCGATCTGGCCCTGCGGCTGAAGGCGCTGGCCGATCCGCGGAGGTTCGAGGCGGAGCATCCCTATCCGCTCCACCGTCCGACGCTGGAGCGCATCCGCGAGGAGGCGCGGCGGCTGGCGAAGGCGGTGAAGGGCGTGGCGGATGCCGGCTGGTCCACGGGACAGCAGGTGGCCCTGGCCTATCCCGACCGGGTGGGGCTGCGGCGCAAGGGCGAGGCGCCGCGCTGGCTGCTCTCCGGCGGCAAGGGGGCGGCGATGGAGCCGGGCCAGCCCCTGTCGGGCGCGCGGCTGATCGTGGCCAGCGATCTTGACGGCGATGCGCGCGAGGCCATGGTGCGGCAGGCCGTATCCCTGAGCGAGGCGGACCTGCGGGCCGTCCATGGCGGGCAGATCCGCTGGCAGCAGGTCTGCGAATGGTCGCGGCGCGAAGGTCGTGTGCTGGCGCGGCGGCAGGAGCGGTTCGGCGCGCTTGTCCTCGCCGATCAGGCCTGGCCCGAGGCCCCGCCCGAAGCCATGGCGCTTGCGGCCCTGGAGGGTCTGCGCCAGATCGGCCTGCCCTTCACGCCCGCCGCGCGCCGCTTGCGCGCCCGGATCGGGCTGGCGCGGGGTGAGGGGGGAAATTGGCCGGACTGCTCGGATGCGGCCCTGCTGGAGAGCGCGGAGGACTGGCTTTTGCCGCATCTCGGCAAATGCCGGACCGAGGTGGATCTGCGCGGGCTTGACCTGACCGAGGCCTTGCGGGCGCGGCTCGACTGGGATCAGGCGCAGGCGCTCGACCGGCTGGCACCCTCGCATTTCGAGACCCCGCTCGGCCGGCGGGTGCCGATCGACTATGACGGAGAGGTCCCGGCGATCGAGCTGCGCCTGCAGGAGATGTTCGGGGTGACGCGGCATCCGGTGGTGGGGGCGAAGCATCTGCCGCTGCGGGTGACGCTGCTGTCGCCGGGGCAGAAGCCCCTTCAGGTCACGATGGACATTCCGGGCTTCTGGAAAAGCTCCTATGCCGATGTGCGGAAGGACATGCGCGGACAATATCCGCGCCATCCCTGGCCCGAGGACCCGACCCTGGCCGAGCCGACGCTGCGGGCCAAGCCGCGCGGAACCTGAGAGGCGGCGCGGGAGGGGCGGGCAGGAGCCTCCGGCGGGGATATTTGGAAAGAGAAGAAATCAGGTGTCCGAGCCGGGGCGGCCGGCGTTCTCGAACCAGTCCACGATGGCGGCGCGTTCCTGCGGTTCGATGAAGCTGAGGTTGGCGGGCGGCATGGCATGGGTCAGCCCGGCTTGCAGGTAGATGCGGCGGGCCTCCTGCGCGATCTGGGAGGGGGTTTCCAGAACCACGTTCTTCGGCGGCCAGTGCATCCCTTCCCAGGCGGGTTCGGCAGCATGGCACATGGAGCAGCGGCCCTGCACGATGGTCACCACCTGATCGAAACCGGCGGCCGAGGCATAGGTGAGCGCCGGGCCGCGCAGGCTCGTCTCCTCGGTGCCGTGGTGGCGCATCGGCGCGGTGGAAAGCCAGGCGATCAGGATGAAGAGCAGCGCCGTCACCCCCCATGTCCAGTGCGGATTGCCCTTGCGCGCATGTTTGGAGTTGAACCAGTGGCGGATGGTCACGCCCATCAGGAAGACGAGGCTGGCGATGACCCAGTTGTATTCGGTGGCGAAGACCAGGGGATAATGGTTCGACAGCATCAGGAACAGCACCGGCAGCGTCAGGTAGTTGTTGTGGGTCGAGCGCTGTTTGGCGATCTTGCCGTATTTGGCATCCGGCACCCGGCCCGCCTGAAGATCGGCGACCACGATCCGCTGGTTCGGCATGATGATCATGAAGACGTTGGCCGACATGATCGTCGCGGTGAAGGCGCCGAGGTGGAGGAGGGCGGCGCGCCCGGTGAAGACCTGCGTATAGCCCCAGGCCATGCCGACGAGGATGATGTAGAGCCCGATCATCAGCCGGGTATTGTCGTCGCCGAAGCGGCTCTTGCAGATCCGGTCATAAGCGAGCCAGCCGAAGGCCAGCGAGCCGAGCGAGATCAGGATCGCCTGCCAAGGCAGAAGGTCGGCCACCTGCGGATCGACGAGATAAAGATCGGCGCCGAGGTAATAGACGAGGATCAGCATCGAAAAGCCGGTGAGCCAGGTCGCATAGCTCTCCCATTTGAACCAGGTCAGATGCTCGGGCATCATCTCCGGCGCCACGAGATATTTCTGGATATGGTAGAAGCCGCCGCCATGGACCTGCCATTCCTCGCCATGGGCAAGGGGCGGCAGGCTCGGCGTCTTGCGGAGGCCGAGGTCGAGCGCGATGAAATAGAAGGAGGAGCCGATCCAGGCGATCGCGGTGATCACATGCGTCCAGCGGGCCGCGATCTCCACCCATTCCCACAGCACTACCCAGTCATACATCGCTTCGCCCCTTTGCCGCCTTGCCGGACCTCGCCTGAGCGTAACGCTATACCGGGCGGCTTTCTTCTGTTAATCCTGCAAATGCCGGATCACTTTCAAAGCTTGCGCGAAAATGAGGCAGGGCCGGAGGGTCGTTACCGGGGCGTCGCCATGTCATATGTGAACAATCTGAAGATGTTCGTGCGGGTTTTCGAGCTGGGCTCGATGTCCGCCGCCGCCCGCGACCAGCGGACCTCGCCCGCCGTGGCTTCGGCGCGAATCTCCGAACTGGAGAAACATCTCGGCGTGCGGCTCTTTTCGCGCACCACCCGCAGCCTGCAACCGACCGAGAACGGCCGGATCTTCTACGATGGCGCGAAGAAGGTGCTGGAGAGCATCGACGAGGCGGAGGCGGCGGTGATGGATGTCACCCAGAACCCGCGCGGGACGATCTTCGTGGCGGCCCCGCTCGGCATCGGGCGGCGGTTCATCGCGCCGCATGTGCCGGCGTTCAAGGATCTTTACCCGCAGATCGACGTGCGGCTGCGCCTGTCGGACCGCAGCATCGACGTGACGGCGGAGGGGCTGGATGTGGCCTTCCACCTCGGGCTGCTGGATGATTCGACGCTGAAAGTGCGGCTGATCGCCGACTGCCCGCGCGTGCTTTGCGCGGCCCCCGGCTATATCGCGCAGCGCGGGATGCCCGCGGATGGCGCGGCGCTGGTGGCGGAGCGGCATGATTGCCTGAACCTGCGCTTTCCGGGGGCGAAGGAGTTCCAATGGGCCTTGCAGACGCCCGAGGGCATCCGGCGCTTCGAGATTTCCGGGCCGTTCGAAAGCGATGACGGCGATGTGCTGACCGGCTGGGCGCTCGACGGGCGGGGGATCGTGATGAAGCCGGTCTTCGAAGTGGCCGAACATCTGCGCGAGGGCCGGCTGGTGCCGGTGGCCACGGCGACGCCGCCGGTGGCGACCCAGCTTTCGAGCCTGTCGCAGCATCGCCGCCTGAAGGACCCCAAGGTGCGGCTTTTCACCGATTTCATGGCCTCCCATATCCGCGACGCCATGCGCCGCGCGATGGAGGACCGGCCGGGAGCCTCCTGAGCGGTCTCGCGCCCCGGGCGGCTCCAGAAGCCTCCGGCGGGGATATTTGAGCCAGTATGAAAGGGCTTTCTTCTCTTTCCAAATATCCCCCGCGGAGCGTTCCCCGGCCGGGGCAGGGCGGGGCTTCGGATCTCAGGCCTCTTCGCCGTGCAGGGCGGTGCGAAGCCGGTCGAGGAAAAGATCGACATGCTCCTGCGCGAAGACCAGCGGCGGGCGGATCTTCAGGACATGGCCCTTCGGCCCGGTGGCCGAGATCAGCACGCGGGCCTCGCGCAAGCGGTTGACGAGGCGGGCGGCGCGGGCGGCATCGGGGGCGCCTGTCTCCGGCGAGAGGATATCGGTGCCGAGGAAAAGACCGGCGGCGCGGGTTTCCCCCACGGCGGCATGGTCTTTGGACAGCGCCCTCAGCCCGTCGCGGAAGGCGGCGCCGACCTTCAGGGCATTGGCTTGCAGGGCCTCGCCCTCCACCACTTCCAGAACCGCCATGGCGGTTGCCGCTGCCACGGCATTGCCGCCGAAGGTGTTGAAATAGCGCGCCTTTGCCCCGAATTCGGCGATCACCTCGGGGCGCAGCACGAGGGCTGCGACCGGATAGCCGTTGCCCATCGGCTTGCCGAGGCTCACCATGTCGGGCAGGAGGCCGTGGCGCTCAAAGCCCCACATCGCCTCGCCGGTGCGGCCGAAGCCGGGCTGGACCTCATCGGCGATGAAGATCCCGCCGGCCGCGCGGATCGCCGCCACCGCCGGTTGCAGGAAGCCCTTCGGCTCGGCATAGACGCCATCCGAGGAAAAGATCGTATCGACGATCAGCGCCGCGGGCCGGATGCCGTGGCGCAGGAGATCGGCGATCGCCGCCTCCACCCCGGCGGTGAAGGCGCCGGCATCGCCCGAGGGCGCGGGGACGGTCCGCACATGCTCTCCCAGCGGCACCCCGGCGCCGAGGCTCGGCGAGAGGCCGGCAATCGTATGGGTGACGCCGTGATAGGCATTCTCGGTGACGATGATCCCCGTCCCGCCCGTCCGCGCCCGCGCGATGCGGAAGGCGAGGTCATTGGCCTCCGACCCGGTGCAGGTGAACATCACATGCGACAGCTCCGGGGGGAAGTGGCCGAGCAGCTTTTCGGCATAATCCAGAACCGTATCATGGAGATAGCGGGTATGGCTTGCCAGAAGCGCCGATTGCCGCGCGGTCGCAGCGATCACATGCGGGTGGCAATGGCCGACCGAGGCCACGTTGTTGTAGGTGTCGAGATAGGCATTGCCCGCCGCATCATAGAGCCAGACGCCTTCGCCGCGCACCAGATGCACCGGCGTTTCGTAGAAGAGCCGGTAGGCCGGGCCGAGCAGCCGCTGGCGGCGGGCGACGAGCACCTCTTCCTCGGGGGAAAGCTTGCCCTGACCGGGGATGAAGGCATTGGGCATGGTGCCGGGGAAGGTCATGGCTTACTCCGTAGCGCGGGCGAGGGTGGCGAGCGCCTGCCGGCGCGGCAGGGCGGCCAAGGCCTCCAGCCCCGCGCGGGCCGAGGGCAGGTTCCGCAGGATATAGGCGGCATTCTCCGGGTAGCGGGCGGCGCGCCAGCTTGCGATGGCCAGTGTCGTGAGCATCCGCGTGGCCACGAGATCGAGGATCAGCGCCGCTTCCGGCGGCAGCAGCGGCAGGGTCGCGTGATAGGCGGCGGCGAAGGCGGCGAGGCTTTCGAGCGGGGCTGCCGGGTCGATCTGGTAGGAGGCGGCGACCGCGAGATCGCAGACGCGCGGCGTCCGAACCATGTCGCCGAAATCGAGCACCCCGGCGATGCGGTCCGGCTGTTCGGGATCAGCCAGCACGTTATGGGGGTTCAGGTCGTTGTGGACGACCTGCCAGCGGCAGGAGGTCAGCGCCGGGGCGACCTCGGCCTCGAAACGGTCGAGCGTGGCACGGGCGAGGCCTTGCAGGGCGGGGTCTTCGATCGCGGGCAGCAGCGGGCGCAGCCCCGCAGCCTGCTGGATGTCCCACAGCAGCACATGATCGGCGGCGGGGTGGCTGAAGCCCTGTAAACCTTCCGACAGGCGCGCGGCCATCCGCGCCATGCCGACCCGCCGCGCCGGAGTGGCGGGCCGCAGATGCAAGGGTTCGCCCTCAAGATAGGTCAGCGCCCGGAACAGACCGCCCGGCAGCGCCACGGCCTTTTGGCCCGAAAGTGTCGGCAGGCTGCGGGGAACCGGCAGATCGGGGGCGGTCTCGGCAAGATGGCGCAGCGCCTCGATCTGGAAATCGGTCTGGGCCAAGGGCTCGGCGGCATTGGCGAATTTCAGCACATAGCCGCGCCCGTCCGCCGCGCGCAGCAGGAAATTCGCATCGCGTTCGGAGGTGAGCCGCTTCAGCCGGCCCCGCAGGCCGAAATGGGTTTCGGCAAGATGCAGCGCCTCCGCCTCGGCGATCACCGGCGGGGGGGAGGTCAGCATTTCGCCCAAGGCAGGCGGCGGTTCGGGAGGCAGCGCGCTCATGGCCGGAGCCTAGCGGGGGCTTGGCGAAAGGGGAAGGGGGCGGTGTTCGTCGCGCAGGGTGAAACCGGGGCCGAGAGCCGCCGCCATGGCCTGATGCAGCGCCTTGGCGCGGCGGTTGAAATCGGCGCAGAATGCAGGCGGCAGCGGCAGGGGCGAGAGCGGATCATCGAGGTTCAGCGTTCCGGCATGAAGGGCGGAAAGCGCCGCCGCCTCGGCCAGAACCTCGGGGGGAAAGCAGCCGAAGCGGGACTGGAGCAGTTCATCAAGCGGGCCGACATCGAAGGCCGCGAAAGCCGCGTCATTCCCGGCCCAGAGCCAGCCCGATCCGTAATCGTCGAAAAACCGCAGAAGATAGCCCATGTCGCAATTTTGCGGGCAGGCGAAGGCAGGGTCAACTCGCCTCGGCCAAAAGGGAGGCGCCGATGGATATCCGCAAGGTCAGGGCCGGGGACCGGGAGCCACCGGGAGCCATGGGAGTGGCTCCATGCCGGTTGCGCCGCCTTCTGTCAGGTGGAGCAGACCGCGCAGATGCGGGCAAGGGTCCGGGGCTGGCTGCACGATCCGGCGCATGGAACCGAGGGGCTGGTGGCGGAGGGGCGGTGGGCGGCTTCCGGGGCTTGCCCGGTTCCGCGCCCTTGCCCGCCCGCTGTCGGCCAGCACGGGCGGCTTTCTCGACGATCTCTTCGTGGACCCGGCGCGGCGCGGGCCGCGGGCGGCGGCGGGGCCGGACGGTGATCCGCGGGATCACAGCAGAGGATAATGACCGGGCGCGCGGGCTTTACGACCCGTTGGCGCAACGGACGAAGTGGGTCACTTGCGACATAAAGCTCTGAAGCCGGTTTGCTTCTGCGGTCAGCACCGCAGGGAAACAGGGCGCGCGCCGGCATGGCGCGCGCCCCTTCTGTCAGTGATCGGCGGTCGAGGCGGCGGCCTTCAGCTCCTCCGCCGTGCCTTTGGCGCCGTTGAAAAGCGCGTTCAGCACGACGGCGGAGATGGTGGCCAGAAGGATGCCGCTTTCCACCAGCGGGTGGATGTCATGCGGCATCCATTGTTTGAAGTTCGGCGCGATCAGCGGGATCATCCCCATGCCGAGGCTCACCGCGACGATGAAGAGATTGTTGCGGTTGGAGGAGAAGTTCACCGCCGACAGGATGCGGATGCCGGTGGCCGCGACCATGCCGAACATCACCAGACCCGCGCCGCCCAGAACCGTGGTCGGCAGCGCCTCGACAAGCGCCCCCATCTTCGGCACCAGGCCGAAAAGGATCAGGATCAGACCGCCCGCCACGCAAACGAAGCGCGACTTGATCCCGGTGACGCCGACGAGCCCGACATTCTGGCTGAAGGAGGTGTAGGGGAAGGTATTGAAGATCCCGCCGATCAGTGTGCCGAGGCCGTCGGTCCGCAGCCCCGCCGAAAGCATCGGCTGCGTTACCTTGCGCCCGGTGATGTCCCCAAGGGCAAGGAACATGCCGGTGCTTTCGATCATCACCACGATCATCACCAGCACCATGGTCAGGATCATCACCGGATCGAAGATCGGCATCCCGAAATGGAAGGGCGCGATGGCGCCGAACCAGGCGGCTTCCCCGACCTTTGCGAAGGACATGAGGCCGAGAAGGCTGGCCAGCACCCCGCCGATGATGATGCCGAGCAGGACGGAGATATTGGCGATGAAGCCCTTGCCGAAGCGCGCGATGAGCAGGATGGCGACCAGCACCACCGCCGAAAGGGCGATGCCGCCGGGGGTCGCATAGGCGGGGTTGTTCATCTTGGCCGCAAGGGCGAGGCCGGGCGGCGGGGCCGGGATCTGGCTGCCGGTCGTGGCGGCAAGATCGGTTACGGCCTTCAGCCACTCCGCCTGCGCGGGATCGACGATCTGCGGCGCGGTCGGGCCGACCGGGTTGCCGAAGATCCAGTTGATGCCGATCCGCATCAGCGAGACCCCGATGACGAGGATGATGGTGCCGGTGACGACCGGCGGGAAGAAGCGCAGCATCCGGCTGACCAGCGGGGCGATGATCATGGCGACGAGCCCCGCCGCGATGATGGCGCCGAAGATCATCCGCGCGCCCTCCGGTCCCGGCGTCTGGCCGGCGATGGCCAGCATCGGGCCGACCGAGGCGAAGGTCACGCCCATCATCACCGGCAGCTTGATGCCGAACCATTGGGTGGCACCAAGGCTCTGGATCAGGGTGACCAGCCCGCAGGCGAAAAGGTCGGCCGAGATGAGGAAGGCCACATCGGCCGGTTCCAGCTTCAGCGCGCGGCCGACGATCAGCGGCACGGCAATCGCGCCCGCATACATGACCAGCACATGCTGAAGACCGAGTGTGAGGAGTTTCGGCGGGGCGAGAATCTCGTCCACCGGATGGGTTTGTTCGCTCATGTTCCACGTTCCCGTAGGGGCGTTATGTTCGCGCCGTCTCTGCACCGCCCCCTGGGCGCAGTCCGGTTAGGGCGCCTGGGGCGCTAGCCGATAACGGTGTAAGGCTCCGCATACCGGTGTTCTTCGAGGTTCGGCGTCGGGCCGATCCTGTCCACGACCGCAAAAAGGCCGGGACCGTGCAAGGGGGTCAGCACCCCGTGCCAGGTGCCGCGATGCAGATTGATGCCCTGCGCGCCATTCGTCAGGAACGCGCGCGGTTCTGCCTGCGGATCGGGCGCGACGAGGATGAGAAAGGGATGCTCGCTCATCGGCAGGAAGGCCTGCGAGCCTTCGGGGTGGCGCTCGATCAGGTCGAAGACATAGGGCAGGACGCGCGGCTCGGCCTTGAAGATCGAGATGCCGGGGCGGGCATCGCCGCAGTCGATGCGGGCGCGGTCATGGTGACGCCGGCAGAGACCGGCATTGATCAGGCGGAAATCGCCGGTGGCTTCAAGCACATCGCCGAAGGGGGCGAAGGCTTCGGCGGTCAGGGGCTCGGCTCTGATCTGGCGCATGGAGGCTCCGGGGAGGGGGCTTCAGACGGGAAGCCGGGGGCGCTTCGCCCCCCGGACCCCCCGAGGATATTTGGGAAGAGAAGAAAGGGCAGAAGGGTCAGCGGGCGGGGCGGTAGGCGCCGGGGCCGCGCAGCATCGCGTGGCGGTTCACATCCTTGTAGAGAAGGTAGCGGAACGGGCCGGGACCGGCGGCATAGCAGGCCTGCGGGCAATAGGCGCGCAGCCACATGAAATCGCCGGCTTCCACTTCCACCCAGTCGCTGTTGAGCTTGTAGACCGCCTTGCCTTCGAGAACGTAGAGGCCGTGTTCCATGACATGGGTTTCTTCAAAGGGGATCAGGCCGCCGGGCTGGAAGGTCACGATGTTCACATGGGCGTCGTGCCGGACATCGGCGGGATCGACGAAGCGGGTGGTGGCCCAGCGGCCCTGCGTATCGGGCATCGGGATCGGCGCGATGGTTCTTTCGTTGGTGACGAAGGCTTTGGGGGCCTCGGTCCCCGGCGCCGCCTCGTAGAGCTTGCGGAGCCAGTGGAAGCGGGCCGGCTCCGCCCCCTCGGCATGGAGCGTCCAGGCGGCGCCGGCCGGGATATAGGCATAGCCGCCGGCGTCGAGTTCATGGCCCTCGCCGTCGATCGTCAGCGTGGCAAGCCCGCCGGTGAAGAAGAGCCAATGCTCCGCCCCGGTTTCGGCATCGGGCGCGTCGGAGCCGCCGCCGGGCTGCACCTCCATCACATACTGGCTGAAGGTTTCCGAAAAGCCCGACATGGGGCGCGCAATGAGCCAGAGCCGGGTCCTGTCCCAGCCGGGCAGGTTGCTGGTCACGATGTCGGAAAAGCAGCCCTTCGGGATGAAGGCATAGGCCGTGGTGAAGATCGCCCGCCCGGTCATCAGCGCGGTTTGCGGCGGCAGGCCGCCCTGGGGCGTGTAATAGGTGCTCATGGCAGGATGTCCTTCAGGCGCAGTTCGGCGATGCGTTCCACCTGCGCGCAGGCGGTGGTGAATTCGGCTTCGGTGTCGTTGCCGATCCGGGTGCGGAAGGCGGCAAGGATGCTGTCCTTGGTGTTGTCGCGCACGGCGATGATGAAGGGAAAGCCGTGCTTGGCGACATAATCGGCATTGAGCCCCTGGAAGGCCGCGCGCTCGGCATCGGTGAGGGCGTCGAGCGCGGCGCTGGCCTGTTCGGCGGTGCTCTCGGCGGTGAGGCGCCTGGCGGTGGCGAGTTTGCCCGCAAGGTCGGGGTGGGCGGTCAGCACGCCGAGCCTTTCGGCGCGCGACGCGCTGCGGAACATGCGGGCGAGGGCGTTGTGCAGGCCCGTGGCGCAATCATGGGCGGGGCCAAGCTCCAGATCGAAGGCGCGGTCGGCGATCCACGGCGAATGTTCGAAAATTGAACCGAAGCGTTGCACGAACCGGGCGCGATCCATCTGAGAAGGGCGCTCCAACCGCTTGTGGGGATGGGTATTTTTCCAATGCTCCGCAATCTCGATGCGGCGCGGGAACCAGACGCCCTTGTGCGATTGTGCATAGTCGAGGAATTTCTTCAGACCGGCGAACTTGCCGGGGCGGCCGATCAGGCGGCAGTGGAGACCGATGGAGAACATCTTGGCCCGGCCCGCCTCGCCTTCGGCATAGAGCGTGTCGAAGCTGTCCTTCAGATACTGGAAGAACTGCTCGCCGGTGATATAGCCGGGGGCGGTGGCAAAGCGCATGTCATTGGCCTCTAACGTGTAGGGGATCACCAACTGGTCGTGCTCCCCGACCTCCAGCCACCAGGGCAGGTCGTCGTCATAGGTGTCGGAAATCCAGTCGAGCCGCCCGGTTTCCGCCGTCAGCCGCACGGTGTTCATCGAGCAGCGCCCGGTATACCAGCCGCGGGGCGGCGCGCCCACCACCTCCTCATGGAGGCGGAAGCTTTCGGCGATCTGGCGGGCCTCCTCCTCTGCGGGCATGTCGCGGTGATCGACCCATTTCAGCCCATGCGAGGCGATCTCCCAGCCCGCCGCCTTCATCGCCGCCACCTGTTCGGGGTTGCGGGCAAGCGCGGAGGTGACGCCGTAGATCGTCACCGGAATCCCTTTTTCCACGAAAAGCCGGTGCAGCCGCCAGAAGCCGGCACGCGCGCCGTAATCGTAGATCGATTCCATGTTCCAGTGCCGCATCCCCGGCCAGGGCGCCGCGCCCGCGATGTCGGAGAGGAAAGCCTCGGACTGGCCGTCACCGTGCAGGATGTTGTTTTCGCCGCCTTCTTCGTAGTTCAGCACCACCGAGACGGCGATCTTCGCGCCGCCGGGCCATGCGGCATCGGGGGCGTCCGGCCCGTGGCCTCGGAAATCGCGGGGGTATCGGTTCATGGCGGCTCCTTCGCTCTGCAAAAGACTATGCGGGATTTCCGAACGGGTTTATCAAATTATTCCCGAAAGACCTTTGTGCAGGAAGCCCCGCCGCCGCCGGGCGGATGCGCTAGGATGGGCGGGCAACAGGAAAGGGCGGATCATGGCGGGCAGGCTGACGACGCATGTGCTGGATACGGCGCGGGGAAAACCGGCGGCGGGGGTGAAGATCCTGCTTTACCGGGTGAGCGGCAACAGCCATCGCAAGGTCGCGGAGACGGTGACCAATGCCGATGGCCGCACCGATGCGCCGATGCTGGAGGGCAAGGCGCTGAGCGAAGGCTATTATGAGCTGATCTTCTGCGCCGGCGATTATCTGCGCGCCACCGGGCAGGCGGCGGAGGGGGTGAGCTTCCTCGACCAGATCCCGATCCGCTTCGGCGTGTCGGATGCGGGGCAGCATTACCATGTGCCGCTGCTGATTTCGCCCTTCGCCTATTCGACTTACCGCGGCAGTTGACCGCTTCGGCCTTTCCAAGCCGGTCGGGCTTGCCTAGATGCTCTTCTCAGCGACGGAAACTTCGCGGGGCGGCGTTAGAGCAGAAACCCGACCCGCTGGCAGGAAGGCGAAGCGATGACCCAATCGGCAGACGACATCTCCCGGATGCTCAAATCGGCGCGTCCGAGGCGGGGGCGCTGGGTGATCGGGGGGCTTCTCGTGCTGGTTCTGGCGGGCGGGGCTGGGTGGTATGCGCTGTCCGGGACGGCGAAGACCGCGCAGGTCAGCTATCTGACCGAGGCGGTGACCAAGGGGCCGCTGACCGTGACCGTGACGGCCACCGGCACCGTGCAGCCCACGACGCAGGTGGAAGTGTCTTCGGAGCTTTCGGGGACGCTGGCCTCGGTCGATGTGGATTACAACGACACGGTGGAGGTCGGGCAGGTGCTGGCCCGGCTGGACGATACCAAGCTCAGGGCGCAGCTGGAAAATTCGGAGGCCTCGCTGGTGGCCGCCAGGGCGCGGCTCGTGTCCGCACAGGCGACGGCGCGGGAGGCTGAGGCGAATTTCACCACGCAAAGCGCGCTGGATGAGCGCGGGATCGCGGCACGCAGCGGGCTGATCACCGTGCAGGCCAATCTGGAGCGCGCGAAGGCGGCGGTGGAGATCGCCGAGGCCGATCTCGGCCAGGCCGAGGCGAGCCTGACCCTGCAACGCGCCGATCTGGCCAATGCGGTGATCCGTTCGCCCATCAAGGGCATCGTGCTGAACCGCGCGGCGGAGACGGGGCAGATCGTCGCGGCCTCCCTCTCCGCGCCGGTGCTTTTCACGCTGGCCGAGGACCTGCGGCGCATGGACCTGCTGGTCAACATCGACGAGGCCGACATCGGCCGGGTCACCGTGGGCGCGCGGGCCGTCTTCACCGTGGACGCCTATCCGGCAGAGGAGTTTCCGGCGGTGATCACGCAGGTCCGCTTCGCCCCGGAAACCACCGACAATGTGGTGACCTACAAGGCGGTGCTGTCGGTGGAGAACCCCGACGGCCTGCTGCGGCCGGGGATGACCGCGACGGCGACGCTGATCGTCTCGGAGGTGCAGGAGGCGCTGACGGTTCCCAATGCCGCGCTGCGCTATGCGCCCCCGAAGGCCGCGGCCTCGACCAAAAGTCAGGGCCTTGTCGGGCTGATCCTGCCCGGCCCGCCGGGAAGCCGGGGGGCGCAGCCCTCGGTGGCCACCGGCAAATCGCTCTGGGTGCTGCGCGCCGGCGTGCCGCAGGAAGTGCCGGTGACGCTCGGCGACAGCGACGGGCGGCGGACGGTCGTGACTTCCGAGGCGCTGGCCGAGGGCGATCTGGTGATCACCGACCAGATCTCCCGGTCGAACTGAGGGGCGGTCATGGCCAAGGGCGATCCTCTGATCGAATTCCGCGGGGTGCGGCGCAGCTATGGCAGCGGCGAGGCCGAGGTCGTGGCGCTCGACCATGTGGACCTGACCATCCGCGAGGGGGAATTCGTGGCGATCATGGGGCCGTCCGGTTCCGGAAAATCGACCTCGATGAACATCATCGGCTGTCTCGACCGCCCGACGGAGGGGAAATACCTCTTCAAGGGCGTCGAAGTGCAGGATCTGGACCGCGACAGCCGGGCGCTCTTGCGGCGTCATGCGCTGGGCTTCGTGTTTCAGGGGTTCAACCTTCTGGCCCGCACCACGGCGCAGGAGAATGTGGAACTGCCGCTGATCTACAAGGGCCTTCCGGCGGCGGAGCGCGCCCGCCGCGCCCGTGCCGCGTTGGAAAAGGTCGGGCTGAAGGGGCGCGAGGATCACGACCCCGCCCAGCTTTCCGGCGGCCAGCAGCAGCGCGTCGCCATCGCCCGCGCCCTTGCGGGGGAGCCGACGGTGATCCTCGCCGACGAGCCGACCGGCAACCTCGACAGCCACCGCAGCCATGAGATCATGCAGCTTCTTCAGGTGCTGAACCGCGAGGATGGCATCACCATCGTCATGGTGACGCATGAAGAGGATATCGCCGCCTATGCCGGGCGGCTTCTGGTCTTCACCGACGGCCATCTGACACGGGATGAGCCGGTCGCCGAAAGAGGTGCGCCATGATCCTCGAAGCCGTCCGTCTGGCGCTGACCGCGATCATCCGCAACAAGCTGCGCTCCTTCCTGACCGTGCTCGGCGTGGTCATCGGGGTGGCGGCGGTGATCGCCATGGTCACGGTGGGGCAGGGCTCTTCCGAGCAGGTGCGCGCCTCGGTCGCCTCGCTCGGGACGAATGTGCTGGTGGCCCGTCCCGGCCGCCCGCCGCGCATGGGACCGCCGACCGGCGAACCCCCGCCGCGCTTCAGCGTCAAGGATGCCGATGCCATCGCGGAACTGCCGGTCGCCGCCCATGTCGCGCCGATGGCCAATACCTCGCAGACGGTGGTGGCGGGCAATGCCAATGCCGCGACCCAGATCTACGGCACCAATGCCGATTATCTGGCAGTGCAGAACTGGCCGCTGGCGCTCGGCCGGAACTTCTCGGATGCCGAGGTGCAGGCAGGCAGCGCCGTCTGCGTGCTGGGCGAGACGGTCCGGGCGAAGCTCTTCGGCGCGTCCGATCCGGTCGGGCAGTCGCTTCGGGTCAAATCCGTCTCCTGCGACGTGATCGGGGTGCTGGCGGCCAAGGGGGCCGGCTCCTTCGGGCAGGATCAGGACGATGTGCTGCTGATGCCGTTCAAGACCGTGCAGCGCCGGCTCAAGGGCAATCAGGACGTGGACAGCATCGCCGTGGGGCTGAGCCAGTCAGCCAGCTCGGAGGAGGGGATCCGGGTGATCTCCTCGCTCCTGCGGGAGCGTCGGCGCGTCGGCGTGACCCAGGCCGACAATTTCTCCGTCACCGACATGAAGGAGATTTCCTCCATGCTGTCGGGGGTGAACTCGGTGCTGACCGGGCTTTTGTCCTCGGTCGCGGCGGTGAGCCTTCTGGTCGGCGGTATCGGCATCATGAACATCATGCTGGTTTCGGTGACGGAGCGGACGCGCGAGATCGGCATCCGGCTGGCGGTGGGGGCGACCTCGGCGCAGGTGCTGACCCAGTTTCTGGTGGAGGCGGTGGTGCTGTCCATCCTCGGCGGGACGCTGGGCATCCTGGTCGGGCTGGGGCTGGCCTATGGCGGCTCGGTCTACATGTCGATCCCCTTCAGCCCCTCGGCGGCGGTCGTGCTGCTGGCCTTCGGCTTCTCGGCGGTGGTGGGGGTGGTCTTCGGCTTCTTTCCGGCGCGGCGGGCGGCGCGGCTCGATCCGATCGAGGCATTGCGTCACCAGTAGCCGCCCCCTAGGCTGCGGGCAAATCACCGGAGCCTGACATGACCGACCTGCCCCTGCTCGGAGCCGCGCTTTACCTGAAGGAATTCACCGATCTGCCGGGGGTGGAGGATTTCATCCGCAGGCCGGGCCGCGATGTGGAGATCCGCGATTTCACCGAACTCGGCGCGCTGTCGGACAATGCCTGGCGGGACCGGGCCGAGGCGGCGCGCCGGCTTTTCGCGGGACATGGCGGGCGGGTCGGCATCCATGGTCCCTTCTGGGGCGTGCCGATCGACACCCCCGACCCGGATGTGCGTCGGATCGTGCAGGACCGGCTCGATGCGGCGCTCTCGGCGCTGGCCCATATCCTCGACGGGCGTGGAGGCGGGCATATGGTGGTTCACAGCCCCTACACCACCTGGCACTGGTATAACCGCGGCACGTTCCACGACGATGGCGCGGGCATACAGGAGCGGACCCATGCGACGCTCGGCCCCGCCGTCCGCAAGGCGGAAGATCACGGCATCGAGATCGTTCTGGAAAACTGCGAAGACAAGGACCCGGCGGAGCGCGTGGCGCTGGCCGCCTCCTTCAACTCGGCGGCGGTGCGGGTCTCGGTCGATACCGGCCACGCGCATTACGCCCATGGTGCCACGGGCGCGCCGCCGGTCGATGTGTTCCTGACCACGGCGGGGGCGGCGCTGGCCCATGTGCATCTCCAGGATGCCGATGGCTTCGGCGACCGGCACTGGGCGGTCGGGCAGGGCAATATCCTCTGGCCCTCGGTCTTCAAGGCCTTGTCGGCTTGCGCCGTCCTGCCCCGTCTGGTGCTGGAAATGGCCGATGCGCGCGACGTGATCCCCTCCGCCCGCTGGCTGGAGGCGGCAGGGCTGGCGCGGTAAGTCCGTGCCGAACCGCCGGAGCGCCTCCTTCATCCCCTGTGCATAAATATCCTGCGGGGAGGTCCGGAGGGGTGCAAAACCCCTCCGGCGCCTGACAGGGGCGCCACCTTCCAAACAAAAAGGGGGGCTGACGCCCCCCTCCTGTCGTCCGGTTTCCGCCGGATCAGTTCCGCGATTTGTCGACCATCTTGCCTTTGGAAATCCAGGGCATCATCGCGCGCAGCTTCTCGCCGACCTTCTCGATCTGGTGCTCGTCGTTGATGCGGCGGGTCGCCTTGAAGAACGGCTGACCCACGGCGTTCTCCTGCATGAAGTCACGCACGAACTTGCCGGTCTGGATGTCGCGCAGCACGGCTTTCATGCGGGCCTTGGTCTCATCATAGGGCAGGATGCGCGGGCCGGAGACGTATTCGCCGTATTCCGCGGTGTTCGAGATCGAGTAGTTCATGTTGGCGATGCCGCCTTCGTAGATCAGGTCCACGATCAGCTTCACTTCGTGCAGGCACTCGAAATAGGCCATCTCCGGCTCGTAGCCGGCCTCGACCAGGGTTTCAAAGCCCATGCGGATCAGTTCGACCAGACCACCGCAGAGCACGGCCTGCTCGCCGAACAGGTCGGTTTCACATTCCTGACGGAAGTTGGTTTCGATGATGCCCGAACGACCACCGCCGATGCCCGAGCAATAGGACAGGCCGATTTCCATCGCCTTGCCGGTCGCATCCTGATGCACCGCCACGAGGCAGGGAACGCCGCCGCCCTTGGTGTATTCGCCGCGCACGGTGTGGCCGGGGCCTTTCGGGGCCATCATGATGACATCGACGCCGGCTTTCGGCTCGATCAGGCCGAAATGCACGTTCAGGCCATGGGCGAAGGCGATCGCGGCGCCTTCGCGCAGGTTGTCATGGACGTATTTCTTGTAGGTCGCGGCCTGAAGCTCGTCGGGCATGGTGAACATGATCAGGTCGCACCAGGCGGCGGCTTCGGCGATGCCCATGACCTTCAGGCCCTCGGCTTCGGCTTTCTTGGCGGAGGGGGAGCCTTCGCGCAGCGCCACGACCAGGTTCTTGGCGCCCGAATCCCGCAGGTTCAGCGCATGGGCATGGCCCTGGCTGCCGTAGCCGAGGATGGCGACTTTCTTGTCCTTGATGATGTTCACATCGCAGTCGCGGTCGTAGTAAACGCGCATTTGGGCGCTCCCTTGTGAGTGATGCGCGAAAGATAGGCGGTTTCGGAAAGCGATCAGTGCAAAGTTTTCCGCATTGCCGCCATTCGCGCAAAAATCATGCGGGAAACGCCAAGTATCGAGAAAATCATGCGTCAGGCGGCGCGATTGCGATCCACCAGGCGCAACCCGGTCAGCTTCGACTGCGGCGGGAAGACCAGCTTTGCCTCGGCGCGGGTCAGGCTGCGGCGGTTCAGCCGCTGGCGGCTGAAATCGACCTGCGGGAAGATCGCACGCAACTCGGCCTGCGCTTCGGCGCTGAGGGCGCGCAGGGCGGTCGCCCCGGTGAACAGGCTTTCGCTGACGATGCCCTCGGAAAAGACCATCTCATGCCCGTCGAGCAGCAGATGCAGATAGTCCGCCTCCGGCATCGGGACCGGACATACCGAGCCGCCATTCACCAGAAACTTCGCCGCGACCAGCACCTCATGGCTGCCGAGATAGAGCTCTGCCGCAGAGGAGCGCAGCAGAATCCGGTGGTTGGGCGAAACGTAGAGATCGCGCTTGTTACCAAGCGCCCCCGCCGCGATGCGGATCGGCGCCAGATCGCCCCGGCCATCGACCCGGCTGCGGCCGATCCAGCGGATCGGGGCCGCGGCCTTGTCGAGGGTCAGCACGAGATCGCCCTCGGCAAGGGTCTCGATGGCGCGCGGCCCGGCCGGCGTTTCGATCCGGGTTCCGGCGAGGAAGCAGGGAACGGTATTCGGAATGGTGACGGTCTGTCCGCTGCCCGAATAGCTCGATACCCCCTGTTTGTAGTAGAGCGTCGTTCCGGGGGGCGGTGTCGCCCCGTCGAACATCGTGCCGACAACGGTGGTGTTGTAACCTTGGGTGATCGACACGCCGACCATGCGATAGGCGGTGCCGGCGCTGTCGTAGAGCGTCACCTCATATTCATTCTCGACATTGACCGGGGCGGGATATTTCCAGCGGACGGTTTCGGCGCTGGGGCTGTAGGTGACCCCGTTCACCGTGACAGGCTGGGTCAGGCGCTGGTCGATGACATTGGAACCGGAGAAGGGATCGTCGCTGAGCACGCCGTCCACATCGTCGAAGGTGATCGCCGTCGACGGCGTGCCGAAGGTCAGCGCCAGATTGTGTGGGTTTTCCCAGCTGAAGGCATCGCCATTCAGCGCATTGCCGATGACATCGCCTTGATTCGTCGCAGAGCCATTGACGCGCGTAATGGTCACCGCGGTTTTGGCGAAGATATGGATGGTGCGTTCTGTCATGCTGCCCGGCCGTCTATGCGGGTTCTGCGCCCGTTGATTTCATTGGATTAAACGGGATTTCTTGCGCCCTGACCAGAAGAAAGACTGCCGCACCCCGTCGGGCAATCAGCGGTTGTGATGGATTTGCCATAGGTTTCTGCGTCTTGGATGCGTCATGCGTTTGACGCTTCGGCAGGATTCTGGGAATAATCATGCGCGAAACGCCATGGTCCCGTAAAATTCATGCCAGACGACACCGACCGCCGCCTGCTGCGCCATCTGCTGACGGAGCCGAAACTTGGCACGGCGGAACTGGCGGAGCGGGCGGGGGTCACCACGGCAACCTGCTGGCGTCGGCTGGAGCGCCTGCGCGCCGAGGGGGTGATCCGCAAGCAGGAGGCGGTGATCGACTGGCGCGCGCTCGGCTATGCGGTGGAGGTCTCGCTGCGTTTCACCCTCGACAAGACCAACCCGCGCGCCTTCGACGAATTCCTCGCCGCCGCCCGCGAGGTGCCGGAGGTGGTGACGATCGAGACCCTGCTCGGCCGCGTCGATGTGCGGCTCAGCGTGATCGCCCGTGACATGGGCCATTACCAGCAGGTCTACCGCAGCCGCATCCTCACCCTGCCGCATATCGCGGAACTGGAGGCGCTGATGCTGATCGCCACGATCAAGGAATCGGAGGCGCTGCCGCTGTGATCGACCTTGACGATACCGACCGGGCGATCCTGCGCGCCCTTGCCCAGGAGGGCGGGCTGTCTGCGGGCGAACTCGGCCGCCGGCTCGACCTGTCGCAACCCGCCACCTGGCGGCGGGTGCGGCGCCTGGAGGAGGCGGGCATCCTTGCCGGCAACCGGGTGGAGGTCGACCGGGCAGCCCTCGGCTTCGGGGTGACGGTGTTCCTCGGGGTGAAGCTTGCCACCCGCGGCCGTGTCAGCCTTGAAGACTTCGAACGCGCCGTGGTGGCGATCCCGGAGGTGCAGGTCGTGCAGCACGTCCTCGGCCTTTTCGACTACCGACTGCGCGTCGTCGCCCGCGACATCGCCGATTTCGAGCGGGTGCTGCGGCGGCGGATCATGACCCTGCCGGGCGTGGGGCAGGTGGAGGCCAATGTCGTCCTGACCGAAGAACGCCGCCCCGGCCCCCTCGCATAGGATGGGCAATCTTGCCCATGACGCCGATTGGCGTCAGGGTGGGTCCCGCAAAAGGGAGGCCCGAATGAAACTGCCGCATCCACATATCGACCCCGAAGGTCTGGAAGAATTCTCGGTCGTGTTCACCGACCGCTCGCTGAACCACATGTCGGCGCGCTTTCAGGGCGTGATGCGCGATGTCTCCGCCCTGCTGAAAGAGGTCTACGGCGGCACGGCCACCGCCCTCGTCCCCGGCGGCGGCACCTATGCGATGGAGGCCGTGGCCCGCCAGTTCGGACAGGGCTCGGTGCTGATTGTCCGCAACGGCTGGTTCTCCTACCGCTGGACGCAGATCTTCGAGGCGAGCGGCGTGGCCGCGCAAACTACCGTCGTCATGGCCCGCCAGACCGGCAACGGCGCCCAGACCCCCTACGCGCCGCCGCCCATCGAAGAGGTGGTGGCCCGCATCCGCGAGGAGAAGCCCGAGGCCGTCTTCGCCCCGCATGTCGAAACCTCCTCCGGCATCATCCTGCCGGACGATTACATCGCCGCCATGGCCGCGGCGGCGCACGAGGTGGGGGCGCTGATGGTGCTCGACTGCATCGCCTCGGGCTGCATCTGGGTCGATATGGCCGCGCTCGGCGTCGATGTGCTGATCTCCGCCCCGCAGAAGGGCTGGTCCTCCACCCCGGCCGTGGGGATCGTGGTGCTGGGGCCGCGCGCCGAGGCGCGGCTGGCGGAGACGACCTCCTCCAGCTTCGCGCTCGACCTGAAGAAGTGGCGCGCGATCATGGAGGCCTATGAGAAGGGCGGCCATGCCTATCACGCCACCCTGCCGACCGATGCGATCCTGTCGCTGCGCGAGGCGATGC
>JAPUEK010000063.1 GCA_027492585.1 Paracoccaceae bacterium | reverse complement strand
GTTGCCCCCGCCGGGCGTTACCCGGCACCCTTGCCTCATGGAGTCCGGACTTTCCTCGAAGCTTGCGCCCCGCGGTCATCCGGCCATCCGCGCGACGGGCTTCCTAGGCGCTCGCGCCCCTCGGGTCAATGGGCAAGAGGCGGGGAACGCGGCAGGGACAGGAGCGCAGCCTTCCCCTCGTTTTCTGTCCATAAATATCCTGCAAGGAGGTCCGGAGGGCGGCAAAACCCTCTACGGGGCCACCACGGGGCGCCGACAGCCGGGAGCCTAGCCGATCGGCCCGAAGGTGATCGCCTCCAGCACCTGCGGCTCCACCACCTCCACCCCCGGCAGACCGGCCTGCAACACCCGCGCGTCCTGCGCCAGCAGCGGGAAGGTGCGGTAATGGCAGGGGATCACCGTATTGAAGGCGAAATACTTCCGCGCCGCGAAGGCTGCCCGCGCCATGTCCATGGTGAAATGCCCCCCGCAGGACAGGATGCCGATATCGGGCCGGTGATACTCCCCCATCCAGCCCATGTCGGCCATGATATCCGTATCGCCGGAGAGATAGACCACATGCCCCTCCCCCGCGAGCATGTAGCCTGCCTCCGACCCGGCGTAGACCGGCCCTCCCTCGCCGGAGACGGAAGAGGAATGGCAGGCGTTCACCATGGTCAGCCGCGCCCCGCCCAGCTCCACCGTGCCGCCCTTGTTGAAGCCGATCCCCTCCACCCCGTCGCGCGCCTGAAGCCAGGTGATCAGGTCGTAGATGCCGACGACCGGCACCGACAGCTCGCGCGCGATGGCCACCGCATCGGCGGAATGATCGCCATGGCCATGGGTCAGCACGACATGGGTGGCGCCTGCCAGAGCCTCCGCCCGCCGCGCCGCAGGAAACATCGGGTTGCCGGCCAGCCAGGGATCGACCAGCAGCACGGCCTCCTCGATCTCGATGCGAAAGCCGGAATGGCCGAGCCAGATGATCCGCATAGGTCGCCTCCTGATTGTCCGGGAAAGAAGTCTAGGGCGTGGGTCCCGGATGGCAAGGGATCAACGCTGCACCCCGCGCGCCAGATTCCTTGGAAGGATTTTCCCGCGCACCCTTTGCCGCCGCTCCGCTTGCACCGATCCGCCGCCGGGGCTAAACGGGGCGCGACGATCAACGGAGCATTGCATGTCCATCGACATCGACACCGCCCGCAAAGTGGCGAAGCTGGCCCGCATCCGCGTGGAAGAAGAGGCGCTGCCCGCCCTCGCCCAACAGCTTTCCGGCATCCTCGGCTTCATGGAACAGTTGAACGAAGTCGATGTGGAAGGTGTGGAACCGATGGTTTCCGTCACCCCGATGCGGCTCAAGCGCCGCGCCGATGTGGTGACCGACGGCAATATCCAGGAACAGATCCTGAAGAACGCGCCCGATGCGCGCGAAGGCTTCTTTGCAGTCCCGAAGGTGGTGGAATGAGCGCGAACAGCTGGACGATCGCCGCGGCACGGGATGCGCTGCGGAAGGGCGAGATTTCGGCGCTCGACCTGACCATGAGCTGCCTCACCGCCATCGACGCGGCGGACGGGCTCAATGCCTTCGTCCACAAGACCCCGGAGCTCGCGCTCGATCAGGCACGGGCGGCGGATGTGCGGCTCAAGGCGGGCGAGGCCCCGGCGATGTGCGGCATCCCGCTCGGCATCAAGGATCTCTTCTGCACGAAGGGCGTGCCGTCGCAGGCGGCCTCCAACATCCTGAAGGGTTTCCGGCCGGAATACGAATCGACCGTGACGGAGAAGCTCTTCGGCGCGGGTGCGGTGATGCTCGGCAAGCTCAACATGGACGAATTCGCCATGGGCTCGTCGAACGAGAGCGCCTGCTACGGCAATGTCACCAGCCCCTGGCGGCGCGGCAATGACACGGCGGCGCTGACCCCCGGCGGCTCTTCGGGCGGTTCGGCGGCGGCGGTGGCGGCGGATCTCTGCCTTGCCGCGACCGGAACGGACACCGGCGGCTCCATCCGCCAGCCCGCGGCCTTCACCGGCATCACCGGCATCAAGCCGACCTATGGTCGGGTGAGCCGCTGGGGCATCGTCGCCTTCGCCTCCAGCCTCGATCAGGCCGGGCCGATGACCAAATCGGTGCGCGATGCGGCGATCTTCCTCACCGCCATGTCGGGCCACGACCCGAAGGATTCGACCTCTGCCGATCTCGCCGTGCCGGATTTCGAGGCGGCCCTGACCGGCGACATCCGCGGCAAGAAGATCGGCATCCCGCGCGAGTACCGGCTCGACGGCATCCCGGCGGAGATCGACGCGCTGTGGCAGAAGGGCATCGAGATGATGCGCGATGCGGGGGCAGAGATCGTCGACATCTCGCTGCCGCATACGAAATACGCCCTGCCCGCCTATTACGTCATCGCCCCGGCCGAGGCGTCGTCGAACCTCGCGCGCTATGACGGGGTGCGCTATGGCCACCGCGCGAAGCTGGCGCAGGGCGACGGCATCACCGAGATGTACGAAAAGACCCGCGCCGAAGGCTTCGGCCCCGAGGTGCAGCGCCGGATCATGGTCGGCACCTATGTGCTTTCGGCGGGCTTCTACGACGCCTATTACAACCGCGCCCGCAAGGTCCGCGCCCTGATCAAGCGCGACTTCGAGCAGGCCTTCGCCGCCGGCATCGACGCGATCCTGACCCCCGCCACCCCCTCCGCCGCCTTCGGTCTGGGGGAGATGGCCTCCGCCGATCCGGTGGAGATGTATCTCAACGATGTCTTCACCGTGACGGTGAACCTCGCCGGCCTGCCGGGCATCTCGGTGCCGGTCGGGCTCGACAAGCAGGGGCTGCCGCTCGGGCTGCAACTGATCGGACGGCCCTGGGAAGAGGGCGATCTGCTCAATCACGCCTATGTGCTGGAGCAGGCCGCCGGCTTTGTTTCCAAGCCGCGGAAATGGTGGTAAGCGCGGCAAAACGACAGAACTGAGGCAGTGACGATGCGTGTGTCTTTTGTGATCCTGGCCGTTCTCGGGTTGGCCGCCTGTACGCCCCGCGTCCCCGAATCCGGTGCGGGCGTTGGCTTTCAGGACTATGGCAGCTACCTGAACGAACGGACGGCCAATCCGGCGCCCGCCCAAGGCACGGCGACGGCGACACCGCAGACCGGCTTCACGCCTGGCGGCGCAGCGGCTGCCATCGACCGCGCAACCGGCGCCGGAGCGACGACGACCTATACGCCGCCGCCAGCCGCCTCCACCACCACCGGGGCCACCCGCCCGCGCGGCAATGCCCCCGCCGGGATCGCGGAGACCACGGCGGAAATGGCCCACAACAATCCCGGCGTTTCGGACGAGCAGGATTTCCAGGCGGTGTCTGCCCGCGAAACCATCGCCTCCGACAAGGCCCGGATCGAGCGCAACCGCGCCCAGTATCAGGTGGACCAGCCGGGCAGCGTCCCGCAACGCCAGAATGATTCCGGCCCGAACATCGTGCAATTCGCGCTTTCGACCAGCCATCCGCCGGGAACGCAGATGTATACCCGCTCCGGCCTGCGGATGACGAGCGCGTCTGCGGCCTGTGCGAAATACGGCTCCCCCGATCTCGCGCAGGAGGCCTTCCTCGCGGCGGGCGGGCCGGAGAAGGACCGCAAGGGCCTTGATCCGGATGGCGACGGCTATGCCTGCACCTGGGACCCGCGCCCCTTCCGCACCGCGCTCCAGTGAGCCTGCCGCCCTCGCCCAATTTCGGCGAGCGGCGCGACGGGCTGCGGCCGGAGCTGGTCGTGCTCCACTACACCGCCATGGCGAGCTGCGCCGAGGCGCGGGCGCGGCTCTGCGATCCCGCGCATGAGGTCTCTGCCCACTGGCTGATTTCCGAACGGGGAGAGGCAGAGGCGCTTGTCCCCGAAGAGGCCCGCGCCTGGCACGCCGGGGCCGGAGAATGGCGCGGAGCAGGCGATGTGAACTCCCGCTCCATCGGGATCGAACTGGCCAATACCGGCAGCCAGCCCTTCGCCGCACCGCAGATGGCAGTGCTCGAACGGCTTCTTGCCGGGATCATGGACCGCTGGTCACTTCCCCCCGAGGCGGTCATCGCCCATTCCGACCTGGCCCCGACCCGCAAATCCGATCCCGGCCCGCGCTTCGACTGGCGCCGGCTGGCGCTGCAGGGTCTGTCGGTCTGGCCGGAGGAGGGGGAAGCCGATCCCGCCGCCTTCCTCCCCGCCCTGCGCCGCTTCGGCTATCCCGAAGCGCCGGAAGATGCGCTCCTCACCGCCTTCCGGCTGCGCTTCCGTCCCTGGGCGCGCGGGCCGCTCGACCGCATCGACGCGGGGCTTGCCACCGACCTTGCGCGACGGTTCCCCTGCGGCTGAGGGCGCTCCGGCGGATCTGCCGGACGCTCCGCGGGGGATATTTGGGAAGAGAAGAAAGCCCTTTCATACTGGTTCAAATATCCCCGCCGGAGGCTCAGGCCGGCCGGGGGCGCAGCCTGTCTCAGCCGCGCTTTTCCGCAAAAAAGGCCCGCAGCAGCCCCTCCGCTTCGGCAGAGGCGAGACCGTCGTAGACCTCCGGGACGTGATGGCATTGCGGATGCGAGAAGACCCTGGCCCCCACCGCCACCCCGCCGGATTTCGGGTCCGCCGCACCGTAGTAAAGCCGTCCGATCCGGGCAGCCGAAATGGCGGCGGCACACATCGGACAGGGTTCCAGCGTGACATAGAGATCGAGCCCGGTGAGCCTTTCGCTGCCCAAGGCGGCGCAGGCGGCGCGGATGGCGAGGATCTCGGCATGGGCGGTCGGGTCGGACAATTCCCGTGTCCGGTTGCCGGCACGGGCGACGATCTCCGTCCCGCGCAGGATCACCGCCCCCACCGGCACTTCACCCCGCGCCCCTGCCGCGCGGGCCTCGTCAAGCGCGATCTCCATATAGGACCGGAATACCAAGCTTGCCCCTTCCCCTGCGCTCACATACCCTCGGGCGCTCCACGCCCCCTCGTCAAGGATGCCCGTCATGGCCGGAAAAGCAAAGCCCACCCCTGCCAAGGACGGCGGCACGACGCCCGAAGGCGAACGCATCGCCAAGGTCCTGTCGCGGGCGGGCGTCGCCTCGCGCCGGGAGGCGGAGCGGATGATCGAGCTGGGCGAGGTCACGGTCAACGGCGAGGTCATCACCTCGCCCGCGCGGAACGTCACCTCCCGCGACAAGATCACCGTACGCGGTGAGCCGCTCGGTGCGCCGGAGCCGGCGCGGCTCTGGCTTTACTACAAGCCCGAGGGCCTCGTCACCTCCGCTTCCGACGAGAAGGGCCGGGAGACGGTCTTCGACAACCTGCCGGAGGAACTGCCGCGGGTCATGTCGGTCGGGCGGCTCGACCTCAATTCGGAGGGGCTGCTGCTCCTGACCAATGACGGCGAGCTGAAGCGACGGCTGGAGTTGCCTTCGACCGGCTGGCTGCGGAAATACCGGGTGCGGGTGAACGGCAATCCGACCGATCCGGATCTGGAGCCGCTGCGGAAGGGGATCACCGTGGACGGCGAGCGGTTTCAGCCGATGACGGTGGTGCTGGACCGGATCCAGGGCGCGAATGCCTGGCTGACGGTCAGCCTGCGCGAGGGCCGCAACCGCGAGATCCGCCGGGCGATGGCGGCGATCGAGCTGACGGTGAACCGGCTGATCCGGGTCAGCTATGGCCCCTTCCGATTGGGCGAGTTGCAGCCCGGCCAGGTGGAGGAGGTGCGCGCCAAGGTGCTGCGCGACCAGCTTGGGGAGGGCGCGGGGGCTGTCGAGGGCGGCGAGGCTTCGCCCAGGCCCGCCCGCGCGGCCACGCGGACCCGCAAGCCCGCCACATCCCGCCTGCGCCCCGGCGAGGGGTTGAAGGAATTGTCGGAGGCATGGCAGGCGGCGGTGACGCCGCGTGAGGTGGCTTCAGAAAAAGCGTCCGCCGAAAAGGTCGCGTCGCGGCGGATCAACGCGGGCCGCGTGACCACCACCGGGCGCAGCAGCGACCGGGCGGAGCCGAAGGCCCCCGCCGGGCCGCGCAAGAGTTTCGGCACCGCGGCCAGCAAGGTGGCGACAGGCAAGGTGGCGACAGGCAAGACCGGGGCCAGCAGGACGGCGGCGAGGTCAGCCCCCGAACCAGCCGAAGCGAAGGCCGGATCGCGCGGGCGTGTGGCGACTTCCGCCACAAGCCGCGGCCCCGCATCCATGTCTAAGGCCGCCACTAAACCGGCCAAACCGGCCGCGGGCAAAGCTGAACCCCAGGCCGGATCGCGGGGCGGGGCGGCCCCCTCCGCCAGCCCGCGCAGCGCCTCCGGCAGCCCGCGCGGCGCCTCGGCCGGGCCGAAGCCTCCCGCCGCCCCGGCCCGGACCGGGGCGAAACCGACCAGACCCGGCCCCAAACCCGGCGCGAAGCCAGGTCCCAAACGCGGGGGCTGAGGGGGAAGAAAGCCGCAGATTTCCCGAAGGCGGTACTGGCAGGACGGCGCGGCGATGCCTATAGTCCTGCAAGGCGGCCGAGACCGCGCGGAGGTGCCATGTCGTCCACTGGGCTGCAATCCCTGTCCTTCTTCCTGCTGATGGCGCTCATCCTCTATGTCGCCGCAAGCGGCGGGGGCTCGTGATGGCACAGCGTTTCGGCGGCAAATACAGCCCGAACGGCAACGCGCCCGACGGCTCTCCCACCACAGCCCCCCAGGCGGGAGGCCCGCAACCTGGCGGTCGCCCGATGCGGGTGCCGCAGAGCCGGGCCGCGCAACGGGCGAAGTTTCTGTTCTTCCCGCCCCTCGCCTTCCTGATTCCGGCCTTTGCCGGGAACCCCGACCGGATGATCCTGTCGCTGATCGCGGGCGGGCTCCTCCTCCTCGCCGCCTGGTTCAACACCGAAGGCGTCAAGGCGCAGGAGGCCTATGATATCCGCCGCGTCGCCCGCCGCCCGGCCATTCCGCGCAAGCTCTTTGCCGCGGGGTTGACCGGGGTGGGTCTTTTCACCGGCGGCATGATCACCCAGACGGGTCTTCTGCACCCGATCCTTTTCGGCCTCGCGGGGGTTGTCCTGCATTTTGCGGCGTTCGGCGCCGATCCCTTGAAAAACAAGGGCATGGAGGGCGTGGATGAGTTCCAGACCGCCCGCGTCGCCCGTGCCGTCGATGAGGCGGAAGGATTTCTCGCCGGGATGAAGGACGCGATCCTGCGCGCCAATGACCGCGCGCTCGAAGGCCGCGTGGACCGGTTCGCGGCGACCGCCCGCACGTTGTTCCGCACCATCGAAGGCGATCCCGGCGATCTGACCGCGGCGCGGAAATACCTGACCGTCTATCTGATGGGCGCCCGCGACGCGACGGTCAAATTCGCCGACCACTACGCCCAGAGCCGCGACCCCGAGGTGCGCGCCAGCTATGAGGCCCTGCTCGGCGATCTGGAAACCACCTTTGCCGAACGCACCAAATCCCTCCTCTCCGGCAGCCATACGGACCTCGATGTGGAAATCGAGGTGCTCCGCGACCGGCTGAAGCTGGAAACCTGATTCTCCCCATTTCCCTAGTCGAGAGTGCTGCCATGACCGATACCGTCCGCGAAGAAGCCGCCAATGCCCTGGCCGAGGTGGAAAAAGTCACCGCGATGATCCTGCCCGAACCCGGCACCGCCATCGTGCCGCTGGAGGAGGCGACACCGGCGCAATCCGAGGAAATCCGCAAGCGCATGGGCGAGATCGACATGGCCGACAGCCAGTCGATCATCTCCTTCGGCTCGGCCGCGCAATCGGAATTGCAGGTCATCAGCCAGGAGATGCTTTCGGGTGTGAAGAACAAGGATGTCGGCCCGGCGGGCGACAGCCTGCGCGAGATCGTCTCCACCATCCGCGGCTTCTCCGGCGAGGAGCTGGATGCGGGCCGCGACCAGAGCTGGTGGGACAAGCTCCTTGGCCGCGCCGCCCCGCTGGCGCAGTTCATCGCGCGCTACGAAGAGGTGCAGGGCCAGATCGACAAGATCTCCGAAAACCTGCTGATGCATGAGCATACGCTGCTGAAGGATGTCAAAAGCCTTGATATCCTTTACGAAAAGACCCTGCGTTTCTATGACGAACTGGCGCTTTACATCGCGGCGGGCGAGGCGAAGCTGAAGGACCTCGACGCCACCACCATCCCGGCCAAGGAGGCCGAGGTGAAGGCCGCGCCCGAGGCCGATCAGGTCAAGAAGGCGCAGGAACTGCGCGATCTGCGCGCCGCCCGCGACGATCTGGAACGCCGGGTCCATGACCTGAAGCTGACCCGTCAGGTGACGATGCAGTCGCTGCCCTCCATCCGGCTGGTGCAGGAAAACGACAAGTCGCTGGTCGCCAAGATCAATTCCACCCTCGTCAACACCGTGCCGCTCTGGGAGACCCAGCTGGCGCAGGCGGTGACGATCCAACGATCGAAAGAGGCGGCGGAGGCGATCCGCGATGCCAATGACCTGACCAACGAGCTTCTGACCTCCAATGCCAAGAACCTTCAGGATGCCAACCGCGTCGTCCGCACCGAGATGGAGCGCGGCGTCTTCGACATCGAGGCGGTGAAATCGGCCAATGCCACGCTGATCGCCACGATCGAGGAAAGCCTCCAGATCGCCGACGAGGGCAAGGCGAAACGTGCCGCCGCCGAGGTGGAGCTGGTCAAGATGGAGGGCGAGCTGCGCGACACGCTCGCCTCCGCCCGCGCCCGCAAGACCGGGCTCGGCGAAAGCTTCGGTGGCAGCACGGGTGGGGCAAACTGAACCATGCCGGCGGGCCGCAAGTTTTTGGCTCTGGCGCTGATCGCCCTGACCGGATGTCAGTCCGGCCTGCCGGCGAGCAGCTCCCCGCCCATGGCCCGCCCGCAGCCGGCGACGGAAACCCCGCTGCCGGAAACCCCGGACAGTGCGGCCGCCCGCGCCTATTACGCGCAGGTGCAGCAGGCCTTGCTCTCGCAGGGGCTGCTGCGGTCGGATGGCGGCGGCAGCGACACGCCCTTCACCGATGCCATGCTTGCGCGGAATTTCATCCGCATCGCGCTATACGATGAATATGCCCGCGGCTCCGGCGGGGCCGTGGCGCGGGAAACCTCGGCCGAGCTGCGCCGCTGGCAGCAGCCGGTGCGGGTCGCGGTGCGCTTCGGCGCCTCCGTTGGGGCGGAGCGGAGGGCGACCGACACCGCCCGCGTCGCCTCCTATCTCGGCCGGCTGGCGCAGGTGACGGGCCATCCGATCCGGCTGGATGACACCAACCCGAATTTCTTCGTCTATTTCGTCTCCGAGGATGAGCGCCGCGCGCTTGGCCCCACCGTCTCCTCGATCCTGCCGGACCTGAGTGCCGCGGATGTGGCGGGGGTGACGAACATGCCCCGCTCCACCTATTGCGTGGTGCTGGCGCAATCGCAGGGGGCGAGCGGCGTCTATCAGCGCGCCTTCGCCGTGATCCGCGCCGAGCATCCCGACCTGTTGCGGCTGTCCTGCATCCATGAGGAAATCGCGCAGGGGCTCGGCCTGCCGAACGACAGTGCCAGTGCGCGACCCTCGATCTTCAACGACGATGAGGAATTCGCCCTGCTGACCACGATGGACGAGGCGATGCTGCGGATTCTCTACAACCCCGCGCTGCGCCCCGGCATGACCGAGGCGCAGGCCCGCCCGATCATCGAACTGCTTGCGCGCCGCCTGATGGGCGGCGAAACATGACCCCGACGCAATCCCCCGGACCGGGGAAGGAGTGACCCATGGTTTTCGATTTCCTCAAAGGCGAGTTCATTGATGTCATCTCGTGGCTCGATGACACGCGCGATACGATGGTCTGGCGGTTCGAGCGGCGCGGCAATGCGATCAAATACGGCGCCAAGCTGACGGTGCGCGAGGGGCAGGCGGCGGTTTTCGTGCATGAGGGGCAGATGGCGGATGTGTTCACGCCCGGTCTCTACATGCTCGAAACCAACAACATGCCGATCATGACGACGCTCCAGCATTGGGATCACGGCTTTGAAAGCCCCTTCAAATCCGAGATTTATTTCGTCAACACCACCCGCTTCAACGACCAGAAATGGGGAACGAAGAATCCGATCATCTGCCGCGACCCGGAATTCGGCCCGGTGCGGCTGCGCGCCTTCGGCTCCTATTCGATGCGGGTCTCCGATCCGGCGCTGTTCCTCAAGGAGATCGTCGGCACGGATGGGGAATTCACCTCGGATGAAATCTCCAGCCAGATCCGCAACGTGATCGTGCAGGAAGCCAGTCAGGTGCTGGCCAAGTCGGGGATTCCGGTGCTGGACATGGCGGCCAATACCGCCGATCTGGGGCGCATCATCACCACGGCCATCGCACCGAAGATCGCGGCCTATGGGCTGGCGATCCCGGAATTCTACATCGAGAACATCAGCCTGCCCGAGGAGGTCGAAAAGGTGCTCGACAAGCGCACCTCGATCGGGGTGGCCGGCGATCTCAACAAATACATGCAGTTCAATGCCGCCGAGGGCATGGCCAATCCCGGCTCGGGCATCGGGGCGGCGATGGGGGCCGGGCTTGGCGCCGGCATGGGGATGAACATGGCCGCGCAGGCCGGTCCTTGGGGCGCGGCCCCGGCGGCAGCGGCCCCGCCACCCCCGCCGCCACCCGCTGCGGGCAAGCAATGGCATCTGGCCGAAAACGGCGCAACCAAGGGGCCTTACGGCGACAGCGATTTGGCGGGCCTTGTCGCCTCCGGCGCGCTTACCCGCGCCACGCAGGTCTGGACCGCCGGTCAGGACGGCTGGAAACCGGCGGCGGAGACGGAGCTTGCCCGGCTCTTTGCCCTCATGCCGCCGCCCCCCCCCGCCCCCTGAGCGCCGATGCAGGTCGCCGAGGAACATCGCTACCCCTGCGCCCAATGCGGCGCCGACCTGCGTTTCGCGCCGGGGCAGACGGAGCTGAAATGCGACCATTGCGGCTATGTGCAGTCGATCCCCTCGGCGAATCCCTGGGCGAAGACCAGGGCGCTCGGCGAGATTGATCTGGCGCGCGGGCTGGCCGATGACCTGCCCGGCTCCGCCTCCGAGGAGGTGCGCTCCACCTCCTGCCCGAATTGCGGCGCGGTGGTGGAGTTTCAGGGTGCCTCCCATGCCACCGAATGTCCCTTCTGCGCGACGCCCGTGGTGGTGGATACCGGCGCGCGGCGGCGGATCAAGCCGCAGGGCCTTCTGCCTTTCGCGCTGACGGAAAACCAGGCGCGGGATGCGCTGACGAAATGGCTGGGCAGCCTGTGGTTCGCGCCGAACGGACTTTTGGAATATACCCGCAAGGGCCGGGCGATGGCGGGCATCTATGTGCCGTTCTGGACCTTCGATGCGGACAGCGCCAGCCGCTATCGCGGCCAGCGGGGCGAGCATTACACCGAGACCCGCACAGTGACCGTCAATGTCAACGGTCGCAACGAGCAGCGGCAGGAGAGCGTCACCAAGGTCCGCTGGTATCCCGCCTCCGGGCAGGTCGCGCGGCGCTTCGACGACATGCTGGTGATGGCCTCCACCTCGCTGCCGCAGCGGCTCGGCAATGATCTGACGCCCTGGGATCTGGGGCAGTTGCGCCCCTATGCGCCGGAGTTCCTCGCGGGGTTTCAGGCGGAAGGCTATACGGTCGCGCTTGCGGAAGGCCACGAGCAGGCCCGTCAACGCATGGACGCGATCATCGAAGGCGACGTGCGCCGCGACATCGGCGGGGATGAGCAGCGCATCGACAGCATCGACAGCCGCTTTTCCGAGGAGACGTTCAAGCACGTCCTCTTGCCGGTCTGGACGGCGGCCTACAAATATTCCGGCCGCAGCTTCCGTTTCGTGGTGAACGGGCAGACCGGCGAAGTGCAGGGTGAGCGCCCTTACAGCTGGTGGAAGATCGGCTTCACCGTTCTGCTGGTGGCGGTTCTGGTCGCGGGGGCGGTCTATCTGCACGATCCTTCCGCTTTCGGCATGGCCGAGCCGAGCTGGATGGATTGAACGGTCCGCGAGCGGCGGGCGCGGTTGACAACGCCGCCCCCCCGCGCGATGACCGCCGCAATGATCGGAGGCCCCATGCGTATCCTCGACCACGCCCGAATTGCCGAACTCCCCTCCCCCTATTTCGGCAAGGTCCGCGATTGCTACGACCTGCCCGGCACGGCGGAATATCCCGAAGGGCGGCGCATCCTCATCTCCTCCGACCGGATTTCGGCCTTCGACCGCATCCTTGCCGCCATCCCCTTCAAGGGTCAGGTGCTGACGCAGGTGGCGCGGTTCTGGTTCGACCGGACCGGCGACATCTGCGCCAATCACGTGATCTCCTACCCGGACCCGAATGTGGTGATCGGCAAGCGATTGACCATCCTGCCCGTCGAAGTGGTGGTGCGCGGTTATCTGGCCGGGACGACCTCCACCTCCATCCTCACGCAATACCGCAAGGGCGCGCGGCGGATGTATGGCCATGACCTGCCGGAGGGGCTGCGCGACAATCAGGCCCTGCCGGAAGCGATCCTGACCCCCACCTCCAAGGCCTTCGACGGCGGCCATGACGAACCGCTGACCGCCTCTGACATTCTGGCACAGGGCCTGCTCACCCCCGCGCAATGGGAGGAGGTCTCCTCCAAGGCGCTCGCCCTCTTTGCGCGCGGGCAGAAGATGGCGGCGGAGCGCGGGCTGATCCTCGTCGATACGAAATACGAATTCGGGGTCGATGCGGCGGGCAACATCCTGCTGGCCGATGAAATCCACACCCCGGATTCCAGCCGCTACTGGATCGCCTCGGGCTATGAAACGGCATTCGAGGCCGGCAGCCGCCCGCCCTCCTTCGACAAGGATGTGATCCGGTCCTGGGTCGCGGCGCGCTGCGATCCCTACAAGGACGCGATCCCCGAAATCCCCACCGAGATGATCGAGGCGACGAGCCGCGTCTATATCGACGCCTATGAGGCGATCACCGGGCAGGGCTTTGCCCCCGATCTGACCGGAGAGACGCCGCTGGCGCGGGTGCGGGCCAATCTCGCCCCCTATTTCACCGCGTAGGGTGGGCAAGGTTGCCCATCCCGCCCGGACGCTCCAAGGCGATGTTTGCGCTAACATGACACCTTCCGCTATACTCGCCGAAACCGGGAGGACAGACTGATGATTCTTAGCTGCGGCGAAGCCCTGATCGACATGCTGCCGCGCCAATCGACCGAGGGCGAGCCATGCTTTGCCCCCTATGCCGGCGGCGCGGTCTTCAACACGGCCATCGCGCTTGGCAGGCTCGGGGCGCCCTCCGGCTTCTTTTCGGGCCTCTCGACCGACATGCTCGGAGAGATCCTGACCGAGACGCTGGAGGCTTCCAAGGTCGATACCAGCTTCTGCGCGCGCTCCGCCCGGCCGACGACGGTGGCTTTCGTCAAGCTGGTGACGGGCCAGGCGACCTATGCCTTCTATGACGAGAATACCGCCGGCCGCCTTCTGGCCGAAGAGGACCTGCCCGCCCTGCCCGCTTCGACCCAGGCATTGTTCTTCGGCGGCATCAGCCTTGTGAACGATCCCGCCGCCTCCACCTACGAGGCGCTTCAGGCGCGCGAGTCCGGGGTGCGGGTGACGATGATCGACCCCAACATCCGCCCCGGTTTCATCGCCGGAAAAGAGGCGCAATACCGCGCCCGGATCGAGCGGATGGTGGCGCGGGCCGATATCGTCAAGCTGTCCGATGAGGATCTGCACTGGCTGATGGGCGCGGGCGACCTGACCGCCCTTGCCCGTGCGATTCTGGCCAAGGGGCCGAAGCTGGTCTTCATCACCGAAGGGGCGGAGGGCGCGCGGGCGGTGACGGCCACGCAGGACCGCTTCGTCGCCGCAACGAAGGTGACGGTGGCCGATACGGTCGGCGCGGGCGATACGTTCAACGCGGGTGCTCTGGCGGCGCTGCATCAGGCGGGCGCGCTGACCAAGGCGCGGCTGGCGGCCCTCAGCGATGCAGAGCTGGACGCGGCCCTGTCGCTCGGCACCCGTGCGGCGGCGGTGACGGTCAGCCGCCCCGGCGCCAACCCTCCCTGGGTGCATGAGCTGTGAGAGCCGTCCTGCAACGGGTCACCTGCGCCTCCGTGTCGGTCGAGGGGGCAGTGGTGGGAGAGATCGGGGCCGGCCTCATGATCCTCGCCTGCGCCATGCAGGGGGACGGGGAGGCCGAGGCCGACAAACTCGCCGCCAAGATCGCCAAGCTGCGGATCTTCAAGGATGAGGCGGGCAAGATGAACCGCTCCGTCCGTGACATCGGCGGCGCGGCACTGATCGTCAGCCAGTTCACCCTCGCCGCCGATCTGCGCGGCAACCGCCCCGGCTTCTCCTACGCCGCAGCGCCGGAGGAGGGCAAACGGCTCTATGACTACTTCACCACCCGCATCGCCGCCGAGGGCATCCCGACCGCCAACGGCATCTTCGGTGCCGATATGGCGGTGAGCCTCGTCAACGACGGGCCGGTGACGATCTGGATGGATACGGCGGACTGACCACGCGAATCGGGGAGCGGAACCTCCGCCTCCGAAGCCGCCATCGCTGAAGCCGCCGACCCTCCCGTACCGCCCCATACCCCTCTCGCCAGCGAGCCGCGGGCGCAGCCCCGCAATACCGGCCTTTGCCCAAATCCCGCGCTTGCCCCGGATGCTTGCCGCCCCGCCCAGTCGTGCGAAACCGCTCCCCGGAAACGACAACGCCCCGCAAAAGCGGGGCGTTTGTCCGTCTTTGGGTTGAAAAGTGCCATGTAGATGTTCCATTTTCGCGTCGAAAAACCCAATGAAGTCAGATGCTCAATTTCTGAATAACGCACTCGCCTGTCCATTTTCGCCACATAGTTTGCCCCGCCACGGCAAAGCAAAAGGGCCGGTGAATCCCGGCCCTCTGTTTTCGATCAGCCGATATCGGCGCGGCGGTAGGTGGTCTGACATCGCTCGGGCAGCGGCAGGGGCACAATGCCGCGGTCGGCCTGGATGATGGCTTCGGCACCGGGGTTGCGGCAGGATCGCACCGCCAGTTGTGTCACCGTGATGTAGTTTTGTCGAAACCCTTCCAGACTGGCTTCTGAAATATACCGGCGGTGCCGCCCGCTCTGGGGTTCGACTGCGGTAACGCGTTCCACATATGCCCCGCCGATCAGGGCGCGCAGTGTCCGGATGTCGACGCCGATCATTCGAGCTGCTGCTCTCGGTGGCAGTGCCCCATCGGCAGGACTGGCAATCGCCTCGCGTAGAGTGGGCAGGTGTACGCGGAATGCCCGAAACCTGCTGTCGCAGCCAAGATCACGGCGCAGTGGGATGCGAAGTTTCAGGATCATGGCCGTGACCCGGTCGGTCGGGCAGTGCAAGTGGTGCGCCGCCGTTGGGATATCGAGCCAGTCCTGGTTGATCCCGCCACCTTCCGCCAGCCGGTCCAAGCCGATGATAAAGGCCTCCAGATCGCGCGGGTGGTAGAGTGGTAATGCGTGTTTTTCTGTAAAAAACTTCTGCACCACGCCGCCATCGGTCAGTTTGGTCAGCAGAAATCGCGCGATGCCGAGCCACTTCGCGGCATCGCCCGCATTCATGAGCGCCGCGAAATCACCTGCAATCTGATCCATCATTTCGGTCGGGACATAATCGGTCAGCCGAAAATCCCGATCATCCGCGCTGCGCTGCGCCAGACCAAGCGCGGCAAGGCGCCGGCCAAGTTGCCAGCGTGTGACGCCATAGGCGCGGCTCGCGGTTGAGATCGAATGCACCAGCTGGCGTGGGCATGATTTGCCCAGCACAACAGCGCCTTCTGCGATCGGGTAGTTCTGGAAAATGAACTCCCGGACCAAATCGCGGATAATGTTGAAGTCCGGGTCATCATCGCGATACCGCAGCCAGTCGAAGAACAGGCGATATCGGGTTCGGTATAGTGCGGCGTCGAGCGGGACCGCGCGTTGCAGCTCCTTCAGCGTGTCGCACAGAGCGTCAGGGCCATCCTTCAGGATCGAAAAACCGATACTGCCTGCATAATGCCATTCGTCTTTGGTGATCAGATCGCGGGGGGCATCCGGTCCGAGCAGAATCAACGCGCCCAGGTTTTCGGAGATTTGGGCTGCGACATGGAAAGGCAGCCTGTCGATCCAGTCTTCCCCTGCGCCATCCTGAATGCGGGCCAGCAGGTAATTTTCCAGCTGGCTTTCATCCGCTGTGATCGTATCAAAGCTTCCCACCCGCACGCGCGCCGCGTGGTACGCGAAATCGAAGATCTCCTTGTTGCCGGGGATGACAGGCAGTTCGACCAGCAAGCAACCATGCGTGCCACAGCGGCGTATTGAACTGAGCTGCCAGATTGCCTGATGCGCGGTCCCACCACCGGCCAGGCAGGTGGGGCACGCCCGGATCCTGGTTCGGACAAAGGCAGTGAACTTGATCCGCTCCTGGCCAAGACGAAACCAGCTGTCGGCAGTGAGGCGCGGAGTCCAGTTGAGCAGAGGCTCGGGCGCGCAACCGGCCAGGGCAGCGAGGCGGAGTATTTCGGTATCACTGCCATTGGTCAGGCCGCGATGGTCCAGCCCCATGTCCGAGCAGAACGTGATCAGTCTCGGCGCACCATTGCGCCGCACGAGGCGTGCGGCCAGCGACGTCGCACTTTCACCTGCGACGCGCGGTACCGACAGGGGCAAGGATTGCAATGCCGAAAACATCATTCGTCTCCCCGCTTGAAGACCTGACAGGTGTCGATGCGGTGATAGTCATCGACAACGAAGGGGTTGAATGCGTCCGCGCAGGAGCTGCGCACCTCATACGCCAACTTGAAATGCAGCCATTCCAGATGATCGCCGCCTTCCATCAGTGCCATCTCGTAGCGCTGTTCGAGATGGGCGACGGCCTCGCGCCTGGCGGCGGGCGTTACCATTTTTTTGACAGCAGATCCTTCAGAGCCGTGTTGTCGAGCATTGTGTCGGCCAGCAGGCGCTTCAGCTTGGCGTTCTCGTCTTCCAATGCCTTCAGACGCTTGGCCTCCGACGCCTCCATGCCGCCGAACTTCGCCTTCCAGGCATAGAACGTGGCGCCACTGATCCCGTGCCTGCGACAAACCTCGGCCGTCTTCCCGCCCACCTCCTGCTCACGCAGGATCGCGATGATCTGCTCTTCCGTGAACTTCGATCTCTTCATGTCCGGTCCTCTTCATTGGGCCGGACTCTAGCATCAGATGGACAAGTTATCGGGGGGCACAGCAGCCGCGATCAACGCAATGGGCGGGGTGCGCGTCAGCCATACCGATCTGGCGAACAAGGTGACGAACAAGTATCAGCGGAGGAACCTGAACGCGAAGCAGGTCAAGGAGGCGGTCGAGGCGCTGCAACGAGAGTCGCCGCCCCGCATCCATTCTGAAACGATTACCACAAACGGCCGATCCGCCACCTATTACACGCTGATCGACCTGTATGATGCTTCAGATGAATGACAAAAGGGATTAAGGGGGAATAATGGGCATAACCCCTATAGCTAAGTCATTGTAATATAGCTTTTCCCCTTAATACCCTTTTTACCTTTCCTACCTTCCTGCTGCTACCTGCACACAGACTAGCCGGGATGGGGAAAAAGGGGCTAAGGGGGAAAAGGTGATCGCTCCAAAAGGTCGAACGTCTTATCCTTGTTCAAAGGCGGGCCGGGCGGAAGCGGCTGGATGTGCAGGGTCTTGGAGTGTGGTTACGGAGTTAGGCACGGCAGGCGTAAGACATTCTAGATACCTATAGCAACGGGCATCGGTCTTTTATTTTCCATACAGATTTTAGATGGATTGACTTTTCACCTGAAATCTCCAGAGACTTCGCTTTCATTATACCGTCAAGATGGAATATCAGCTGAGTAGGGTATGCGATAGCTAGATGATCAGGAAGATAGGTGTAAAAAAAAGTGCTATCATCGCGGTATCCCCTAAAACGCCGTCCAAGGTCAGGTTCTTGAGAAATGAGGCAAGCGTGAAAGCTTGGATCGGTGAAGCTGTGAGTGTAATTGACATTCTCTCGGTGCTCTCTAAGGGCTTTGTAGGCTGCTTGTGAGTCTTCCGAGCAGAACCACTCGCCCTTCAAAGAGGTGGCGTTGATTGACGTCCAGTTCCAATGATGGCTTGATCTACCGCCTTTCAAGTATTTTCCTTGAGAGGTATCAAGAATCATTTCATTCCCGCCATTAAAGGGCAGAACCCCCGAGGCAAGCAGCATTGCACGAATACTGTAGAAGCATGAATAATATAAACGGATAATTCCCCACGAAGTGGAGCCATGCCGGAGGCCCGACAATGCTTCAGCATAGGAAACCACCGCTGAGTATGCAGACGACAAAATTGCATCCGGCAGGCAATCGACAATAGCTTGTAGATTATTTCCTTGGATCGGAAAGCTCGCGTAAGCCGTATGACTGTCTTTGGTCAGAAAATGCTGGCGTGCAAGTCTTGCAGCGTCGGACATCTAGAGGAACCACTTCTAAACCTTGAAGCCTTGACCCGTAGAAGCAGGTTTGAATGCGCTTATGAGTCTGTCCCGAACTGCGTTAGCGGCTTCCGCGCCGCCGAGGCCCTTGACATCTTCCTGAAGGATCCGACCTGTCTCAGAGAGATTTAAGGATTCTTGAATCGTAGACGTTTCAAAGGAGCCTTTTCCTTTACAGTAGTCGAACATATGACTACGAAAGAACTCAATAGAACCTATGAAGCCAGATGCATATATGAAGGCGTTGCTTCTCTCATCCCACGCTTTGCCGTAACTCAAGCGGAGTGCGTTGAAGTAGTTAGTGAATATTGCTTTCTGCATCTCCAACTCAGTTATGCCCACTTGTTCTAGTATGCCCTTCGCATCGACGAGTGGTTTTATCGCGCTGACGGCAGTTGATAGAGCAACACCACCTCTTTGCCGATCTTGGTTGGGTAGTTTGATCCATCCAAAGTATGGCTGACCTTCCGAGCTCAGGTGTCCGACAATATCGCTGGATCGAATTGCGGATGGGTCCATTAGGTCGGAAGATGTAACTCCGTAGAGATCGAAAACAAGGCTTTTAGGCGCTGGTCGTTGCTCCGTATTGATTGATATGAATATCCGTGCGCTATTTGCAGTATCAAGCCCCTCGTAAATGGCCACCGGAATTTCATAACCTTCAACGGATTTATCATCTTCGATGGCAGATTTTAAGCCAGCTACGCGGTGTTGACCGTCAATAATCTGTGCCAACTTTGGTTGATCAGGTATTTCTATTTTGTCACCCTTTACAACCAGTGGGCCGTTGTTCCAGTTCAATACGATGGAGGCTGGGAAATCGCCCATGCGGACCGCAAAATCCTTGATACCGGAAATTCTCGCTCCGTTAAGGATTCTTTGAACTGCACCGGGCTCTTCGTCTTTCCTACGGACAGCCGCATATGAAATTCGGGTTAGCAAACCGGCAGGGAGAGATGTCAGCTTGAACGAGTGCTCTTTCTGCTTGACTACTATAAAGGGAAACTCGGGCATAAGTCCTCGCCATTTTCCCTAATGACTAGGGGAAGCAGGTCGATGCGTCTAGTCCTATTGGTGGCGCTCCTCCTCGACCGTTTTATGCTTGGTCTGCCCGTCGCAGCCATGCGATGCGATGTATGATGTTGAAAGTAAAAGAAAATGCTCGCGGACCTTCCGCTGGCTGCCCTACACTTACCGTAAGCGTAAGTTTTATCCGGCTTTCACAGGAGACAAGGGCAGATGACGTTGGATTTGGGCATGGGTGTGGATACGAGGATCAGTCCTTCGTTCCACCCGCAGGTTATCGCGTCGATGGACGAGTTTGACACCGACACGCAGCCGGTGCTGCAACAGGCAGTCGATGCCTTTGTCTCGGTCTATGAAGGCTTGGGCAAGGTGCATGACGCGAAAGCGGCAGCGGAGGCGAATACCGCATGGCCTGAGAACATGCGTGTCATCCGGGTCCAGGAGGCAGCAGACCGTTCGTTCGCACGGTTCGCGCCGCAGCTCGACCGGGTGTATGCGAACATGAAAAACGGCGTTGAGTTGATTGAAAAGCAACTGACCGCCCCGATTGAGGCGCAGGCAGCGCATACCATTGCGACCCAGATCAGGACGCATGTGAAGGGGCTTGCGGAGCGGCAGGGCACCAGCACCTTGGACAAGCGGCCCGGACAGAGCGCCATCGGCTTCGTGCAAGCTGCGATCCAGAAGGGCGATGCTTTGACTGTCAGCGCGGTTCTCGGTGCGCCCAGCTATCTGTCCGGCCTGACCGACGAAATGCACGCGATGCTGCTGCGCCAGTGGCACGAGAAGGCGAACCCGCAAGCTGCGAAGCGTCACCGCGCCATGCTGAGCGTCATGGAGATCATTCGCAATCGCGGCACGCTGCTCCACGCCGAGTTGGAAAAGCTGGTCGGTGCATCCCCGGCACACGCCAAGGCGCTGCGCGACCGCAATGCCGCTGCCGAGAAGGCTCTTGGCGGCATTTGATCGGACTTGAAGGAACAAGCGCCGCATGACGCAGATCGACCAACCTGAATGGCTGAAGGGGTTTGTCCCCACGCCCCGCCCTGAGCGCCCGCCCGGTGCCAAGGGTAATCCCTACTGGGAGAAGGGCGGTCCATCGCCCAACCCGAAAGGTCGTCCGCCCGGTCTGACCGCCCAGTCGAAGCTGCGTCAGGTCTGGACCGACGATCTGCCGGAACTCGGGCGCAAGACGATGGAAGCGGCACTGGCGGGAGATATGACCGCCGCAGGGCACATCTACAGCCGCATGGTCCCGTCGATGCGTAGTCAGTCGGACAAGGTGCAGTTCCCGTTCGATGCTGAAGCGCCGATGACCACGCAGATCGAGCAAGTGCTGGCCGCTGTAGCTGCGGGCGAGGTGCCACCAGACGTGGCGCAACAGATCATCAGTTCCATTGCCGCGCTGAACCAAGCCCGGCTGACCGAGGAACTTGCTGCCGAAGTGGCGGCTCTGAAAGCAAAGGACGTTACTCCATGAACATCTGGGGACCGGGTGGCGGGCGGGTTGCGACGATGGCTCCTGGACCAGGTGACGTGATGGTGCTGACCACAGCGGGCGGTCGGCGCGTCCTCATGCACCCGGTGGACCAATACGACCACGCGGTGAAACTGGCCCATGCCGCTGTGCTTCGCATGGCCCCGGTGCCCGTCACCTTGCGGGTCATGTGTCTGTCGTTGGCAGAGGCGCAGGCGATGGGGTTGGCCCCGGTGGACCTGTTTCCCGACATGACACCCGCGCAGGACGCCGACATGCGCCTGATTGTGGTCAACACCCTCCACGCGGTTCTGCGGGACTGCAACGAACCTCAGCCTCGCGCCGATGCCCTGCAACTCCTCAGACAAATGGGAGAGATGAAATGATGAGACCCCTTGCGAAAACCGCTGCCTCGGTTGTCATGGGCGCGAACCGCGCCGCAGAGCAGCGCGAACGGCAGATTGTCGAGCTGATGCAAATCGCCCGCGACAGCGCAAAGCGTATCGTGGAACTGACCGATCTGGTGGCTGACCTGACCGACCGGGTGGCGGTGCTGGAAGGCGGGCGCGGCTGATGGCAAGCGCTCGGGGGCTGCTGCGCGAGGTGCAGGTGCTGAAAGCTCGGCAAGCCCCCGTGTCGCCCATCGTCGCCATCTATGGCTCGGTGGAGGCTTTTGGTGACGACACAGAGGGGTTGGACCAGACCGACTTTCCGCAGGTGATCGCGGCGCTGCACCGATGGGAGCGAGACGGGGTGTGGCGAAGCTGGCACGACAGGGGGCACCGCGTGCGGGAGCGGAGCCTGTAGAGTTGCGGGTTTCATTGCCGCCCGCCGACCTAAGGGAACCGTCGGTCGTTAAACGAACGGTCTCAACAGCGGACCTGCTTCTCCTTTGGGGTTGCGCTGGAGGTCACGCTACCGAGGTGCCCAGCCTGTAGGGGCGTCACCGCATACTCTCAGCACCCTGCGCCCCTCGGCGTGGGGTGCTTTCATGAAAGGCGAGTTGAAACAACGATCTCGGCATGCCACTGATAGCAGGCGGAGCAGTCAATCCTGCCCGCGGGGCGTGGAATCCCCTTCGATGCGTAGCTCGGTCGATTTATCGGCCGGGTGACCGCTGCGTATGTCCAGGCGCACGCTAAAGGCAGCGGTGCCTCGCGCTACGCACGAGGATTCCAACACCCGGCTTTGACCCGGGCGCTCCTGAACCTTCGGAATGGAGCTGTCCTGCATGGTCGACACGAAACCTGCCAAACCCCGCCCGCAATTGACCGGCAATGCTGGCTTGAACTATGCCGCGTGGCAACTCTCGCGCCGAGGCTGGCATGTCCTGCCGACCATCCGCAACGCGCGGGGTTCGGACCTCATTGCCATAAACGACGACGAGACGGTGACGTTGGGCATTCAATCGAAGGCCCTTAGCAAGCGCAGCGCGGTGCCGCTTGGCCTGAACCTCGACACCCTGCGATCTGCTTGGTGGGTAATCACGATTCGCGCCACCACGGATTCGCCTACTTGCTATGTGCTGCGGCTGGATGAGGTGCGAGCGCTGGCTGGGCAGGACAAGAACGGCGGCGCAAGGTGGCTGGAACCAAAGCATTACGACAAGGACGAGTTTCGTGATGCTTGGCACCGCTTGGGCATGGTTCAGGAGTCGCCTGCACTCGAACCCTGACGCTTGGTCATGCAAGGTGAGTCAGTGGCTTACGCTGGCTCACGCACCCCGTGCAGTCTTACGTAAGTCTTACGCAGCTTTCAGAACAACAAAAGCCCCCGAAGGGGCTTTGCGTAAGCGATTGTATTTATTAGGAGATTTGGTGGAGCCAGGGAGGATCGAACTCCCGACCTCTTGAATGCCATTCAAGCGCTCTCCCATCTGAGCTATGACCCCGTTCAAACCGTCCGACGTTGGGCGCGTCGTGGGCGCTGTTTAGGGGCAGGCGCGGGGGGGTGCAAGAGGAAAAATGCACCTTTTTCGCGCCTGCCGTCAGGCTCAGACTTCTTCCTCGTCGCCCGGCACATCGGCCAGATCGTCGAGCGACACATTGTCGTCGGCATCGTCTTCCAGAAGCTCGTCGTCCAGTTCGGTATCCTCCACGGCGCCGGTGGCCAGGAGATCGTCATCGGCTTCGAGGTCGTCCACCAGAACGTCATCATCCTTCTCGGGCGCGACGCGGCTGATCACGGCGGCGGCCATCTTGCGGCGCGCGCTTTCGATATCCACGACTTCCCCGGTATAGGGGCTGACGATCGGGCTGCGGTTCAGGTCGTAGAAGCGTTTCCCGGTGGTTGGGCAAGTCCGCTTCGTGCCCCATTCTGCCTTGGGCATGTTCTTCCCTTTTCAGGATCGGTGATCGAAGATGGGTTCGCTTGCCACAAGGTTCCGCCACTGTCAAAGGCTTTTCCGGCGGCAAACGGCCCCCGGCGCATGGTTGCGCCTGCGGGGCAGATGGCTATCCTGACCGCCCCTTGCAAGAGGCTGTTTCCGCCCGCCATGCCTGTCCTTCCCGGCTCTCCTCCCATCGAGATCACCCTGCGCCGCTCCGCCCGTGCGCGGCGGTTTTCGCTGCGGGTCTCAAGGGTTGACGGGCAGGTGACGCTTTCCCTGCCCCTGCGCGCCCGCGAAACCGAGGCGCTCGCCTTCGCCCGCGCGCAGGAGGGATGGCTGCGCGCCGCCCTTGCCCGGATGCCGGCACAGGCCGCCATCGGCCTTGGTGCCAGCCTGCCGGTGGAGGGACGGATGCTGACCCTTCTGCCCGGAACCGGCCGCAGCCTGCGGCAGGAGGGCGATTCGCTCCTCGTGCCGGGCGATCCCGCGCAGGTGGGCGCGCGGGTGGCGGGCTGGCTCAAGGGGCTGGCGCGCGACCGGCTCGCCGCCGCCTCGGACCGCTATGCGGCCGAGGTCGGGCGGCGTTTCACCCAGCTTTCGCTGCGCGACACGCGCTCCCGCTGGGGGTCCTGCACGGCGGACGGGCGGCTCATGTATTCCTGGCGGCTGATCCTGGCGCCGCCCTCCGTCCTTGAGTACGTCGCCGCCCATGAGGTCGCCCATCTGGTCGAGATGAACCATTCCGAGGCCTTCTGGGCGGTGGTCGGACGCATTTATCCCGGCTGGCAGGTGCAGCGGAACTGGCTGAAGCGTCATGGCGGCGACTTGCAGTCCTATCGCTTCGACGGAAGCCCGGACGGCAGGCATGATGCTTGACCGCGGCCCCTCCGGCTGATGGACTGATGCCATGACCCTGCCCCCTTCCCCGCCACCGACGCCGCGCCCCGCGCAACCCCGTCTGGCCGACCCGAATGCCGCCGCGCATGAGCGGCTGTACCGCAGCCTGCGCCTTCAGGTCATGCATGGGGAGCTGGCGCCCGGCCAGGCGCTGACCCTGCGCGGGCTCGCGCGGCAGTTCGGCGTTTCCATGACCCCGGCGCGGGAGGCGGTGCGGCGGCTGGTGGCGGAAGGGGCTTTCACCATGTCTTCCTCCGGGCGCATCTCCACCCCCGAACTCACGCCGGAGCGGATCGAGGAGCTGGCCTCCATACGCGCCCTGCTGGAGCCGGAAATGGCCTCCCGCGCCCTGCCCCGCGCCCATTTCGCGCTGATCGACCGGCTGGCGGCGATCAATGCGCTCAATCAGGAAGCGGTGATGAATCAGGATGCAGTCGGCTATGTGCGGACCAATCTGGAATTTCACCGCACCCTCTACCTGCGCGCCCAGACCCCGGCGATGCTGGCCATGATCGAGACGGTCTGGCTTCAGCTTGGCCCGACGATGCGGGCGCTTTACCAGAAGATCCGCCGCAGGGAGGTGCCGCAGCACCACCGGCTGATCCTTGCCGCCCTGCGCGCCGGGGATGAACCGGGCCTGCGCCTGGCCGTGCGGACCGATGTGACCCAGGGCCTGCGCCACCTGACGAGCTGACCTCGCCATCGCACGCCGTATCGTTCCGCTGGCCTGAACAGGCACCGCAAGCTCAGGCTTGATCCGTTGCCGGGCTGGCTCTAGGCTTCTTCCACAGAACAGAAAGATCATATTTTCCACATTCTTCCGGAGTTCCCATGGCGCAAAGAATCATTCCCACCATGTGTTACGATCTGCCGACGATCAGCCGCTTTTTCCGGTCCTGCGCGCTGATGGTCGCCACCCAGCAGACCACGCATCTGCAATGGACGACCTATCGTGACAGCAAGGTTCTCAATGCCGTCTATACGGTGATGTTCTGGAAGGAGCCGCCGGGCTTCGCCGAAGTCACCCAAGGCACCCGCGCCGAGATCGAGCGCAAGACCGATGAACTGCACTCCAAATACCTCACGACCTGGGTGCAGAAGCTCGTCACGCAGGGGCCGGGGGCCGCGCAGCAATATGCGGCGGAGATGGGCAAGCTGAAGGAATATGCCCGCGATGCCGTCCAGTCGGTCTTTTCCGAGGCGAGCAGCATCAACAATGCGGTGATCGGTGAGACCCAGCAGGCGATCACCAATCTGGCCCGAATCAAGCTTGGCGCACAGGTCGGCGTTGCGGTGATCGGCGCGGTGGCAGGGATCGCCTTTGTCGGGGCGGCGGCGGCCGGCGGGGCCGCGGCTGGCTCCGGGCTCACCATTCTGGGGCTGGAGGCGGGGACCACGGGCCTCGGCTTTGCCGCGGTCGGCACCGCCCATTCGGTCACCCACAGCCTGATCAAGACCTGGGAAGGCGGGGGCGGAGCGAAGCTCGTCGCGGTCTCCACGGAGGTCGGAAAATCCGGGGCCAGCGAGATCGGCGGGCAGATCGCCGGCAAGAGCCTCGACAAGGCGCTCGCAGGCTCCACCCGCGCCACGCAGATCATCCGCAGCGCCGAGGGGGAGATCAACAAATACTCCGCCAAGCTCGCGCAGGAAGGGCTGAAGAAGAAGGCCGCCGCCAAGGCCACCAACATCGTTGCCAATCGCACCGCGCAGGTGGCCGCCCAGCAGACTGCCCGCACCGGCTTCCAGCAGACCGCCCGCAATGCCGGCCGGGTCGGCATGACCATCCCGGTCGTCTTCGCGGCCTGGGACATCTGGGATGCGGTGGGCGACTACAACGAAACGATGAGCGGCAACCGATAGGGTGAAGCGTCCGGCAGCGGCGGCGCTGCCGGGCACGCCTTTCGCATCGGCTTTCAGGGTCAAGCCGGCCTGTCCTTGGCGGGATGGTCTGCCGGGGAACGCCCGGCTTTGACGGCCACGGCCGTCTTGGCTGGCCGGGTTCCGGCGCCTAAAGCCTTTCCCCCGGCAAAGCAGCCGCTTGCAGCACCCAATTGGTGAAGCGCGCCTCGTCAAGGGCCTCGCCCTCATGGATCTTCAGATAGCGCGTCTCCGGAGTTTTCGACGGGCCGGGAGGCAGAGGCACCAGCGAGGTGCCGCGAAAGAAGGTCACCTGCACATGTCTGGTGAAGCAATGACAGGCGAGGAACCAGCCCTGCCCCGGCAGGCCATAAAAGGGCGTGTTCCATTTCACCGCCTTGACCACCTCCGGCACCGTTTCTGCAATGAGCTGGTCAAGCCTGCGCCCGAGAGCGGATTTCCAGCCCGGCATCGCCGCGATATAGGCCTGCACCGGACCGTCGCCCTCCCCCCTGGCAATCCGCAGATTGCCCCCGGACAGGAGAACGACCCCGCTCCCCGCTTCGGGCCTCTCAGCGACCATCTGCGCCTCCCATTTTCGCGGAAGGCTATCGGCCAAGGTCCGTTCCGGCAATGCTGCGACGCCCAGCCTCTGGAAAACCGCGCAAAGCCGCGCCATACTTCCCGCATGTCCGAGGATCTGCGCGTCCTTTACAACGATACCTGCCCGGTCTGCCGGTTCGAGATGGACAGCTACCGCCGCCGCGCCCTGTCCGAGAATCTGCCGATCCGGTTCGAGGATCTGTCGCAGGCCGGATGCTGGGGCCTGACGGAGGATCAGGCGGCGCGTCGGCTGCATGTGATCCACAAGGGCCAGCTCCTTTCCGGCCTGCCGGCGCAACAGGCGATCTGGGAAGCGATGCCCGGCTGGCTCTGGCTCGCCCGCCTGACCCGCCTGCCGGGGGTGCGGCAGGTCACGGCCTTCGCCTATGACCGGATCTTCGCGCCGCTCCTCTACCTCTCCCATCGCCGCCGCCAGAGGCGCGCAGCCCCCTGAGAAGCCCGGATTCTTCTTCGGCCTGCCCGCTGCGAACCATGCTGCCTTCCGCTCCGGAGCGCGTCCCGCAACAAGGGAGGGAAAGTGATGGATGTTTCGCGTGGCTTTCTGGTGATGGGTTCCCTGTATCTAATCGTGGGCATCCTGCCCGGCAGCGACATGGGCGGGTGCGGCGGTCATTCGCTGGCCCCCGTCCATGCCCATACCAACCTGCTCGGCTTCACGCTGATGACCGCTTTCGGGCCGGGTTGTCGGCTGCTGCCCTGACTGGCGGCGGGATGGATGCCTAAGACCCATTTCCGGCTGCATCAGATCGGCTCCCTCGTGCTGCGGCTCGGGCTCTTCGCAAGGATGTCCGGCTATGCGGCCGAAAGCGCCGCCGGCCCGATGCTGGCCATTCTGATCGGCGCCATCCGCTGGACGGTCAATCTCGCCGCGAAGGCCCGCTGAGGCTCAACCGATCAGCACAACCAGCCAGACCACGCCGCCGGCGATCGCCGCCACCGCCACGGCGGCAGAGCCGCAATCCTTGGCCTTCTTGGCCCGCGGGTTGCGGTCGGTCGAGATGTAATCGACTGCCTCCTCGATGGCGCTGTTCACCAGCTCCGCCATCAGGATCATCAGACCCATGGCAAGGATCAGCGCCCGCTCCGCCGGGGTCATATCGACCGCAAAGGTCAGCCCCGCAGAGATCAGGTTGACCAGCGACCATTGGCGCAGCGATTTCTCCGTCGCCCAGGCGGCACGCCAGCCTTCCCAGGACCAGATCGCCGTGTTCATCACCCGGCGAACCTCCGACACCAGAAATGCGCGCATCCTCACCCTCCGACCCGCTTGCGGAATTCCCCCGAGCGCATCCAAGCGCAGAAGCCGCGGCCTGTCCACCGTTCCCGTGGCAACGGCAAGTCCAAGACCGTCGATCAGCCCCGATGGCCGCCGAGGGCGAGATAGGCGCGCACCGCCGTCACCACATGGGCAAAGCGGTCGCCGCCCAGATGCACCCCGCCATACCAGCGGGTGACGACGACGACATGATCGGTCAGCCCCTCCCGCTCCAGCATCCGCAGGATGACCGCCCCCGCCCCGGTCTCGCCATCGTCGTTCTTGACCGGCCCCTCTCCGCTGAGCACCGCCGCCCAGGAATTGTGGGTGGCCCTGGCGAATTTCTTCTGGCTTTTGAGGGTGGCGAGAAACGCGTCAATACCGGCGCGTCCCGTCACCGGGCCACCCGAAACCGCATAGCGCGACCCACGGTCACGCAGCACATCATCAATCTGCTTCATGGCAGGAGACTGGCACGGGGCGGACCCGGCCTTCAAGCCGTCCGCAGGCTTCCCGCACGTCGCTCTCAGGGTTTCAGCGCCGCAAGCGCCGCACCGTTGCCGCAGAAACCCGGCAGATCCCGCTGCCCGTCCACCAGCCAGTCGCGGCAGCCCGAGGTCTGGCCGCAACAGGCACAGGTCTGCACCAGAGCGCCCAGCTCGGCCCGCGTCAGCCAGCCCTCGACCACGGCCCCGGCCAGATCCACCCCGACCGACCGCGCCATCTCGCGCGTGAAACCCCAGGCGCCCGGCGCCTCGACATATCCGATCATCCGCCTCTCCCTCAGGCCCTGCCCGAAGGTCAAGCTTCCGCCAGCCCGGCCCCGCCCGCCTTGACGCAGATCAACTGCCCGCAAGCTGCGCCATGACCCGCCGCACCACCGCCTTGCGCTGACCATTGGCGGGATGGCTGCCGAGGAACTGGTCGCCGGGATCGGGAAGCCGGTCGAAGAAGGCCGCGCCCCGCAGCGGATCGAAGCCCGCGCGATAGGCGATCTCGGCACCGAGCGCATCGGCCTCCAGCTCGAAATCCTTGGAATAGCTGCGCGCGCCGACCGCAGCGCCCATCTGCTGCGCCACCTCGATCCCCTGCTGCCCGGCCCCCGAGGCCTGCGCGAGGATGCCCGCGACCAATGCCCCGGTCATCGCCGAGGATTGCTGCTGCGGGATATGGCCGAGGATGTGATGCGCCGCCTCATGGCCCATGACGAAGGCCAGTTCGTCGGCATTGCGCGCATCGGCCAGAAGGGCGGAGGTGAAGGCGAGGATCGGCCGGCCGGCGCGGTCGAGTGTCTGGAAGGCATTGGCCGGCTGTCCGGGGCGGTCGTCGATGACGATGCGGAAATCGCAGGCCGCGGCCCGGCGGAACTCCCGGCAATATTGTTCGGCCACCGGCTCCACCCGCGCAACCACCGCGGCAAAATTCGCCTCTCCCGCCGCGGGCGACAGGACCGGCCCGGCAGGAGCCGCGATGCCGGACCCCGGCAAAGGCTCCGGATAGGGCGTGGTCGCCACACATCCCGCGAGCCAGAGCGCCGCCACCCAAACCAGACCCGATCGCATTGCCCGCATCGCCTGCCCTCACAGCCCGCCGCCTGCCGCGGCTTGCCCCTGCCTAGCACAGGTCGCGGGCGCAGGCACCCCCGCTCCCGCACCCTCGTGACACGCCTCCGTGACATCTCCCGACCCGATCCGTCCCGATGCGGCACTTGCGGAACGCTCCGCGGGGGATATTTGAGAAGAGAAGAAAGCCCTTTCATACTGGCTCAAATATCCCCGCCGGAGGCTCCGCCCCCTTCCGCGGCGCAAGGTTCCGGAAGGGCTTGAGCCCGCCCCGCCAAGCCCTTAGCATGGCGCCATGTTTACCATCGAGCATGAATTCGACGCGACCGTGATCACTCTTGTCGATGAGGGCGACGGCGGGGCGCATCTGCAGGAAGACGTGACCATCGAAGCCTTCGAGGATTGCATCGTCCTGCGCCAGGTCGATCCCCTGACCGAAGAGACGCTGAGCATCACGCTCTCGCTGACCCAGGTGCAGGATCTGGCCGCCGCGCTCAACCTGCCCGAGGGCAGCTACCGGATCGAACGGCCGACCGGCGGCTAAAGCCGCGACAGGAGGAGGCCGGCGCCCACGAGCCCCGCCGCCAGAAGCCGCTGCGGGCTGACCGTCTGCACCGCAAGCCCGAAGGCGCCGGTCGCATCGAGGACGAGGGCCGCGATCATCTGCCCGAAAATCAGCGCCGCCGCCGTGGTCAGCACGCCGAGCTGCGGCACGCCCCAAGCGACCGACCAGACGTAGAAGGCGCCGAGGAAGCCGCCGGCCAGTTGCCAGGGGCTCGCCGCGCCGAGCCGCATCAGCGGGGCGGGGCCGTAAAGCGCCAGCACCAGCAGCAGCAGCGCCGCCGCCCCCACCGCGAAGGAAATCGCCGCCGCCGGCAGCGCCCCGCCAAGGGTGCGGGCAAGGGCGGCATTGACCGCACCCTGCGTCGCCACCGCCGTCCCGGCCAGCGCCACGACTGCCATCGCCACATAACCTGCCGTTGCCGCCATCCTCTTTCCCTTCCGCTTGCCCTTCACTCCGGGCCATCAATCCAGCCGGAACAGCTTGTCCCGGGCCGTGGCCCCGCGCAGCAGAACCAGCCGCGTCTTGGCCACGCCGAGCGCATGGGCCAGAGCCTCCGCCACCGCCGCATTGGCGCGGCCATCCTCGGGCGGGGCGGTGACGGCTATGCGGATCACCGCGCCTTCGCGGCTGATCCCCGGCTTGCGCGCACGCGGCGTGACGCGGCAGGCGAATTCCGCCCCGGTCACCGCCAGCTCTGCCCAGGCCGCCTTTTCCATCTCCCGACCTTTCCGTGGCCCTTTGGCGCGACCCTGCCCGGCCTGCGCCGCGGTTGCAAGCCGGCACGGCGGCTCTGGCCAAGGCCGCGCCAAGCCCCTACCCTGCCGGCAAAGGAGACCGTGATGCCCCAGAACCCCGCCGCAACCGCCTTTCTTGCCACCCGCCGCTCTCATCCGGCCAAGATGTATTCCGGCCCGACCCCGGACCGGGCGGCGCTTGAGCCGATCCTTGCCGCCGCATTGCGGGTGCCGGATCATGGCAAGCTCGAACCCTGGCGGCTGATCGTCCTGCGGAAACCGGCGCTGGCCCGGCTGGCCGATCTGGCCGAGGAGCACGCCCTCTCCGTCGGCGCTCCGGCCGATCAGGTGGCAAAGGCGCGCGGGCAGTTCGACTGGGGGCAGTTGGTCGTCGTCGTCCTTTCCTCGCCGAAACCGTCGGAGAAAGTGCCGGTCTCCGAGCAGATCCTGTCCGCGGGCGCGCTTTGCCTCGGTCTTGTCAATGCGGCGGAGGCGGCGGGCTGGGGCGCCAACTGGCTCAGCGGCTGGCCCTCCCATGATCCCGCCTTCATTGCCAGGGCTTATGGCGCGACCGAGGGCGAAACCGTCGCCGGGATGATCCATATCGGCACAGCCGGCGCCGAAGGCGCGGATCGTCCGCGCCCCGATCCTGCGCGTATCGTCACCTGGGTCGAAACCTGATCAGCAGCGGAGCGGCCATGATCTTCGTCGATTTCATCAAGGCGGTCGGACAGATCGGCGACCGGCGCTTTCGCCGGGTCATGTTTCTGGGTGTCCTGCTGGCGCTCGCGCTCCTTGGTGCCTGTTATGCGGGGTTTCTCTGGCTTCTTGAAAGCTGGACGCCCGGTTCGGTTGACATCCCCTTCATCGGCCCGGTCGGCGGGATTGGGACCCTGCTGAGCTGGGGCTCCTTCCTGCTGATGATCGGGCTTTCGGTCTTTCTGATGGTGCCGGTTGCCTCGGTCTTTTCCGGCCTGTTTCTGGAAGATGTGGCGCAGGCGGTGGAGGATCGTCACTACCCCTGGCTGCCGCTCGCCCGCACTGTCCGGCTGGGCGAGACCCTGATCGACACGGCGAATTTCCTCGGCCTGCTGATTGCCGTCAACGCGCTCGCGCTCGTCGGCTATGCCTTTGCCGGGCCGTTCATCGCGGTGGTTTTCTGGGCGGTGAACGGCTTCCTTCTGGGGCGGGAGTATTTCACCCTCGTCGCCCTGCGCCGCCTCCCGCGGGAGGAGGTCAAGGCCCTGCGCGCCCGTCATCCGTTGCAGATCTGGTACGCCGGGGTGCTGATGACCGCGCCCCTGTCCTTTCCGCTGCTGAACCTGATCATTCCGGTGCTGGGGGTGGCGACCTTCACCCATCTTTTCCACCGCCTGACGCCACCCGACCAGTTGCAGCGCGTGAAGCCCAGCACGGTGCCGCGCGTCGCGTCCTGACGCCCGGCTGACCGTATCACTTCATGATGCCGAAGACATCCATGTTGTCGATGGTGATCAGGCCGGAGGTGATGATCCAGTAGATCAGGCCCGAAAGAACCACCGCGATCGCGGTGGTGATCTGCGCCTTGATCTTGATCATCGCCTCTGCCGGGGCCGAGGCGGGGGTGCCGGGAACGATGGCGCCCGCATCAGCCTGGCTCCGGAAGCGGATCGGCAGCACGATGAAGAACACCATGAACCAGGTCACGGCGAAGACGACGAGGGCGGCGGTGATGGTCATGCTTGTTCCAGTTCCACGAGGCAGCCGTTGAAATCCTTCGGATGGAGGAAAAGGACCGGCTTGCCATGGGCGCCGATCTTCGGTTCTCCGCTCCCGAGCACCCGCGCGCCGGCGGCTTTCAACTGGTCGCGCGCCGCAAGAATGTCATCCACCTCATAGCAGATGTGATGTATCCCGCCCGAGGGGTTCTTTTCCAGAAAACCGAGGATAGGCGAGGCGTCGCCGAGCGGATGCAGCAGCTCGACCTTGGTATTCGGCAGTTCGATGAAGACCACGGTCACACCGTGATCCGGTTCCGGCTGCGGCACGCCGACCCTGGCGCCGAGCGTGTCACGGTACTGCGCGGAAGCGGCCTCCAGGTCGGGAACGGCGATGGCGATATGGTTCAGGCGACCGATCATGGCAGGCTCCGTTGCGGCACATACTCCGCCCTTATGAGCGGGGCGCCCCGCTCCGGCAAGAGGGGCGCAGCGTCGCAGCAACGGCGCAAGCTTTTGGCAGGTTGCGGCAGGCGCGTTTACCCGTCGTTAGCCAAAGCTGTGTCTCACTGGGACATATGCCGAATCTGCCGCGGCTGCGAACCCGATCCCCCTGCCCCCGATCCGCCTGCCGAAGTCCTGTTGCCCGTCCCTCGCCTCCCCGCCCGGCCTGCCGGGGTCCGCCCTGCCGAACCCCGGCCCTCCGTTCCGGTTTCCGTCGCCTGCCGTTCCTGACATTCGGACAACCTCCCCATCCGGTCTCCCGCCCTGCCCCGCTGCGTCCCGTTCCAGAAATTCCGTCTTTCCCTGAGGTCCCGCGATGCCAGATCCCGCCCATCGTCCCCCCGCCCCGGTCATGACCCTGCCCGCTCCCCCCTTCGGCACATTGCCGCTTCAAGGTTTGACGGTGCTGGCCGTGGAGGACAGCCGTTTTGCCTGCGACGCCCTCCGGCTTCTGTGCCAGCGGGCGGGGGCAAGACTGCGGCGGGCGGAAACCATCGCGGCCGCCCGCGCCCATCTGCGCGTCTACCGGCCCGATGTGGTGATCGTGGACCTCGGCCTTCCGGATGGCCGGGGGGAAGGGCTGATCCGCGATCTGGTGCTGTCCTCCCGGCGGCCGGCCGTGGTGCTCGGCACGTCGGGCAGCGCAACGGGGCGCAGCCTCGCCCTTGCTGCCGGCGCGGACGGTTTTCTCGACAAACCCCTGCAAAGCCTCGCCGCCTTCTGCGCCGCCCTGCGCCATCACCTGCCGGATCTGGACCTGCTTCCGGCCCCGGCGGGAGAGGATGTGATCCTGCCCGATCCGCTGGCCCTGCAGGACGATCTGCTGCGCGCCGCCGATGCGCTGCGCGGCAACCCCGATCCGGCCTGCCGCCGGTATGTCACCGGCTTCGTCGCAAGCCTCGCACGGCAGGCACAGGATGGCGCCCTCGCCACAGCCTCGCTTCTGGCCGCGGAGGCGAGCGATCTTGCCCCGCTCCGGGGCCTCATCGACCAGCGCCTCAACCGCGCCGAGGCCGCTTTCCCGACTTCGGGGAGCGGCGCGCTGACGGGTCTCAGCCCTCGTGGCACTTCCTGAGCACGGCGATGTCGCTGCCGCCCATTTTCACCGAAAGCTCCGCCTCGCCGTTGCGGACCCACCAGACATAGGGCGCCCCGTCTTCGACCGAGGAGAAACGCCCCTCGCCGCCCGACGAATCCGCCTGCAGGGCGACCTGCCGACCCTCGGCCGTGACGACCGCGAAGGCGCCCTCCGTCACCGTCAGATAGGTCGCGTCGACCCGTGCGCCGCGCTCGCATTTGTAGGTTACCGTCGTCGCCGTCTGCGCCATCACGGCACCGACACAGGCGCACCCCATCAGAAGCCCCAGAACCAGCCGCATCCCGCACCCCCCTTACTCACCACAGAAACTCTTCTTTCCACTTAAGCAGAGCCGGGCCGCAACGGAAGAAGCAGGATGTCACAAAAGCCCCGCCGGAGCGGGGAAAATACGTCATATCCCGTCACAAAACAAACGCCGCAACCCTGGGCTGCGGCGTTTGCACGAACTGTCAGAGAGGTTGTCAGCCTTCCTTCGGCACCGGGCGCAGGCTCAGCTCGCGCATCTGGGTGCTGGTCGGCTCCGAGGGCGCGCCCATCAGCAGGTCTTCCGCCCGCTGGTTCATCGGGAACATGATGACCTCGCGGATGTTGGCCTCATCGGCCAGCAGCATCACGATCCGGTCGATCCCCGCCGCACAGCCGCCGTGGGGCGGGGCGCCGTATTTGAACGCCTTGACCATGCCGCCAAAACGCTTCTCCACCTCGGAATTCGGATAGCCGGCGAGCTCGAACGCCTTGAACATGATCTCCGGCTTGTGGTTGCGGATGCCGCCCGAGATCAGCTCATAGCCGTTGCAGGCGAGATCATACTGATAGGCATAGACATCGAGCGGATCGCCGTTCAGCGCCTCCAGCCCGCCCTGCGGCATGGAGAAGGGGTTGTGGCTGAAGTCGATCTTGCCGTCGTCGGTCTTCTCATACATCGGGAAATCGACGATCCAGGCGAATTTGAAGCAATTCTGCTCCGTCAGCCCCAGCTCGCGCCCGATCTCGTTGCGCGCACGCCCCGCAACCGGCTCGAACACCTCGGCCTTGCCACCGAGGAAGAAGACGGCATCGCCCTCGGTCAGCCCGAGTTCGGTGCGGATCGCCTCGGTCCGCTCCGCCCCGATCGCCTTGGCGATGGGACCAGCGGCCTCGGTCGAGCCATCTTCCGCCTTGCGCCAGAAGATATAGCCCATGCCCGGCAGGCCCTCTTTCTGGGCGAAGGCATTCATGCGGTCGGCGAATTTGCGGCTGCCCCCGGTCGGCGCGGGAATGGCGCGGACCTCGTTGCCCTCGACTTCGAGGAGTCTGGCGAAGATCGCAAAGCCCGAGTCGCGGAAATGCGCCGAAACATCGGCCATCCGGATCGGGTTCCGCAGGTCGGGCTTGTCGGAGCCATACCATTTCAGGCTGTCGCGGTAGGCGATGCGCGTCCAGTCGGCGTAAACCTTCTTGCCCGGCGCGAATTCCTCGAAAATCCCCTGGATGACCGGCTGCACGGCGGCGAACACGTCTTCCTGCTCGACGAAGGACATTTCGAGATCGAGCTGGTAGAAGTCGGTCGGCGAACGGTCCGCCCGCGGGTCCTCGTCGCGGAAGCAGGGGGCGATCTGGAAGTAGCGGTCGAAGCCCGCCACCATGATCAGTTGCTTGAATTGCTGCGGGGCCTGCGGCAGGGCGTAGAACTTGCCGGGATGGAGCCGCGACGGCACGAGAAAGTCGCGCGCGCCTTCCGGCGAAGAAGCGGTGATGATCGGGGTTTGGAACTCGTTGAAGCCCTGGTCCCACATCCGCTTCCGCATGGAGCGCACGACCTGGCTCCGCAGCATCATGTTGCGATGCAGCTTCTCGCGGCGCAGGTCGAGGAAGCGGTAGGTGAGACGGGTTTCCTCCGGATATTCGAGCTCGCCGAAGACCGGCAGCGGCAGTTCGTCGGCGGCGCCCAGAACGGTGAGGCCGGTCGCATAGACCTCGATCTCGCCGGTCGGCAGCTTGGGGTTGACGAGGCTCGCATCGCGCGCCTTCACCCGCCCGTCGATCCGCACCACCCATTCGGCCCGGACCTTCTCGATCTCGGCAAAGGCCGGGCTGTCGCTGTCGGCCAGCACCTGCGTGATGCCGTAATGGTCGCGCAGGTCAATGAAAAGCACCCCGCCATGATCGCGCACCCGATGCACCCAGCCCGAAAGGCGAACCTCCTGACCGGCATGGGCCATGTTCAGATCGGCGCAAGTATGGCTGCGATAGGCGTGCATCTTCTTCCCCTTCACGGAGGCTGTAACGGTTCGGCCCGATACACCCCGCCCCAAAAGCGAAGTCAAGCCCGCGCCCGCGCCCTGCCCTTTCATCTTGCCCCAAATATCCCCGCCGGAGGCTCCTGCCTCGGCCAGAGGAGCCTCCGGCGGGGATATTTGAGAAGAGAAGAAAGCCTAAGGCATCCAGAAGGAGGGGATCAGGCCGCGCAACGCATTGCCGACCCAGAGCCGGACCCTGGGCAAGTCTTCGGCAAGCAGGATTTCTTCCGGGGCGGCCAGTTCGGCGCGCAGCACGCCGGGCAGAAGGCCGCAGGCAAGCGGCGGGGTCCGCAGCCCCTGCCCCCGGTCGAAGAACAGCGTGGTGATCGTGCCTTCGCAGACCTCGCCGCGTTCATTGAGGAAGATCAGTTCCTCCCGGTCCGCAGGCAGCGCCGCCCGTGCCGCGTCATGGAGCGGACGGCGGGTCGATTTCACCCGCAGCCAGGGGTCGTCGCAGCGCAGCCGCGCTTCGGCCAGGCCCAGACGCCAGAAGGGCGACATCGGAACCAGGGGCGCGGCCGTCACCTCGACCCGGCCCGCGGCATCCAGCGTCAGCCGCACCCGCGCGGCCGGGCCGGAGATCCGGGCGAGCGTCGCTTCGGCCGCAGCCGGCGGCCAGCCGAGCAACCGGGCGGCGGCGGCGAGGCGGTCGAGATGGAGGGCAAGGCGGGGAAACCGCCCGCCGTCCCACAAGAGCGTCTCGATCAGCTTCAGCCCCGGCTCGCCAGCCCCCGCATGTAGCGCGCTTTCCACAGCGCCTCCTCCCATTCGCCTTCGGCGGTGGAATCCTGCACCACCCCGCCGCCCACGTTCAACACGATCCGCGCGCCCGTCAGCGAGAGCGTCCGGATCGCCACGGAAAACGAGGCCTCCCCCTCCGGCGCCATCCAGCCGATCGCCCCGCAATAGGCGCCGCGCGGGTGCAGCTCCACCTCGCGGATGATCTCCATGGCGCGGATCTTCGGCGCGCCGGTGATGGAGCCGCAGGGGAAAAGCGCCGCCATCACCCCGGTCATGGAGGGCGGCTCCACCAGTTGGCCCACGACGGTCGAGACCATCTGGTGCAGCGTCGCATAGCTTTCCACCGCGAACAGTTTCGGCACCTTGACCGAGCCGACCGTCGCCACCCGGCTGATGTCGTTCCGCAGAAGGTCCACGATCATCAGGTTTTCCGCCTGGCCCTTGGACGAGGCGCGCAGTTCCTCGGCCAGTTCGGCATCGCGCACCGGATCGGGGTCGCGCGGGGCGGTGCCTTTCATCGGCCGCGCCTCGATCCGGCCATCCGGCGCGATCCGCAGGAACAGCTCCGGCGAACGCGAGATCAGGACCGGCCCCTCCCCCGGATCGACGAAGGCACCGTGCCCAACCGCCTGCCGCGCCCGCAGCGCGCCGTAAAGGCCAAGGGGCGAGCCGGAGAGCAGCGCGCTTTCCATCGGGAAGGTCAGGTTGATCTGATAGCAATCCCCGGCGCCGATATAGGCCATCACCCGCGCCATGGCGGCATCGTAGGCGATGCGGGAAATCATCGGCTTCGGAGCCGCGACCGCCACGCCGCGCGCCTCGGCCCGCGCCTGTTCCAGCACCGGCCCGGCCTCCTGCGGCGCGTCGAAGAGCCCGAAGACCAGAAGCGGCCCCGCCCCTTCCGGCATCAGGGCGCCAAGCTTCGGTTCCAGCGCATATCCCGCCTCATAGGCGATCCACCCCGCGACCCAGAGCCCTTCCGCCCGCGCCGCATCGAGCGCCGCCAGAGCACCCGCCAGATCCTCCGCCCGCCGGGCGATCACGAGCCGCCGCGCCTTGTCGAAAAGCGCGGGTCTGCCCCCCGGACCGTCCTCAAGCAGGATCACGCGGCACCCTTTCCTTGCGATGCCCCAGACCTAGGCCAGCGGCCCGGTCAAGACCAGCCCCTTCCGGCAACCCGCCCCCGCGCATCGCCGGAAAAAACGGCTTCGGAAGCAGCGGTTTTGTATCAATCTTGTAAAAATCTATTCAACGCTTGCCAGACTGAAAAATTCGGGTTTTCCTCCCAGCAGGGACGGCAATATGCCGCACTGGGAAAGATAACAAAAACCAGCAAACGGTTCGGAGGGTAACAATGGCTGCGGACAACTATTCCGATCACGACCAGCATGAGGACATGAAGGTCCTGCATGGCATGGGCTACGCGCAGGAGCTTGAACGCTCCATGTCGCGGTTCTCGAACTTCGCAATCTCCTTTTCGATCATCTGCATCCTGTCCGGCGGGATCAACTCGCTCGGTCAGGCGACCTCGGGGGCGGGCGGTGCCGCCATCGGGCTCGGCTGGCCGCTCGGGGTGCTGATCTCGGGGGTCTTCGCGCTTGGTCTGGCGCAGATCTCCTCGGCCTATCCGACGGCGGGCGGGCTTTACCACTGGGGTTCGATCCTCGGGAATCGCTTCACCGGCTGGATCTCGGCCTGGCTGAACCTTCTGGGCCTCGTCACCGTTCTGGGGGCGATCAACGTCGGCACCTTCTACTTCTTCTTCGGAGCCTTCGGGGCCACCTTCGGGGTCGAGGATACGCTGACCCACCGCGTCCTCTTCGTGGCGGTGATCACCGCGCTTCAGGCGCTGTGCAACCACCTCGGCATCAAGCTGACGGCGAAGCTGACCGACTTTTCGGGCTATCTGATCTTCGCCACCGCGATCCTGCTCACGCTGGTCTGCCTCTTCTCGGCGACGAGCTGGGATTTCGGGCGGCTCTTCACCTTCGGCAACTACACCGGGACCGAGGGCGCCTCGGCGGTCTGGCCCTTTGCCGTCTCGGGCGGCATGGCCTTCCTTCTCGGGCTTCTCCTGCCGGTCTACACGATCACCGGCTATGACGCCTCCGCCCATACTTCGGAGGAAACCAAGAACGCCTCCGTCGCCGTGCCGAAGGGCATGGTGTCTTCGGTCTGGTGGTCCGGGCTTTTCGGCTGGATCATGCTCTGCTCCTTCGTGCTGATGCTCCCGAACATGGACGATGCCGCCAAACAGGGCTGGAACGTGTTCTTCTGGGGCATGGACATGCAGGTGAACCCGACGGTGAAGGAAGTGCTTTATGTGCTGATCTTCATCTCGCAATGGCTTTGCGGGCTGGCCACCGTCACCTCGGTGTCGCGGATGCTCTTCGCCTTCTCGCGCGATGACGGGATGCCGGTCGGCTCCAAGGCGCTCGCCTCGGTTTCGCCGAAGTACCGCACGCCGGTTCCGGCGATCTGGACCGGCGGCACTCTGGCCGTGCTCTTCGTCTGGCTGACCTCGGCGATCACCATTGCCGGGACACCCGCCTATTCCATCGTGGTCTCCTGCACGGTGATCTTCCTCTTCCTGTCCTTCGCCGTGCCGATCGCCCTTGGCTTCTTCACCATCGGCGGGCCGAAGTGGCCGACGATGGGGCCGTGGAACATGGGGATCGGCGCCTACAAGATCGTCTCGATCCTCGTGGTGATTTCCATGGCGCTGATCTTCTACCTCGGCATCCAGCCGCCGAACGACTGGGCTCTGGAAATCACCGTGGGCTTCGTGGTGCTGGCGCTGATCATCTGGGTGCTGGTGGAGAACCGCCGCTTCAAAGGCCCGCCGATCGGCGACGAGATCACCAAGCGCAAGGCCGCCATCGCCGCGGCGGAGGCTGCGGTCGGGCAGAAGTCCTGATCCGGCGGAGTTGAGAAGAAAGGCGGCCGGGCGTCCCCCCGGCCGCCTTTGCATTTCGGCCCGCGAGTCCCCTTGCGCCCCGGCGCGCTCTGGCTATAACCCGCGAAGTTTTGCGCTGACGGGGGCGCGATAAGGAGTGCGGCCATGCCGAAAAGAACCGATATCAAATCCATCATGATCATCGGCGCCGGTCCCATCGTGATCGGTCAGGCCTGCGAATTCGACTACTCCGGCGCACAGGCGTGCAAGGCGCTGCGCGAGGAAGGCTACCGGGTCATCCTCGTCAACTCCAACCCCGCGACGATCATGACCGATCCGGGGCTGGCCGACGCCACCTATATCGAGCCGATCACCCCCGAGGTCGTCGCCAAGATCATCGAAAAGGAGCGTCCCGACGCGCTCCTGCCGACCATGGGCGGGCAGACCGGCCTGAACACCGCCTTGTCGCTCGCCGATATGGGCGTGCTCGAAAAGTTCAAGGTGGAGCTGATCGGCGCCAAGCGCGAAGCCATCGAAATGGCAGAAGATCGCAAGCTTTTCCGCGAGGCGATGGACCGGATCGGGCTCGAAAACCCCAAGGCCACCATCGTCGCGGCCCCGAAACTCGCCTCCGGCAAGTATGACATCGCCGCCGGTGTGGCCGAGGGTCTGGCGGCGCTCGACTATGTGGGCCTGCCCGCGATCATCCGCCCGGCCTTCACGCTCGGCGGCACCGGCGGCGGCGTCGCCTACAACCGCGACGACTACGAGGCGATCATCAAATCCGGCCTTGAGGCCAGCCCCGTCGCACAGGTTCTGGTGGACGAGTCGCTGCTCGGCTGGAAGGAATACGAGATGGAGGTGGTGCGCGACACCGCCGACAACGCCATCATCATCTGCGCCATCGAGAACGTCGATCCGATGGGCGTCCATACCGGCGACAGCATCACCGTCGCCCCGGCGCTGACGCTGACCGACAAGGAATACCAGATCATGCGGAACGGCTCGATCGCCGTGCTGCGCGAGATCGGGGTGGAAACCGGCGGCTCCAACGTGCAATGGGCGATCAACCCGGCGGATGGCCGCATGGTGGTGATCGAGATGAACCCGCGGGTGTCGCGGTCCTCGGCGCTCGCCTCCAAGGCCACCGGCTTCCCCATCGCCAAGATCGCCGCGAAGCTGGCCGTGGGCTATACGCTCGACGAGCTGGACAACGACATCACCAAGGTGACGCCCGCCTCCTTCGAGCCGTCCATCGACTATGTGGTCACCAAGATCCCGCGCTTCGCCTTCGAGAAATTCCCCGGCAGCGAGAACAACCTGACCACGGCGATGAAATCGGTGGGCGAGGTCATGGCCATCGGCCGGACCATCCACGAGTCGATGCAGAAGGCGCTCGCCAGCCTTGAAACCGGGCTTTCCGGCTTTGACGAGATCGCCATTCCCGGCGTCGCCGCCAGCGGGACCCCGGACAAGGCCGCGATCACGCTCGCGCTTTCCAAGCAGACGCCGGACCGGCTGCGGGTGATCGCGCAGGCCATGCGCCACGGGCTGAGCGACGACGAGATCAACGCCATCACCGCTTTCGACCCGTGGTTCCTCGCCCGCATCCGCGAGATCATCGAGGCCGAGGCGGAGGTCCGCAAATCCGGCCTGCCGGTCGAGGCCGCGGGCCTGCGGCGGCTGAAGATGATGGGCTTCACCGATGCCCGTCTGGCGAAGCTGACCGGCCGGGACGAGGCCAACATCCGCCGCGCCCGCCGCAACCTCGGCGTCACCGCCGTCTTCAAGCGCATCGACACCTGCGCGGCGGAGTTCGAGGCCCAGACCCCCTATATGTATTCCACCTACGAAGTCCCGGCGATGGGCGACGTGGAATGTGAGGCCCGGCCCTCGGCTGCGAAGAAGGTCGTGATCCTCGGCGGCGGTCCGAACCGGATCGGTCAGGGGATCGAGTTCGACTATTGCTGCTGCCATGCCTGCTACGCGCTGACCGCTGCCGGCTATGAGACCATCATGGTCAACTGCAACCCGGAGACGGTTTCCACCGATTACGACACCTCCGACCGGCTTTACTTCGAGCCGCTGACCCTTGAACACGTTCTGGAAATCCTGCGGGTGGAGCAGGAGAACGGCACGCTGCACGGCGTTATCGTGCAATTCGGCGGCCAGACGCCCTTGAAGCTCGCCAATGCGCTTTACAACGAAGGCATTCCGATCCTCGGCACCACGCCCGATGCCATCGACCTTGCCGAAGACCGGGAGCGGTTCCAGCAGCTTCTGCACAAGCTGGAGCTGAAGCAGCCGGTCAACGGCACCGCCCGCTCGCGCGACGAGGCTTTCGCCGTGGCGCGTGAGGTCGGCTATCCGCTGGTGATCCGCCCCTCCTTCGTGCTCGGCGGGCGCGCCATGGAGATCATCCGCGAAGATGCCCAGCTCGACCGCTATATCGCCACCGCCGTTCAGGTCTCCGGCGACAGCCCGGTGCTGCTCGACAGCTATCTCTCCGGCGCCATCGAGGTCGATGTCGATGCGCTTTCGGATGGCAAGACGGTGCATGTCGCGGGGATCATGGAGCATATCGAGGAAGCGGGCGTCCATTCCGGCGATTCCGCCTGCTGCCTGCCGCCCCATTCGCTCTCACCCGAGATCATCGCCGAATTGAAACGCCAGACCGTTCAGATGGCTCTGGCGCTCAATGTCGTCGGCCTGATGAACGTGCAATTCGCCATCAAGGACGGCACGATCTATGTGCTGGAGGTGAACCCGCGCGCCTCCCGGACCGTGCCTTTCGTGGCCAAGGCCACCGACAGCGCCATCGCCGCCATCGCCGCCCGCCTGATGGCCGGCGAGCCTATGGCGAACTTCCCGCTGCGTGCTCCCTATGCCCAGGGGGTCGGCCCCGACACGCCGCTGCCGCTTGCCAATCCCTTCACGCTCGCCGACCCGATCACGCCGTGGTTCTCGGTCAAGGAGGCGGTGCTGCCCTTCGCCCGCTTCCCCGGCGTCGATCCGGTTCTGGGGCCGGAAATGCGCTCCACCGGCGAGGTCATGGGCTGGGACCGCACCTTCGCGCTCGCCTTCCTCAAGGCGCAGATGGGCGCGGGCGTGACCCTGCCCGAAGCAGGCCGCGCCTTTGTCTCGATCAAGGACATGGACAAGACCCCGGCCTTTGCCGCCGCGATGCGCGATCTCACCGCCCAAGGCTTCGAGATCGTGGCGACCCGCGGCACGGCGGGCTGGCTGACGGCGCAGGGGATCGCCGCGACACTGGTGAACAAGGTCTATGAAGGCCGCCCGAACATCGTGGACCGCCTGAAGAACAACGACATCGCCATGGTGATGAACACCACCGAGGGCAATCAGGCCGTCAGCGACAGCCGCGACATCCGCCGCGTGGCGCTGATGGACAAGATCCCCTATTTCACCACCGCCGCCGCCGCGATCTCGGTCGTGGCCGCGATGAAGGCGCGCAGCGAAGGCTACGGGGTGCGGACGCTTCAGGGGTGACCCTGATTTCCTGCAAGGAATTTGCCGGTTCCTTCCAGGGAGCCGGTGAAAATCCTTCAAAGGATTTTCAAACCCGGCACCGGCTTGACAAAATCCGTAAAAGCGCCCATTTGCGCTCCATCCTGGCTGCCCGTGCCGCGTGAGCATGTGTAAGGCGCCTTGATGGGTTCCCACCGTCACGCAGGGGTTCCGCGACGCGCACGGTATCTGGCAAGGGCCGGATATGAGGGTGCGGCGCTTCCCACTGTCGGCCCCTGGGGCCGGAGGCAGCCACCGGGCTGCCGGAAAGAGTTACATGACCACCTTTGAATCCCTTGGTCTTTCACCGAAGCTGCTGAAAGCGCTCGAAAAGACCCAGCTGAAAGCCCCGACGCCCATTCAGGCGCAGGCGATCCCGCATATCATGGAAGGCCGCGACCTGATGGGGCTGGCGCAGACCGGCACCGGCAAGACCGCTGCCTTCGGCCTGCCGCTGCTGCACCGGCTTCTCGACCTCGGCCATCCGCCGGGGCCGAAGAACGTCCGCGCCCTGATCCTCGCCCCGACGCGCGAACTGATCAGCCAGATCAAGGACAACCTTGAAATCTTCACCAAAGGCACCGCCGTCAAGGTCACGATGGTCGTCGGCGGCGCTTCGCTGTTCAAGCAGGCGCAGGCGCTGAGCAAGGGGACCGACGTTCTCGTCGCCACCCCCGGCCGTCTGATCGACCTTCTGGAACGCGGCGATGTCAGCCTTGAGAAATGCGCCTATCTGGTGCTGGACGAGGCCGACCACATGCTCGACATGGGCTTCATCCATTCGCTGCGGAAGATCGCCAAGCACATCCCGCAAAAGCGCCAGACCCTGCTCTTCTCGGCCACCATGCCGAAGGACATCGAGGAAATCGCCGATACCTACCTGCGCGAGCCGATCCGCGTGCAGGTCGCCCCGCCCGGCAAGCCGGTGGAGCGGATCGCGCAGGGCGTCCACTACATCCCGAATGGCGACAAGGCTCGCGTGCTTGAGGAATATCTCAAGAAGCACCCCGGCGAGCAGGCGCTCGTCTTCGGCCGCACCAAGCATGGCTCCGAAAAGCTGAGCAAGCTTCTGGCGAGCTGGGGCTTCAAGGTCGGCTCCATCCACGGCAACAAGAGCCAGAACCAGCGCGACCGGACCCTGACCGAATTCCGCTCGGGAGAGTTGGACGTGCTGGTCGCCACCGATGTCGCGGCCCGCGGGATCGACATTCCGACGGTTCGGCACGTCTACAACTTCGACCTGCCGAACGTGCCGGAAAACTACGTCCACCGCATCGGCCGCACCGCGCGCGCAGGTGCCGAGGGGACGGCGGTGGCCTTCTGCTCTCCGGCGGAAATGGGCGAATTGCAGGCGATCGAAAAGCTGCTGAAGAAGCCGATTCCCGTGCTGGCGGGCGCGCCCTGGGCGGCGGATGTGGTGGCCGCGGCGCCGAAGCCCGGCCAGAACCGCGGCCAGCGCCCCGCCGTGCGCGGCGGCCAGAAGCCCGGCGCCAAGCCGCCGCAGAAATCCGCCAAGCCGCAGGGCCAGCGCCCGGCGGCCGGTGGTGGCAACCGCCCCGCGGGGGCTGGAAAATCCGGGGCGGCCAAACCGCAGGGCGGCAGCTTTGCCCCGCGCCGCGCCGAAGGTGGCAAGCCGCGCCGTCCGTCGTGATCTGTCAGAAAATGGGCCGCCCTGTGAAGGGGCGGCTCAGCCTGCCTCTTCCTCGAGGTTCAGCTTCATGTCCAGAAGCACCTGTTGCAGCGCAAGCGTTTCACGCAGCAACCTCTTGGCTTCATTGACGGAAATCTTCCCGTCGCCGATGGCGGAATTGTATTCCGACATCAGCACCGCAAACCGCTGCGCCAGCATGACCACATCCTGATTGACGCCCGAAGAGGCCGCGTTCTTGCGCTCCGCATCATAGGAGAGCGTGATCCCGCGCAGATCGGCAAGCGCCGAGGTCACATGCGGGAACCGGCTCGCCGCCTCCAGCTTCGCCACGACATCAATCGGCATGAAGCGGTCATCATGCTCGCTCTGGTCGGAATAGTAACGCCCGAGCGTGGCCTTGGATTTGCCGGTCGCTTCGCAGGCCGCCTCGATGCCCACGTCCTTGACGAGCGCCTCACTGTGCTTTTTCAGGTAGCTTTCGATACTCATCTCACGCCTTCACAACCCGATCCGAAGCGACCGGGGAATTCAATTTGCCTTTTCCCATTAATCCCGCTGCAAGGCTTTGTCATTGATAAAGGTGTTCCGGGCAACCGGAATGGTAGTGAGTGAATGGCCGGCGTCCCCAGCGCCGGTTCGGGTGGGGGTCCGTCGCGCACCGTCTCGTGCGGGAAGGTCGGGTTTCTGGTTTTTCGCGGCCGTGCGGCGGGCCCGTCCCTTGATGTGATGCCGGTTTGCGGCGCTTAACTGGTTCGGACACCCGCCGCAGCCCCCTCGGCTTTCCTCCCGCGGTGCGGATCAGCCACCACAGGAACAGGGCTCCCACCCGGTCTTTCCCGCGTTCCGGACCGCTTGCGCGGCCCGTCGGGCGTGGCTATGTGACGGCATGGCAAAGCTTTACTTCAACTATTCCACGATGAACGCGGGCAAATCGACCCTGCTTCTGCAAGCCTCGCACAACTACCGCGAGGGCGGGATGACGACCTATCTCATCACCGCGCAATTCGACAATCGTGCGGGAGAAGGCCGGATCGCCAGCCGCATCGGCATCGGAGAGCCCGCGGATACCTTTGCCGTGGACGAGGATCTCTACGCCAAGCTTTCCGCCCGGTTTTCGCAGGGCAAGGTCGCCTGCGTCTTCATCGACGAAGCGCAGTTCCTGTCGAAAGCGCAGGTCTGGCAGTTGGCCTGCGCGGTGGACGACCTCGGCGTGCCGGTGATGTGCTACGGCCTGCGCGTCGATTTCCAGGGCAATCTCTTTCCCGGTTCCGCAGCCCTTCTGGCCTGGGCCGACGAGATGCGCGAGGTCCGCACCATCTGCCATTGCGGCAAGAAGGCGACCATGGTGATCCGGCGCGGGCCGGACGGGCGGGCGCTGAAAGACGGCGAGCAGGTGGTGATCGGCGGCAACGAGACCTATGTGAGCCTCTGCCGCAGGCACTGGCGCGAGGCCGTCCGCGACTAGGTTCCATCGGCCTTCAGACCGGAGCAGGCGCCCCTCTTCCTACGCTCTTCATTTTCTGTCGGAAAATATCCTGCGGGGAGGTGCGGAGGGATGCAAGACCCCTCCGGACCCGCAGCGGGGCGCAGCACCCGCCGAATGTCCGCCGACCCAACTCCGGCTTCGGGGGGACAGCCTGCGGAGCGGCGGGCTTCACGCCCCCTCCTGCACCCTTGCCCTCAGCGCGATCATCGCTCCGGCCGCCACGATCAGCATCATTCCGGCCACCGCCGTCACGGTAAGGGTCTCGCGCCACAACACCCATCCCCAGAAGGCGGACGCCGGAAGGATCACATACTCCAGCACCGAGGCGCGGCCGGCATCGGTGATCTGATAGGCGCGGATCATCATGCCGACCCCGAGAAGGGAGCCTGCCGCCTGCACGAAGGTCCAGAACAGGAACTCACCGCTCGGCCAGACCGGCCCGCGCAGGAGGAAGCCTGCCGTCCCCGGCGGCACCTCCATCGGAAAGAGGGTCAGCGCCGCCATCCCGATGGCTCCGATCAGCCCGAGGGCGAGAAAGAAGCCGGCCAGCAAAGTCTCCGCACTTTCTTCGGGACACCATTCGCGGGTGGCGATGTTGCCCATCGCATACATGGCCCCCGCCAGAACAGGCAGGAGCGCGGCGAGCGAAGCCCCCGAAAGCGCCGACGGGCCGAGCACCAGCACAACACCCAGAAACCCCAGCCCCACCGCCAGAATCCGCACCGGGCCGATCCGGTGGCCATAGGCAAAGCGCGAGATCAGCAAGACGAAGATCGGCGCGGTGAACAGCCCCGCCGCCACCAGCGCCACCGGCAGAAAGGCGAGCGCACCGAAATAGATCACCATGGCCAGCCCGTGAATGGCCGAACGCGCGACCACCGCCCGCAGGTTCACCGGCCTCACCCTCAGGCCGAGCACCGGCACCGCAAGCGCGAGAAGACCCATCGCCATGGCCGTCCGGGTGAAGTGGAACTGCCAGAGTCCGCCCTGATCGGCGATGACCCGGACGTAATTGTCGGTGAAGCCGATCACCATGGCATAGACGCCAATCAACCCCGCGGCGGCGAGGGTGCGGTCTCTGGTCGCAGTCACAGGGGGCGCAGTCACGGGCCAATCCTTCGTTTCCATGCTTTTCAACTCACCCGCATGGGGTCATTCTGCGCGTCAGAAAGCGACACTTCCCCGAAAATCGGCGGAAATCGCGGCATCTCGGGGGGAAGCATGGGCTGGCTGGCGGATGAGACCGGATTGGGAAAATGCGCGGCCAATTACGCGCCGTTGACGCCGCTTTCGCATCTGAAGCGGGCGGCGGATGTCTTTGCCCATCGCACGGCCCTTGTCGGCAAGGACGTTCGGCTGACCTATGCGGATTACGCCCGCCGGGTGAGCCGCCTCGCCTCGGCGCTGACGGCGCAGGGCATCGCGCCCGGCGATGTGGTGGCCACGCTCCTGCCGAACACGCCCGCACAGGCGGAGGCGCATTTCGGCGTGCCGGCGGCGGGCGCGGTGCTGAACACCATCAACACCCGGCTCGATGCCGATACCGTCGCCTATATCTTCGGCCATGCCGGGGCAAAGCTGCTGCTCTGCGACACCGCCTTCCTGCCCCTTGCCGAAGAGGCGATCCGCCGAATGGAGGGGGAGGCGCCGCAGATTGTGGAGGTGGTGGACCCCGGCTTCACCGCCACCGGCCGCTACCCGACCTATGAGGCGCTGCTGGACAGCGGCGATCCGGAAGCCGCTTGGCTGATGCCCGCCGATGAATGGGAAAGCCTTGCGATCAATTACACCTCCGGCACCACCGGGCGTCCGAAGGGGGTGGTCTACCACCATCGCGGCGCCTATCTCGCCACCACGGCCAATGCCATCGGCTGGCGGATGCAGCTTTTCCCGGTCTACCTGACCATCGTGCCGCTTTTCCATTGCAACGCCTGGTGCCACCCCTGGATGATCCCCATGCTCGGCGGCACGCTCGTCTGCTGCCGCGACGTGACGGCAAAGGCGATCTATGACGCCATCGCGGATGAGGGCGTTACCCATTTCGGCGGTGCGCCCATCGTGCTGAACACGATGATCAACTGCAAGCCGGAGGACCGCCGCCCCTTCTCCCACACCGTCGAGGTCTTCACCGCCGGCGCCCCGCCCCCTGCCGCCACCCTTGCGGCTTTCGAGCCCCTGGGCTTCAACGTCACCCAGGTTTACGGGCTGACCGAAACCTATGGCCCTGCAACGGAATGTCTCTGGCAGACCGAGTGGAACGGGGCCGAGGGGGAGGAACGCTCCGCACTCAAGGCCCGCACCGGCATCGCCATGGCCATGCAGGAAGGCGCCGAGGTACAGGACAGCCAGGGCCAGCCCGTTCCCCGCGACGCCGCCCATCTGGGCGAGATCGCCATGCGCGGCAACATGGTGATGAAGGGCTATTACAAGAACCCCGAGGCCACGGCCGAAGCCTTCAGGGAGGGCTGGTTCCACACCGGCGACATCGCCTTCCAGCACCCGGACGGCTACATCAAGATCACCGACCGCGCCAAGGACATCATCATCTCCGGCGGCGAGAACGTGAGTTCGGTGGAGGTGGAGGGCGCGCTGATGCACCATCCCGCCGTCAGCCTCTGTGCCGTGGTCGCCAAACCCGACGACAAATGGGGCGAGGTGCCTTGCGCCTTCGTCGAGCTGAAGCCCGGCGCCTCCGTGACCGAAGCGGAGCTGATCGCCCATTGCCGCAGCCGCCTTGCCGGGTTCAAGACGCCGAAGCTCGTCGTCTTCACCGAATTGCCGAAGACCTCGACCGGCAAGATCCAGAAATACGAGCTGCGCGCCGTCGCCAAGCTGATCGACCAGTGACCTGATCCGTGACAGGCAATCAATCCTGCGGCGGCTCATTGTGGAGCCGCTGCCGCTGGGCTAACCTTGCCCGAAGATCGGCAGCAGCAGGCCCCCAACGCGCATGACGGCGCTTCGCAAATATCAGCGGCTGGAAAGCCCCGGCCTCTGGCGCGAACATCCGCAGGCCAGACGGCGGGAGGTGATCGTCGGCCTGCGCGAGGCGACGATCATCCTCAGCGATCCGAAGAACGAGATGGCATTGGCGCAATGGTCGCTGCCCGCCCTTGAACGGCTGAACCCCGGCGAGGTGCCGGCGCTGTTCGGACCGGGGGCGGATGCGCCCGAGACGCTCGAAGTCGATGACCGCGACATGATTGCGGCCCTGGAGACGGTGCGGACCGTGCTGGAACGCCGCCGGCCCCATCCCGGACGGCTGCGCGGCGCGGTTCTGGGGGCGGCGGCGCTTGTCGTCGTGGGCGTCGTGGTCTTCTGGCTGCCGGGCAAGCTCGTGCAGCAGACCGCCGCCGTTCTGCCGGCCCCGACGCGGGACGAGCTGGGGGAATTCGCGCTTGCCGATCTCGGGCGGCTGTCGGGGTCGGCCTGCAAATCCGTCTCCGGGCGTCATGCGGCGGCGGCCCTTGCCACCCGGCTTTTCCCCAAGACCCCGCCGCGGATCGAGGTGGTCCGGGGGGCGCTGACCGCACCGCTTCTGCTACCCGGCAACCTCGTCGTGCTGCCCGCCGCCCTTGTCGAGGGCAGCGACGGGCCGGATGCGCTTTCGGGCCATATCCTCGCGGTCGAGATCGCCAATGACGGCACCGATCCGGTGCTGGCGCTTCTGGACCATATGGGGCTGGCAGCGACGCTGCGGCTCCTGACCTCGGGGGCGACCTCCTCCTCGGCGGTGGCGGGCTATGCCGAAACCCTTCTGGCCACCCCGGCCCCCGAACCTGGCGCAGAGCCGCTGCTGGCCGCCTTCCGGGCCGCCAATCTCTCCGCCACGCCCTATGCGCTCAGCCTCGGGGCAGGCGACCCGCTGGGGCAGGCGCTGATCGCGGGCGATCCTTTCCCCGAAGGCTCCGGCTCCGTTCTGCTGACCGACGAGGCCTGGATCCAGTTTCAGGCGATCTGCTCTGAATAAAATGACCCCCGCACCAGAGGCGCGGGGGTCAGGATTATCTGCCCGATTTTCTTCTTAGCGCAGGATCGCGTCGCCGAAGCCCGCGCCCCGCGCCATCGACAGCGCAGCGCGCGCATCGGCAGCCGAGGCAAAGGGACCCGCCAGCACGATCTGCATGGCCTTGCCGCCTGAAGTGATCCTGGAGCGCGCCACCGGCAGGCCGATGGCCTTGAGCCGGGCCGCAGCCCCTTCCGCATTGGCAGGCACCCCGAAGGTGCCGACCTGCACATAGCTGCCGCCTGCGGCGGCGGCCTTCGGGGCCTTCGCCACCGGGGCCGCTTCCGTCGCAGAATTCTTGGTGGAAACCGTCACGCGGTTTCCGGAGCCGTCAACGACAACCCGCTTGACCTTCTTGGCCTTCGCTTTGGCGACATCGCTGACCAGACGCGCCGGGATTTCGCGGGTCCAGACCTGATCCTGATCGGCCCAGCCCTGCGCGGTGCCGCGCCCGCGGTTCGGGTTCAGACGGTCATCGTCCCAGGCGAGTTCATAGCCCGCCGGAGGCATCGGCACAGCCTCCACCGGCGCGGCGCGGCGCGGAGCCGCAGCCGCATAATCATAATCGGCCACATAGCCGGCCGCCCCGCCGCGATCCGCACGGGTCACGGCAACCGGATCGCTCAGCGAGGCCCCGACGCCGGCGCTGCGCGGATAGATCGGCGGACGCCAGCCCGTCATCGTGCCGTCGCCACGGGTGCAGACCACAGCGGTCCCGCCGCTCCGCAGCTTCACGCGCTCCGCCACCGGGGCGGAACTGTAGCAGCCGATCTTGCCGGACAGACCCTGACCGGAAACAGTCTCGTATCCGCCACGCGGCGCGACCTCGACATAGGGGGCCGGCTGGCGCGCAACCACCGCCGGAGCGACGACGACGGGCGCTGCGACAACAACGGGAGCAGGCGCGGCCCGCACGGTCGCAACCGGGGCCGGCACATAGCTCGACGGCGGCGGCTCGGCACTTGCCACGGCCACGCGCGGCGCCGGAACCACGGGGGCAGGCTTGGCGGGTGCGGGCTGAGCCGGGGCCGGTTTCGCGGGCGCCGGGGCAGCCTCGGCCACCTCCACCACTTCCGGCGGCTTGGCAAAGCTCGGCGGATAGCCGCAAAGCGCCTTGCGGTCACGACCGACGCGCGGAACCCAGTTCGTCGTGCCGCCAAGGCCCGCCTTCAGGAAGACGCAGCCGCGTTTGTCGACGAATTGCTGCCCCTTGAAGCCCGCCGGGGGCAGGTTCGCCGGCCCGCCGATATCCGCGACCGACTGCGCTTGCGCGGCAAAGGAGAAACAGACTGTCGCCAGCATGGCGGCAGAAACAACTTTCAAAAGCATGACTACCCCCAAGTAGCTTGAGGCGAATCATGCGCGATCATTGTTTCGGAGTAAAGGGGGAATGACTTTATTTGGTGCCGAACATGCGATCACCCGCATCCCCTAGCCCCGGAACAATATATCCATGGTCATTGAGGTGACTGTCTACTGCTGCTGTGACGATCGGCACGTCGGGATGGGCTTCCTTCATGCGCGCGACCCCTTCCGGAGCCGCCAGAAGGCACAGGAACCGGATATTCTTCGCCCCCGATTGTTTCAGAAGCGAGATCGCCGCCACCGAGGAATTGCCCGTCGCCAGCATGGGATCGACGACGATGGACAGCCGCTCCTCCAGATGATCGGGCAGTTTGCAATAATATTGCACAGGCTGGAGCGTCTCCGGATCGCGGTAGAGCCCGACGAAGCCCACCCGCGCCGCCGGGATCAGTTCCAGAATACCGTCGAGCAGGCCATTGCCCGCGCGCAGAATGGAAATCAGCGCCAGTTTCTTGCCGTCGATGGCCGGGGCTTCCATCGGTTCCAGCGGGGTCTCGATGGATTTCGTCGTCATCGGCAACGCCCGCGTGACCTCATAGGCCAAGAGCAGGCTGATCTCGCGCAGGAGCTTGCGGAACGAGGCCGTGGAGGTGTCCTTCTCCCGCATCAGGGTCAGCTTGTGCTGGACGAGCGGGTGCGACACGACGGTCAGGTGGTCAAGCATGGCCTTGCTCCAGTTTCTTGGCAATCTTCGCCTTGGTATCCGCATCACAGAAAGCCGCGTCAAGCGCGGTTCGGGCGATCTTGTCAAAGACGCCCTCATCCCAGTCGAAGGCCCGGTTCAGGAGTTCGTATTCCCGCGCCATGGTGGTGTGGAAAAAAGGCGGATCATCGGTGGAGACGGTGACTTTCACCCCCCGGTCGAAAAGCTGCCCGATGGGATGGCGGCGGAAATCGGGATAAAGCCCGAGCGCCACGTTGGAACCGGGGCAAACCTCAAGCACCACGCCGCGCTCCGCGATCTCGTCCACCAGAGCCAGATCCTCGATGGCCCGCACCCCATGGCCGATGCGCTCCGCCCCGAGATCGTTCATCGCGGCGCGCACCTCCTCCGGCCCGCCCCATTCTCCGGCATGGGCGGTGATCCGCAGACCCGCCTCCCGCGCCGCCTCGAAGGACCAGAGATAGTCCTTCAGCGCACCGATCTTCTCATCCCCGGCAATGCCGAAGCCGGTGATGAAGGACCCCGCCGTCTCGGCCGCGCAAAGCGCCGTCTCCCGCGCCTTCTCGGGGCCGAAATGGCGGATGCAGGTGACGATGCCGCGCAGGGTGATGCCCATCTGCCGTTCGCCAATCGCGGCGGCCTCCTCGATGGCGTGCAGATACTCCCGCCAGGCCCCCACATCGCGCCCGCCGCAGAAATCGGGGCTGAGAAAGGTCTCCGAATAGATCACGCCGCTTGCGGCACTTTCCTCCAGCACCGCGAGCGTCAGCCGATGGTAATCCTCAGGCGTTTTCAGCGTGGTGGTCGCCGCCTCGTAAACCCTCAGAAAGCTCCAGAAATCGCTGTAGCGATAGGCGCCGAATTCATTGAACAGACCCGAAAGATCCATGTTCTTCTCGCGCGCCACCCCCCGGATGAAGGCGGGCGGCGCCCCTCCTTCCAGGTGGAGATGCAACTCAAGTTTCGGCAAACTGCTCACCGACATTCTTTTCCCGCCTTTCATACCGGCTCAAATATCCTGGGGGTGCAGGGGGCAAAGCCCCCGCCCCGCTCACAGGAAAGATCGTCCCGTCCCCTGCCCCGGCACCCCCAGATGGACGGCCACCGAAGCCGCCACATCCGTAAAGCTCCGCAGCCCGATTTCCCCGGGCCCAGCCCAAGCGACCCCGGCCCCGGCGCAGATCAGCGGCACCCGCTCGCGCGTGTGCTCCGTCCCACGCCAGGTCGGGTCATTGCCGTGATCCGCGGTGAAGATCACCAGATCCCCCTCCCGCAGCCGCGCCAGCATCTTTCCGGCGCGGGTGTCGAACCATTCGAGCGCACGCGCGTAGCCGGACACGTCGCGGGGATGGCCGTAAAGCGTGTCAAACTCGACAAAGTTGGCGAATGTCAAGGAACCGTCTTCGGCTCCCCCGACAAGCCCGTCGAGATGATCGAAAAGATCAGCATCGGATTTGCCCTTCCAGAGCTTTCCGATCCCGCGCATCGAAAAGATGTCGCCGATCTTGCCGATGCCGTGGGTTGCCCGTCCCGCCTCCGCCACCCAGTCGAGCAGGGTCGGCGCCGGGGGGGCGATGGCGAAATCCTTGCGGTTGGCCGTGCGCCGGAAATCGCCCGGAACCCCGGTGAACGGCCGCGCAATCACCCGCCCGACCTTGCGGGCATGGAGCATCGGGGCCAGATCGGCGCAGAGCTTCAAGAGCCGGTCGAGCCCGAACGCCTCTTCATGCGCGGCGATCTGAAAGACGGAATCCGCCGAGGTGTAGCAGATGGGCCAGCCGGTCTTCAGATGCGCCTCGCAATGCTCCGCGATGATCGGCACGCCGGAGGCATGGCAATTGCCGAGAATCCCCGCCGTCCCCGCCAGACGGCAGACCTCGGCGACGATATCTTCCGGGAAGGCCGGCACGGTATCGGGGAAATAGGTCCAGTCCCAGGGAACCGGCACCCCGGCCAGTTCCCAATGGCCGGAGGGGGTGTCCTTGCCACGCGAGACCTCGGTGGCCGCGCCCCAGCGCCCCTTCGGCAGAGCCCCCAGCCCCGGCGCCTCCAACCCCGAGGCCAGCCGGATCGCCGCACCCAGACCGAGCCCGTCCAGCACCGGCATCCGCAGGGGGCCGCTGCGCCCGACCTCGGCCCGCCCCGCCGCGCAGGCCCCGGCGATATGGCCGAGCGTATTCGCCCCCGCATCGCCAAAGGCGGCCGCATCCGGCGCACCGCCGCAGCCGACCGAATCCATCACCACCAGAAAAGCCCGCGGCATCAGCCTATTCTCCCCAGGATCAGCGGCGGATCTTCGGGCGCCTCCGGCGACAGCCGATAGGCTGCCTGCACCTGCGCGACAGCCGCCGCCGCTGCGGCCTCGCTCGCCGCCTGCACGAGGCACAGGGGATCGCCCGCCCCGATCTCCTCGCCGATCCCGGCAAGGTCCGAAAGCCCGACAGAGGGGTTCACGCGGTCTCCCTCGCGCTGCCGCCCGCCACCGAGACCCACGACCGCAAGGCCAAGCGCCTCGCCGTCGATGGCGGTGACATAGCCGGCGCCAAGGCTCGGCACCTCACGGGTCACCGGCGCCGCGGGCAGCCGGTCCGGCCAGCGATCGACGAAATCCGCCGGCCCGCCCTGCGCGGCGACCATCCGCCCGAACCATTCCGCCGCCGCCCCGCTCTCCAGCGCCTGCGCGATCCGGCCCGCACCATCCTCCGGGTCCGCCGCCAGCCCGCCGAGCGCCAGCGCCTCCCCGCCGAGCGCCGCCGTCAGATCCCAGAGCGCGGCATTGACCGAGGTGCCGGTCAGCGTCTCCATCACCTCGATCACCTCCAGCGCATTGCCCGCCGCCGTCGCCAGGGGCTGGGTCATGTCGGTGATCAGCGCCGAGGTCATGCAGCCCGCCCCCTGCGCGGTCGAGACAAGCGCACGCGCCAGCGCCTCGGCCTCCGGCAGGGTCTTCATGAAGGCACCGGAGCCGCATTTCACATCGAGAACAAGGGCTTCCAGCCCCGCCGCCAGCTTCTTCGACAGGATGGAGGCGGTGATCAGGTCGATGCTTTCCACCGTCCCCGTCACGTCGCGGATCGCATAGAGCCGCCGGTCCGCCGGGGCGATCTCGGCACTTGCGGCGACGATGGCGCAGCGCACCTCCTTCACTTGCGCGCGCAGGGCCTCCTCGCTCAGCCCGGTGCGGAAGCCCGGAATGGCCTCCAGCTTGTCGAGCGTGCCGCCGGTATGGCCCAAACCGCGCCCCGAGATCATCGGCACATAGGCCCCGCAGGCGGCAAGGGCGGGGGCCAGCAGCAGCGAGACGCAATCGCCGATCCCGCCCGTCGAGTGTTTGTCGAGCACCGGACCGGGCATCGCCCAGTCAAGCACATGGCCGCTGTCGCGCATCCCCGTGGTCAGCGCCACGCGCCCCGCCTCGCCCAGACCCTTCAAAAGGACGGCCATGGCAAAGGCCCCGGCCTGCGCGTCGGTGATCCCGCCCGAGGCAAGCCCGGCCGCGAACCAGCGCAGCTCCTCGGCGGATGGCACGGCGCCATCCCGAATTCTGGCGATGATCGCGCGGGCGTCCATCGGCCCTGCCTCCCTCAGCCCTGTCCCTTGCCGGCATCCGCCATATGGGCGGCGGTGAACATGCCCGGCAAAAGCTCTGCCACCGTCATCTTCCGCTGCGCCCCCGCCGTGGTGCAAAGCGTCACCACCACTTCGGGGGCCGCAAATTCCGCGATCTTCTGGCGGCAGCCGCCGCAGGGCGGCACCGGCTCCGGGCTGTCGGCGATCACCCAGATCTCGGCGATCTGCGTATCGCCACCCGCCACCATCGCCGCGATCGCCCCTGCCTCGGCGCAGGTTCCCTCGGGATAGGCCACGTTTTCGACGTTGCAGCCGACATGAACCGCCCCGGAGACCGCCCGGATCGCCGCGCCGACATGGAAATGCGAATAGGGAACATAGGCCCGCAGCCGGACGGCTGTTGCAGCTTCGAGAAGGGACATCGCAGTCTCCGGAGAGTTGACCATCTGGTCGGAACCTTGCGGCCAGCCGCGCCGAAGTGCAAGCGTCCCGCATTCCGCCCGGCGCGAGCCCCCATTTCCCGGAAAGCGCGAAAACACTTGCGCCATTCCGCGGCTTGGCCCCCGCACGGGAATGGTTTAGGCGTGAACCACAGCGAGGGGGAGGCAGGAATGGACGAGGCACGTCACGACAACACCCGGCAGGCGGCTCTGGATTACCACGAATATCCGAAACCCGGAAAGCTGGAGATCCGCGCCACCAAACCGCTCGCCAACGGCCGCGACCTGAGCCGCGCCTATTCCCCCGGCGTCGCCGAAGCCTGCCTTGAAATCAAGGCCGATCCGGCCACCGCCTCCCGCTATACCGCCCGCGGCAACCTCGTGGCCGTCGTCTCCAACGGCACCGCCGTTCTCGGCCTCGGCAATATCGGTGCGCTCGCCTCCAAGCCGGTGATGGAGGGCAAGGCCGTGCTCTTCAAGAAGTTCGCCAACATCGACTGTTTCGACATCGAGCTGAACGAGCCGGACCCGGTGAAGCTCGCCGATATCGTCTGCGCGCTCGAACCGACCTTCGGCGCGATCAACCTAGAAGACATCAAGGCGCCGGACTGTTTCATCGTCGAGAAACTGTGCCGCGAGCGGATGAATATCCCGGTTTTCCACGACGACCAGCATGGCACCGCCATCGTCGTCGGCGCGGCAGCCACCAATGCGCTCCACGTCGCGGGCAAGGAATTCAAGGACATAAAGGTGGTCTCCACCGGCGGCGGCGCGGCGGGGATCGCCTGCCTCAACATGCTGCTGAAGCTCGGCGTGAAGCGCGAGAATGTCTGGCTCTGCGATCTGGAGGGGCTGGTCTATCAGGGCCGCACCGCCCAGATGACCGCGCAGAAGGCGGATTATGCCCAAGGCACCACTCCGGCCAGCCTCGCCGACGTGATCGCAGGGGCGGATCTCTTCCTCGGCCTTTCCGGCCCCGGCGTGCTCACGCCAGAGATGGTCAGGACCATGGCCCCCCGCCCGATCATTTTCGCCCTCGCCAACCCGAGCCCGGAAATCCTGCCGGAAGCCGCCCGCGCCGTCGCGCCGGATGCGATCATCGCCACCGGCCGGTCGGACTTTCCCAATCAGGTGAACAACGTCCTCTGCTTCCCCTTCATCTTCCGGGGCGCGCTCGATGTCGGAGCCACAACCATCAATGACGAGATGGAGCTGGCCTGCATCGACGGCATCGCCGCCCTCGCCCGCGCCACCACCTCCGCCGAGGCCGCCGCCGCCTACAAGGGCGAGCAACTGACCTTCGGCCCGGAATATCTGATCCCGAAACCCTTCGACCCCAGGCTGATCGGCGTCGTCGCCTCCGCCGTGGCCCGCGCCGCGATGGAAACCGGCGTGGCGCAACGCCCGATCGCCGATCTCAGCGCCTACCGCGAAAAGCTGAACGGCTCGGTCTTCAAATCCGCGCTGATCATGCGCCCGGTCTTCGAGGCCGCCGCCACCGCCTCCCGCCGCATCATCTTCGCCGAGGGCGAGGATGAACGGGTGCTGCGCGCGGCAAATGCCATGCTGGAAGAGATGACCGACAAGCCGATCCTGATCGGCCGCCCGGAGGTGATCGCCACCCGCTGCGAACGCGCCGGCCTGCCGATCCGCCCCGACCGCGACTTCGAGATCGTGAACCCCGAAAGCGACCACCGCTACCGCGACTACTGGGGCAGCTATCACGAGCTGATGGCCCGTCAGGGCGTCACTCCCGATATCGCCCGCGCCGTGATGCGGACCAGCACCACGGCCATCGGCGCCATCGCCGTGCATCGCGGCGATGCGGAAAGCCTGATCTGCGGCACCTTCGGCCAGTATCTCTGGCATCTCGGCTATGTCCGGCAGGTTCTGGCGCGCGGCGGCCTGCATCCGCAGGGGGCGCTCAGCCTGATGATCCTAGAGGACGGGCCGCTCTTCGTGGCCGATACCCAGGTCAACGCCGTCCCGACCCCCGAACAGATCGCCATGACCGCCATCGGCGCCGCCCGCCACGCCCGCCGCTTCGGCGTGACGCCCAAGGTGGCGCTCTGCTCCCATTCCAACTTCGGCAATCTCGACAGCGATTCCGGCCTGCGGATGCGTGCCGCCATGGAACTGCTCGACGCCCGCGAAGTCGATTTCCAGTATGAAGGCGAGATGAGCGCCGATGCAGCACTCGACCCCGAACTGCGCGCCCGCATCTTCCCCGGCGCGCGCCTGCAAGGTCCGGCGAACATCCTGGTCTTCGGCTATACGGATGCCGCGAATACCGCGCGCAACATGCTGAAGCTCAAAGCCGGCGGGCTGGAGGTCGGGCCGATCCTGATGGGCATGGGCAACCTCGCCCATATCGTCACCCCCTCGATCACCGCGCGCGGCCTGCTGAACATGTCGGCGATCGCGGGAACCCCGGTGTCGCACTACCGCTGAGCTTTCTTCTCTTTGCAAATATCCCCGCCGGAGGCTTCCCCGATCTGCCTCCGGCGCCGGTTTCGCAAGCCTTGCGCGAAAAAATTTGCAAACCCTCCCGAGCTTCGCCGCTACCGGCATATTCCCGCCGGGTTTGCAAAAATTTGCGGCCACCGCCGGGCAATTTCTGCAAACTTATTGTCGCAGGACCGCTGTCTTTGTTGCGCGACTCGATCCTGGCCGCGTAACAGGCGGCAGGCTTTTGGGAGGAGGCATACCATGGCATACCGTGAGGTCTACGAGGGCTGGAAGGCCGATCCGGAGCAGTTCTGGCTGGAGGCCGCCAAGGCGATCGACTGGGTGAAGGCCCCGGAAACGGCCCTGAACGACAGCCGCGCGCCGCTGTACGAATGGTTCACCGACGGCCTCGTCAACACCTGCTGGAATGCGGTCGACCGCCATGTCATCGCCGGGCGCGGCGATCAACTGGCGATCATCCATGACAGCCCCGTCACCCATACCAAGCACGGCATCACCTATGCCGAGTTGCAAAACCGTGTCGCCTCCCTCGCCGGCGCCCTGCGGGCCAAGGGCGTGACCAAGGGCGACCGGGTGATCATCTACATGCCGATGGTTCCCGAGGCGCTTGAGGCGATGCTGGCCTGCGCCCGGCTCGGCGCCATCCATTCGGTGGTCTTCGGCGGGTTCGCCGCTGCCGAGCTTGCCGTGCGGATCGACGACTGCACCCCGAAAGCCATCCTCGCCGCCTCCTGCGGGATCGAGCCGTCGCGCGTCGTCCATTACAAACCCCTGCTCGACGCCGCCATCGACATGGCGAGCCACAAACCCGACTTCTGCGTGATCCTGCAACGCGAGCAGGAGGTGGCAAAGCTGGTCGAAGGCCGCGATGTCGCCTGGCACAGCTTCCAGTACGGTGTGGAACCGGCGGAATGTGTGCCGGTCGAAGGCAATCACCCGGCCTATATCCTTTACACCTCCGGCACGACCGGGGCGCCCAAGGGCGTGGTGCGCCCCACGGGCGGGCATCTCGTGGCGCTCAACTGGACCATGCGCGCGATCTATGATTGCGGGCCGGGGGATGTGTTCTGGGCCGCCTCGGATGTCGGCTGGGTCGTGGGCCACAGCTACATCTGCTACGCGCCGCTGATCGCCGGCTGCACCACCATCGTCTTCGAGGGCAAGCCGGTCGGCACCCCCGATGCCGGCACATTCTGGCGGGTGATCGAGGAACACAAGGTCCGCTCCTTCTTCACCGCCCCCACCGCCCTGCGCGCCATCAAGCGCGAAGACCCGGAGGGCAGGCTCGTGGGCGACTACCGGCTCGGCGGGCTCAAGGCGCTCTATCTGGCCGGGGAGCGCGCCGATCCCGACACGATCCGCTGGGCGCAGACCCATGTGAAAGTCCCGGTCATCGACCATTGGTGGCAGACCGAAACCGGCTTTGCCATCGCCGCCAACCCGATGGGGATCGAGCCCTTGCCGGTCAAGATCGGCTCCCCCTCCGTCGCCATGCCGGGCTTCGACGTGCAGGTACTGGACGAAGGCGGCCATCCCGTCTCCTCCGGCACGCTCGGCGCCATCGCGGTGAAGCTGCCACTGCCCCCCGGTACGCTGCCGACGCTCTGGAATGCCGAAGACCGCTTCCGCAAAAGCTATCTCAGCCATTTCCCCGGCTATTACGAGACGGGCGACGCCGGATATGTCGATCAGGACGGCTATCTCTACATCATGGCCCGCACCGATGACGTGATCAACGTGGCCGGCCACCGGCTTTCCACCGGCGCGATGGAGGAGGTTCTGGCCAACCACAAGGATGTCGCCGAATGTGCGGTGATCGGGGTGGCCGATGATCTGAAGGGCCAGTCGCCGCTGGGCTTTCTCTGCCTCAACAAAGGCTCCGGCCGCGACCCCGCCGAGGTGGTGCGCGAATGTGTGGCGCTGATGCGCGACAAGATCGGCCCGGTCGCCGATTTCAAGCGTGCCGTGGTGGTGGAGCGTCTGCCGAAGACCCGCTCCGGCAAGATCCTGCGCGGCACCATGGCCAAAATCGCCGACGGGGTGAGCTGGAAGATGCCCGCCACCATCGACGACCCCGCGATCCTCGACGAGATCACGGCGGCGCTGCGCGGGGTCGGTCTGGCGGGAGGCTGAGCGCCCGCCCGCGGCCCTTGCGGTCCGCCCCCGCGCGGGCGTAACCTCGGGCCATGCGCGCCATTCCCCCCGCCCCCGCCTGCCCCCGCCCGCGCCCATGGGTTGCGGAGCGCTGAGATGCCCGCCCAGCCCGCCGTTCTCGTCGTCGATGAAAGGCCGGAAGTGCAGGCGCTCTGCCGCCGTGCGCTTTCTGCCGCCGGCCATATGGTCGGCCTTGCCGAGGATGCGGCCGGCGCGCTGAGCGCCTTCCGCCAGACCGAGTTCCGGGTGGTGGTGCTGAACCTCACCCTGCCCGACAACGACGGGCTGTCCCTGATGCGGGAGCTGCTGGCGCTGCGCCCCGAAGCGCGGGTGATCGTGACGACGACGCAGGGCTCGGTCCGCAACGCGGTGGAGGCGATGCGGGCTGGGGCGGTGGATTTCCTTGTCCAACCCTTTGATGCACAACGGCTTCTGACCGCGATCACCCAGGGCGGCCTCCGCGCCGTCCCCCTGCGCCCCGGCGGCGCGGAGGGGGAGGTGTTCATCGGCTCCTCCGGCGCGATGCAGCGCATCCATACCCGCATCGGCTCGGTCGCACGTTCCACCGCCACCGTCTTCATCACCGGCGAAAGCGGCACGGGGAAGGAGCTTTGCGCCCTTGCCGTCCATGCCAATTCCGCCCGCGCCTCCGGCCCGTTCATCGCGCTGAACTGCGGGGCGATCCCGCAGGACCTGCTCGAATCCGAGGTTTTCGGCCATATGAAGGGCAGCTTCACCGGCGCGATTTCCGACAAGCCGGGGGCGGCGGCGGCGGCGGATGGCGGGACGCTCTTTCTTGACGAGGTCTGCGAGATGGCCCCCGCGCTCCAGACCAAGCTCTTGCGGTTCCTGCAAACCTCCACCGTGGTTCCGGTGGGCGCGACCCGCCCGCGCAAGGTCAATGTCCGCATCGTCTGCGCCACGAACCGCGACCCGATGGAGGCGGTGCGCCGCGGCCAGTTCCGCGAGGATCTCTTCTACCGGCTCTATGTGGTGCCGATCCACATGCCCCCGCTGCGCGAGCGCGGCGAGGATGTGGTGGAGATCGCCCGCGCCGCGCTCACCCGGTTCTCGGGCGAGGAGGGCAAGAGCTTCGCCGGCCTGACGCCGGAGGTGGAGACGCTCTTTCGCCGCCTGCCCTGGCCCGGCAACGTGCGGCAGGTGCTGAACGTGATCCGCAATATCGTGGTGCTGAACGATGGCGGCAGCGTCAGTCCGGCGATGCTGCCCGAGACGCTGGACCTTCAGGGCGAATGGCTGCCCGCCCCGGCCGAAGGCCCGGACGCCAGCCTGCCGCTGGAAGACCTGCTCGGCCTGCCCCTCGCCGAGGTGGAGCGGCGGGTGATCGAAGCGACGCTGGCGCAGCACGGCGGCTCGGTGCCAAAGGCGGCGCGGGTGCTGGAGCTGTCGCCCTCGACGCTTTACCGCAAGATCGAAGGCTGGCGCGGCTAGACCCGCCCGACCCTCGCCCCTTTCATCTTGCCCCAAATATCCTGCGGGGAGGTCCGGAGGGGTGCAAAACC
>JAPUEK010000062.1 GCA_027492585.1 Paracoccaceae bacterium | reverse complement strand
GGCCAGCATCACCAGCTCGAAGCGGTTCGGGACCTTGTCAACGCAATCTTCAACCGTCACGCGGGCCATGGGAAGCTCCAGTAAGGCAGGGAATTAGGAACCGCTTATTTAGGCGCGATCCGGGGGCTTGACAAGCGTATAATCAGGGGGATGCGTCCTGCCGCTGTCCGGGGTGCGCGTTGGCATCCAGCGGAACGACCTCCGCGAGGGCCGTCGCGGGCAGGGCGTCGCGCATCTCGCGCACGGTCAGGCCCAGAAGCGGATGCCGCCAGTCCGGCGCCACCTCGGCCATCGGCACCAGAACGAAGGCCCGGTCCTGAAGCCGGGGATGAGGCAGGATCAGCCCGTCGGGCGCGGCTTCGGCCTGACGTTGCGGCGGCAGCTCACGCCAGAGCCTTTGCGTTTCGGCATCCGGAAGCACCGAATCGCCGCAGGCGATCAGGTCGAGATCCAGCGTCCTCGCGCCCCAGCGGCGATGGCGCTCCCGCCCGAATCGGGCTTCGATCTGATGAAGTATGTAAAGAATTTCAGAAGGCTGCATGTCATGACGCAACGTCACCAGAACGGCGGCATTGATGTAATCCGGCCCCGCCCCGGCAGGAAAGCAGGGTGTGCGGAACAACCTGCTCTGCCGCAGAACAGCCAGACCCTCCCCCGCAAGTGCGCCGATTGCAGCGGGAATTACCGCTTCGGGCGGCAATCCGCCGAAACCCTGATTGCCACCGAGCGCAATGATGGCGTGCTTCTCTTGCAGGAGGTGCAATGATAACCTCTGTTCTAAAGATAGTCTTGCGCGGATATGCAAGGAACCGCATATCAACCCCGTTACCCATCGAATTCTCTACATTAGGTAGGCCACTCACGGAAGCTCGATTGGGGAACTGCATTTTTCGAGGGGACGGAAATGTTTTACAAGGACGAACGGCTTGCGCTGTTCATTGACGGGTCCAACCTTTACGCGGCGGCCAAGGCGCTGGGGTTCGACATCGACTACAAGCTCCTGCGTCAAGAGTTCATGCGCCGCGGAAAACTGCTGCGCGCCTTCTACTACACGGCCTTGCTGGAGAATGACGACTATTCCCCGATCCGCCCGCTGGTGGATTGGCTGCATTACAACGGCTTTACCATGGTGACGAAGCCGGCGAAGGAATACACCGACAGCCAGGGCCGCCGGAAGGTCAAGGGCAACATGGATATCGAACTGACGGTCGATGCCATGGAACTGGCGCCGCGGGTGGATCATATCGTGCTCTTCTCCGGTGACGGAGATTTCCGCCCGCTGGTGGAAAGCCTCCAGCGGCAGGGGGTGCGGGTCTCGGTCGTCTCGACCATCCGCAGCCAGCCGCCGATGATCGCCGACGAACTGCGCCGCCAGGCCGACAACTTCATCGAGCTGGACGAGCTGCGCGATGTCATCGGCCGCCCCCCGCGGGAACCGCGCCCGCTGGAGCGCGAAGAACAGGCCATCGAGGCCAAGTGATCTGCGGGCAGAGACCGTGATCACGATCGACGAATCGGCCGGGCCGGAGGGGAAAACCCCTTCGGCCCCTTTTGATCCGGTTCCGTTGGAGGTGCTGAACTGGGGCATCGACCGGCAGGATATGCTTGCCTGGCTCGCGCTGCCGCATGAGATGCGGGGGCGGGAAAAAGCGGTCTACCTTGGCTTTCTCATCGCGGCGGGGATGGGTTTCGCCCTTGTCGAGGAGCATCTGCCGGACTGGATGCTGGCCGTCCCCTATCCGCTGATGCTGCTCGGGGTTGTCGGCCTCGCCCATCTTCTCTGGCTGATCACCTCGAACCTCTGGCTGCGGATCGAGGCCCGGCGACGAATGCCCCGGCCGATCACCTGCCGGCTCGCGGATCATGGCGATCATCTGGAGGTTGCGGAGGGCGGGCGCCGCCGTTTCATCGCACTCGAAATGATCCGGCAGGTGCTGCTGACGGAAACCCGTGTTTTCATCGACGAGGAGGGCGGGCCGATCATCCTGCCGCTTTCCGCCTTTCCTGGGGGCAGGGCCGGGATGGCGGCTTTCGCCGGAAACCTCGATGCCCGCAGCGCGGCCTCGGCGGAATGAGGCGGGTAGGGGCTGGACCTGCCGCCCCCGACACCTTACCTCGGAACCGTCCCCTGCCATGAGGCCGCCCCCTTGCCGGATCCATCGCCCCTTTCCCCGCTGACGCTTTACCTCGCCGCGCCGCGCGGCTTTTGCGCGGGCGTGGACCGGGCCATCAAGATCGTCGAAATGGCCATCGAGAAATGGGGCGCCCCGGTCTATGTCCGCCATGAGATCGTCCACAACAAATTCGTGGTGGACGGGCTGCGGGCGAAGGGCGCGATCTTCGTGGAGGAGCTGGAAGATTGCCCGGTGGACCGCCCGGTGATCTTCTCTGCCCATGGCGTGCCGAAATCGGTCCCGGCCGCCGCGGCGGCGCGCCGGATGATCGCCGTCGATGCGACCTGTCCGCTTGTGACGAAAGTGCATAGCGAGGCGGAACGCCACCATCAGGCCGGCCTTCAGATGGTGATGATCGGCCATGCCGGGCATCCGGAAACCATCGGCACGATGGGCCAGCTGCCCGAGGGCGAGGTGCTGCTGGTCGAGACCGTGGCCGATGTTGGCCGCCTCTCGGTGCGCGATCCGGCGCGTCTTGCCTTCATCACCCAGACGACGCTCTCGGTCGATGATACGGCGGCGATCGTCGCGGCGCTTCAGGCCCGGTTCCCGGCCATCGTCGGGCCGCACAAGGAAGATATCTGCTATGCGACGACCAACCGGCAGGCGGCGGTGAAGAGCATTGCCGGCCGCATCGACGCGCTTCTGGTGATCGGCGCCCCGAATTCCTCCAACTCCCGCCGATTGGTCGAGGTTGGCGCGGCGGCGGGCTGCACCTATTCGCAGCTGATCCAGCGGGCTGCGGATATCGACTGGCGCGCCCTGAAGGGCATCCGTGCCGTCGGTGTCACGGCGGGCGCCTCCGCCCCCGAAGTGCTGGTGAACGAGGTGGTGGACGCCTTCCGTGCCCGCTTCGATGCCAGGGTCGAACTGGTGGAAACCGCGCAGGAGAATGTCGAATTCAAGGTTCCCCGCATCCTGCGCGAACCCGCGGCCTGAGACCTGCGGAGGCCGCAGAACGCTCCGCGGGGGATATTTGAGAAGAGAAGAAAGCCCTTTCATACTGGCTCAAATATCCCCGCCGGAGGCTTCCGCAGCCTGGCAAGGGGGGCTGGGGGTTCCGGGTGATGGACAGGGCCGCGCCGCCCGCCTAGGCTTGGTCGACTGCCTGAAGGTGCCGAATGTTTCTCCGCTTCCTTGCCGCTCTCACCGCCCTGCTGCTCGCCGCCCTCCCCCTGCGCGCGCAGGAGGCGGAGGTGACCTATCCCCGGATGCAGGCGCTGGCCCAGGGGCGGTTTGCCACCCTCACCCGGCCCTTGCCGGTGGTGGAGCCTGCGGCGCAGGCCTGTGACCTGACCAAAGCAGGGCAAAGCTATGCGCTCCTCTTCGGGGCGGACAGCTTCGGGCCGCAGAAGGATGTGCGGCTCGCCGGGTCCGCCAATTCGGTGGCGCTTCTGTCCGAGGCTTTGGCCGCGCGCGGGGTGGCGCCCGGCAATGTGATCTCGCTCACCGGGGCTTCGGCGACGCGGGAGGGGTTGGTGCTGGCGGCGGAGGCCCTGCTGGCGCGGATGGGCTGTTCGGATGCGCTCGTGGTTTTCGTCACGGCGGCCTCCTCCGACACCAGGGCGATGGCGGGCTGGATGTCGGGCGGCTGGTCGGAAGATGACTGGATCGCCGCCTCCGCCGACAGCGATCCGCTGATGCGGGCGATCGTGGAGGCGGGGCCGTTCCTGCTTTCCAACCCCTCGGCGGCTCCGGAGGAGGAGATCCTCTCTGCCGCTGCCCTGTCGGAGCTGATCACCCGTTTCCGCAACCGGGTTTCGCATGTGACGCTGATCCTCGACACCACCTATGCCGCCGCCTTCGACATTTCTGCCCGGCAGATGGCAGCGGATGGCCGCCTTCTGTGGCGGCAGGCCCTGTCGGAACCGGCGCCGGGAGCCGGGATATCCGCACCGCCGCCGGTGCCGCTGACCTCCCGCGCCGGGGCGTTTTCGGTGCTGTACAGTGCCGACCGCTCCTCCATGTCCGCCGAGATGCGCCTGCCGGAGGATCGGCCCGATGCCGCCGTCTACGGGCTTTTCGTCTTCAAACTGGCCGCCGCTCTCCGCGCCGATACGGCCCTGACGCTGCCCTCGCTTGGCCGCCGGATTGCGGCGATCCACCTTGCCCCGGAGTATCGCCACTACCAGAACCATGTCTTCGAGACGACGGACCCCAGCCTGCCGGTGCTGGCGGAACTGGTCGGCGCCGCACCGCCCGCCCTTCCCGAGCCGGAGCCGATCGCGGCCGGGCCGGATGTCATCCGGATCACGGCCCCCGCCCTGACCCGCGCGGCGGCGGCGCTTGAGGAGCCGGTCGTCACCATCAAGGGCCAGGTAGAGTGGCCGGAGGAGACGCTGATCGTCCTCGTTGGCAGGGAGCAGGCGCTGAGCCGCGGCGACGGGCAGTTTCAGCAGGAGGTCACGCTGAAGGAAGGCGTCAACCGGATCGAGATCGTGGCCCTGACCCGTGACAACCGCCAGCACAGCAAGGTGGTGGAGATCACCTATTCCGGCGATCCGGCGACGCTTGGCGGGCAAGGCAGGCGTTATGCCTTGCTCATCGGCAACCAGAGTTACGGGGGGGCCACGGGGATGCCGCCGCTGGCCACCCCGTTGGCCGATGTGGAGGCTCTGGCCGATGTGCTCACCCGTCGCTACGGCTTTGCCACCGGGGCCGCACTGCCCGGCGGTGGCACTCTGCCCCTGATCCTGAAGGATGCCACGCGGGGCCAGATCGAGACGGCGCTGTTCCAGCTCAGCCAGATCGTCGGCGAGGCGGATCAGGTTCTGATCTATTACGGCGGCCATGGCGTGTTCGAACAGGTGACGGGAACCGCCTTCTGGGTGCCGTCCGATGCGGTCGCGGGCGTCCCGCCGAGCTACCTGTCCGCCTCCGGCATCTCGGAGGCGCTGCTGCGCTTGCAGGCCGGCTCCGTGATCGTGATTTCAGACAGTTGCTATTCCGGGGCGCTGATGCGGGGCGGGGCGGAGGGCGAAGATTTCGGCGCGCTGACCCCGGCGGACCGGGCGCGCGTTCTGGCCCATCTTGCCGAAAAGCGCAGTCGGGTGCTGATCACCTCCGGCGCGAACGAACCCGTGGCGGATGGCGGCGGCGACGGCCATTCGATCTTTGCCCGCGCGCTGCTGGCGGGGCTTGAAAGGGCCGAAGGTCCCATGGCCGCTCAGGAGATCTTCGACGACTACATCTATCCCATCGTCATCGGTCGCGCCGAGCAGGAGCCGCAATACCGCCCGATCGCGCGGGCGGGGGATGAGGGCGGGGATTTCATCTTCACCCCGCTTGCCCGCTGAGGGTCTGGCTGAGGGTCAGAGCGCCACGATGTGATTGTCCCAGGCGCGCGGCGCGCGGGCGAGGGGGGAAAGCGCATCCCCCGCCACCGACAGCACGCCGCCGAAGCCATCCGTGGCGATCATCCCTGCCGCAGAGGCGGCGAGGCCGGAGACATCCCCCCGCGGGAAGGCCGCGATGAAACGCGATGCCTCCGCTTCCTCCGCCACCGAGAAAAGGTGCAGCCGCCCGCCCTTGGAGGAGGAGATCGCCACCCGGTCGCCGGCATGGTCGAGCGCCACCGAGCCGATATAGCCCTGCATCAGCGCCTGTTCCTCCGCCGGGGCGGCGAGCAGGACCGGCGCCTTGCCGCGCAGATGCAGGCCCAGCAGCGGCGCCTCGGGCGCGGGATCGCCCTGCCATTGCATGGCGAAAGCCACGAGGCCATCCGGCCGCTGCGCCAGATGGCGGATGGAATTGCGCCGCAGGTCCGGCAGTTCCACCTGTTCGAGCAGCGTGCCGTCATGGCCGAGATAGGCCAGCGAGGGGCGCATCGTGGGGATATTGCCGGTCTCGTCCCCGGTGACTGTCGCCGTCACCAGCCCGCCATTGGCGACGACCAGCACATCCGAGCCCGCCAGCCGCAAAAGGTCATGCGGGCCGAGGCCGCCGGTCGGCACCTGACCGATGCGCGCCCAGTCGTCGTTCCGCGACCACAGACCGAGCACCCCTTCGCTGGTGGCCGCGATGTTCTCCACGGTGTAGAGCACCGAGCCATCGGCGGAGAAGGTGCCGTGACCGTTGAAATACTGCCCCTCCGGCGGGGAGAGGGTGGCCAGAAGCCTGCCCTCCAGACAGTCGATGACCAGCGCGAAGGCACCGGGGCGGCGGGCGAAGGCCACGGCTTCCGGTCGGGTCGGGTGGGCGGCCCCGGCATGGCCCCGCGCCGGAAGCGCCACGCGGAAGGCATCGAGCCCGTCATCGCGCAGCCCGTAAAGGGCGAAGCTGCCGTCCTTTTCCTTGGCCGCCGCGATGAAAGACGGGCTTCCGGCGTCTGCCCAGCTCAGCGCCGGGGCGGTGGTCGCGGCGAAAAGCGTGGCGAGGAAACCGCGGCGGCTGGCCATCTCAGTCTCCGTCCAGCGAGTTAAAGCCGGCGCCGACATTGAGCTTGGCGGTCAGCTCCGTATTCACCGCTTCCCGCGCGATTTTCACGGCGTCATGCAGTTCCTGCAAGCGGAACTGGCCGCCGGGGGTTTCCACATCGGCAAAGGCCGGATCGCGGATCTCTCCGGCGGCATAGAGCGCATAATCGAGCCGGTCGAAGCTTTCTCCGCCGGTCTCGCCCGACAGGGCCTGCACCTGCGCGCGCACCGATTTGAGCGCATCCGTCACGTTCCGCAGGGACCGCCCGGAAAGCCGGGCCTCCGCCCGGTTCGGGCGTGGCCGGTCGGCAGTCCCGAGCGGGCGGGCGATGCGGTTGTCGGAGATGAACTCCAGTTCCGTCAGCGTGGCGGTGAAGAGGAGCTGCACCACTTCGTTGTCGGCGAGAAAGCGGGCATTGCCGGCTTCTCCCGCCGTCCTCATCTCCGGTCCGTAGGTTTCGCGCCAGTCGGTCTCGACAGCCGCCGCACCGCGGGCAAGATCGGCAGCAATGGCGCGGGTCAGCGCGCAGCCGGGATCGGTGGCCGTATAGGTGTTGAAGGCAGGATCGTAGAGCATCGCCTCAAGCGCGAAAAAGCCGCGGGTGGCGACGGATGCCTTGGCGAATTCTTCCGGGCCGGGGATGCTGCCGGAGGCGAGAAGCGCGCCGATCTGCTTCGGGATCGCGCCCTTGAGGTCCGGCCAGAAGGCGATGGCCAACCCCCGCCCCCCGGTTTCGAGCGGCCCTGCCCGATAGCTTTCGACCCCGATCCAGGCGTCGAAAGCCGTGTTGTACGCCTCGCGCAGGGCCGGGTTCTCGGCGCTGCAATCGGCGGCGGCCGCTGCGTCCAGCCCCTTCGTCGCCTTGGTGAATTCCGCAAAGGCGGGAAGGATCACGCCATCCAGCATCCGCGTCACCGGCTCTGACGCGGCGAGAAGCGGCGCGGGGGCAAGGGCGGCCAGAAGCGCAAGGGCGGGGGCCAGACGGGTGAGGCGCATCACAGGCTCTCCAGATAGCGGATCAGCGCGGCGCGATCCGGCGGGGGCAGGGCAACCACGGCATCGCGGGCGGCCTGCGCCTCGCCGCCATGCCAGAGGACGGCTTCCAGAAGATTCCTGGCGCGGCCGTCGTGCAGGTAAAGCGTGTGGCCATTGACCACTTCCGTCAGCCCGATGCCCCAGAGCGCCGGCGTCCGCCATTCAGTGCCGGTGGCGCGGGCTTCGGGGCGGTGATCGGCCAGACCCTCGCCCATGTCATGCAGGAGAAGATCGGTATAGGGCCAGATCAGCTGGAAGCTTTGCGCGCCATTGCCCTTCAGCCGGGCGGTCACGAATTTCGGCTTGTGACAGGCGATGCAGCCGGAGGTGTAGAACACCTCCTTGCCGCGCAGAACCTCGGGCGCGTCCGGGTCGCGCCGGGCGGGAACGCCGAGATTGCGGGAATAGAAGGTCACGAGATCCAGCCCCTCGGCGGAAACCTCCAGCCCGTCATCGGCGCCGGTGCTGCCATCGGGGGCGGACCGGCAGAGCGTCTGCGCTTCGGTGCAGTCGCCCCAGGGATCGGGGTGCAATGTGGTGGACAGGCCAAGATCGCCGGAAAAGGCCCCGGCGGATTGCTCCTTGATCGTCGGCTTCCCGGCCTTGAGGCCGAAGCGGCCGAGCATCGGCACATGGAACTCATCCGACATCACGATGTTGGCGCGGCCGGAAATCCCGTCGCCATCGGCATCCTCGGGGTCTGCGCCGGCCAGAATATCCTCCGCCGGGATCGCCTCCAGCAGGCCGAGGCCGATCATCTGCGGCGCAACCCGTGGCGAGAGCATGGCGCCCGGCGCGAGCGGGCCATAGCCCAGATCCTCGGCCGTATAGACCGGCGCGCGCAGGCTTGCCGTTTCGCCACCTTCGAGCGTCACGGGAATCTCGGTATAGGTGATGCCCAGCCGGTATTCCGCCTTCTGCCCGGCTGTGCCGAATTCCTGCAACTGGCCGCCGTAGACCGGATCGGGCGCGGTGGCGAGGTAATCCTCGATCTCCGCCACCTTGTCGGCTTCCGTCCCCGGAACGGAGATCCGCAGGAACATGGATATGGCGCTTTCTTCCGCGTTCTCCGGAGGATGCCCCCGCCCATCCTTGAGGTGGCAGTTCTGGCAGGAGCGCGCATTGTAAAGCGGCCCGAGCCCGTCCGAGGCCAGTGTCGAGGCCGGCGCGGAGACCCAGAGCTTGGTGAAGAGCCCGTTGCCGAGGTTGAAATCCGCCACTTCCTCGAAGCGCAGATTGCCCGAGGGCATCGAAAAGGCATCCGTCGTTTTGCGGGCGCGGACGGTGGCGGCCCCGGCGGGTTTGTCTTCGAAGGGTTCGGGTTTGGCGAAGTCGCGGGTCGGGGCGGTGACAGCGGCGATCCTGGCGGCTTCGGCACTCGTCCGGGGGAGCATCGGCAGATGCGGATTGCCCAACTCTTGCGCCGATGCCCCATCGGCAGTCACGATCACCCCGAGCCCGAAGGCCAGGATGATCGCGGTATTCCAGGAAGACATGATCTCAGCTTTCGCCTGCGCTTGCCGGCTTGGCATTCAGAAGGCCATAGCGTTCTTCGCCAAGGCTTTCGTAAAGACCAAGCTGGGTTTCAAGAAAGTCGATATGGCCTTCCTCATCCGCGATCAGCGATTCGAAGAGGGCCTTGGTGGGAAAGTCGGCGACCTTTTCGCAATGGCCGCGGGCTTCGATATAGAGGGTCCGGGCCTCGTGCTCGGCAGCGAGGTCGGCTTCCAGCGTTTCCTTCAGGGTCTGGCCGATCCGCAGGGGGTCAAGCTTCTGCAGGTTCGGATGACCTTCGAGGAAGATGATTCGCGCGATCAGACGGTCGGCGTGCTGCATCTCCTCGATGCTTTCGGCGCGGGATTTGTCGGCGAGGTGGCCAAAGCCCCAGTCTTCCTGAAGGCGGTAGTGCAGCCAATACTGGCTTACCGCCGTCAATTCGCTCCGCAATGCCGCGTTCAGATACTCGATAACCTTAGCGTCGCCCTTCATCTCTCTCTCCCTTTGAGGATACGCGGCGCAGGCCGCGCAGGGTCATAGGTACCTGGAGGTTGTCGGAGTTGCCCATCACTTGCAAGAACAGTGGCAGGCAACCCCCGCAGTCAGCACGCTTCCCCAAGGCTCGGTAGATTTTACCGGGCGTGATCACAGTGTCCACATCTGCCGCGCGCATCCAGCCGATGGCGGCGTTTATGTCGCGGTCCGAGATGCCGTGGCAGTGGCAGACGATCATGGGGTTCGGCCTTACTGGAAGACGGCTTCGGGGTTGTCGAGGCTGTCGGAGCCTTCAAAGGCGACGGCATCGAGACCAAGGACCGCAACGGCGCGTTCGACGCCTTTCGTCTGGGTCACGAGGCTGTCCACCAGACCCATGATCAGCTTTTCGCCTTCGGCATTGCCGGGGGCGAGCATCATGTCATAGGCCATGCCGCCCGCTGCCGCATCGACCAGCTTCTGGGCGGCGGCGACGGAGGCGTCGAGTTCGGAGCGCAGCGCGTCATCCACGGCCGGATCGGCGGCCGCGACCAGATCGCCGAGCGCCGGGCCGGAGGTCACCTTGCCATCCGGGCTGGTGTAGCTGCCGGTATAGACGTTGCGGATGCCCACCACGTCGTAGAAATGGCTCGCCGTGGTGTTGTCGGAGAAGCAGTCATGCTCTTCTTCCGGGTCGTGCAGCATCAGGCCGAGCTTGATCCGCTGGCCCGCCATCTCGCCATAGGACAGGCTGCCCATCCCGGTCAGGATCGCGCGGATACCGGCGGTTTCATCGGCCAGAAGCGTCTTGCGCGCCTCGCCATCGGCCTGCCATTGCGCCGTCATCCAGTCGAGATCGGAAACCAGAAGGTCGGTCGCCGCAGTCAGATAGGCGGCGCGGCGGTCGCAGTTGCCGCCCGTGCAGCCCTCACCCTGGATGTAGTCGGTATAGGGGCGGTTGCCCGCGCCGGCATCGGTGCCGTTCAGATCCTGGCCCCAGAGCAGGAATTCGATGGCGTGATAGCCGGTGGCGACGTTCGCCTCGACCGCATCGGCTTCCTGAAGGGTGTCGGACAAGAGCGCCGGCGTGATCACCGTCGCATCGACCTCCTGACCGGCGATGGTGAACTTCTTGTTGGCGATGACGTTCAGGACCGCATATTCGTTCTCGTCTGTCGCCCCGCCATAGCTCGGGTCCACATAGTCGATCAGACCCTCATCCAGCGGCCAGGCGTTCACCTTGCCTTCCCAGTCGTCCACGATCGCATTGCCGAACCGATAGGCCTCGGTCTGCATGTAGGGGATGCGGGCGGCCAGATAGGCCGTGCGCGCCGCCTTGAGCGTCTCTTCCGAAGGCGAGGCGATCAGAGCCGCGATGGCGGTCTTGAGGGTCTCTGCCGAGCTGTGGCTGTCGCCATAGGCGGCGGCGGCGATATCGGCATAGGTCTTGATCACCTCGGCCTTTTCGACCGCAAGGGCGGGCAAGGGCGCGAGAACGGCTGCGGTGGCGAGGGCTGCCGGGAGACGGCGGATCATGTTCTTCCTTTCAGGCTTGGGCAAAAGGTTATTTGGTGAGAATGAGCTTGCCCGCCCGCGTGATCCGAAGCGTGTAGATCTGCCCGGAAAGCACGATCCGCGCCTGCGTGCCGCCGGCCGTCAGATCCGTTGCGAGGTGAACCGGGGTGTTGTCCTGCGCGGCATGTGCGGCGACGATCTGTGCGAGGGCGCTCATTTCTGGCCCTCGATCCGGTCAAGCAGGGTTTCAAGGACAGCAGCACCGAAGGGGCTTCCTTCACGGAACGAGGCGAACAGCTCCACCGAGCTGGGGAGAGGAGCGGGCAGCTCCGGAGCGAGAGGGCGGTCCAGCCACCGCGAGGCAAAGCGGAACATGGGGGTCTCCTGATCGTTGGAGCCGGGCTGTCCTGCATCGGATGGCTGGGCGAATACAGGTATCATACAAAAAGCATCAGGATAGTCAAATCCGATTGTTTTGATCGGAAATGATCGGGCCGGGGGATTGCAAGGCGGGGATCGCCAGCCGGAGAGCGTTGCGCCCTGCCGCGGCC
>JAPUEK010000061.1 GCA_027492585.1 Paracoccaceae bacterium | reverse complement strand
AGCTTGATCGGGATATGGCCCTGATCGTGATACTGGGCGATCACCAGATCGAAGGCGCCGTTATAGGCGCGGTGAAAGACCGTATCGGCGGATATCGGGCCTTGGGCGTTGATGCCCTCGGCCTGCGCCAGCTTCACCGCGGGGGCGATCTGCTCGTCATCCTCGGTGCCGAAGAGGCCGTTTTCGCCGCAATGCGGGTTGATGCCCGCCACCGCGATGCGGGGGGCGGCAATGCCGATGCGCTTCAGATGGGCGTTTCCGGCGCGGATCGTCGCCAGCACCCGTTCCGTGGTGGAGCGCCGGATCGCCTCCTGCAGGGAGACATGGGTGGAGACATGGATCACCTTCAGCCGGTCGGAGGCCAGAAGCATGTAGGCCGCCTTCGACCCGGTGAGCGAGCGCAGCATCCCGGTATGGCCGTCGTAGTGGTGGCCGGCGGCGTTCAGCGCCTCCTTGTTGATGGGGGCGGTGACGATGCAGCCGATCTTCTTCGCCTCGGCATCGCGCACCGCCTTCTCGATGAAGCGGAAGGCGGCATCGCCGGCGACCGGGGACAGCTTGCCCCAGGGCAGCGGCGCGCCCTCGTAGTCGATGTTGACGACGCGGCCCTCCAGGTCCACGGCGCAGCCCACAGCAGCTTTGGCGGCCTCAAGCGTGGCGCGGTTGCCGTAGATCAGCGTGCGGGCGCGGTCTTCGGCGGACATTTCCGCGAGCGCCTTGACGCTGATTTCCGGCCCGACACCGGCCGGGTCGCCCATGGTGATGCCGATGATGTCGCTCATGTCTCAGATCTCCGTCTGCGCGGCCCAGCCGGGCGCGAGCCGCACATATTTGATGGCGCGGCGGTGGTAGGTATAGGCAAGATGCAGACTGCCATCGGGGCCTTCCAGCAGCCAGGGGTAGGACATTTCCTTGTTCCGCCCGTCGAGGCTGTCGTTGGAGGTGCAGGTGCCGGGACCCTCCTCGATCACGAGGCGGGTCGGAAAGGTCGCTCCGCCGTCGGCGGACAGGCAGACCGCGACCGGCGCGCGTGGCACCCCCCAGATCGGCGTGCAGCCCCCGGTCGGATCGGCGTCTGGGCGGGCATCCTCCTCGCCCAGCTCGTCGTAAAGCGAGGCGCGGCGGTCTGGCGACATCGCGGCATTGACAGGGTTGCAGATCAGGGCGATGCGGCCATCGGTCAGGCGGATCGCCGCGACGGAAGAATTGTTGTTCGGCACATCCGTCGCCGCCGGCGCCGACCAGCTCCGCCCGCCATCCGTGCTGTCGGAGCGGTGGACGAAATCGGCCTGACGGCGGCGGTAGAAGGCGGCGAGACGCCCGCCGCCAAGGTCCACCGGGCTCATATGGACCGAACCGATGGAGGCGGGAACCTCCTCCAGCTCCCATGTCGCGCCATTGTCGCGCGAGACGCCGACATTGGCCGTATCATGGCTGCCGTTCCACTTCTGACCGGGCCGCTGGATGCAGCGGAAGATCGGCAAGAGCCAGGCGCCATCTTCCCGCACCACCAGAGGCGCGCGGATGAAGCAGCCGCGCGGCAGGTCGATCAGCCGGCCCTCTCCCGCGGTGATCATCGTCGGATCGGCGGCATCGAGGCGCAGCGGCGCCATCCGGATCCGACATTCATCCTGATTGCCCGAGGGCTGCGCGGTGTGGAAGAGCCAGAGCCCGCCATCAGGGGCGGTGAAGATCACCGGGTTCTGCTCCGACCGGGCCGAATCGAAGCTCAGAAGCCGCGCCGGCCCCCACTCCGCCGCCCCCGGCGGCAGGATCGAGGCATGGATCGAGATATCCGACTTGCCTTCCAGCGTGCCGCCGAACCATGCGCAGATCAGCGCGCCATTCGGCAGAAAATGCAGGAAAGCCGCGTGGTTCTGCACCTTGGGCGAGGGCAGGAAAGCATGGCTGCGCCCCGGTGTGGCGTCCTGAAGGCGGCCGGTCATGGCTATGGCGATTTCGTCCGGCGTCATCCTGCCCTCCCTGCATGAAGCACCGGGGCAGAAGATCGGCTAATTTTTAAAGTTGTCAAGTTAGATGATGTATTTTTATGGAAGTAAGTTTTTAGTGTATGTAAAAAATCAATGTATATCATGATGATAAGATCAGTCTATCTTGGAATTATACATAACATCTGAAATACGGTTGACAAATAAGGACCATATCCGCATGTTCTGCGGACCGGGAGGAGGGGTCCCGGATCGGAGGGGGAATGATCCGCAGGATCGCAAATACGGGTGGCTTGGGTGGGCCGGCGTCAGGGTCCGCCGTGCTGGCGGTCGCCTTTGCCGCGGCCGGGGCCTGCCTGTCGGCGGTTGATGCGGCCATCGTACGCTCCCTCAATGGCGCCGTGCATCCTTTCACCATCGCTTTCACCCGTGCCTTCTTCGGGGCGCTGGCCATCCTGCCGCTGGTGATCGCCCATCCGGCGGTGCTCAGGACCAGCTTCCCGATCCGCCAGCACGCGCTGCGGGCGGCGTTGAAGCTGGTGGCGCTGATTGCCTTCTTCGCGGCGTTCGTGCGCGGGCCGCTGACCGATGTGACGGCGATTGCCTTTACCTCGCCGATCTTCGTGGTGCTCGGCGCGGCTTTCATGCTGGGCGAGCGGATGGGGGTGATGAGGATCGCCGCCATCGGTGTCGGCTTTGCCGGCGCGCTCCTGATCGTCGGGCCGACCGGGGCGGGGCTGACGCTGGCCATGGGTTTCGCGCTGCTGGGCGCCGTGGTGCAGGCGGCGATCCAGCTCATGCTGAAAAGCATGTCCTCGGGCGATGACACCTCGACGCTGGTGGTTTGGAACCTGCTGCTGACCGTGCCGATGGCGGCGCTCGTGGCAGCGCCGTTCTTCACCCTGCCGAGCGGTCATGATCTGGCGCTTCTGGCGCTTCAGGGGGTGCTCGGCGCGCTTTGCATGGCGCTGATGACCCATGCCTTCAGCCTTGCCGACGCCTCCATCGTGGCGCCGGTCGATTTTCTGCGCCTGCCTCTGGTGGCGCTTCTTGGTTACGCGCTTTTCGACGAAAGCCCCCGGTCCATGACCTGGGCGGGCGGAGCGTTGATCTGCGCGGCTGCCCTGATGGCCTCGCGCGCCTCGCGCCGGGCGCGGGGCGGTGAGTGAGACGGAAAACAGTCAACGAACGGGAGGAAGTTGGAATGTTGAAGAAGACAATTCTGTGGGGGACCATTGCGGCCGCGGCTGCGATCTCTCCCGCCTATGCCCAGGACAAAGGCGTCAAGATCGTTCTGAACGAAGAGGCCGATGTGCTGGAGCCCTGCATGGCCACCCGGTCCAACATCGGCCGGATCATCCTGCAGAACGTGAACGAGACGCTGACCTATCTCGACATCAAGGGCGGCACCGGCCTGCAACCGAAACTGGCCGAGGGCTGGGAGCAGCAGGCCGATGGCTCCTGGCGGTTCAAGCTGCGCCAGGGTGTGAAATTCTCCGACGGCACCGGGTTCGACGCGAAGGATGTGAAACATTCCTTCGACCGCGCCATGGACGAGAAGATCACCTGCGAAACCCCGCGCTATTTCGGCGGGATGACCGTCGAGGCGAATGTCGTCGATGACTACACCATTGATTTCAAGGCCGATCCGGTTCAGCCGATCCTGCCGCTTCTGCTGTCGCTCGTGACCATCGTGCCGGAGGAAACCCCGGTCGAGTTCATCCGCGAGCCGGTCGGCACCGGCCCCTACAAGCTGACCGAATGGACCCCCGGCCAACAGATCGTCCTGACCGCGCGGGATGATTACTGGGGCGACAAGCCCGCCGTGAGCTCTGCCACCTACATGTTCCGCGGCGATCCGGCGGTGCGGGCGGCGATGGTGCAGACCGGGGAGGCCGATATCGCCCCCTCGATCGCGGCGCTCGATGCGACCAATCCCGCGACCGATTTCTCCTACCTCGATTCCGAAACCGTCTACAGCCGGATCGACACCTCGATCAAACCGCTGGATGATGTGCGGGTCCGCAAGGCCCTGAACATGGCGGTGGACCGTGAGGCCTTCCTCGGCACGCTGGTTCCCGAAGGGGCGCTGCTGGCCACGGCCGTCTATCCGCCGCCGACGCTGGGCTGGAACCCGGATGTGAAGGTCTGGCCCTTCGATCCCGAAGGCGCGAAGAAGCTGCTGGAAGAGGCCAAGGCCGATGGCGTGGCCGTCGATACGCCGATCACCCTGATCGCGCGCACCGACAACTTCCCGAACGTCACCGAGATCATGGAAGCCATCCAGCAGCAGTTGCAGGATGTGGGCTTCAAGGTCGAGCTGAAGTTCTTCGAGGTGGCGGAATTCGAGAAGCAGTATTCCAAGCCCTATCCCGAAGGCCGCGGCCCGACCCTCGTGACGGCGATGCACGACAACTCGAAAGGCGATCCGTCCTTCTCGATGTTCTTCAAATATGCGTCCGAAGGCCGTCAATCCGCGATCTCTGATCCGAAAGTGGATGATCTGATCGCCAGGGCCTCTGCGGCAACGGGTGACGAGCGCGCCAATCTGTGGAAGGAATTGCAGGCCTATCTGCATGACGACGTGGTTGCCGATGTGCTGCTCTTCCACATGGTCGGCTTCAGCCGTGTCGCCGAGCGGCTTGACTGGAAGCCCACCATGGCGACCAACTCGATGCTGCCGCTGTCGGATATCGCCTTCAAGTAAGCGAAGCCGCAAAGTGATCGGGGTGGGGCGGGAAACCGCCCCGCCCTTCCCTCAAGGTTCCTCCCCCCGCTGCCGCCTTTCCTGCCCGGAGCACGGTCCATGTCGAGTTTCGTCCGCAAACGCGCCTTTGCCAGCCTGATCTCGCTCTTGCTGCTGCTGGTGGCGGTGTTCTTCCTGTCGCGGCTGACCGGCGATCCGGCGGCCCTTTATCTGCCTGTCGAAGCCTCCGAGGAGATGCGCCAGCAGTTCCGCGAGGTGCATGGGCTGAACGACCCGATCCTCGTGCAGTTCGGTAACTACATCTGGGATCTCCTGCATCTCGACATGGGCGAGTCGATCCGCAAGGCGCGGCCCGCGCTCGACGTGGTGGTGGAGGCTTTCGCCTGGACGCTGCAACTCGCCCTGATCACCATGGCCCTTGTGACCGGGGCGGCCATCGTCATCGGCTCGCTGGCGGCCTTCCGGGCAGGCGGGTTCTTTGACCGGGTGTCCTCGCTCGTCTCGCTGATCGGCGCTTCGGCCCCGGATTTCTGGGTGGCCATCGTCGGGATCGTGGTGTTCTCGGTGGGGCTCGGCTGGTTGCCGACCTCCGGCACCGGGACGGTCTGGCATTGGGTGCTGCCGGTGGCGATCCTCTTCATCCGGCCTTTCGGGCTGATCGTGCAGGTCGTGCGCGGTTCCATGATCACCGCGCTTTCGTCGGCCTATGTGAAGACCGCCCGCGCCAAGGGCGTGAAATCGCGCCCGATCATCTTCGTCCATGCGCTCCGCAACGCCATGCTGCCGGTGATCACCGTCATCGGCGATCAGGCGGCGGCGCTTCTGAACGGCGCTGTGATCATCGAGACGATCTTCGGCTTTCCCGGCGTCGGCAAGCTGATGATCGACAGCATCCTGCAACGCGATTTCAATGTTGTGCTGGCGGCGATCCTCGTGACCGCTCTGGCGATCTTTCTCATGAACCTGCTGATCGACCTCGCCTATGCGCTGCTCGATCCGCGCATCCGGTATTGAGCCATGGCCGTGACCGACACCATTCCCGATGAGCCGAAGCCGCTGGTGCGCTTTGCCCGGATGCTCTGGGCGGACAAATTCGCGCTTCTGGCGGTGATCTTCCTGCTGGCCGTTCTGGTCATGGCGCTGATCGGGCCGGCCTGGCTCGATGCCGTGGCGCAGAAGCAGAACTTGCGCGGGCGCAACGCCCCGCCGTTCGACCTGTCGCGCGGCTGGCTTTTCGTGCTGGGCGGCGATGCGCTTGGCCGGCCCCTGCTGGCGCGGATCATCGTGGCCACCCAGAACACCATGATGGTCGCTGCGGGAGCGGTGCTCTTCTCGGCGATCATGGGGACTGTGCTGGGGCTCGTCGCGGGCTATGCGGGCAAGCGCACCGCGCAGGTGATCCTCCGGCTGGCGGATGTGATCATGTCCTTCCCCTCGCTGCTCCTTGCCGTGATCGTGCTGTACATCCTCGGCCCTTCGATCCTGAACCTTGTCGTCGTGCTGGCGATCACCCGCATCCCCGTTTACCTGCGGACGACGCGGGCCGAGGTGATGGAGGTCCGCGAGCGGATGTTCGTGCAGGCGGCGAAGGTCATGGGCGCCTCGCCCCGGCGGATCATCTTCCGCCACATCCTGCCGGTGGTGCTGCCGACGCTGATGACCATTGCCACGCTCGACTTCGCCTTCGTCATGCTGGCGGAAAGCTCGCTGTCCTTCCTCGGCATCGGCATCCAGCCGCCGGAGATCACCTGGGGGCTGATGATCGCGCAGGGCAAGCAATATCTGACCAATGCCTGGTGGCTGTCCTTCTGGCCGGGGCTGGCGATCATTCTCACCACGCTGTCGCTGAACCTCTTGTCGGGCTGGATGCGGATCGCGCTTGACCCGGTGCAACGCTGGCGGCTGGAAATGCGCCAGACGAAGAAAGGGACCAAAGCATGAGCGCCCATCTTCTGGAGGTCCGCAACCTGTCGGTGGAGTTTCACACCGCCACCGGCACGGTGAAGGCGGTGAAGAATGTCAGCTATCACCTCGACCGGGGGGAGACGCTGGCGATCCTCGGCGAAAGCGGCTCGGGCAAATCGGTCTCCGCCTCGGCGATCATGAACCTGATCGACATGCCGCCGGGAAAGATCACCTCGGGAGAGATCCTTTTCGACGGCAAGGATCTGCTGACGATGGACCCTGCCGCGCGCCGCGATGTGAACGGGCGGCGGATCGCCATGATCTTTCAGGACCCGCTCAGCCATCTCAACCCGGTCTACACCGTCGGCTGGCAGATCGAAGAGGCGCTGACCGCCCATGGCGCGACCCGTGCCGCGGCGCGCAGCGAGGCCCTGCGGCTGGTGGCTCGGGTGGGCATCCCCGCCCCCGAGGCCAGTCTGAAGAAATATCCGCATGAATTTTCCGGCGGGCAGCGCCAGCGGCTGATGATCGCCATGGCGCTTGCGCTGAAACCCGACCTGCTGATCGCGGATGAGCCGACCACCGCGCTCGACGTGACCGTGCAGGCGGAGGTTCTGGCGCTGCTGGAGGAATTGCAGCACGAGACCGGCATGGGCGTGCTGATCATCACCCATGACCTCGGCGTGGTGGCGGAGATCGCCGACCGCGTGGTGGTGATGAACGCAGGCGAGGTCGTGGAAACCGGCGAGACCGGCGAAGTCTACCGCAATCCCGCCCATCCCTATACGAAGAAGCTGATCGGTGCGGCCCCCGGCAAGGGGGCGATGCACGCCCCGCTTGCCCGCGCGGAGCCGGTTCTGTCGGTGCGCGGCGCGCGCAAGGTCTATGGTGAATTCACCGCCGTCCACGAGGTTTCCTTCGATCTGATGGCGGGGGAGACGCTTGCCATCGTCGGCGAAAGCGGCTCGGGCAAATCGACGGTGGCCAAGATGCTGTTGCGGCTCGAAGAGCCGAGCGGCGGGCAGGCCTTCTGGAAAGGCCGCGATCTGTTCGCCATGGCCCCGGCAGAGCTTTATGCCCTGCGCCGCGATCTTCAGATGGTGTTCCAGGACCCGACGCAGAGCCTCAATCCCCGCATGACGGTCTGGCAGCTGATCACCGAGGCCTGGGTGATCCACCCCGGCATCCTGCCGCGCGACAAATGGAAGGCGCGGGTGGCGGAGCTGCTCGGCCAGGTCGGGCTGAAGCCGGAAATGGCGGGGCGCTATCCGCACCAGTTCTCCGGCGGGCAGCGGCAGCGCATCGCCATCGCCCGCGCTCTGGCGCTTGAGCCGCAGTTGATCATCTGCGACGAGGCGGTTTCGGCGCTCGATGTCTCGGTGCAGGCGCAGGTGATCGAGCTTCTGGACGGATTGCGGAAGCGGCTCGGCATCGCCTTTGTCTTCATCGCCCATGACCTGCCGGTGGTGCGTGATTTCGCCGATCATGTGATGGTGATGCAGAAGGGCCGGGTGGTGGAGTTGGGAACTGTGCGCGAGGTGTTCGAGACCCCGCGGGAACCCTATACGCAGGCGCTGCTCGCGGCGGGGCTGGACCCCGACCCGGAGGTGCAGGCCGCGCGGCGCAAGGCCCGGCTGGCCTTGGCGGAGGGCTGAGCCATGGCGACCGATCCCCGGCTTGCCGCCGCCGCCCGCTTCCTTCGCTCCGCTGCCGAAGGGCCGCCTCCCGCCGATCTGCCGGTGGAGATCGCGCCGCAGAGCGTGGCGGAGGCCTATGCGATCCAGCACCTGACCATCGGTGCGGACGGAGTTGCGGGCTGGAAGGTCGGGGCAACGTCCGCGCCCGGCGCCTATAGCTGCGCGGCGCTGTCCTCGGGCCGGCTGCTTGCCGACGGGGGCATCCTGCAAAGGGGCAACCGGCTGCCGGAGGTGGAGGTCGAAATCGCCATCCGCATCGCCCGCGATCTGCTGCCGGGCGGCGCGCGGGCGCGGGAGGAGGTGCTGGCGGCGCTCGGCAGCGCCCATGCCGCCTTCGAGATCGTGGAATCGCGCTTTCTCGACCGCAAGAAAGCCGCGCCGCTGTCCACTCTCGCCGATGCCCAAAGCTGCCGTGCCTTCGTGATCGCGGAGCAAGGGGTGGAGGGCTGGCAGGATCGGGATCTGGCCGGGGTGGAGGCTGTGCTGTCCGTCGATGGTGCGGAACTGGCGCGCAAGACCGGCAGCGCATCGGCATCGCAGATCGTGGAGGCGATCCACTGGCTTGCCGGTCATGCGGATCGTTTCGGCGGGCTGCGGGCGGGGCAGGTCGTGATCACCGGGGCGCGGATCGGCCCCCTGCCCATCGGGTCTGCGTCCAACCTGCGGGCGGAAATTACCGGCATCGGGGCGGTCGGGTTGACGGTCGTCTGATCGGCGGAGAAAATTCTTCTCCCGCGCCGGGCAGAACGTGCCTTCCTCTTTCGCGGCAGCCGCTTTCTTTGGAATGGCGCCTGACGCGGACCGGCGGCATCTTCCTGAACAACGACAAATCGAGTCGTGTAAAACGGAACCGATCCGGGACAAGGAAGATGACCATGAAACGCCTCGCGGGGCTCGCAGCCGTCGCGGTTCTTGCCGCCACCGCCGCCCATGCCGCACCCAAGGAAATCACCGTCGCCTATTTCCTCGAATGGCCGCTGCCCTTCGAGAAGGCCAAGGTCGAAGGAACCTTCGACAAGGAGCTGGGCGTCAAGGTCAACTGGCGCAGCTTCGACACCGGGGTCGCCATGTCGGCGGCTGCGGCGGCGGGCGATGTGCAGTTCCTGATCAGCCAGGGCGTGCCGCCCTTCGTCACCGCCACTTCGGCGGGGCAGGATCTGAAGGCCATCGACATCGCGGTGAGCTACTCCGAAAACGACAACTGCGTCGTCCGCAAGGATCTGGAGATCACGAAGGACAACGTGCAGGAGCTGGAGGGCAAGAAGGTCGGCGTACCGCTCGGCACGGCGGCGCATTACGGGTTCCTGAAGCAGCTTGAATATTTCAAGATCGACGTGGCGAAGCTTCAGGTCGTGGACCTGACCCCGCCGGATGCGGCGGCGGCCATCGCGCAGGGCAATATCGACGTGTTCTGCGGCTGGGGCGGCTCGCTCGCCCGCGCCAAGGAATACGGCAACGTCCTGCTGACCGGGCCGGAGAAGGAAGCCGCCGGCATCCGTGTCTTCGACGTGATTTCCACCCCCGGCGCCTTCGCGGCCGAAAACCCGGAGCTGGTGACGAAATTCCTCAAGGTCTTCAATGACCAGAACATTGCCTATGCTGCCGATCCGGCTGCTTTCGTTCCGGTTCTGGCCAAGGATTCCGGGCTGGACGAAGCCGGGACCAAGGCGCAGCTCGACGGTTTCCAGATCCTGACCATCGAGGATCGTCTGTCCGACAAATGGCTAGGCGGCGGGCTTCAGGCCTTCCTGAAAGATGTGGCGGATTTCTTCGTCTCGACCGGGAATATCCCTGCGGCGCTCGACAGCTATGACGCGGCCGTCGATGCCTCCTATCTGGAAGCGGCCTCCAAGCTTTAAGCGGCACGATACACGATCCGGCGGCGCGGGCAGCGGCCTGCGCCGCCTCCGGTTTTTGAAAGGACGACGGGCATGACCGGCCTCAGCATCGACAGGCTTTCGATGGAATTCGCCGCACCGCGTGGGCAGGCGCCCGTGCTGGCGCTGAACGAGGTGTCGCTCGACATCGCCAAGGGGGAGCTGGTGTCGATCCTCGGGCCTTCGGGCTGCGGGAAGACCACGCTTCTGAACATTCTGGCCGGGTTCCTCAATCCGACGGCGGGGGAGGTGCGGCTCGCCGGTCAGCCGGTGCGCGGGCCGGGTCCCGACCGCGGCATGGTCTTTCAGCAGGGCGCCCTGTTCGAATGGATGACGGTGCGTCGCAACGTCGATTTCGGGCCGCGCATGAAGGGCATGGGCCGGGCGGAACGGGAGACGCTCACCGACCGGCTTCTGGGTTTGACCGGGCTTGCCGGCTTCGCAGAGAAGCCCGTCTATGAGCTGTCGGGCGGGATGCAGCAGCGGGTGGCTCTGGCGCGTTGCCTTGCCAATGAGCCGGAGCTGATCCTGATGGACGAACCCCTGGGCGCCCTTGACGCGCTGACGCGGGAGAAGATGCAGGGCCTCGTGCTCCGGCTCTGGAAGGAGACGGGGCGGACGGTGATCCTGATCACCCATTCCGTCGAGGAGGCGCTGCTTCTGGGCGCGCGGCTGATCGTGATGGCGCCGCGACCGGGGCGGATCTTCCGCGAATACCGCCTGCCCTTTGCCGAAGCCGCCGTGGGCGCCGACCTGCGCGAGATCAAGAAGCGCCCCGATTTCATCGCGGCGCGGGATGAGATCCTGTCGCTGATCTGGGGCATGGAAGAAGAGATCATGGGCCGGTCGGGGGTGTCCGCATGACCGTTCTGGCCGCCTATGTGGCGCTCTTCGCCCTCGCCTGGGGGATCGCCCGGCTCTGGTCGCGGCGGCGCCCGCAGGCCACCTTCGGCGATGCCGCTGCCATCCGGCCGAGCCGGCTGGCCTCGGTCCTGTCGGTGCTGACGATCTTTCTGATCTGGGGGGCCTTCACCAATTCCCGGTTGGTGCCGTTCCACGTTCCCGGCCCGTTTCTGGGCGATGCGGGGTTCGGCTATACGGCAGAAACGCCGGATGGCCGGAGGGGGGAGGCGCGGGTGACGGTGCGCGTCCATCCGCCCGGTGGCGTTCCGGATGCGCCGCTGGCGGAGACCGGACCAGGGCTGGCCCAGGATGATGCCGCCCTGACCCCGGCCTGGCGCAGCGCGCTGATCAAGCCTGTGGAGAACGATGCCGAGGGCGCGCGGGTCGTGGCCATCGACGGCCATCCGGTCTCCGTCGGGGAGCCGGTGCCTGTGGCAGGCGGTGCCGTGGTGCTGACGCCGAAAGGCTCGCTGTCCTTCACCCCCGACACCGGCTGGCAGATGGAGCCGATCTGGCTGCCCCCGCCCGAGGCTGTCGCCGCCCGGCTGGGCGAAATCGCCACCAGCGGCTACCAGAACCATTCGCTTTGGGAGCATCTCGGCTTCTCGCTCTGGCGGGTGCTGACGGGGCTGGTGCTGGGGGCCTTGGCCGGCATCCCGCTCGGCTATGCCATGGGGCTGTCGGGCTGGTTCCGCGGCTGGTTCGATCCGATCGTCGAATTCATGCGCCCGGTGCCGCCGCTGGCGCTGATCCCGCTGATCATCATCTGGTTCGGCATCTGGGAGACGGGCAAGATCGTGCTGCTGTTCCTTGCGGCGCTCTGGATCATGGTGATCGCGGCGCGCAACGGGGTCTCGGGCGTGCGGTTGTCGAAGATCCACGCTGCCTACAGCCTCGGCGCCTCGCGGTGGCAGGTATTGCGGCATGTGATCGTGCCGAATTCCCTGCCCGACATCTTCACCGGGCTGCGGGTGGCGCTTGGGGTCTGCTGGGGGACGGTGGTGGCGGCGGAACTCGTCGCGGCGGAGAAGGGGGCGGGCATGATGATCCTTGTCGCCTCCAAGTTCCAGCTTACCGACATCGTGGTCATGGGGATCATCCTGATCGGCATCATCGGCTACGGCATCGACATCCTGATGCGGATGGCGGAGCGGGCGCTGATCCCGTGGCGGGGCCGGGGATAAGGTCAATCGGCATCGCGCGCGCCCTTCGTCGGGCG
>JAPUEK010000060.1 GCA_027492585.1 Paracoccaceae bacterium | reverse complement strand
ACAACATCGCCATGGAGGCGCTTGACGTGGCCGACAGCCTGTTGGTGACGGAGGTTTTCACCCCCTCCGGCAACTGGTCCTCCTATCCGAGCCACCGCCATGACGAGGATGATTTCCCCCGGATGACCTATCTGGAGGAGACCTATTACATGCGGCTCAACCCCGCGCAGGGCTTCGGCATCCAGCGGGTCTATACCGAGGATGGCAGCCTCGATCAGACCATGGCCGTGCAGAACCATGATGTGACGCTGGTGCCGAAGGGCCATCACCCCTGCGGCGCGCCCTATGGCTATGAGATGTATTACCTCAACGTCATGGCAGGGCCGCGCCGCAACTGGCGCTTCCAGAACGATCCGGCCCATGACTGGATCTATCAGCGCGACTTGCCGCCAAGCTGAGATGGCAGATCCTCGCGGCTGATCAGGGTCAGCCGCAGCCCCGGACCGAGCGCGCGCAGCTCCGCCTGAACAAGGGCGGGGCGCGGCAGCGGCGGGCCGATCACGGTGATGGCGCCGCGATAGTTCAGCGCCTCCAGCCGCTCCACCACCAGCGTCGCATCGACCCCGCCGGAAAAGAGCGGCGTCACGATGCGGTCGGGCCGCATTTCCGTCAGAAGCGCCGCCGTCAGGCCGGAGAGCGGCGTGGAAACCAGTTCCATAAGACCGGAGAGCGCCACCCCGGTCAGAGTGATCGCCAGCAGCCGTTCGGCCGGACGTTCGCCATGCGGCGGGACCAAGGGAAACCGTGCGCTCACCCCGCAGCTCCTCCTGGCGGTGCAGACCGGCGGGAACAATCTTGGGTTGCCGGATCATGGAATATTATTCCTTTAGATAGTTCCAATCCGGCTAAGCAGCAAGCAGGAACTGGATTTTTTCCCGGTTGCACGCTAGGAGGCGCCAAATAGGGTGTCCGGGCGGGGTCTCCGGGCGGGGCATCCGGCGGCAGGGAAAGGGCAGGGCGATGGCACCAATCGGGCCGGAGGCGGGTGAGGGGGGAGACGAGGTTCTTCTGCCGGTGCAGGCGATTCTCGCGGGCTTGCCGATCGCTGTGGCGCTGATCGGACGGGATGACCGGATTCTGGCGGCCAATCCGCTGGCGGAGGCGCTCTTCGGCCGCCCGGCCAGCGGGGCGGTGACCGGGATGACCGGGCGCCACCACGGGCTGACCTTCCGCCAGCCGGAGCTGCTTGCGGCGATAGCGGCGGCAATGGGAAGCCGGCCGGGGGAGGGTCAGGCCGGCCGCCTGCGGCTGGTGATGCCCGATGCCACGCAGGACCGCGTGCATGAGGTCACCGTCACGCCGCTGGCCGAAGGCGTCCTGCTGGCCTTCGAGGATCTCTCCGCCGTGACGCGCATCGACCAGATGCGCCGCGATTTCGTCGCCAATGTCAGCCATGAACTGCGGACGCCGCTGACTTCGCTTCTGGGCTTCATCGACACGCTTCGGGGGGCTGCGCGCAACGATGCCCCGGCGCGGGAGCGGTTTCTTGCGATCATGGCGGCGGAGGCGGAGCGGATGAACCGGCTCGTGCGCGACCTTCTGCACCTGAGCCGGGTCGAGGCGGAGCTGCGGGTCCGCCCGGAGGAGGAGGTCGATCTGGCCGCCGTGGCGCGTTCCGCCGTGGCGACGCTGCGGCCGGTGGCGGAGGCGGCGGGGGTGACGATTCGTCTCGAAGGCGCGGAAACCGAGGTGCTGCTGCCCGCCGACCGCGACCAGATGACCCAGGTGCTCAACAACCTCATCGAGAATGCGGTGAAATACGGCAGCCCTGCCGGGGCCAGCGTCGAGGTGCGGCTCGGGCGCGAGCAGGGGCCGCGCGGCCCCATGCTGCGTCTGTCGGTCACCGACCACGGCGAGGGCATCGACGAGGTGCATCTGCCGCGCCTGACCGAGCGATTCTACCGTGTCGATGGCCACCGCTCCCGCGAGAAGGGCGGGACGGGGCTGGGCCTCGCCATCGTCAAGCATATCGTCAACCGCCACCGGGGCCGGTTCCTGATCGAAAGCGAAAAGGGCAAGGGCAGCCGGTTTTCTGTGCTGTTGCCGGTGGGGTGACGGGGTCGGAGCGGATGGGCAGATTGCCCATCCTGCGGATTTTATAGCGTTTTCGGGGATGTGATGGGCAGATCGCGCCTCCGGCGGAGCCTATGCGCGGGAAGGGCGATCTGTCCGTCGCACCCCGCCCCTCCGCCCTTCCTCTCCGCCATCTGTCACACTCCTGTTACGCAATTGTCGCAAAAGCGTAGGCGAGCCTGCCTAGACGGGGCGGTGAAGGGGGGCCATCCGGGCCGCCCTCGGATTGAGATGACTGGAGAGACGTTATGTCCCTGATGAAACTTTCGACCTCGGCCCTGGCCGTTCTGGCCGCTTCGACCGTCGTGGCCTCGGCCCGCGACCAGCTTCAGATCGCAGGCTCCTCGACGGTTCTGCCCTATGCGACCATCGTGGCCGAAGCCTTCGGCGAAAACACCGACTTCAAGACCCCGGTTGTCGAAGGCGGCGGTTCGGGTGCGGGGCGCAAGAAGCTCTGCGAAGGCGTGGGCGAAGGCACCATCGACATCGCCAACTCCTCCAGCCGCATCAAGCAATCCGACATCGACCTCTGCGCCGCCAACGGCGTGACCGAGATCATGGAAGTGCGTTTCGGCTATGACGGCATCGTCTTCGCCTCCGACATCAACGGCCCGGACTTCGCCCTGACCCCCGCCGATGTCTGGGGTGCGCTGACCGCCGAGACCGTGAAGGACGGCGCGCTCGTCGCCAACACCGCCAAGACCTGGGCCGACGTGAACGCTGCCCTGCCGGCGCAGGACATCCTGGCCTTCATCCCCGGCACCAAGCACGGCACGCGCGAAGTGTTCGACACCAAGGTTCTGGAAGAAGGCTGCAAGGCCGCCGGCGCCTACGACCTCTTCCTCGCCGCCTCCACCGGCGCCGATGACGATGCCAAGAAGGCCGATGCCGTCACCAAATGCCACACCCTGCGCGCCGACGGCGCGTCGGTCGACATCGACGGCGACTACACCGAGACCCTCTCGCGCATCGACGCCAACAAGACCGCCGTGGGCGTCTTCGGTCTGTCCTTCTACGAAAACAACACCGACAAGCTGAAGGTCGCAACCATCGACGGGATCGTCCCCTCGGTCGAGACCATCTCCAAAGGCGAATATCCGGTGTCGCGTCCGCTCTACTTCTACGTCAAGAAGGCGCATATCGGCGTGATCCCCGGCCTGAAGGAATATGTCGAGTTCTTCCTGTCCGACGACATGGCCGGCCCGGAAGGCGCCCTCGCCGATTACGGCCTGGTGCCGGACCCGGAACTGCAGGCGACCCGCGACGCGGTGGCCGCCGAGACCCCGATGGGTCCGCTGCAATAATCCCGACCAAGTTGAAAAGGGGGGCGCGGGTCATCCGCGCCCCTTCCTCAAGCCCGGCAGGACCCCGATGAGCCTTGGCCTTCTTTCCCTGATCCTCCTTGCCCTTGCCCTTGCGGGCTATCTGATCGGCCGCCAGCGGGCAGTCGCGCAGGTCGGCGGGGATATCCGCAAACTCCATTCCCTGCCGCCTTTCTATGGCCGCATCACCGCGCTTCTGACCGCCGTTCCCGCCTTTCTTCTGGTGGGTCTCTGGCTGCTGGCGCAGCCGCTCTTCGTCGAGACGAAGGCCCTGTCGCTGATCGCGCCCGAAGAGATTCCCGCCGGCAAGACCGCCGCCCTTGTCATGGCCGATGTGCGGCGCGTGGCGGGGGGGCTGACGCTTCTGGAAAACCGGGGCGTCGATCTCGGTCCGCTGCTCGTCGATAACACCCGGCTCAAGACCGCGCTGAACGAAGCCGGCGTCGTGCTGGAGACCGAGCCTGCGCCCTCCACCCTCGCCGCCGCAGAGGCGCTGCGCGAGGCGACCGACAGCTCGCGCCTGATGATGACGGCGGGCGCGCTGCTCATCGCGGCCCTCGGCCTCGGCTTCGCCATCAGCCGCATCAAGCCGGAGTACCGCGCCCGCAACGCGACGGAGCGGTTCTCGCTCTGGCTGCTGATCGGCTGCTCTCTCATCGCGGTGCTGACCACCGCCGGGATCGTGCTGTCGCTGCTCTTCGAGACGGTGCATTTCTTCCGGCTCTATCCGGCGAAGGATTTCTTCTTCTCCACCGTCTGGAACCCGAAATTCGGCGGCGGCTCCTCGCTCGGCATCTGGCCGCTGGTCTGGGGGACGCTCTATGTCTCGGCGATCGCTCTGGTCGTGGCGGTTCCGATCGGGCTCATGTCGGCGATCTATCTGGCGGAATATGCCAGCAAGCGCACCCGGTCCTGGGTGAAGCCGGCCATCGAGATCCTCGCCGGTATCCCGACCATCGTTTACGGGCTTTTCGCGCTGATCACCGTGGGTCCGCTCCTGCGTGACTATTTCGCGGCGCCGCTCGGTCTCGGCAATTCCTCCTCCTCGGTGATGACGGCGGGGCTGGTCATGGGGATCATGGTCATTCCCTTCGTCTCCTCGCTGTCGGACGACATCATCAATGCCGTGCCGCAATCGCTGCGCGACGGCTCGCTCGGCCTCGGCGCCACGCCCTCGGAGACCATCCGTCAGGTGGTGCTGCCCGCCGCCCTTCCGGGGGTGGTCGGCGCGGTCCTGCTGGCGGCCTCGCGGGCCATCGGCGAGACGATGATCGTGGTCATGGGGGCAGGGGCGGCGGCGAAGCTTTCGCTCAACCCGTTCGAGGCGATGACGACGGTGACGGTGAAGATCGTGAGCCAGCTCACAGGCGACACCGAATTCGCCAGCCCCGAAACCCTCGTGGCCTTCGCCCTTGGCCTGACGCTGTTCACCCTCACCCTTGCGCTCAACATCATCGCTCTGGTGATCGTGCGGAAATACCGGGAGCAATACGAATGACCCGCAACTCGCTTCTGACACAGACCCCGCAGGTCCGCGCCCGCAATGCCGCCGAGAAACGCTTTCGCGCCTATGGGCTGACGGCGATCCTGCTGGCGCTTGCCGCCCTCGTCTGGCTGCTGGTCTCCATCTTCGGGAACGGCACGCCTGCCTTCCGCCAGACCTTCCTGACCTTCCCGGTCACGCTTGATCAGGCCACGCTCGACAAGTCGGGCAAGGGCGATCCGGCGGCCATCGCTTCGGTCACGACGCTCGGCTATGCGAAGCTGCTCCAGCAATCGCTGATGGCGGAGATTGCGGCCAAGGGCATCGACACCGGCGGCATGAAGGACAAGGACATCGCCAAGCTCCTGTCCGAAGAGGCCGGGGCGACGCTGCGGAACAAGGTTCTCGCCGATCCGGAACTGGTCGGTCAGACCCTTCCGGTTTCCGTTCTCGCAGCGGGTCGGATCGACGGCTATTACAAGGGCCGCGTGACGATGGAATCCGCCGCCAAGGACAAGAACGTGACGCCGGAGCAGCTCGTTCTTGCCGACAGGCTGAAAGAGGCCGGGGTTCTGGCGACCAGCTTCAACTTCGGCTTCCTGACCATGCCGGACGCTTCCGACAAACGGCCGGAAGCGGCGGGTCTCGGCATCGCCATCATGGGGTCCCTCTACATGATGATCGTGGTGCTGGTCCTGGCCCTGCCCATCGGCGTCGCCGCCTCCGTCTATCTGGAGGAATTCGCGCCAAAGAACCGCTGGACCGACCTCATCGAGGTGAATATCGCCAACCTCGCCGCGGTTCCCTCCATCGTCTACGGGATCCTTGGCCTGTCGATCTTCATCAACTTCGCCGGGCTGCCGCAATCGGCGCCCATCGTCGGCGGCCTCGTGCTGACCCTGATGACCCTGCCGCGGATCATCATTCCGACCCGCGCGGCACTGAAGGCGGTGCCGCCCTCGATCCGCGATGCCGCGCTCGGCATCGGCGCCTCGCGGTTGCAGACCATCACCCACCACGTCCTGCCGCTGGCGATGCCCGGCATCCTGACCGGCACGATCATCGGTCTGGCCCAGGCGCTCGGCGAAAGCGCCCCCCTGCTGCTGATCGGCATGGTGGCCTTCGTGCGCGACTTCCCCGGCCTGCCGCCGGAGGGGCTCTTCGACCCCGCCGCCGCCCTGCCGGTGCAGATCTACAACTGGACCCAGCGCGGCGATCCGGGCTTCGTGGAACGGGCCTCGGGGGCGATCATCGTGCTCCTGCTGTTCCTGATCGTGATGAACGCCGTGGCGATCTACCTGCGCCGCAAGTTTGAACGCCGCTGGTAAGGGCTTGAACAAAATGAACGATATGCGAATGGAGAGCCGCGTGGACACGCGAGAGATCAAGATCGAAGCCCGCAAGGCGCAGGTGTATTACGGCACGAACCATGCCATCAAGGATGTCGATGTGGACATCCTCGACAAGACCGTGACCGCCTTCATCGGTCCGTCGGGCTGCGGCAAGTCCACCTTCCTGCGCTGCCTGAACCGGATGAACGACACCATCGCCGGCTGCCGGGTGGAGGGCAAGATCACCCTCGAAGGCGAGGATATCTACGATCCCCGCGTCGATCCGGTGCAGTTGCGCGCCAAGATCGGCATGGTGTTCCAGAAGCCGAACCCCTTCCCGAAGTCGATCTACGACAACGTGGCCTATGGCCCGAAGATCCACGGCCTGACCCGCAACAAGGCGGAACTGGACGAGATCGTGGAACGCTGCCTCCGCAAGGCCGCGCTCTGGAACGAGGTCAAGGACCGGCTCCACGCCCCCGGCACCGGCCTGTCCGGCGGCCAGCAGCAGCGGCTCTGCATCGCGCGGGCGATTGCGACCTCGCCGGAAGTGCTGCTGATGGACGAGCCCTGCTCGGCGCTCGACCCGATCGCCACCGCACAGGTGGAAGAGCTGATCGACGAGCTCCGCAGCCAGTTCTCGGTGGTGATCGTCACCCATTCCATGCAGCAGGCTGCCCGCGTCAGCCAGCGGACCGCATTTTTCCACCTCGGCCATCTGGTGGAATTCGGCGATACGGCGCAGATTTTCACCAATCCGACCGACCCGCGCACTGAATCCTACATTTCCGGCCGGATCGGCTGAGGGAGAGCCAGAATGATCAAAGATCCCCATATCGTCCGCGCCTTCGACCGCGATCTCGAAGCCGTTCAGGCCATGATCATGCGGATGGGCGGGCTGGTGGAAGCCGCGCTATCCGATGCCGCCGAAGCGCTCGAAACCCAGGACATGGCGCTCGCCGAACGGGTGCGCGCCGGGGACAAGGCCATCGACGCGCTCGAAGAGCAGGTGAATTCGGAATGTGCGCGCCTCATCGCGCTGCGCTCGCCCATTGCCACCGACCTTCGGACGGTGCTGACGGTGATGAAGATCGCCTCCAGCCTCGAACGCTGCGGCGATTATGCCAAGAACCTCGCCAAGCGCGCGCTCGTGCTGAACACGATGACCCCGATCGAGGGGGCCGCTTTCTCCATCCGCCGCATGGCGCGGCTGGTCGGCCTGCTCCTGAAGGATGCGCTCGACGCCTTCATCGCCCGCGATGCGGGGCTGGCCGCCGATGTGCGGCAGCGCGATCAGGAAGTGGACCAGCTCTACAACTCGATCTTCCGCGTCTTCCTCACCCATATGATGGAAGATCCGCGCAACATCACCGCCTGTATGCACCTGCATTTCATCGCCAAGAACATCGAGCGTGTGGGCGACCATGCCACCACCATCGCCGAGCAGGTGATCTACCTGACCACCGGATCGCTGCCCGAAGAGGCGCGCCCGAAGGCGACGACGCTCAGCGGCGGGGATGACTGATGGCTGCCCAACGCCCGACGGTCCTGCTGGTGGAGGATGAGCCCGCGCAACGCGAGGTTCTGGCCTATAACCTCTCTGCCGAAGGCTTCGAGGTGGTGACGGCCGCCAATGGCGAGGAAGCGATGGTGGCCGTCGAGGAGGCGGCCCCCGATCTGATCCTGCTCGACTGGATGATGCCGCATGTCTCGGGGCTGGAGGTCTGCCGCCGGCTGAAGCTGCGGCCCGAGACGCGCGGCATCCCGGTGATCATGCTCTCGGCCCGGTCGGAGGAGGTGGACAAGGTGCGCGGGCTTGAGATCGGCGCGGATGATTACGTCATCAAGCCCTATTCGCTGGTCGAGCTGATGGCCCGCCTGCGCGCCCACCTGCGCCGCGTGCGGCCGGCAACGGCGGGGCTGGTGCTGGAATTCGGTGACATCAGGCTCGACAGCGAGACCCACCGGGTCCTGCGCGGCGAAAAGGTGCTGAAGCTCGGCCCGACCGAGTTCCGGCTGCTCTCGACCTTCCTCGAAAAGCCCGGCCGGGTCTTCTCGCGCGAGCAGTTGCTGGACCGGGTCTGGGGGCGCGACATCTATGTCGATACCCGGACCGTCGATGTGCATATCGGGCGGCTGCGGAAAGCGCTGATGCAGCATGGCGGCGACGATCCGCTGCGGACGGTGCGCGGCGCGGGCTACGCGCTCGGCTGAGCTGCCGCCTGATCGGCGCGTGCGGCGCGGGCCTTGCGGATGAGCGCGAAGGTGTAGATCGCCAGCGCCAGCCAGATCATCGGAAAGGCGATCATCCGCGCCCGCCCGAACGGCTCGCCGAAGAGGAAAACCGCGGTCAGGAAGATCATCGTCGGCGCGATGTATTGCATGATGCCGATGGTCGAAAGCCGCAGAAGCTTCGCGCCGTTGGCATAGATCATCAGCGGCACCGCCGTCACCGCCCCGCAGCCGAGCAGCAGGAGCGTGTCGCTGGTGCTGCCGGCGAAGAAATGGCCCCCGCCGGTGGTCATGAGCCACAGGATATAGCCGAGCGCCGGCGGCAGCAGCAGCAGCACCTCGAGCGCAAAGCCCTGATTGGGACCGATGGGCAGCGATTTCTTCAGATAGGCGTAAAATCCCCAGGTGACCATCAGCCCGAGCGAGGCCAGCGGCAGCCGCCCGCTTTCCACGGTCAGCACCAGCACCGCGATGCCCGCCAGCCCTATGGCCGCCATCTGTAGCCGGTCGAGCCGCTCGCCCAGAAGAACCGCCCCCAGAAGCACGCTGAACAGCGGATTGATGTAATAGCCGAGCGCCGCATCGAGCGCATGACCCGCCCCGATGGCCCAGACATAGATCCCCCAGTTCACCGAAATCAGCGCCGCCGTCATCGCCGCCATGCGGAGCATCCGCGGCGAGCGCAGGGCGGCGCGCAGGTCGGCGGTGCGCCCCTGCAACAGCAGCACGCCCCCGGCGATCGGGACCGACCAGAGCACCCGATGGGCGATCACCTCCACCGGGGAAATATGCCCGAGCGCCTTCATGTAGATCGGCAGAAAGCCCCAGAGGAGATAGGCGGTCAGCGCATAGGCAAAACCCGCCAGCGTGTCTTCGTTTTTCGGAGCTTCGGACATGATCCTCCCTAGCCCGCCGCGCCTGCGGCGAAAACCGCAATCTTGTGATGGTTACAAAGGCGGAAGCCGCAGGAGCCTCCGGCGGGGATATTTGAGCCAGTATGAAAGGGCTTTCTTCTCTTCTCAAATATCCCCCGCGGAGCGTCCGGGCTGTCCGCGGCGGGGCAATGCAGAAAGGGGCGCGGATCACCCGCGCCCCCTGTCATCCCGACCTGTCGGGCCTCAGCGCCGCAGGATGGAGCGTCCGGCATATTCTGCCGTCTCGCCCAGCATTTCCTCGATGCGGATCAGCTGGTTGTATTTCGCCAGCCGGTCGGAGCGCGACAGCGAGCCGGTCTTGATCTGGCCGCAGTTGGTGGCGACGGCGAGGTCGGCGATGGTGCTGTCCTCGGTCTCGCCGGAGCGGTGGCTCATCACGTTCGTGTAGCGCGCGCGGTGGGCCATGTCGACGGCCTGCAAGGTCTCGGTCAGGGTGCCGATCTGGTTGACCTTCACCAGCATGGAGTTGGCGCAGCCCTTTTCGATGCCCTCGGCCAGACGGCGGGGGTTGGTCACGAAAAGATCGTCGCCGACGAGCTGGATCTTGCCGCCGAGCGTGTCGGTCAGGAGCTTCCAGCCCGCCCAGTCGTCTTCCGAGCAGCCGTCCTCGATGGAGATGATCGGGTAGTCGTTGGCGAGACCGGCGAGGAAGGCCACGTTTTCCTCGATGCTGAGCGATTTGCCTTCGCCCTTCATCTCGTAGCGGCCGCCCTTGAAATATTCGGTGGCGGCGCAATCGAGCGCGAGGAAGATGTCCTCGCCGGGTTTGTAGCCGGATTTCTCGATGGATTTCAGGATGAAATCAAGCGCGTCGCGGGCGGAGCTCAGGTTCGGCGCGAAGCCGCCCTCATCGCCGACATTGGTGTTGTGGCCGGCCGCCGACAGTTCCTTCTTCAGCGTGTGGAACACTTCGGAGCCCATGCGGATCGCTTCGCGGATGTTTTCCGCGCCGACCGGCATGATCATGAATTCCTGGATGTCGATCGGGTTGTCGGCATGTTCGCCGCCGTTGATGATGTTCATCATCGGCACCGGCAGGACGCGGGCCGAGGTGCCGCCGACATAGCGGTAAAGCGGCTGGGCGGTGAATTCCGCCGCCGCCTTGGCCACGGCGAGCGACACGCCGAGGATGGCGTTGGCGCCGAGCCGCGACTTGTTCGGCGTGCCGTCCATCTCGATCATGGTGCGGTCGATGCCGACCTGTTCGGTGGCGTCATAGCCGACGAGTTCCTCGGCCAGCTCGCCGTTGACGGCCGCGACCGCTTCCAGCACGCCCTTGCCCTTGTAGCGGGCCTTGTCGCCGTCGCGGCGCTCGTTGGCCTCATGGGCGCCGGTGGAGGCGCCCGAAGGCACGGCGGCGCGGCCCATGGCGCCGCTTTCCAGCGTCACGTCCACTTCAACGGTCGGATTGCCGCGGCTGTCGAGAATCTCGCGCGCGTGAATGTCGATGATGGTGCTCATGGGGGTCTCCCTCGGGCTTCGGGTGCTCTCCCGGCCCGTTTAGCCGCAGTTCGTGACAAACGAAAGAGCGGGCTGCGGCCTTGCGGAAATTTGCCGGTGCAGGCGCCTGTCAGGGGCGTGAGAGCCGCGCCCGCCGCCGTTCGCGCGCGAAGGAATAAAGGCCGGAGCCGATGATCAGCGCGGCCCCCGCCAGCATCAGCGCGTCGGGGCGTTCATCGAAGACCAGCATGGCGATGATGAGCGCGAAGACCAGCCTTGCGTAGCGGAAGGGGGCGACGACAGAGACCTCCCCCGTCCGCGTCGCCGCCGTCACCGCCCAGTAGCCTGCGGTTCCGAAGGCGAGCGCGCCGAGAAGGACGCCGCTCTGGCGGAAGTCGGGCAGGGCGGTTTCGCCGCTGGCGGCCATCATCAGCACGCCGAGCAAGGCCACCGAGGTCAGCCCCCAGGCCGAGACCTGGGCCGTGGAAATGCTGGTCGGAATGGCGCGGGAGGCCAGATCGCGGAGCGTGAGCCCCACCACGGTCAGGAGCACCCAGAGCGCCTCGGGCCGGAAGCCGTCCATGCCGGGGCGGATCACGAGGAGAACCCCGGCAAAACCGACGGCAATCGCGCTCCACCGCCGCCAGCCGACCTTTTCCCGCATGAAGAGCGCCGCCGCCATGGTCATCGACAGCGGCATGGCCTGAAGGACGGCGGAAACGGTGGAGAGCGGCACGGTGGCGATGGCGGTGATGTAGCAGAAGGTGCCGAACATCTCGCCGAGATTGCGGGCGATGACGGCGGGGTGGAGGGCGGCGCGGTCCAGAACCCGGAGCCCCTTGCGGCGCGCCATCCAGACAAAGACCGGCAGCCCGAAGGCGCCCGAGACGAAGATCACCTCGCCGATGGGCAGGCTCGCCGCCGCCCATTTCAGGAACATGTCCTCGATGGCGAAGAGCGCCATGGAGCCGAGCATCAGGAGGATGCCGCGCAGATTGTCGGCGTTCATCTCAGCCCTTCTTCAGTGGCAGGGCCAGAAGTTCGAGCCGGTGGCCGATCAGCCGGTAGCCGAGCCGGGCCGCGATCCTTTCCTGAAGCGCCTCGATCTCGGGATCGACGAATTCGATGACGGTGCCGGTGGACACGTCGATCAGGTGGTCGTGGTGATCGCGCTCGGCATCCTCGTAGCGCGCCCGGCCATCGCCGAATTCGAGCTTGTCGAGAATCCCCGCCTCCTCGAAGAGCTTGACCGTCCTGTAGACGGTGGCCAGCGAGATCTTCGGATCGACCTCCACGGCGCGCAGGTAGAGCTGCTCGACATCGGGGTGATCCTCGGCGGCGCCGATCACCCGCGCGACGACGCGGCGCTGATCGGTCATCCGAAGCCCCTTCTGTTCGCAGCGTGCGATGATATCCGCCATCGGCCTCGTCCCCGTTCCTCTCTGATCCGGCTTTACGGGAAGCGGGCCGGGGGGGCCAGAGGTTTTCCGGGCGGCAGGTCCGGGGCGCGGCATTCGGCGGAACTTGCGCCCCGTTGCGGGCGCCGGAGGGGTTTTGCACCCCTCCGGACCTCCCCGCA
>JAPUEK010000059.1 GCA_027492585.1 Paracoccaceae bacterium | reverse complement strand
GCTGTCCCATCGCTGGGCGTCCAGCTACGCGCGCCACCTGGGGGAGATGTCTGCTCGCTCGCGCGCCGGATCTCTGTCGTCCGATGAAAACGGGTGCCTGTATGAAGCTGCCTTATTCGCCTTGTTCGGGGTCTTGAGCCGCCCCTGCTTTCTTTTTGCCCGTCTCATCTTCCGTGAACAAGGGATGCCATGGGTTTTCATGGGAAGCAATGGAAATCTTTGGAGAGAAATCGGGAAGATCTGGGATTCCGGGGGCGGGCAACTCAGCATCTTGTGGGAAGCGCCTGCAAAATCAGCCAATCACTAGGCGCTCACGCCGCTGTGACCTCTATATCTAGTGCACACACAACCGGAAGAAACGTTCCCATGCCATCCCGAAAGTTTTCGGAGGGAGCGAAAAATCATTGCAACTCCGGCACCTATGGCACGCAGTTGACAAGAACGAAGCGCAAACATTTCGAGGGGCACGGCCCAGGCACCCCGATTCAGGGGTGCCTTTCCCATGAAATCCCGGAAGGAGTGATTCGTTTCCGTGATCCGGGGGAGGTTGCGCCGATGGACCGGACAGAAGCCTCCGGCGGGGATATTTGAGCCAGTATGAAAGGGCTTTCTTCTCTTTCCAAATATCCCCCGCGGAGCGATCCGCAGAGGCCGCCGCGCAGGTCGTTCAGGAACGGGAAGGAAAGGTCAGGCCATGCCGCCCGCGACGAGGCGCGCGGCGAGCCGGGCATAGGCCTCGGCGATCGGCCCCTCGCCCGCGGCAATCGGCGTGCCGCTGTCGCCGGCGAGGCGGACATCGAGACTCAGGGGGAGTTCGCCGAGGAAGGGCAGATCGAGCTTCGCCGCCTCTGCCGCCACGCCGCCATGGCCGAAGATATGTTCCTCATGCCCGCAGTTCGGGCAGATATAGGTGGACATGTTCTCGATCAGGCCCAGCACCGGCGTCTTCAGCTTCACGAACATGTCGAGCGCCTTGCGCGCATCGAGAAGCGCCACATCCTGCGGGGTGGAGACGACGATCGCGCCGGTCAGATGGGTCCGCTGGCAGAGGGTGAGCTGGATATCCCCGGTCCCCGGCGGCAGGTCGATGATCAGCACGTCGAGCCTGCCCCAGGCTACCTGTCCCAGAAGCTGTTGCAGCGCCCCCATGATCATCGGGCCGCGCCAGATCACCGCCTCGTCTTCCCTCAGCATCAGGCCGATCGACATCATGGTGACGCCATGGGCCTGCAGGGGTTCGATGGTCTTGCCATCGGGCGAGGCCGGGCGGCGCGAGACGCCCATCATCCGCGGCTGGCTCGGCCCGTAGATGTCGGCATCGAGCAGGCCGACCCGCCGTCCCTGCCGGGCCAGAGCCACGGCGAGGTTGGAGGAGACCGTCGATTTGCCGACCCCGCCCTTGCCGGAGGCGACCGCGATGATCCGGTCGATGCCGGAGATGCGCTGCGGTCCGCCCTGTTGCGGGGTCGGGTGCTGGCCGATCTTCAGCGAGGGGGCGGGCGGTTTTGCGGCCGGGCCGTGGGCGGTCATCACCACCTGAACGCCGGCGACACCGGGCAGTGCCTTTACCGCCGCCTCCGCCAGAGCCGGCACCAGGGAGAACGCCCGCGCCTCCTCCGGTGTCGCGGCTTCCAGCACGAATCGCACCTGATCGCCTTCGATCACCAGCGCCCGCACCAGATCCCGGCTGACCGGATCGCCGCCGCCGGGAAGGGCGACAGAGCGCAAAGCCGCCAGAACTTCCTCGCGCTGCACCGCCATGTCTTTCCCCTTCGCCCAAGCTTTCGGCAAGCTTGTCAGCTTTGCGGCAAAGGGCAAGACCCCGTTGACCATTTGCTCAAATATTCAGCGAAGCGCCTGTTAAACATGAATTATTTGCAACACTCAGCCATGCGGATGCTGCATGGCGGCATTGCAGACCCGCCGTATTGTGCAGTTGCAGCAATTGCCCCATGTTTGCCCTAACACGAACGGGAAAACTGGAAAGACCTTCCAAAGACCCTTCGCAAAGAGACAAACGAGTGAGGCTACCATGGCATATGTGAATTCGACCCGCGCCACGCAATCCGTCCTTTCGGACCGCTTTTCCGCCCTGACCGCATCCTTCCGTCAGGCGATGCAGCGCCGCCGGGTCTACACCCAGACCATTCAGGAGCTGAAAGCCCTGACCGACCGCGAACTGGCCGACCTCGGCATCGCTCGCGCGATGATCCCGGAGATCGCAACCCAGGCCGCTTACGGCAAATAATTCCTGACGGGGCCCCTCTCCTCCTCCCTGGGGTTCTCGGCATGGCGCGGCGGCGCACTCCTCCTCCCTTGCGTCGCCGCCTTTTTCTTCGCTTCCCCGGCCCTCTCCTCCTCCCTCGGGCCGGGTGGACCGGCGGTGATCCCCTCCTCCTCCCCGGGATCATCGCCACCTTCTTCCGCTGGCCCTCTCCTCCTCCCTCGGGCCAGAGGTTTGCGGCGGCCCCTCTCCTCCTCCCTCGGGGTCGTCGCAGGAATTCCGAAGGCCCACTCCTCCTCCCTCGGGCCTGACGATCGCGGCGGTCTCAACCTCCTCCCTGAGGCCGCCGCCCCTCTTCCGATGGCCCTCTCCTCCTCCCTCGGGCCAAAGGATCGCGGCGACCCCTCTCCTCCTCCCTCGGGGTCGCCGCCCCTTCCCCCTCCCCGGCTTGCATCCCCCCGAAAGCGCCGCGATAGTGCCGCGACTTCCCGAGAGGCGACGCGATGCGGTTTTCCCTGTTTTCCTCGGCCCTTGTGGCGGCTCTGGTCGGCTATGGCTCGACCATCGCGCTGATCCTGTCGGCGGCGAAGGCGCTAGGTGCCAGCCCCGGACAGACGGCAAGCTGGGTCTTCGCCATCTGCCTCGCCAAGGCGGCGGGCTCCGCCTTCCTCTCCTTTCAGACCCGCGTGCCTGTGGTGCTGGCCTGGTCCACGCCGGGCGCCGCGCTCATTGCCGCGACGAACGGCATCTCCATGGCTGAGGCGGTCGGGGCCTTCGTGCTGGCGGGCGGGCTCATCGCGCTGACCGGCGCGCTGAAGCCGCTCGGCCGCGCCGTGGCGCTGATCCCGGACGGCATCGCTTCGGGGATGCTCGCCGGCGTGCTCCTGCCCTTCTGCCTGAAGGGCGCCGGCGCCGCCCAGAGCCTGCCCGCCCTCATCCTGCCGATGGTCGCGGTCTTCCTGCTGGTGCGGCTGAAGAACCCCGCGCTTGCGGTGATCGCCGCCCTTGCCACCGGCCTCGTCGCCGCCTTCGCCAGCGGCGCGGCGAACCTGCCCGCTCTCTCGCTCCCCCTGCCGACCCTGACCTTCATCGCGCCGAGCCTGCGCCTCGACGTGCTGATCGGCCTCGGCCTGCCGCTCTACCTCGTCACCATGGCCTCGCAGAACCTGCCGGGCTTCGCCACGCTACGCGCCGCGGGCTACCAGCCGCCGGTGCGCGCCGCCCTGGGGACGACCGGAGCGATCTCCGCCCTCGCCGGGCTCTTCGGCGCGCATACGATCAGCATGGCCGCCATCACCGCCGCCATCTGCCTTGGCGACGACACCCATCCGGACCGCGACCAACGCTGGAAAGTCGGCCTCGTCTATGCCGGGATCTGGGTCTGCCTCGGCCTCCTCGGCCCGGTGATCCTGCCGCTGCTCGCCGCCCTGCCTCCGGCGCTGATGGTCGCACTGGTGGCACTCGCCCTGCTCGGGCCGCTGACCGGCGCCCTGACCGGCGCCTATACCCCGCCGGAAACCCGCTTCGCCGCCACCATGACGCTCGCCGTCACCGGCTCCGGCGTGGCGGCCTTCGGCATCGGCGCAGCCTTCTGGGGCCTGCTTTCCGGCCTCCTGATCTACGCCCTCGAACAGACCAGCCGGCGCCTGCGCGCCTGACCCCTTCAAATCCGCCCATAAATCCACTGTGCAGAAGTATCCTCGGGGGGTCGAAGGGGGGCAGACAGCCCCCCTTCTCCCGTCAGAGACCGGCGCGCGCCAGAAGCCATCCGGCCTCAGAAATCGGTGGGCGCGCCGCCTTCCTGCTTGCGCCGCGCCACGAAGCGCCGCAGCTCTTCCTGATCGTCGCCATTCATCTCCGGCGGCTCGAATTCGGCGAGGATCTGCTTGTAGATCCGGTGCGCCCGCTCCGCCGTCCACACCGCGCCGTCGATCCGCCAGGCCTCATAGTTGCGCCAATCGCTGGCGAAGGGTGAATAGAAGGCCGTCTGATAACGCTCCTGCGTGTGCTGGCAGCCGAAGTAATGGCCATTCGGCCCGACCTCGCGGATCGCATCCAGCGCGATATCCTCTTCGGTCGTGGCGAAGGTCGCCTCCTCGAAATACCGCTGGATCATCTGCAGCACTTCGCAATCCATGATGAACTTCTCGGGGCTGGCGATCAGACCGCCTTCGAGCCAGCCCGCCGCGTGATAGACCATGTTGGTCCGGCTCTGCACCGCCGCCCAGAGGCTGTTGGAGGTTTCCCACATCGCCTGTCCGTCCGGCACGTTCGCGGCACAGACGCCAGACGACCGCATCGGCAGCCCGTAATGGCGCACGAGCTGCCCGGTCATCTGGGTCGCGCGCATGTATTCCGGGGTGCCGAAGGCCGGGGCGCCGGATTTCATGTCCACGTTGGAGGTGAAGGTGCCAAGCGCCACCGGGCAGCCCGGCGCGATATATTGCAGCAGCGCCACCGCCGCGAGCCCTTCGGCGAGGCTCAGCGTCACCGCCCCCGCCATCGTTACCGGCGCCATCGCCCCGGCCAGCGTGAAGGGCGTGATCACCACCGGCTGCCCGCGCCGCGCCAGCCGCATCGCGCCATCCAGCATCGGATAATCATGCTTCAGCGGCGAGACGGAGTTGATGTTGGTATACATCCGCGGCTTCGCCCGGAACTCCTCCTCCGTCAGCCCCCCGGCGATCCGGGTCATCTCCATCACGTCTTCCACCCGCTCGGCACCGAGCGAATAGGCATGGACGACCTTGTCCGTCAGCGTCAGCTTTTCGTAAAGGCAGTCGAGATGGCGGACCGAGGCATGGACGTCGATCGGCTCCACCGGATAGCCGCCGGCGATATGGATGCAGTTGAAATACTGCGTCAGCTTCATGAATTCCTTGAACGTCTCGAAATCGCCGGAGCGTTTGCCGCGCTCCAGATCCCAGGCGTTCGGCGGCGAGGAGACGTTGACGAACAGCATGTGCTTGCCGCCCATGATCAGCTCGCGCTCGGGGTTGCGCGGGGTGATGGTGAAGGTCTCGGGCGCATGGCCGAGCATCTCCATCACGAACTCCTCATCCATCCGCACATTGGTCCCGTTCACGGTGCAGCCGGCCTGTTTCAGGATCGCCACCGCCTCGGGGTTCAGGAATTCGATGCCGATCTCCTTCAGGATCCGCATCGTGCCGCGATGGATCGCCTGCACGCCATCGGCATCGAGAGGCTCGGTCGGCCGGTCCGGGTTGACCGGGATGCGCCAGGGCATCTGCTCGATGGCGGCACTGCCTGCACGGATCTTGTTGCCGGCCCGGCCTCCGGCGCGGCGCTTGCGCCCGGCTGCATCATCGCTCATCATCCACTCCATTGCTTGCCGAGGCAGGGCTTCATGCAGGGTCCGTCAGGGCAACCCTGGCAGGTCTCTGGCAGAAGATGACCGAAAGTGCGCCGCGCGCGCCCACATTTTCCGACGAAATTGTGTCGTTTTTGGATGAAGCCCCAGCGGAAGCCGGTTCAGAGCGCCCTCTGCACGTCGATCCAGTCGCCCAGCGCACCGATATCGGCCAGCACGGTATCGGCATGGGGGCTCAGTTCCTCACGCCCCGCGATGCCGGTCAGCACCGCCACCGATTTCATCCCCGCCGCATGGCCGGCGTGCAGATCATGGAGGCTGTCGCCCACCATCACCGCCCGCGCAGGCGCGACGCCAACCGCCTCGGCAAAGGCCAGAAGCTGGCCCGGCGCAGGCTTGCCGCCCCAGCCGGAATCGCAACCCGCAACGAAGGAGAAGAGGTCAAGCACCCCCGCCCCCTCCAGATGCGCCCGCGCCGGAATCTCCGTGTCATTGGTCGCAAGGCCAAGCACCAGCCCCCGCGCCCGCAGCCCCTGCAACACCTCGCGCAGCGGCACCGCCGGCGCCATCGGGGCGGAGGCGGCCAGTTGGTTCATCTCGGCGTTGAGCGCCTCAAGGCTCAGCATCGGCACATGCGGATGCAGAAGGGCGGCGATTTCCGGGGTGGTCTGGGCGATCACCGGGCTGTCGGGGGCGAATTCCCGCCGGGCGCGATCGTAGCCGAGCACAGCGGCCACAACCTCCGGCGCCGCACCGAGACCGGCGAGCCGCCCGATCAGCCGCTCCGTCCAGCCGCCCCAACTGGCGCGGAAGTCGAAAAGCGTGCCGTCCTTGTCGAAGATCACCGCGTCGATCATGCCCATGCGCCCGTTCTCCTGCCCGTTGCCTGCCCGTTGCCTGCCCGTTGCCTGCCTGTCGCTGCGCGAGATTGCCCCGCGCCCTCCCCCTTTGCAATCGGGGCTTTGCGGTCAGGTCCAATGCGGCAGTTCGCCCCCCGGCAGCGCCGCCCGCGCGGTGGCGATCGCCGTATAGGGCTCCGCCAGATCGTCGCAGCAGGCGATCACCCGCTCGTCGCTTTCCAGAATGAAATCGAGAAGCGCCCCGAGAAAGACGGGATCGCGGGCCAGCCGGCCGAGATCGTCCCGGCTCGCCCCGGAAGCGTTAACGAAGGCATCGAACATCTCTTCACGCGAAGCCATCCAGCCAAGCACACGCAAAGCGAGAATCTCGGCGATTTCTTGCCTGTTCATCGGCTTTTCCCCCGGTTTTCCCCCTCCTATCACGAATTCGCGCAGGGTCCATTTCCCATTCGGAAAGGATTTCTTAACCACTTCCCGGCCAGATGAAGGGAACGAAACTGGTCTGGACAGGTTGGACCCCGGCATGGGTGGCAAGATCCTCATTGTTGACGATGTGGCGACGAATCGCATCGTCCTGAAGGTCCGGCTGACGGCCGCAGGCTACCTGCCGCAGCTTGCGCCCGATGGCCGTGCGGCGCTTGGCCGCATCGCGGCGGACCGGCCGGATCTCGTGCTGCTCGACCTCTCGCTGCCGGATATGACGGGAGCGGATCTGCTCGCCCGCCTGCGCGCCGATCCGCAGACGGCGGGCCTGCCGGTGATCGTCCTCTCCGCGGGCAGCGACAAGGCGGCGCGGGTGGCGGCCTTCCGCGCCGGGGCCGATGCCTTCCTGACCAAACCTGTGGAAGATCAGACCCTTCTGGCCCGCATCCGCAGCCTGCTCCGGCAAAAGGAGCTGTCCGAAGGTCTCGGCGGGCTGGCGATGCTCGGGCTGGCGGAGGCGGCGGCTGGGTATCAAAGCCCCGGCCGCGTGGCGCTGATCACCGCCCGCCCCGATCTCGCGCTGCGCCTGCGCCGCGATCTCGGCGGCATCGGCGGCGCCCGCATCACCACCATGACCCCGGAGGAGGCGCTGGCGGAGGGGCTGCGTTCCGGTCCCGCCCCCGACCTGTTCCTGATCGAGGCCGATCTTTCGGCCCCCGGCAGCGGGCTGCGCTTGATGTCGGAGGTGAAAAGCCGCGCCAATACAAGGCATTGCGCGGTCGCCATTCTGGCGGGTCCGGGGGCTGCTCTCTCCGGCGCGGTGGCTTTCGATCTCGGCGCGAGCGACCTCATCGCGGCGGAGGCCTGTGCGGAAGAGATCGCGCTGCGTCTCGCCCGCCTCATCGCCCGCAAGCGGGAGGAGGACCGGCTGCGGGCTTCGGTGCAGGACGGGCTTCGGCTTGCGGTCATCGACCCTCTGACCGGGCTTTTCAACCGCCGCTATGGCGTCGCGCAGCTTGCCGCGATCGCCGAAAGCGGGCGCGAACGCAGCCGCGATTTCGCGGTGATGGTCGTCGATCTGGACAGGTTCAAGGCGGTGAACGACCATTGGGGCCATGCGGCGGGCGATGCCGTGCTGATCGAGGTGGCGCGGCGGCTCCAGCACAGCCTGCGGACCGAGGATCTGCTGGCGCGCATCGGCGGGGAGGAATTCCTGATCGCACTGCCCGATACCGGGCTCGAAAAGGCGCAGTCGGTGGCCGAACGGCTCTGCCGGATCGTGGAGCAGACGCCGGTGCCGCTGCCCGAGGGCGGGCGGCTGACCGTCACCGTCTCCATCGGGCTCGCCATCGCCACCTCAGCCTGCAAGGCCCCGGTGGCCGAGCTGGTCAATCTCGCCGACCGGGCGCTGATGGTATCGAAATCGGGGGGGAGAAATCAGGTGACGACAAGCCAGACGGCGGCGTGATCTCCTCCGTTCAGGCGGTCGGAGGAAGCATCCAGACCGGCGGGAGAGCACCTCAAGACTCGCCCTCGTCATTCCGGCATCTGACATTTGAAGCGGCGTATTCGGGGCAAAGCGATCCTGGCGGCAGAAAGGTGGAAGGGCGCGGAACAGGAGCATCGGCTGACCGGGAAGATGGCGCTTCTGTTTCGGGCGCTTCTCGGGTTCAGGCGGCGGGACCTCCGGATACCGCGCCCATTGTCTGGTGATGGCGCTTGGGGGCGCTCACAAACCCCAGGAATGCGCCGAACCGTAACGCCAGCGGAGCGAAACGGCAGGCGACGCCCTCCTGCCGCCCCGGATGTCCCGTCAGACCACTGGAAACCCGTCCCCGCTCACCGGGAAATACCCCCGACGCGCACCCGTCAGCACGGACAGTTCCTCACCCATATAGGGCCGGGCAGGTTTCCAGACCTGCGCCGGAGCCGGCAGACCCTTGGGCAATGTCCCGTTCCCGCGGGCTTGCTCGCGCCCGCAGCACACCTCACGGCTGGATTCGAGAACATCTTCCCCGCCCGGTCCGCAGCCCATGCAGGCCATGGCAAGCCACCTCAAGGACAGCCCCCCCGCGTCCGTGTCCAAAGCCGGGGTCCAAGGAAGACAAGATCGACTGCGCTGTCGCCGCCGCCCCGCAAACCTCCCTCAAGGAGCGGGCGGCGGTTCCTTGGCATCGCCGTCCCGCGGTCCCTTGCCCTCCGGCGGGCCGTGGCGGAGCTGTTTTTCCAGACGATCGGCGAAGGCAAGCCGCTCCGTCGGGTCAAGCTTCAGCAGGAAATCGCGGATCAGCTCCTCGCCGAGCGTCAACTGGCCGATCATCCGCTGATGCTGCCCGTCGAGAAGCGCGCTCAGCCGGGCCGGGTCGAAGGGATCGGCGCGCAGCGCCTCCAGCATCTCCTCCATATCGCCGCGCATCTGCCGGCGGGCCTCCCGCAGGTCCGGCGCGCGGGCGAACAGGGCGCGGCGCAGCGCCTTGCGATCTTCGGGGCGCAGTGCCTCGCTGAAGGGGCCGAAGCCCATTTCGCGCTGAAAGCCGGGCGGTCCTTCCGGCCCGCCATGAAACGCGGCGCCGATCATGACCCCGGCGACGCCGAGGTTGAGCGCCAGGGAAACGACCAGCGCCACCCGCATCCAGCGGGGCGCGGCAGGGGCGGGGGCGGGCGGGGGCGTGCTGTCGGTCATTGCCTATTCCTCGGCCAGCAGGGCGTCGATGCCCGGCATCAGATCCATGGAGTCGATCGAAACATCGCTGGAAAAGCCAGCGGTCAGAGAGGTGAGCGCCGACGGCTGGGCGAAGCCGAGATAGAGCCCGGCAAGCGCTGCCGTTCCCAATCCGGCGAGCGCCCCGCCACCACCGAAGACCGCGGCCAGCCCGGTCCAGAAACTGCGGGCGGGCGGCGGCGCTTCCCGGCCGACCGGGCGTTCCCCAGCCCGAACCGCTCCAGCCTGCCCTGCCCCGGCCTGCACCGAAGCGGCCTGCACCGCTGCGGCATCGGCCAGGACGCGCGCCATCAGCGCATCAGAGGGCGCAAGCCCTGCCTCCGCCTCGGCGAAAAGCGAATCAAGTTCCGCATCGCTCCAGCCCATCGGTTCCTCTTCGGACGCATGGCCCATCTCAGGTCCCTTCCTCATATCCAAGGGCGGCGCGTTTGCCCGCAAGGGCCGCCGCCAGGGCGCGCTTGCCGCGCGCCGTCAGACTTTCCACCGCCTCCACCCCGATCTCGAGGATCGCGGCGATCTCGGGATTGGCAAGGCCCTCGATGTGGCGCAGCACCACCGCCTGCCGCTGCCGGTCCGGCAGGGTGGCGAGGGCGGTGTTCAGCGCCGCCATCCGGTCGGCCTCCATCATCACGGAGACGGCGCCGGGCCGGTCGTCCTCCGGCTCCGCCACCGTATCGAGCGCCTCGGCCCGCCGCCTTTGCCGGGCGCGCAGCCGGTCGGTGCAGAGGTTTGTCGCCACGCGATAAACCCAGCTCGTGACCTGCGCCTCCCCCGTCCGCCAGTCCGCCGCGATCCGCCAGAGCCGCAGCATCGCCTCCTGCGCCACGTCTTCCGCCTCGGCGCGGTCCCCGGTCAGCCGGGCGGCATAGCCCAGAAGCCGCGGCAGCAGGCGCTGCGTCAGAATCCGTGCGGCATCGGGATCACCATTGGCATAAAGTACCAACAGCGCCTCGTCGCTCAGAACCGTGAGTGTGTCGCGGGGCATCGTCATCCTGGCAAGAAGTAGCGGCATGGAAGCCGCAGCGCAAATCGGGGCGGCGGGCCGGGGGCGAACCCCGGCCCGCGCCGGCCTCAGTTGCCCTGCGACCACCATTGCCAGAAGCCGCCGCGCGGGCCTTCGGGACCTCCGTGATGCGCTTCGCCGGGTCCGTGATGGCGGCCCGGACCCCGATCCCCGCCGCGCCCCTTGGCATCCATCCGCTCTTCCATCCGGGCGCGGGCGGCATCGGCCTCATCCTTGGTGATGGCGCCGTCGCCGTTGGTGTCCATCCGCTCGAACAGGGTCGGCTGGCGCGGCCCGGCGGCCAGTTCCTCGGCCGAGACCAGCCCGTCGCCGTCGCGGTCCAGCCGGGTGACCATCATCTTGGCCATCTCAAGCTGACGCGCCGCGCGTTCCTGTTCGCGCATCGCCACCAGCTCCTCGGCGGACAGCTTGCCGTCCTTGTTCGTGTCGGCCGCGGCGAGCTTTGCCGCCATCGCCGCAGCGATCTCGGCCTCGGTCACCTTGCCGTCCTTGTCGGCATCGAGCGCCTCGAAATCCATGCCCAGTTCCGGCTCGGGCGGCGGGGGCGGTGCGTCCTGCGCGAGGGCGGCGGTCGAAAGCCCCGCCGCAACCATGGCGGCCAGGGTCAGCGAGGTGAACAGGGTCTGCTTCTGCATGATCGTCTCCGTCCTTCTGGCAGGGGCCTGCTGCCCTGCCTTCATGCTTTTCAAACGCAGGGGGCGGCGGGTTCCGTCGCGGCGTGCCGAAAAATATGCAGGCGGCCGGCGGCGGCGCAGTCCGGGCAGGCAAAGATGCGACAAAGACGCACCATTGGCCGGATCCCTCTCAACTTTTTGCAAAGACCGCATTAGATAGGGTCCATCCGCCCCGCTCGATCAGGACAGCCCATGCCGAACCAGACCCACCCCGAGATTGCCGAAGACGACCGCCCGCTCTGGACGGCGGTGCGCCGCGGCTGGTCCAAGCGCTGCCCCTGCTGTGGCGCGGGTCCCCTGCTGCGCGGCTATCTGAAAGTGCGCGACACCTGCGCCGTCTGCGGCGAGGAGTTGCACCATCAGCGCGCCGATGACGGCCCGGCCTATCTGACCATCCTGATCGTCGGCCACCTTCTGGCCCCGGCGCTGCTCTTTGCCTTCACCCGCTGGCATCCCGAACCTTTCACCATGCTGACGGTGTTTTCCATCGGCACTGTGGCGCTGTCGCTCTTCCTGCTTCCGCGGATGAAGGGCGTGATGATCGGCATCCAATGGGCCAAGCGGATGCATGGCTTCGGGCGGGATCTGCCGCAGCCCGCCGATGCCTGAGCCCGGCAGCACCGACCGGATCCGCGCTGCCGCCACGGTGATCCTGTGGCGCAGAGGCGCCGCCGGGCCGGAGGTGCTGATGGGTCAGCGCGGTGCGGGGGCGGTGTTCATGCCCTCGAAATACGTCTTTCCGGGGGGCGCGGTGGACCCCGAAGACCATCACCGGCCCCCTGCCCCCCTGAGCCTGCCAGACACCTGCCGGGCGCGTCTTTCGCTCCATCAGCCCGCAGGCGCTCCGGGGCCGGAGGTGCTGCTGACCGCCGCCCTGCGTGAGCTTGCCGAGGAAACCGGCCTGACCCCTGCCCCCGATGCCGCCCTGCGCTTCGTTTTCCGCGCCGTGACCCCGCCGGGCCGCAGCCGCCGATTCGATGCGCGGTTCTTCCTGATCTCCGCCGAGGGGGTGGAGGGGGATGCCAAAGACTTTTCAAAGGCTTCGGGCGAGCTGACCCATCTGCACTGGATCGGTCTGCCGGAGGCCCGTGCGCTCGATCTGCCCTTCGTGACCGAGGTGGTTCTGGCCGAAGTCACCCAGATCCTGCGCGGGCAGGACCAGCCCGGCGTCCCCTATTTCGACAATTCCGGGCCGGTGCCGACCTTCCGGCGGCTCGACTGATCAGTCCTCGCGCTTCAATCCTCGCGCTTCACCGGCCAGACCGGATGCGGCACCGGGTCCTTGGCTTTTAGGAAATGCCGGCGGAAGATCTCGGCATAGCTGCTATAGACATAGGCCTCGTTGCGGCGCAGGAAATGGCCGCGCCGCGCGGCATAAAGCGCGGGCAGCCGATACCACGGCACCGCCGGGTGCATGTGATGAACAACGTGGAAGTTGTTGTTCAGGAAAAGAAAAGCCAGCGGCCCGCGATCCTCCACCACCACGGTCCGGGCGCGGAACGCGGTATGGGCGCGATGTTCCAGATAGGTTCGGATCTTCAGGAGCCCGTAAGCCATGTAGGCCGCCAGAAGATAAGCCCAGACCGGCATCCCGACCCACAGCAGCCAGACCAGCACCAGCCCGACCCCGACCGCGTGCCAGGCCCATGAGAGCAGCACCCGCCGGTCCCCGCCCCGGATCAGCGCCAGATCGGATGTCACGAAGAGCACGGTGCCGATGGCGGGGCCAAGCAGCATCCGTCCGAGCAGGGTATTGTTCCAGCGCAGGATTTTCCGGACGGGGCGGGACAGCCTCTCCCAGACCGCCGGATCGAGGTAATTCGATTCCGGATCGTCATAGGGATCGGTCAGCGCCGGATCGTAATGGTGCTGCAGATGCGTGTCCTTGAAGCGCATGTAAGGCACCATCGGCAGCAGGCCCGGAAAGACCATCAGATCGTTCACCGCCTGCGACCGGAACGGATGGCCATGCAGCACCTCATGCTGAAGGCTCGAAAACTGCGCGATGGCCACCGCCACCAGCAGCACCGACAGGAGCGGCACCTGCCAGAGCAGGGTCCCCAGCGCCCAGAGCCCGTAGGTCGCCGCGAGCAGCAGCAGCGTCGGCCATTCCAGCCCGCGGTCCGCCCGCAGAATCGCCTTGGCAGTCGCAGGGTCGTCGGGCTGGGAAGGGGTTTGCATCTGGCACCTCGGGGATTGCGACAGGATTAGCACTTGCCGGAGGGGGCGGGAATGTCGAGGATACGCATGGAAATGTCACCAATGTTTTGAAAGATCATCATTTGCGGGAAATGATCGACAAACGGGACCGCGCTGCGCTCTTCCGCGACCGGCTGGCCGAGGCCATGACGCTGCGGGGCGAAAGCCAGAGCCACCTTGCCCGCCGGATCGGGGTGGACCGCTCCACCTTGTCGGCACTGCTCTCGCCCGGCACCCGGCTTCCGAACGCGCAGCTTGCCGCCGATTGCGCGATGGCACTTGACGTTTCCTGCGACTGGCTTCTGGGCCTGACGACCCGGCGCGAGCCGGCGGAGGCGCTGCTCGCCGCCGCCGTCCGCCTGACTGAAGCTCCGCGCGCCCTCTTCGACGAGACGATCTTTGACTGGCACCGGGAGGCGGCAGGCTACAAGATCCGCCATGTTCCCGCGACCCTGCCCGACATGCTCAAGACCCGCGCCGTGGTGGAATGGGAATATCGCACCCCGCTCGGCGGCTCGGCAGAGGCGGCGATCACGCGGTTCGAGCAGCAGCTCGAATTGCTGCGCGGCGGACGGTCGGATTACGAGATTGCCGTGCCTATCCATGAACTTGAGGCCTTTTCCTCAGGCGCCGGCTATTGGGCGGGGCTGCCCCTCGCCGCCCGGCTGGAACAGATCGACCAGCTCATCGCGCTGTGTGAGGCCTTCTATCCGGGCCTGCGGCTTTACCTTTTCGACGCCCACCGGGTCTGGTCGGCGCCGATCACGCTTTTCGGCCCGCATCTGGCGGTGATCTATCTCGGTCGCCATTACCTCGCCTTCCGCGATCCGGAGCGGGTGGCCACCATCCTCGGCCATTTCGACTGGCTGGTGCGCGAGGCCCCGACGGGAGCGCGGGACGTGCCGGGGGAGCTGCGGCGGCTGAGGGCGCAGATGTTGGAAAAGTGAAAGAGAGGCCTATGCTCCGGTCTATTCACCCTTCAATTTATCGGAAAATCATAAGCCCTCAGCGCGAATAGACCTGAAGCCTGCTCAGGTCGTAGCCGTTCCAGTCGAGGATTTCCTTCGCCGCCACCAGCCGGTCCGACGAGATCCTGCCCCGGTTCAGGATGAAGCCGAAGCGCCCCGAGGGCGTGCCGATCACCAGCGTCCGGTAGTCGCCATCGGCCCAGAGCACCCACCACTCCTGCCCGCCGACATCGAAGCGACCCGGCCCCGTGGGCTTCATCGGCGCATTGCCCTTGACCTCTGCTCCGGACAGGCAGAGCCGCCAGAGCGCCTGACCGCCGGGCGAAATCTCCACCCCGCCGGGTTTGCAGGCCCCTTCCGGCCCGAAACCCGCCACCTGCTGCCAGCGCCCGGCCAGACGGGAGGTGTCGAGGACGGCAGAGGAATAGATCTGGCCGGGCGCACGGTAGCTGCCCGTCATTTCCGGCCCTTTCGTGGCCACACAGCCGGCCAGAAGCAGGCCAAGCGCCAGAAACGGAGCTTTCGCGGCGCGGCTCAGTCGATGCACAATGTCACCCGCGCGCCGTCGTCCTGATAGATTTCGTTGCACCCGAAAAGCGGCTTGATCGGCGCGCAACTCCCTGATCGGGCAAGGCAAAGCCCGTCGCACTGGCTGGACTTGCGGCATTGCTTGCCGGCATCCTTCGTCACATGCACGCAGGAGCGCAGCGCCTTGCCCCCGGCATTGGCCCAGGTCCCGCCGGACTTCTGGCAGGCCGCCTCTTCGGGCGAGGCGGGCGCGGGCGGCGGGGTCTGGACGGCAAGATCGGGGGCGGGCCTAGTGCCGGCGGCATCCGGTTTCGCTGGATCGGGTGCCACGGGCGCCGGGGCCGCGGGCTTGGCGGCAGGTCCCGTTCCCGCCCCGGCTCCGGCGGGATCGGCAGGCGGAACCGCGGGCTTGTCCGCCCCGCCGGGGGAGGCGCCGGGCAGGGCCGGACCATCAAGCGAGGTCGTGGAGATCGCCCCGCCGATGATCGGGTTTTCCTTTGGCGGCGGGGTTTTGCCGCCGACGCAGGCCGCAAGGGCAGTCACCAGCAACACAAGGCAGAAGTTCCGCATCCCCATCCCCCGACAAACCAGACTACACCCGGCCAGATGGCCCGAGGCGGCTCCGTTCCGCAAGCCTCAATAGGGCATCGGATGGGCGCGATGCACCGCGTCGATCTCGGCAAGCACCTCCGGCGAAAGCACCATCCCGGCGGCCCCGATGTCAGTCGCAAGCTGCCCGAGATCACGGGCGCCGATGATCGGGATGCAGGGGAAGGGCCGGCTGCGGCAGAAGGCGATCGCCATCTGGCACGGATCGAGCCCGTGGCGCGCGGCAATGCCGAGATAGGCCGCCACCGCGGGGAAAACCTGCGGCGTGATCCGCCCCGACAGCGTTTCATTGCGCGACCGGCGCGAGCCTTCGGGGATCACGTTGCCGGCGTATTTGCCCGAAAGGATGCCCGCCGCCAGCGGCGAGAAGGCCAGAAGCGGCAGATCCTCCATCACCGAAAACTCCGCCCAGTCGCTGTCGAACTGCCGGCAGAGGAGCGAATATTCGTTCTGCACCGTCGCCATGCGCGGCAGGCCCTCGCGCGCGGCCAGTTCCAGCCATTTCGCCGCCCCCCACACGCTTTCGTTGGACAGAGCGATATGGCCGATCTTGCCCTCGGCGATCAGATCGGCGGCGGTGGCGAGCACGTCGCGCATATGCGCCTCGGTCTCGGCTTTCAGCGGACGCGGCGCGAAGTTCCAGATGTCGCGGAAGTGGTAGGCATCGCGGTTCGGCCAGTGGATCTGGTAAAGCTCCACATGATCCGTCCCGAGCCGGCGGAGCGAACCTTCGAGCGCCTCGCGCAGGATGGCCCCGGTCAGCGGCGCACCGTCCCGCACCGCGGCCATCCCGCCCCCCGTGACCTTGGTTGCCAGCACCAGCCGGTCACGACCGCCGCGCGCGGCCAGCCAGGAGCCGATGATCTCCTCCGTCCTCCCGACGGTTTCGGCCGCGACCGGGTTCACCGGATACATTTCCGCCGTGTCCCAGAAGGTCACGCCCTGATCGAGCGCGAAATCGGCCTGGGCGTGACCCTCGGCTTCGGTGTTCTGGCTGCCCCAGGTCATGGTGCCGAGACAGATTTCGGAAACCTGAAGGCCGGTCTGGCCGAGGGGCAGCTTCTGCATGGGGCTCTCCGTGGTATTTGCCGAAGGTATTCGCCCCATGATGCGGCGGTTTGCGCGCCCGGTTCAAGGGCGAGGCTGCCGGGTTGACGGGAAGTTGCTCTCGGAATGGAGCCGGATCTGGGCTTTACCGGACGCGCGGCAGCGGTCAGGGTGGGGCCATGCGCCTTCTGGTTTCCTTTGCGGCCCTGTTCCTGTCCGTCCTCCTGTTACAACTCGGGGCGGGCGGGGTGGCGCCGCTCGACGCGCTGTCGGGCGCGGTGCTGGGCTTCACCAGAACCGAGATCGGCTTTCTCGGCTCGGCGCATTTCTTCGGCTTCTTCATCGGGTGCTGGTGGGCGCCACGGCTGATGGGAGAGGTCGGCCATTCCCGCGCCTTCGCGGCCTTCGTGGGGGCCGGGACCATCGGGATTCTCGCCCATATGCTCTGGATCGACCCGCTGGTCTGGGGAATCCTGCGGATGGGGGCCGGGCTTTGCGTGGCGGGCGCCTACACGATCATCGAGGCCTGGCTGCAATCCAAGGTCACGAACGAGACGCGCGGCCGCGCCATGGGGGTCTACCGGGTGGTGGACATCACCGGCTCGCTGGCCGCGCAGCTGGTGATCGGGGTGCTGGAGCCGGCCTCCTTCGTCTCCTACAACATCCTCGCGCTGCTGCTCTGCGCGGCGATCTTCCCGCTGACGCTGACCAGGGCCGAGGCCCCCGACACGCCGGAGGCGCCGCGGCTGCGCCCGGCGCTCGCCTGGCGCATGTCGCCCCTGGCGGCGGCGGGGGTGGTGGTGTCGGGCGTCGGCGGGGCCGCCTTCCGCATGGTCGGGCCGATCTACGGGCTGGAGGTGGGGCTGCGCGCCGACCAGATCGCGCTGTTCCTCGCCGCCTATGTGATCGGCGGCGCGCTCGCCCAGGTGCCGGTCGGCTGGGTGGCCGACAAGTTCGACCGCAGACTGGTGCTGATCTGGCTCTCCGTGCTGGCGGTCATGACCTCGGCCGCTTCGGTGGCGCTCGCGGGTCACGGGCCATGGGCCAATTACCTGACCATCGCCGCCTTCGGCTTTGCGACGCTGCCGGTCTATTCCGTCTCCACCGCCCATGCCCATGACTTCGCCCAGCCCCTTGAGCGGGTGGAGCTTTCTGCCGCTCTGATGTTCCTTTACGCGGTCGGGGCCATCGCAAGCCCGCTCCTTGCCTCCGTCCTCATCGACCGTGCGGGACCGGCGGCGATGTTCGGAATGATCGCGGCGGCCCATATCCTGCTCATCGCCTTCGGCATCGCGCGGATGCGCGCCCGCCCTGCCCCCGGCCCGCGCACCCCCTACACCTACGAGCCGCGCACCTCCTTCCTGATCGGGCGGCTTCTGGGGCGCTTCCGCGACCGCTGAGCGGTTTGAGGCAGGTCAAGGCGCGGAGCGCCGCAGCGGCTATCCTGTGCTGCGAACAGGCTGAACAGAGGAGCAGACGAGATGGAGATTTCCTTCGCAGGCAAGACCGCCCTTGTCACCGGGGCCGGATCGGGAATCGGCGCGGCCATCGCCGTGGCTCTTGCCAAGGCCGGGGCCAGGGTGGTGGTGCAGGACATCGGCCTTGCCAAGGCCGAAGCCGTCGCCGCCGGCATCGGGCCGCAGGCGCTTGCCATCGGCGGCGATGTGGCCGATCCGCAGGCGGTGGAGGGCATGGTCGCCAAGACCGTGGCCTTCGGCGGCGCCATCGACCTTCTGGTGAACAATGCCGGCATCGGCGGGCCGTCGGCTCCGGTCGGGGACTATCCGCTGGAGGGCTGGCGTCATGTCATGGGCATCAACCTTGACGGGGTGTTCTACGGGATGCGCTTCGCCATCCCCGAAATGCTGAAGACCGGCAAGGGCGCCATCGTCAACATCGCCTCCATCCTCGGTTCGGTCGGCTTTGCCAATGCCCCCGCCTATGTCGCGGCGAAACATGCGGTGGTGGGGCTGACGAAGAACGCCGCGCTCGAGTACAGCGCCAAGGGCATCCGGGTGAATTCCATCGGCCCGGCCTTCATCGACACGCCGCTGCTCGATGGCCTGCCGCCGGGCGCCAAGGAGGCGCTCGTCGCCGTGCATCCTATCGGGCGGCTCGGCACCCCGGAGGAGGTGGCGGCGCTGACGCTGTTCCTCCTGTCGGATCAGGCGGGCTTCATCACCGGCAGCTATCATCTGGTGGATGGCGGCTATACGGCGCAATGAGGGCCGCGCGCAGGGAATGGGGCGGGGATGGGCAGATTGCCCATCCTACGGGAGGCAACATTCCATCCCGGCGCCCCCCCGCAGGAGGAGCAATCCTGCCCATCCCGCCTCTCGCAAGCTCTTGACCCTCAAAGCTCTGGCCCTTGGCGCGTTCCCGCGCTAAATCCCGCGCGAACCTCTGCGGAAAGGGCGCGTCATGGCACGGATTCTCATCACCTCCGCCATCCCCTACATCAACGGCATCAAGCATCTGGGCAACCTCGTCGGCTCCCAGCTTCCGGCGGACCTCTTCGCCCGCTACAACCGGGCGCGCGGCCATGAGGTCATGTTCCTCTGCGCCACCGACGAGCACGGCACCCCGGCGGAACTGGCCGCGGCCAAGGCGGGCAAGCCGGTGGCCGAATATTGCGCCGAAATGCATGAGGTGCAGGCCGGGATCGCCCGCGGCTTCCGGCTGTCCTTCGACCATTTCGGCCGCTCGTCGAGCGCGCGCAACCACCGGCTGACCCAGCATTTCGCAGGCCAGCTCGACGCGCAGGGCCTGATCCGCGAAGTCTCGGAAAAGATGATCTTTTCCATCGACGACAACCGCTTCCTGCCCGATCGCTACATCGAAGGCACCTGCCCGAACTGCGGCTATGATTCCGCCCGTGGCGACCAGTGCGACAACTGCACCAAGCAGCTTGACCCGACCGACCTGATCAATCCCCACTCGACCATCTCCGGCTCCACCAATCTCGAAGTGCGCGAAACCAAGCACCTTTACCTGATGCAGCGCGCCCTGAAGGACCAGCTGGAGGCCTGGATCGACAGCAAGGCCGACTGGCCGATCCTGACGACCTCCATCGCCAAGAAATGGCTGAACGACGGCGACGGCTTGCAGGACCGCGGCATCACCCGCGACCTGCACTGGGGCATCCCGGTGCAGAAGGGCGACGCGCCCTGGCCGGGGATGGAGGGCAAGGTCTTCTACGTCTGGTTCGATGCCCCGATCGAATACATCGCCTGCGCCGCCGAATGGGCCGATGCGAAGGGCCTCGGGGACGAGGCCTGGCAACGCTGGTGGCGCACCGACAAGGGCGCCGACGACGTGACCTATTACCAGTTCATGGGCAAGGACAACGTGCCGTTCCACACCCTGTCCTTCCCGGCGACGATCATCGGCTCGGGCGAGCCGTGGAAGCTTGTCGACTACCTGAAAAGCTTCAACTACCTGAATTACGACGGCGGCCAGTTCTCCACCTCGCGCGGGCGCGGGGTGTTCATGGATCAGGCCCTGTCGATCCTGCCCGCCGATTACTGGCGGTGGTGGCTCCTTAGCCACGCGCCCGAATCCTCGGATGCCGAATTCACCTGGGAGAATTTCCAGGCCTCGGTGAACAAGGATCTGGCCGATGTGCTGGGCAATCTCGTCAGCCGCGTCACCAAATTCGCCAAGTCGAAATTCGGCGACACGATCCCGGCCGGGGGCAGCTTCGGCGCACAGGAGGCGGCGCTGATCGCCGACCTCGGCACGCGCATCGCCGAATATTCCGGGCTGATGGCGCAGATGGAGGTCCGCAAGGCCGCGGCCGAACTGCGCGCGATCTGGGTGATCGGCAATGAATACCTGCAAGCCTCCGCCCCCTGGACGGTGGTGAAGACCGATCCGGAGCAGGCGCAGGCCCAGATCCGCCTCGCGCTGAACCTGATCCGCGTCTATGCGATCCTGTCCTCGCCCTTCATCCCCGATGCGGCCGAAGCGATGATGGCGGCGGTCCATTCGACCGACTGGACCTGGCCCGAAAACATCTCCGAGGCCATGCGCGCCCTGCCCGCCGGGGCGGCGTTCTCGGTGCCGGAGAACCTCTTCCGCAAGATCACCGACGAGGAGCGCGCCGACTGGCAGGCCCGCTTCTCGGGCGTACGCGGCTGAGGCCCGGTTCCTGATGCGCGGCGGAATGAATTCGGCTAGGATGGCCGGATGACCGACGCACAGAAATATGTCGCCAAGGGCGTCGCCCATGTCGTCCTGCCCGCCGTGACGGAGCCCGTCGCGGTCAGCTTCGTGCTGCTGCCGAAGTTCACCATGCTGGCCTTTTCCTCGGCCATCGAGCCCTTGCGGATCGCCAACCAGCTGACGGGGCAGATCCTGTTCCGCTGGCAGGTGCTGTCGGAGGGCGGGCTGCCCGTCGCCTGCTCCAACGGCGTGCCGGTGGTGACCGACGGGGACTGGGCGGGAACGACGCCCGAGGGTATCGTGCTGATCTGCTCGGGCGTGGAGCCGGAGGGCAAGGCTTCTCCCGCGCTGTCGGATTGGCTGCGCGGGCTCTGGCGGCGGGGGCGCGTGGTGGGCGGGCTCTGTACCGGAGCCTATGCCCTGGCCCGCGCCGGCATCCTGAAGGGCCGCCGCTTCACCCTGCACTGGGAGAATATCGAGGGCTTCTCCGAAACCTATCCCGATCTGCAACCGGCCCGGCAGGTCTTCACCATCGAGGACCGGGTGATGACCTGCGCCGGCGGGGTCGCCGCCGCCGATCTGATGCTGAAGCTGATCCACGACCGTTTCGGCGCGCGGCTGAGCCAGGAGGTGATGAACATGTGCCTCCTCACCCAGCGCCGCCAGGAGGAGGATCACCAGACCACCTCCCTCGCCGCCCGGCTCGGCACCCGCCATGACAAGCTGCTGCAGGCCGCCGCCTTCATGGAGGCGCGGATCGAGGAGGAATTCGATCTCGACGCCTGCGCCGCCCATCTCGCCCTGTCGCGCCGCCAGATCGAGCGGCTTTTCAACCGCTACCTCGGGCTGACCCCGGTGCGCTACATGAACGACCTGCGGCTCGCCCGCGGCCGCGCCCTGCTGGCCGAGACGGACATGAAGGTGACGGAGGTGGCCGTGGCCTGCGGCTATGCCTCGACCTCGCATTTCTCGAAAAGCTTCCGGTCGAAATACGGCGTCTCCCCCTATCGCTTCTCGCATTTCGGCGGCTGATCCGCAGGCGCGGCTTGCGCCGCAAGTCCCTTGAGCCGTCTCCGGCCTGCGGCCAGAGCCGGCGGCGCTCCGCGGGGGATATTTCAGAAGAGAAGAAAGCCCTTTCATACTGGCTCAAATATCCTGGGGTGAGCGCGGCACGCGCGAGGGGCAAAGCCCCTTCTTGCAGCCCCCGCCCATCGCCGCTAATCAGGCCGGGTGCAAGGGAGGCCCCGCCATGCCCCAGTTCCTCAACACCGCCGACACCGATTTCGAGGCGCGTTTCACCCATCTTCTCGGCCAGAAGCGCGAGGATGCGCCGGATGTCGATGCGGCGGTGGCCGGGATCATCGCGGCGGTGCGCGAGCGCGGCGATGCGGCGGTGATCGAGATGACGGCCCGGTTCGACCGGCTGGAACTGACGCCGGAAACGCTGGCCTTCTCGGAGGCGGAGATCGCGGCGGAATGTGCCAAGGTCCCCGCGGACGATCGCGCGGCGCTTGAACTCGCCGCGGCCCGCATCCGCACCTATCATGAGCGCCAGATGCCGGAGGATGCCTCCTGGACGGAGCCCTCGGGCGCCATGCTCGGCTGGCGGTGGACGCCGGTTTCGGCGGCGGGGCTTTATGTGCCGGGGGGGCTGGCCTCCTATCCCTCCTCGGTGCTGATGAACGCCATCCCGGCCAAGGCCGCCGGTGTCGAGCGGCTGGTGATCACCTGCCCGACGCCCGGCGGGATGGTGAATCCGCTGGTGCTTTACGCCGCCCGTCTGGCCGGGGTCGATACCGTCTACCGGATCGGCGGGGCGCAGGCGGTGGCCGCCCTCGCCTACGGGACGGAGACCATCCGTCCGGTGGACAAGATCACCGGGCCGGGCAATGCCTATGTCGCGGCGGCCAAGCGCCGGGTCTTCGGCAAGGTCGGCATCGACATGATCGCCGGCCCCTCCGAGATCCTCGTCATCGCCGATGGCACCAGCGATCCCGACTGGATCGCGCTCGATCTCCTGAGCCAGGCGGAACATGACGAAAGCGCGCAGGCGCTGCTGCTGACACCCGATGCGGCTTTTGCCGCCGCGGTGGTTGCGGCGGTCGAGGCGCGGCTCGAAACGCTGGAGCGCCGCGCCATCGCCGGGGCGAGCTGGTCCGTGCATGGCGCCGTCATCGTCACCCGCGATCTGGCCGAGGCCGCGGCGCTCTCGAACCGCGTGGCGCCCGAGCATCTGGAGCTTTGCGTCGCCGAGCCGGAGGTTCTGGCCGAGGCGATCACCCATGCCGGGGCGATCTTCCTCGGCGCCTGGACCCCGGAGGCCATCGGCGATTATGTCGGCGGGCCGAACCATGTGCTGCCGACCGCCCGCTCGGCGCGTTTCTCCTCCGGGCTCTCGGTGCTCGATTTCCTGAAACGCACCACCCTCGCCCGCATGACGCCGGAGGCGCTTGCCGCCATCGGCCCTGCCGCCGAACGGCTGGCCATCTCCGAAAGCCTTGAGGCGCACGGACTTTCCGTGCGCGCCCGGCTTGACCGCGCGAACGGCAATGGGCTTTGATGCGGACTTCGACGATACGAGTTCAGACACCGCCTTTCCCATCCGAACGGACCGAGCATGACCAACCGCATCTGCCATATCGAGATTGACGAACGCGGTCTGGCCCGCCCCACGCCCGAAATCGAGCAGGAGCGCAAGGTCGCAATCTATGATCTGCTGGAGGAAAACTCCTTCGCGCTGCCCGCGGACCGCAGCCCCGCCCCCGGCCCCTACCGGCTCGGCCTGGCGATCCGCGACGGGCGGCTGGTCTTTTCCATCGACACCGAAGCTCTGGAAAAGGTGGGGGAATTCCATCTCTCCCTCGGGCCGTTCCGACAGGTGGTCAAGGATTACTTCCAGATCTGCGAAAGCTATTTCGAGGCGGTGAAGCGCCTGCCGCCGAGCCAGATCGAAGCCATCGACATGGCTCGGCGCGGCATCCACAACGAGGGCGCGCGGGTCCTGCAGGAGCGGCTGGAGGGCAAGGCCGCCGTCGATGGCGACACCGCCCGCCGGCTCTTCACCCTGATCTGCGTCCTGCACTGGGGGTGATCTTGGGCGAAGCCATGGCGAATTTCCCCCAGTCCGTCCTCTTCTGCTGCGACCACAATGCGGTGCGCTCGCCGATGGCGGAGGGGCTGATGAAGAAATTCTACGGCCAGAGAGCCTATGTGCAATCGGCCGGCGTCAAGAACGACATGGAAGTGGACGGCTTTTCGGTCGCCGTCTGCGCCGAGATGGGGATCGAGCTGTCGCGCCACCGCTCCCGCTCCTTCGACGAGATGAAGGAATGGGGCGACGATCTGGGCCAGTTCGACCTGATCATCGCTTTGTCGCCCGCAAGCCAGCGCATGGCTCTGGAGCTGACACGGCTCTATCATCTCGAGGTTGAATACTGGCCGATCCTAGACCCGACCGGCCTTGGCGAAAGCCGCGAGGCCAAGCTTTCCGCCTATCGCCAGGCGCGCGACCAGATCCGCGAGCGCATGATCGCCCGCTTCGGCGCCCCCATGGCCGAGGAAGGCGCAGCCTGATCTGCGGAAGCCTCCGGCGGGGATATTTGGGGCAAGATGAAAGGGCTTTCTTCTCTTCCTAAATATCCCCCGCGGAGCGTCCGGGGTCCGCACCGGGTGCGCGGACCGAGGCTCAGGCGGCGGCCGGGGTCAGGCGCGGCAGGTTGGCTTCGATCCAGCCTGTGAGGCCCACGACCTTTTCGGCCAGCTCCCTGCCCGGCGCGGTCAGGGTGTAATCGACATGGGGCGGCACCACGTCATGGGCATGGCGGTGGACGAGCCCGTCCGCTTCCAGAAGTTGCAGGGTCTGGGCCAGCATCCGTTCGCTGACCCCGCCGATCCGGCGTTTCAGCGCCGAGAACCGCTGCGTCCCGCCGAGCAGCGCCAGCAGCACCAGCATCCCCCAGCGACTCGTCACATGGTTCAGGATCTGCCGCGAGGGGCAAGCCTCGGCCATCACATCGGCCTTCCGCAGGATTTCATCCTGCATTTCTGCACCGATACTTCCCATCATGTGCGCCTTTTCATTATACTTACAAAAACGTGCGTTCTTCCTTTTCGTAAGTAATAAGGTATCTCTGTGGCGTCAACACCAGAGATCAGGAACGGAGATTTCCATGACCATCGCCATCACCGGAGCCACCGGCCACCTCGGCCGCCTCGCCATTGCCGCGCTCAAGGCCCGCGGCGGCACGGCTGTCGCCCTCGTCCGCAGCCCGGAGAAAGCCGGGGATCTCGGCGTTCCCGCACGGGCCTTCGATTATACGAAGCCCGAAACCCTCGCCCCGGCCCTTGCCGGCGTGAAGACCCTCGTTCTCATTTCCTCCAATGATTTCAATGATCGCGCCGGGCAGCATCGCGCCGTCATCGACGCGGCCAAGGCCGCCGGGGTGGAGCATGTCGTCTACACCAGCCTCCTGAAGGGCGATGCCTCGCCCATGGTGCTCGCCGCGGACCACATCGCCACCGAAGCGCATCTGAAGGCCTCCGGTCTGGCCCATACCTTGCTCCGCAACGGCTGGTACACCGAGAATTACACCGGCAGCCTCGGCGGCGCGATTGCCGCGGGCGCGATGATCGGGGCCACGCCTTCGGGCCGCGTCTCCCCCGCGGCGCGGGCCGATTATGCCGAGGCGATCGCTGCGGTCGTGACCAGGCCCGGCGCGCTCGGCAAGGTCTATGAGCTTGCCGGCGACACCGCCCTGACCCTGCCGGAATTCGCCGCCGAAGTGGCACGGATCTCCGGCAAGCCGGTCGGCTACCACGCCCTGTCCGAGGCGGACTATGCCGCCGCCCTGCAAGGCTTCGGCCTGCCGGAAGGCTTTGCCAAAGTGCTCGCCGACAGCGATGCGAAGGCCGACAAGGGCGCGCTTGAGGATCACGGCAAGGCGCTGTCCGCCCTGATCGGTCGCCCGACCACCCCGGTTGCGGAGACCATCGCCGCGGCGCTCGCCTGATCCTGTCGGTTTCGGCACCGGAATGGCCCCTTGCGGGCTTTGACGCAACGCGAGACCCGTGCGACAAAGCCCGCAAGCCCACAATGCTCCGGAGCCGAGATGACCGAGACCACCGCCCGCGCCTCCATTGCCGCCTATTACGACGCCTTCAATGCCGGCAATGCCGCCGGGATGCTGGCGCAGGTGACCGATGACATCGAGCATCGCGTCAACGAGGGCGGCATCCGGCGCGGGCGGGCGCTTTTCGCCGAATTCTGCGCGCATATGGGGGTCAGCTACCGCGAGACCCTGCGCGACATGGTGATCTACGCCACTCCCGACGGCACGCGCGGGGCGGCGGAGTTCACCGTCCATGGCGAATATCTGCAAACCGATCCCGGCCTGCCAGAGGCCCGCGGCCAGACCTATATCCTGCCCGCCGGCGCCTTCTTCGATCTGAAGGACGGGCGGATTTCCCGCGTCACCACCTTCTACAACCTCGCCGACTGGGTGCGGCAGGTCTCCCTATGAGCCCGGAGGAGATCGAGGTCCGCGCCCTTCAGGGTGCGGAACTGGAGGCGGCGCTCGACGGGGTGGCGGCGCTCCGCATCACGGTCTTCCGCGACTGGCCCTATCTCTATGACGGCTCGCTGGAGTATGAGCGGCAGTATCTTGCCACCTACCGCGACAATCCCGGCGCGCTGCTGGTCGGCGCCTTTCACAAGGGACGGCTGGTCGGGGCTTCGACCTCCACGAGGATGGAGGATCACGCCGCCGAATTCGCCGCCCCGTTCCGCGCGCTCGGGCTGCCCCTGGAGCGCATCCTTTACGGCGCGGAATCGGTGCTGCTGCCGGCCTATCGCGGCATCGGGCTCGGCCATCGCTTCATCGACCTGCGCGAGGATCATGCCCGCGCGCTCGGCCGCAGCCATGTGGCCTTCTGCTCGGTGCAGCGCCCCGCCCATCACCCGATGCGCCCCGCCGAGGCCCGCACCAATGACGCCTTCTGGCAGGGACGTGGCTACGCCCCCCTTCCCGGCGTGCTGGCGGAATTCTCCTGGAAGGATGTGGGCGATGCGGAGGAGAGCGTGAAGCCCTTGCAGTTCTGGATGCGGGCGCTTTAGGGGCAGCGTGACAGGCGGCGGAGACTGCGCCCCTTGCCGGCCCCGGAGGGGTTTTGCACCCCTCCGGACCTCCCCGCAGGATATTTATGCACAGGGGATGGAGGGAGGCGGAATGGGGCGGCACCTGGGGACCGCGCCCGCTGGCCGGGCTGTCGATTGGCTCCGATGCTGGGGATGGCCATCGTGGCCCCGCCGCGGTGCAGTCGCGGCGCACTTTTCGCTTGAAAAACCCGGTCTTCGGGCGCATATCCGCGCCATGCCTGCGCCGGACCCTTCCGGGGCGGGCCAAACCCCATTGGAGAGACCATGGCCAAGGAAGATATCCTCGAATTCCCCGGTGTCGTGAAGGAACTCCTGCCCAATGCGACATTCAAGGTTGAACTCGACAACGGCCATGAATTGATCGCAGTGATGGCAGGCAAGATGCGGAAGAACCGCATCCGCGTTCTGGCAGGCGACAAGGTGCAGGTGGAAATGACCCCCTATGACCTGTCGAAAGGCCGCATCAACTACCGCTTCAAGTAAGCGCGTCCCGAAGGTGAAAACCATTCGGCTCACGACCCGCAGGACCCTCTGATGCGTTTCATCCTCGGCTCTGGCAGCCCGCGCCGGAAGGAGCTTCTGGCGCAGCTCGGCATCATCCCCGATGCCATCCTCCCCCCCGACATCGACGAAGACCCGAAGAAGGGCGAGCTCCCCCGCCCCTATTGCGCGCGTCTGGCCCGTGAAAAGGCGGCGGCGGTCGCGGCCGGGCCGGAGGATATCGTGCTTTGCGCCGATACCACGGTGGCCCTTGGCCGGCGCATCCTCGGCAAGCCCCGCGATGCGGCGGAGGCAGCGGAGTTTCTGCTGGCGCTCGGCGGGCGGCGGCATCAGGTGATCACGGCCGTCGCCGTGAAGCGCGGCGACCGGGTGCTGACCCGGGAAAGCGTTTCCGCCGTGAAGATGAAGCGGCTTTCGGACGTGGAGCTCAACGCCTATCTTCAGGGCGGCGAATGGCAGGGCAAGGCGGGCGGCTATGCCATCCAGGGTGCGGCGGGCGCCTTCATCCCGTGGATTTCCGGCAGCTTCACCGGCATCGTCGGCCTGCCCCTTGCCGAGACGGCGGCGCTGCTTGCCGCCATCGGCTACCCGATCTGGAGCGCATCATGACCGAAGGCCGTATCGTCATCCTCGATGAGCTGGACGGCCGCGCCGCCGCCGCGGTGCTGGTCAATGGCCAGCTGGAGGAGGTCGCCATCGACCCGAAGGGCGAGGAGGCGATCCCCGGCGCCATCTACCGCGCCGTCGCCGACCGCCCGGTCAAGGGTCAGGGCGGGATCTTCGTGAAGCTGCCGCAGGGCGGCTCCGGCTTTCTGCGCCAGATCTCCGGGATCAGCCCCGGTCAGCGCCTGCTGGTGCAGGTCAGCGGACCGGCGGAGCCCGGCAAGGCGGTGCCGGTCACGGCCCGCCTGCTGTTCAAATCGCGCTATGCCATCCTGACCCCCGGCGCGCCGGGCCTGAACATCTCGCGCAGCCTCAAGGACGAAGACCTGCGCGCGGAACTGGCGGAGCTGGCGGAGGCGGGCATGGCCGGGGCGGCGGAGGATCTGGGCCTTATCCTGCGCTCGGCCTGCGGGGCGGCGGAGGCGGAGGTCATCGCCGAGGATATCGGCGCGATGCGCGATCTGGCCGAGGCGGTTCTGGCCGATCTCGACGGCGGGCCGGAGTTGCTGGTCGACGGGCCGGGCGCCCATGACCTCGCCTGCCGTGACTGGCTCGACCCGGAGCCGGAGGAGTTCGTGACCGATCCCGGCGGGTTTGCAGCCCATGGCGTGCTCGATCAGCTTGGCGATCTGCGCGGTCCCCGCGTCGATCTCCCCGGCGGCGGTCACATGATGATCGAGCCGACCCGCGCGCTTGTCGCCATCGACGTGAACACCGGGCCGGACACCTCCCCCGCCGCGAGCCTAAAGGTGAACATCGCCGCCGCCCGCGCCCTGCCCCGCCAGTTGCGGCTGCGCGGGCTCGGCGGTCAGGTCGTGGTGGATTTCGCCCCGCTGCCGAAGAAGGACCGCGCCATCCTCGATCAGGTGATCCGCGCCGCCTTCAAGGGCGAGGCGAATGAGACCAACCTCGCCGGCTGGACGTCGCTCGGCCTGTTCGAGCTGACGAGACGCAGGGACCGCCTGCCGCTTGCGGAGCTTCTAAGCTTCTGAGCTGGGGGCAAACGGTCGATCCGTCCGCCCGACAAGCGGAAGGAATACTCTGCCTCGGTCTGGACAGGAGAGGCAGTCTGAACCGCAGTTCCTGCAGGGGAGGAAACCGGCTCTGGCGTCATGGCCAACTCTTTGCACTGGCGGCCATATCCGACGGGCGCTGTCCGCAGGCCATAGCGCCCCCTGCCCTCATACGAATTGATGTCCGCTTTCGGCCAAGTTAAAAATCTGCCCGCACCTCAAGACCCACAGGATCCGGGAATCACCTCCCGCGACACCGGATCGCCTTTCCGTCCACGATATGGAGTCGCCCGATGACCTGCCCGATCTGCGCCAAGGACAGCGATGCGAAATACCGGCCCTTCTGCTCCCGCCGCTGCGCGGACGTGGACCTCGGCCGCTGGCTGAAAGGCGCCTACATGATCCCCGCCGAAGCCGCCGAGGACGAATCTGCGCCGGTTCCGGCATCGCCGATGCGCCCGCAGTGAGCCGCCAAAGCCCGTGCGAAGAGATCGGCGCCGCGCACGGGGACCTTCGCGGACAATCCGCGACGACAATGTGGATTATTGTCCAATACCCTCTGGACAGCCCCCCCGCCCTGACGTATCACCCCCGAACCAAAGGGCAAAAGCCCGAAGGCCACGGTGCCCAGATAGCTCAGTTGGTAGAGCAGCGGATTGAAAATCCGCGTGTCGCTGGTTCGATTCCGGCTCTGGGCACCACTTAATCTTCTGACATGTTTAAGTCTCCTAACATCTTGAAGGGTGTTGATATTTTCGCGGTTCGATAACCTTGGTCGCGCAGGTATGGCAGGCGCTCTGCAAAGACCAGTCGAAGCACCGCGCGGCGGTCTTCCGCATGTGGTGATTTCCAGAGTTTTGAAGGGTTTGCGAGGAAGTCGAAGGCGGTTCGATAAGTCGCGCCAAAATCGCGCGCCGGTTTCACCGCATGTGCCATCTGATCGGCCAGCATCGTCTTCTGGGTTTCCATTCCTTGATCTTGCTGTTGCGGCGAGCCAGCTTTGGCACAACGGTGTGGCGGCGCGGTAGCTTTGGCAGAACAGCGCGGTAGCTTTGGCAGAGAAATTTCGGCAGCGCGCTGTAGCGCGTAACGAAATGCCTTAGGTTGGAGCTTTAAGGATATCATCTCGAAAGGCTAGGTCATGTTGACAAATGGCAGATGCAGCGCGGTATGCAGCCAAATTTTTCTGCTACAGCAACCCGAGAAGCGCCGTTTAACGGTGCCTTCAAGGCCGACTTTCACGAAATCGCGCCGCAGCCATCGGGACCACCCCGTTACCCGCCGCAGCGGTTTTGCGCTCAGGTGACCTTCGGAGTGCTTCTCCCCATTCAGCAAAATCACCCGGCATCGGTGGGAAGAGATTGGGGCTTCCGGTGTCCAGCCCGAAGGGCATCTGCGCGTGTCGCACAGATAGTAGGGATAGATCGCGCTGCGCCATTTCGACCAGCAGGCGGTGTAAGGCTGGCTATGCTTCAAGGTCATCTCCACATGGGAGATGACCTTGGCAGGCAACCTGATGTCCGACGACGAATGGACATTCTTCGAGGGCTTCATCCGAGCCGTCCGGCATCCGAACGGGCGCAAGCCTGCGGACCATCGCCTTGTTCTGATGACATCTTCCGGGTCGTGCGGACCGGTGCGCCCTGGCGGGACCTGCCAGCGGAGTTTGGCAAGTGATCATCCGTCTGCCGGCAGTTCCGGCACTGGACGCTCGCCAGGCTGTGGGAGGCATCCTGGATGCCTTGAACCACGCGAAGCTCGCGCCCGACAAGCTCCAGATGACCGACATCGAGCCGGCAAGCGCCACCGGTCCGAGCGAACCGGCGAGGGTGATCAGGGTCCACCACCATGCGGCCGGCGCAAAGGGGGTGCTCCGAAACAGGCTCCTGGCCGTTCTAGAGGTGGGTTCTCGACCGGGATCCATCTCCGCGTCAACGGCGCTGGCCTCCAGATGAGGACCGGGATCACGCCGGGCAGGATTGAGACTACACGGGCTATGATCTGGTGATGGCGGACAACCCGCCGCAGCCAGCAGTTCTGGTCGCCGTCAGGGGCTATGACCCTGATAAAGTCCGGGAAAACATCGAGAACCGAAATGCTCTGCCCTTGCGCCGGGAGAACAGTCCACCGGACTGTTTTCTGACCCTCCTCCCCCGATGCGAAAGAACCGCAGGGTGCGCAAGGTGGTCGACATGACGATCTACACCCTGCTCAACATGGTCGAGCCGCCTCAACGACCCCGAGAAAAATCGCCGCCCGGCAGCCCGCCACGACAAGACCGCAGACAGGTTCCTCGGCATCAGCGACATTGCCTGCATCAGGATATGGCTCCGCCATTTGTCAACATGGCGGAGCCAGCAAGCTTGGCCCCGGCTGAAATCCCCCCGCAACCGCAGAAGAGATCAACGCAAACAGGCCGGCTTTGATCCGACCCGCTATGCGCCGACGCTTCGGTACCGGACCTCACCCCCAGATCTCCTCGAACTCCCGCCATTCGCCCTTCGACATGCCGGAGCTCTCCTGCGTCACCGCTTCCCCCGCCAGCCGGCGTTTCAGCACGGCGATGGCCTTGGCCGAAAGCGTGGCGCCGCCCATCCGGTAATCCTCGAAGGCCGCGAAGGCGAGCGGCACCCAGTCGGCGGTCAGCCGGGCGATTTCCTCGGCGTAGACGCGGATCTCGAACTGGGCATGGGCATCGGCGCGCAGGCGCAGGAAGTGGAAGAGGTTGTGCAGATCGGTCTTCCAGTACCATTGGGTATAGATGTTCATCGGCAGGTTCATCCGCGCGAGCTCGCGCGCAAGCCCCTGCTGACCCTCCTGCGACAGCATCTCCTCGTAATGGTCATAGCTGCGCGAGGCGTCGGCCTTCAGCATCTCCAGCACCCGCGCCGCCTCGGCCCCTTCCAGCACCGCGCCGCGGCCCTGGTTGTTCACCGTCGATTGCGCGGCCAGTTGCGCCGGCTCGGGAATGTAGAATTCCCGGTCGAGGATCGAGTACCGCGCGGAATATTCGTTCACATTCGCCGTCCGGTGGCGGATCCATTGGCGCGCGACGAAGACCGGCAGCTTCACATGCAGCTTCACTTCGCACATCTCGAAGGGGGTCGAATGCCAGTGCCGCATGAGATAGCGGATCAGCCCCTCATCGTTGGAGACATGCTTCGTCCCCGCCCCGTAAGAGACGCGCGCGGCCTGCACGATGGCCGAATCGTCCCCCATATAGTCGATGACCCGCACAAAACCGTGATCCAGCACGGGGTTAGCCCTGTAGAGATGCGCTTCCATCCCTTCCGAGACCGCACGCAGGGTCGGGCGGGGCGTGGCACGCTGCGCCTCGATCTCGGTCAGTTGCTCGGGCGTCAGGGGCATGGCGGCAGCCTTTCTGCGGCGGGAAGGGAAAGCGATTGGAACAGGATCGAGTCGGAGAAGACTATATCTGGGGGAGGAAGGCAACAAAACCGCCAGATAAAGGATGATGCGGGGTTGCACCAGTGGCCGCAGCTAAAACCTCTGTCACGGATTGCCTTTGACTCACAAGGCACTTACAGGCATTTTCTCATGTAGATTTGTTCAAGGGATGCGGACCATGCGCGGGTATCGTCAGTCTTTATTTGCGCTCCTGCTGGTATCGGCCTGCGGCGGCAACCCGTTCATCGAAACCCCTCCCGGCCCCGGTGATGGCGGCACGACAGTTCCCGACAAGGTGAAAAGGAACCTCAAAACCGCGACCTATGTGGCGGGTGAGGATACGATCAAGGTCAACATGACCTCGCAGGACGCCAGTGCGCTCAATGCCGAGTATGAGCGCAATACCGATTTCGACATCGACGGCTACCTCGCCTACACCTATCAGGAAACAACCTCCAACCGGATGGTGCTGGCGCTCGTGAAGGAATCCGGCAGCGTCAAGGGGCTGGTGGCGATGGAAGGCGGGCAGTTCAGCTCCTACCACTCCGGCGGCGACTTCGTCCGGGCCACTGTCTTCTCCCTGCCCTCCGGCGGTCTCGGAGAGCGCTATACCTATTCCGGCACCTATGTCGGGCTGATGAACATCGGCACGCCGCTTCCGGGACCGGGGGGCGATCTGGACCCGCAGCGCGGCTACCGCACCTCGGGGCGCGCCCTGATCACCGCGGATTTCACCGAGATGAGGATTTCCGGCGGCGTGGATGAACGTCAGATCATCGACCCGATGGTCGATGCAAACGGCGTCGAAGATCCGAGCCTGGACCCGAAACTCGCCACGATCTCGCTGTTCGAGACGGATATCACCAGCAGCGGCACCTTTGCCGGCGACGTGAAGATCGGCACCAAGACGGTCGGCGACTATGCCGGGCTGTTCGGGGGCTTGCAGGCCAAGGACGTGGCAACGGTCCTCTTCTTCAACCCCTATGGCAGCGATCCGATCGTGGAACACGGGCTGATCGTGCTGACCAATTGCGCCGATGACGGCGGGCCGGCATGTCCTTGACGGGACGCCTCCGGTGAGGTCGCGGGCGATCTGGCTGGCCCGGATCCTGCTGGCGGCCTCTCTCGGTCTCGCGCCGGTGGCGGGGCGGGCGGAGACGGCCGGTACTCAGGTCTCCATGGAGCTGACCCGGCCCGCAGCCCGCGCCATGGCGCGCCGTGCGCTCGATATCGGCAAGCCCGATCTCGCCGCGACCATCGCGCGGCAGCTGCTGGCGACCGATCCGCAGGATGTGCCTGCGCTGCTCCTTCTGACGGCGGGGCTCTCCCGCTCCGGCCATGCGGCGGAGGCGGTGGGGCAAGGCAGGCGCGCCTTCGCCCTTGCCGCCACCGGGCCGCAGCATTTCGAGGCGGCCTACCTGACCGCCGAGGCCCTGTCGCTTGCCGACAGGCCGGGGGCGGCGAAGATCTGGCTGCGGCGCGCGGATCGCTTCAGCCCCGGCCCGGCGCAGCAGAAGATCCTGCGCGAAGCCTTCCGCAAGCTCGATGCCCGCACCCCGCTGCGCCTGTCCTTCACCTTCGCGGCCGGCCCGTCGAACAATGTGAACGGCGGCTCGCTGCATGATACCTTCTGGTTCGGCAACATTCCCCTGCCCATCGACGCCGCCCTGCCCGGCTTTGCGGCCAGCGGCCAGTTCCGGTTGAACTGGCGGCTTCCGGCGGGTGAAAACCACGCCATCAACCTCTATGCGACAGCGGGTCACCGCGAGGTCTGGCTGGCGGATCGCGCAACGGAGATCGACCCGACCGCCAGGGGCTCCGACTACAACAGCGATGCGCTCGATTTCGGCGTGGCCGCGAACGGCAAGACCGCCGGGGAGCTGATCTGGTCCGTGGAAGCCAGGGCCGGGCGCCGCTGGTATGGTTCGGGGATGGAAAGCAATACGCAGAAGCTCGCCTTCGGGCTGGCCCATGCCCTGCCGAAGAACCGCAGCCTGTCGTTCGATCTCGCGGCCGAGGCGGTGCAATATCCCGCCCGCCCGGTCGCGGATTCGGTGAAGCTTTCGGCAGAGGCGCAGGTCTGGCAGCCCGTCGGGCGTGGGGCCGTGGCGCTGAGCCTCGGCTATACCGATGTCGGGTCCAATGCGGCGGGCGTGGCCTGGCGCGGCCCCTCCGTCGGGGTGGAATGGCGTCCCCCGACCCTGCCGCATGGCATCGCCATGAGCGTTTTCGGTACGGTTCAGGTCAAGGATTACTGGAAAACCACGATGAAGCCGGATCTCGGGATCGACCTCGGGGCTTCGGCGAAGTTTTCCGAATGGTCGATGATGGGCTTCGCGCCGACGGCATCGCTGACGGCCTCCCGCAATTTCTCGGACCTCGTGGTGCGCGACACCTTCGACATGAGCTTTGCCGTCGGCCTGTCCTCGACCTTCTGATCGCGCATCACGCCCGGGCCTCGCCTTTTCCGGGCAGCCTGCTAGGGTCCCGCAAGCTTCAGGAAAGGAATACCCCATGACCATCCGCTATCTGCACACCATGGTCCGCGTGCTGGACCTCGATAAATCCATGGCCTTCTACCGCCTGCTGGGACTGGAGGAAATCCGCCGCATCGACAATGATCGCGGCCGCTTTTCGCTGATCTTCATGGCCCCGCCCGGCCAGCCCGAGTGTCCGGTGGAACTGACCTTCAACTGGGACGGCGATGCGGGCCTGCCCTCGGACAGCCGCCATTTCGGCCATCTGGCCTATGAGGTCGACGACATCTACGCGACCTGCGCCCATCTGGCGGCCAATGGCGTGGTGATCAACCGCCCGCCGCGCGATGGCCACATGGCCTTCGTCCGCTCGCCCGACAATGTGTCGGTGGAGCTGTTGCAGCGCGGGGAAAGCCTGCCCCCGGCAGAGCCCTGGGCGAGCATGGGCAACACCGGAAGCTGGTGAAGGCCGGGAGCGAAGGCAAGGGGGCAAAGCCCCCTTGCCCTATCGGACCGGCGGCGCAAAGCTCCACAGGCTGAAGCAATCCGGGCCAAGCTGCCGCACCTCCCTCAGCACCCCCTGCGGCGCATCGGCAAGCGCGCCCAGCGTCAGGGGGCCGAGCGCGGGATGCCCTTCGCTGCCGATCAGCTTGCCCGCCGCATAAAGCGCCAGATCATCGACCAGCCGCGCTTTCAGCAGAGCCGCGCCAAGGGTGCTGCCGCCCTCACTCAGGATGCGGGTCAACCCCTCGGCGGCAAGCGCCCGCAAGGCCGCCGGCAGCGAAAGATGCCCATTCTCCATCGGGATTTCGATCAGCCGCGCGCCCTGCGCCTCCCAGGCGGCGCGGGCCGCGGCGGGGGCCTCGGCGCCGTGCAGGAGCCAGACCGGGCTTTGCCGCGCGCCCTGCCCCAACCGGCTTTGCGGATCGTGGCGCAACCGGCTGTCGATCACCAGCCGCAGCGGCTGGCGCACCGCCCCCATGCCGCGCACCGTCAGCTCCGGGTCATCGGCAAGCGCCGTGCCGGAGCCGACCATCACCGCATCATGGGCCAGCCGCATCGCATGGACATGGGCGCGGGCCTGCGGGCCGGTGATCCAGCGGGATTCGCCGCTGGCCGTGGCGATCCGCCCGTCGAGCGTCGCCGCCAGCTTCAGCGTGACAAAAGGCAGACCCGCCGTCACCCGCTTCAGAAACCCGGCGTTGAGCCGCGCGGCCTCCCCGGCCAGCACCCCTTCCGTGACCGCAATCCCGGCGACGCGCAGCAGCGCATGGCCGCGCCCGGCCACCCGCGGGTCGGGATCGGTCAGCGCCGTCACCACGCGGCCGACGCCGGCGGCGATCAGCGCCTCGGCGCAGGGCGGGGTCTTGCCGTGATGCGCGCAGGGTTCCAGCGTGACGTAAGCGGTGGCGCCGCGCGCCAAAGCCCCCGCCGCCGCAAGGGCGCGGGTCTCCGCATGGGGGCGCCCGCCGGGTTGGGTCCAGCCCCGCCCGACGACGCGCCCCTCACGCATCAGAACGCAGCCGACCGCCGGATTGGGCCAGACGGACCCAAGGCCCCGCGTCGCCAGACGCAGGGCATGGGCCATATGGCTCCGGTCTGTCTCCGTGCCGCTCACTCTTCGGTGGCGCTGCCGGGCCGCAGTTCCGAGACGAAGCGGTCGAAGTCGTCCGCCGCCTGGAAGTTCTTGTAGACGCTGGCAAAGCGCACATAGGCCACGGTGTCGATCCGCGCGAGGCTTTCCATCACGATCTCGCCGATCACCTTGGAGGAGATGTCGGTATCGCCAAGGCTTTCGAGCCGCCGCACGATGCCAGAGATCATCTGGTCGATCCGCTCGGGGTCGATCGGGCGTTTCTGCATGGCGATGCGGATGGAGCGTTCCAGCTTCACCCGGTCGAAATCCTCGCGCTTGCCGGAAGATTTGATCACCACGAGGTCGCGCAGCTGCACCCGCTCATAGGTGGTGAAGCGGCCGCCGCAGGCCGGGCAGAACCGGCGCCGGCGGATCGAGACATGATCCTCCGCCGGACGGCTGTCCTTCACTTGGGTGTCGATATTCCCGCAGAATGGGCAGCGCATCGGCTCCCTCCTTGCTTGTTGTATTTGACTGCCTCAGGTCTCGGGTATTCTTCCCGAGTTATCCACAGACCCTAGCGTCATGCCCCATGTCTTGGGAAGCGGACGTTTGCCGCCCACTCCATATTGGTTGCGGGTGTGGCGGGCTGGACTCAGGTGAGGGGCGGGAGCGGGGCTGCGTGATCGCGCTCATGGGGCTGCGGGATCGCCCATCCCGCGGAGGCGTCGGGGAGGCGCGGCAGGACGGCGGGTGCGCGCCACGGTTCCGCGGGACGGGCGATCCCGCCCATCCCATCCAGCCCCTACCCCCGCCCGGTAATCCAGTTCCCGAATTTGGCAAAGCGCGAGGGCGGGATGCCGAGCCGTTCTTCCCGCCGGTCGGCGATGGCGAAAAGCCGGTACATCATATGCACGCCGAGCCAGCGGAGCGGCTCCGGCTCCCATTGCCGCACCCGGCGGTTGACCCAAGGCAGACGGGTCCGCACCGTCTGCCGACCGAGCGCCAGATCGGCCAGCGTCCGCCCGGCGAGGTTCGCGGTGGAAACCCCGGTTCCCACATACCCCCCCGCCCAGCCGAGCCCGGTGGCGGGATCCAGCCCCACAGTCGCGCACCAGTCGCGCGGCACGCCGATCACCCCGCACCATGCGTGGTCGATGGGATAGTGCGCGGCCTCCGGGAAATGCTCGCGCAGGATCACGGTCAGGCGGCGGATGGTTTCGGCATCGGGCTCGCCGTTGCGGTCCATGCGGCTGCCGAACTTGTAGGGAACCCCGCGGGCGCCGACGGTGATCCGCCCCTCCCGCGTCCGCTGGCAATAGCAATAGGCGTTCTTCATGTCGCCGATCAGCTCATGCCCCTCCCAGCCGATCTTCGCCCAGACCTCCGGCGGCAGCGGTACGGTGGCGATCTGGGCGGAATTGAGCGGAATCCAGTCGCGGTGATGGCCCTTGATGCCGGCGGTGAAACCTTCGGTACAGCGCAGGATGACCGGCGCGCGCACCGTGCCGCGCGCCGTCTCCGCCCGGCCCTGATCGTAGGAGGTCACCTCCGTCCCCTCGACGATCCGCACCCCGAGCCGCTCGCAGGCTTCCGCCAAACCCCGCACCAGCTTGGCGGGCTGGATGCGGGTCATGCCGGTGAACGTCATGGCGCCGAGGACGCCGGGCGTGGCGATGCGCTGCGCCACTTCGGCAGGCGACAGCTCGCGCACGCGATGCCCGTCGCCCCAGTGGCGGCGATGGGCGATGGTCTCCCGGATGCGCGCAAGCTGCGCGGGGTTCGTGGCCAGCATCAGCTCCTCGGTCGGGAGGATGTCCGCGTCGATCCCCTCCTCGGCGCAGATGCGGCTGATCTCCGGCACGGTTCCTTCCAGCTCGCGCACCATCTCCAGCACCGCCTCGCGCGAGGTGGCCTTCGCATAGGCCTCATGGTTCCAGGCGAAGGTCCCCATGCACCAGCCGCCATTGCGACCCGAAGCGCCGAAACCGGCGAATTCCTTCTCCAGCACCAGAACGTCGCGCGTGGGATCGGCCTTCTTCAGGTAATAGGCCGCCCAAAGCCCGGTAAAGCCCGCGCCGATGATCGCCACATCCGCCGTCGCATCGCCGGACAGCGCCGGGCGGCGGGTCGCGGGCAGGCCGATATCGGCATACCAGAAGGATACATCGCCGATCTTCATTGCCACCCCCGCCTGCTGCCAGATTGCGCGGAGACTGGCCGATCAGAGCGTGCTCTGCAACCAGTCGCGGAAGGAGCGCAGCGGCGCCCGCGCCGGCTGATCCTTCGGCCAGACGAGGAAATAGCTGCCGAGCGAGCGCAGGGGCGGCCCGAAGACCGGGACGAGCCGCTGCTCCTGCAACTCCCGCTCGATGAGGAAGAGCGGCAGAAGCGCGAGACCAAGGCCATGGATCGCCCCCTGCGTCATCGTGGCGAACTGGTCGAAGAGCATCGCCGGCGGGCGCAACCCCGCGTGACCATGGTGGGACAGCCAGCGTCCCCAATCCCCCGTCCGGCTCTCAAGCTGGAGCAGCGGAAGCGCCAGCACCTCCTCCGCGCGGCTCAACGGCTGCGGCAACAGGGAAGGGGCGGCCACGGCGAGGATCTCCTCCGCCATCAGCGGCAGATGATCCACCCCCGGCCAGTCCTGCCGCCCGCCATCGAAGCGGCCATAATGGATCGCCGCATCGAAATTGGTGCTGGCAAAATCGAAGGGCTTCAGCCGGGTGGAGAGGTTCACCGTCACCTCCGGATGCTGCCCCGCGAACCGCGCCAGCCGCGGGGCGAGCCAGTGCATCCCGAAGGCCGGCAGGATCGCCAGATTGAGCGCGCCGCCCCCCGGATTGGTCCGCAACGTCAGGGAGGCCTGACCGAGCGCCTGCAGCACCCGCCGCACCTCCCGGCAGTAATCCTGCGCGGCTTGCGTCAGCCGCAGCCGGTGATGGTCGCGGATGAACAGCGCCACGCCCATCTGCCCCTCCAGCACCTGCAACTGCCGGCTGACCGCACCCTGCGTCAGGTTCAGCTCCGCCGCCGCCGCCGAGGCCGTGCCGAGCCGGTCCACCGCCTCAAGGGCCAGCAGCGAGGGCAGCGAGGGCAGGTAGCGGCGGCCACCGATCATGCGAAAACCTCATATCTCCCCGAGGGAGTTTCGATTGGGATTCGCGCCATCCTATGCGATACACCGGGAAATCCCATGAGGAAATCAGGAGAGGCCCATGTCCGACACACCCAAGCTCAAAGCCAAGGACGCCCCGGATCTGGGCCGCTTCAACTGGGAAGACCCCTTCCGCATGGAAGACCAGCTGTCCGAGGAAGAGCGGATGCTGCGCGACGCCGCCCGCGCCTATGCCCAGGAAAAGCTGCAACCCCGCGTGATCGCCGCCTACCGCGAGGAACAGACCGACCCCGCGATCTTCCGCGAGATGGGCGAGATGGGCCTGCTCGGCGTGACCGTGCCGGAGGAATACGGCGGGCTCGGCGCCTCCTATGTCGCCTACGGGCTGATCGCCCGCGAGGTGGAACGGGTGGACAGCGGCTATCGGTCGATGATGTCGGTGCAGTCGAGCCTCGTCATGTATCCGATCTACGCCTACGGCACCGAGGCGCAGCGCAAGAAATACCTGCCGAAGCTGGCATCGGGCGAATGGATCGGCTGCTTCGGGCTGACCGAACCCGACGCGGGGTCCGACCCGGCGGGCATGAAGACCGTGGCGAAGAAGACCGCCAATGGCTATGTGCTCTCGGGCGCGAAGATGTGGATCTCCAACGCCCCGATCGCCGATGTCTTCGTGGTCTGGGCGAAGTCCGAGGCGCATGGCGGCAAGATCAAGGGCTTCGTGCTGGAAAAGGGCATGAAGGGCCTCTCCGCGCCGAAGGTCGGCGGCAAGCTTTCGCTGCGCGCCTCGATCACCGGGGAAATCGTGCTGAAGGATGTCGAAGTCGGCGAAGACGCGCTCCTGCCGCATGTCGAAGGGCTGAAAGGCCCGTTCGGCTGCCTCAACCGGGCGCGCTACGGCATTTCCTGGGGGGTGCTTGGCGCCGCCGAATTCTGCCTTGGGGCCGCCCGCCAATACGGGCTTGACCGCAAGCAGTTCGGCAAGCCGCTGGCCCAGACCCAGCTCTACCAGCTCAAGCTCGCCAACATGCTGACCGAAATCTCCCTCGGGATGCAGGCCAGCCTGCGCGTCGGCCGGCTGCTCGACGAGGCCAATGCCGCGCCGGAGATGATCTCCATCGTCAAGCGCAACAATTGCGGCAAGGCGCTCGACGCCGCCCGTTGGGCGCGCGACATGCACGGCGGCAACGGCATCCAGGAAGATTTCCAGATCATGCGCCACATGGTGAACCTCGAAACGGTGAACACCTATGAAGGCACCCATGATGTCCATGCCCTGATCCTTGGCCGCGCCATCACCGGATTGCAGGCCTTTTTCTGAACCCGGCGCGCCGGCTGCCCCTGCGGAACGCTCCGCGGGGGATATTTGAACACAAAGGATGGCCAGGGCCTGAGCGTTCCCTTGCCTCCTGTTCCTCCTCTCCTCATCCCCTGTGTGCAAATATCCCCCGCGGAGCGTTCGACGCCGCCGCGGGCGGTGCCGTCGGCAGGAGGCGCCAAGGCGGCCGTCTCCCCCTCGATGGGGGAGACGGCCGCTCTCCTTCTGTCGCTCCCGCCGCATCAGGTCGCAATCAGGCTCGACGCGCAGGATTCCAGCCGATAGCCCGGAACCATGACAACGGATCGTACCCTCACGGGCATCGCCCTCATGCTCGCCTTCTGCGTGCTGGCGCCGCTTCTCGACACCGCTTCGAAGCTTGCCACGGCCACCATTCCCGTCGGCCAGATCACCGGGGCGCGGTTTCTGGTGCAGGGTCTGCTGATGCTGCCGATCGCGCTGCTGATGCGCCTGCCGCTGGCGATGAACCGGCGCATTTCCGGGCTGGTGCTGGCGCGGGCCGTCTGCCTCATCCTTTCCACCTACGGTTTCGTCGCCGGGGTCAGCGTCATGCCCATTGCCGATGCGCTTGCCATCGTCTTCGTGGAGCCTTTCATCCTGCTGATCCTCGGCCATCTGATCTTCGGAGACGAAATCGGACCCCGGCGGATCATCGCTTCGATCATCGGCTTCTGCGGCTCGCTTCTGGTGATCCAGCCCTCGCTCGCCGCTTTCGGGCTGGTGGCGCTCTTCCCGCTCGGCTCGGCCTTTGCCTTCGCCTTCTACATGCTGCTGACCCGCGCGGTCGCCGCGCACCTTCATCCGGTGACGCAGCAGCTTCATACCTCGCTTTTCGGCATGGTGATCTGCCTGCCGATCCTCTGGCTCGCCGAGGGCAGCGGCATCGCCACGCTCGATCCGGTGATGCCGGAGGGGCTGGCCTGGCTCTGGCTCTTCGGGGTCGGCTTCTGGGCCGCCGCCTCGCATATGTGCATGACGGTGGCGCTGAAATACGCCCCCGCCTCCACCCTCGCCCCGATCCATTACCTGGAGATCGTGACGGCGGTGGCGCTCGGCTATGCGGTCTTCGGCGATTTCCCGAACTGGATGACCTGGATCGGCATCGCGGTGATCGTGGCCTCCGGGCTCTACATCATCCAGCGGGAGCGGCTCACAGCAGCCGCAGCCCGGCCAAAGCTGCCCGAAGCCGTGTAAGCGGCAGGATCACCAGCATCCCCGGCGCATCGAAGCGCAGCCGCACCCGGCGGGCGGAGGTCTCGTTGGAGGTGCCGATCGCGCCGTCCGGGGCGAAACGGATGCCCCCGATCGGCCAGCGCAGCCCCTCGCTTTCCCCCGCCACCGGACGCATCGGAAAGAGCGACAGCCGCGTGCCGGGGGGCAGGTCCATCTCCATCTCCGGCGGGGCGAGGAAGGTCACATCCTGCGGCGACAGGATCAGGCAACGCCGGTCCTCATGGCGCAGAAGCGTGTTCAGCACCGCCAGCCCGTGATCGACCCGCGCCCCCGAAAAGCCGATCCCGAGCACGAAGGGCGCGCTGACCGAGCGCAGGGCCTTGTCGAAATCCGTCGTCGCCTGTTCCGCAATCGGAAACAACCGCCCCTTCAGCCGCGCCTGCGCCTCTGCCGTAATCGAATCGAAATCCCCGATCACCGCTTCCGGCTCCACCCCGAGGCGCAAAAGCCGGTCCGCCCCCCCGTCCGCCGCCACGATTCTTGGGGCAAACCCGCGCGCCCGCGCCAGCAGAGCCGCCCCGAAAGGCCCGCCGCCAGCCAGAACCACACCCTCTCGGGATTGGACAATCACCTGATTCATGCCGATACTGTTCATCCAATTGCGGCAAAGAGCCGGTTCCGGGGCCACAATCAATCCTTCAAATTACCCTCATCTGTCCATGGAACCGAACAGATGACCGGCGAGATTGACCGCAACGAGTTTGCAGAAGGCGAGCATCCGATGACCGGTGCGAGTAAAATTCTAACGGTTTCCTACGGCACCTTCTCCTGCACCCTGGAGGGGTTTGACGATCCCTTCAACACGATGCGGGCGATTGCGGAATATTTCCGCGATCTGGCGGCCGAGGATCGCTATTTCGGGGCGGAACCACCGACCCCGGATGCCGCCATGCTGCACCGGATCGCCGAACGTGAAATTCACCGCCGGGTCGAAGCGAAGATCCAGGACAATGGCGTGATCCTGCGCGCCGCCGAGGACGCTGCCGGCGAAACCGCACTTGCCGCACCGGAGATCGCGGCGCCTGCGCCCGTCGCGGCGGAGCAATCGGCGCGCCCCGCTCCCGTGATCGCCGTTCCCGCTCAGCCGGCGGATGCGCCCCGCCCCGCGCTGCTCGAAGCCGCGCCTGCCGCCGAAAGTGCTGTCGCCAAGCTCCAGCGTCTGCGCGCCGCGCAGGAGGTTGCGCCGGCGGAGGCATCTGTGGCCGCCGGGATCGGCGCGGCAGCCCCGGTGGAGGTCGCCGCCGAAACACCGGCGATTGAGGCGGCTCCCCTCGTGGAGGCCCCTGCTGCGGCCGAGGCCCTTCATGAAACGCCCGATCTGCCGGTCGCCGATGAGGCCGAGGATATCCTCGCCGCCATTGCCGCCCAGACCGAGGCGGCGCCCGCCCCCGGCGTCCGCTACCGTGCCGAGGAAGCTTTCGAGGACCTTGAGCCGGTTTCCGATTTCGACGATGACTTCGTGCTGGGCAGCGATATGGCCGGGGAGCCGGCGGCTCCCGCTGCGGATGAGCCTGCCGAGACCACCGCCGAGGCGGAGGATCTTGCCAACCTCGCCCTGCTCGACGGTCTGTCGGACCCGGCCGATCTGGTCGAGGAAACCTTTGGCGCCGAAGCCTTCGAGGAAGAGCCTGCCGCCGAAAGCGCGCCCGAATCCGTCTTCGAAGCGGAAGAGTTCAACGACGATTTCCTTGACGGTGAAGCCTTCCTTGCGGCTCTCAACGATCCGCTGCCGGAAGACGGCATTGCCGAAGCCGTCGAAGAGGACGCGGATTTCGTGGCGCCTGCCGTCGCCGCGGAACCTGCGGCAGCACCCCGGACCGAAGCCGGTCTCGCATCGGATGATGCGCTTCTCGCCAGCCTCGGCGCCCTGATCGACCCCGAAGACGAAGCGGAAGAACTGATTGAAGACTCCGTTCAGCCCCTCCCGGCCAGGCCGGAAGCGCCGGTTGAAGACGTGTTGAAAGAGGCGGCCGCTGCGGTTGAGGCCATAGCCGAACCTGCGACGGACGCGACCCCCGAAGCTGCTCCTGAGGAAGCCCGCGAGCCGGCGGCTTCGGAAAAGCTGCAGCGCGCCCGCGCCCGTGTGATCCGCATCCGCCGCGCCGATCCAGCCAAGGAAGCCGAAGTCAGGGCCGAAGCGAAACCGGCCGCCGTGATCGAGCCTGCCGATCAGAAAGCCGAAATCCGCAGCCTGCTGACGCCCGAAGCCGAAGCCGCCCTGCAAGCGGAACTCGCCGAGCTTGAGGCCGAGCTGGCCCCGGAAGCCGACGCCGCCCCGCGCGCCGAAACGCTGGCCGGTCTGGAAGAGGAAGCCCCGGAAGCGCTCCTCGCTGCCGAAACCGAAGCGGCCGCACCGGAGATCCCTGCCGAATTCCACGCCGAACTCCGCGACCCCGGCCATGACGAAGATGCCGTCTCCCGCCTGATCGCCCGGACAAATTCGGCGATGGATGGCGAGGATTCGCGCCGCCGCCACTCGGCCATCGCCCATCTGAAAGCCGCCGTCGCCGCCACCGTGGCCGAACGCCAGCTTCGCGGCGAAGGGGCCGATCCGACCGGCGCGCAGCGCATGGACCCCTATCGTGAGGACCTGGACCGCGTGGTGCGCCCGCGCCGCCCGCAATCCGGGAGCGCAGGCGAAAACGCCGAACGCCCCTCGCCGCTGGTTCTTGTGTCCGAGCAGCGCATCGACCGCCCGCGTCCCGTGGCCGTTCCTGCCGCGGCTCCGACGGCAGAGGCGGCGCAAGCCGCGCCTGCCAGTCCCGTCGTGCCGGTGCGGCCGCGCCGCGTCGCATCCAGCCTCGCGCTGCAACCGCAAGTCGCCGAAGCGCAGGACGAGGAAGATACGGATCTGACTGCGGAAGAGGCGATGAACCTCTTTTCCGACGCGCAGGGCTTTGAGGATTTCGCCGACCGCCTCGGCGCCACCCGCCTGCCGGACCTGCTCGAAGCGGCTGCCGTCTATTGCGCCGAAGTCCTGCAGCGCCCGGAATTCTCGCGCCCGCTGCTGCTGCGCCAGATCAGCACCGTGCCGGGCGGCTCGGGCCTCAGCCGCGAGGATTGCCTCCGCAGCTTCGGCACCCTGCTGCGTCAGGGCCGCATCACCAAGCTGCAACGCGGGCAGTTCGCGCTGACCGACCGCTCACCCTATCTGGCCGAAGCCAAGCGCATCTCGGGCTGACAGACCGACGTTTCCGGTCTGTGGCTGCCACTCAGACCGATCTCCGGGCGGGTTCCGAAAGGAGCCCGCCCGTCGAGCTTTCCGCCCAATCGCAAGAAGGCGTCACGGCGCAGGCCTTTCCCGATCAGGGTTCGCGCGGGGCCTCGGGGTCCGGTTGGCCGATGCCCTTGAAGACCGCCTTGAAGGGCAGCGCCCAGACCACGCCGAGCGCGACATAGACCAGAAGCTCCGCCCAGATCGGCGGCCGGTCGAGCCAGCCCACCACGGTGACCGCCACGACGATGTAAAGCGGCAGGCCGACCATGAGGATCAGCAGCGCCAGCCGCTTGCGCGCCCTGTAGGAGACGGCCATCGGCTCAATCCGCGAAGGGATCGGTGACGAGGATCGTGTCGTCCCGCTCCGGGCTGGTGGACAGCAGCGCCACCGGGCATTGGATCAGCTCCTCGATCCGGCGCACATATTTGATCGCCGCACCGGGCAGATCGGCCCAGGACCGCGCCCCGGCGGTGGAGTCGCTCCAGCCCTCCATCTCCTCGTAGACGGGGGTGCAGCGCGCCTGGGCATCGGCGGCGGTCGGCAGATGGTCGATCCGCTGGCCGTCCAGCTCATAGCCGACGCAGATCTTCAGCACCTTGAAGCCGTCGAGCACGTCGAGCTTGGTCAGCGCGATGCCCGAGACGCCCGAGGTGGCGCAGGTCTGGCGCACCAGAACCGCATCGAACCAGCCGCAGCGGCGCTTGCGCCCGGTGACGGTGCCGAATTCATGGCCGCGCTCTCCCAGCCGCTCGCCATCGGCATCCTTCAGCTCCGCCGGGAAGGGACCTTCGCCGACGCGGGTGGTATAGGCCTTGACGATGCCCAGAACGAAGTCGATCGCCGTCGGGCCGAGCCCCACCCCGGTCGCCGCCTGCCCCGCGATCACGTTGGAGGAGGTGACATAGGGATAGGTGCCGAAGTCGATGTCCAGAAGCGCGCCCTGCGCCCCCTCGAACAGGATGCGCTTGCCGGCCCGCCGTGTCTCCGTCATCACCTTCCAGACCGGCGCCGCATAGGGCAGCACCTGCGGCGCGATCTCGCGCAGCAGCGCCAGAAGCGCCGCCCGGTCCACCGGCTCCATCCCGAGCCCACGGCGCAGCGCGTCGTGATGGGCCAGAAGCCGGTCCACCCGCAGTTCCAGCGTCGCCGCATCGGCCAGATCCGCCACCCGGATCGCGCGACGCCCCACCTTGTCCTCATAGGCCGGACCGATGCCGCGCCCGGTTGTGCCGATCTTCGCCACCCCGACCGAGCCTTCGCGCGCCCGGTCCAGCTCGCCATGCAGCGGCAGGATCAGCGGGGCGTTTTCCGCCACCAGCAGATTCTGCGGAGAGATATCCACCCCCTGCCCGCGCAGCTTTTCGATCTCGCTCACCAGATGCCAGGGGTCAAGAACCACGCCATTGCCGATCACGCTCAGCTTGCCGCCGCGCACGATCCCCGAGGGCAGCAGGCTCAGCTTGTAGACCTTGCCGTCGATGACGAGCGTATGCCCGGCATTGTGGCCGCCCTGAAAGCGGGCGATCACATCGGCCCGCTCGGAGAGCCAGTCGACGATCTTCCCCTTACCCTCGTCACCCCATTGGGCGCCGACAACGACGACATTGGCCATGGCATATCCTTGCATCTGGAAAAACCGACTGACCTTTAGCGGCCCGCGCCGCCCAAGGCCACCGCAAAATGCGCGCGTTCTCCACGGATCGCTGGACAGCTTGCCGCAACTCCGCCACCAAGAGGGCCTCACGGCAAGGGAACGGTCATGGGTATTCTTCTGCGCTGGCTCGGGGCCTTCCTGCTCCTCTCGCTCACCTACAATCCGACGCCGTGGAACTTCGTCCGCTGGGCCGAGGCGAACTGGTCCACCCAGATGCCGCTGACCCTGCTCCTCGGGCTCCTGCTCGGGGTGGGCTACCTCGTCTATATCGGCGCCACCCTGCGCTCCATCGGCGCCTTCGGCATCCTTCTTGTCGCGGCGATCACGGCGGCGCTGATCTGGGTCGGGATCGACTACGGCCTTCTCACCCTGACGAACCCGTCGCTGAACCTGTGGCTCGGCCTCCTCGCGCTTTCACTCATCCTCGGCACCGGCCTCTCCTGGAGCATCCTGCGCCAGCGCCTCTCCGGCCAGGCCACGGTGGACGAAACCGAAGTCTGACCCATCCCTTCTTCTCTTCCAAAATATCCCCGCCGGAGGCCCCCGGCCGCCCCGAGCACCGAAGGCTCCCATGTTCCTCTACATCACCCTCGGCACCAACGACCTCGCCGCCGCCGCCCGCTTCTACGATGCCGCCCTCGCCCCGCTGGGCCTCGCCCGCCGCGCCACCGAAAAGGACGAGGTCGGCTACGGCGCGCCCGATGACAGCCGCTGCCGCCTCTGGGTCACCGCCCCCTTCGACGGCAGACCCGCCACGGTCGGCAACGGCTCCATGCCCGCCTTCACCGCGGCCACCCGCGCCGCGGTGGACGCCTTCCATGCCGCAGGCCTCGCCCATGGCGGCACGGACGAGGGCAAGCCCGGCCTGCGCCCCCATGGGCCGCATTTCTACGCCTGCTATCTGCGCGACCCGGACGGCAACAAGCTTTCCGCCGTCTGCGAAACCCCGGCCAGCGGAACCCTGGTCAGCGACACCCCGGACTGAGCCCCTCCGTCCGAAACGGAAAGCCTTTCTTCTCTTCCCAAATATCCCCGCCGGAGGCTCCCCGGCCCCCTCCCGGGACCCCGCCTCCGGCCCGCCCCCCGGCTTCGCACCGCAACAGCCTTGCGGCCTGACGCCATTGCCCCTAGATAGGCGCAACTCAGATGCTGGAACGCGCCCCATGGAAAACGTCATCCTCACCATCCACCTGATCCTCGCCCTTCTCCTGATCGGCGTGGTGCTCCTGCAACGGTCGGAGGGTGGCGGCCTGATGAGCGGCGGCGGCGGCGTGATGTCGAACCGGGGGGCGGCGACCGCGCTCGGCAAACTCACCTGGATCTTTGCGGCAGCCTTCATCGTGACCTCGATCACGCTGACCATCCTCGCCAGCCGCGCGGCCGACAGCGGCTCCGTCGCCGACCAGATCGGCGCCACGCCCTCGACCTCCGCTCCGGCGGACGCCCCGGCGACCGGCACCCTGCCCAAAGGCAGCGACCTCCTGCCGCCCTCGGCAACGGATGCTCCGGCCACGCCGCCGGCTGCTGAAAACTGACCACCACCGCTTGATTGACCTGACGGAATCTCGACAGCATCTTGCGGTCGGGTTGCGCTATGGCCGGGGCTCGGCTATAGCTCGACTCCCGTGATGCTGCGATTCCCGCGATCCGAATCGCCGCCCCTTAACCAGCACGGGAGTCTCCATGGCACGCTATATCTTCATCACCGGCGGCGTGGTGTCCTCGCTCGGGAAGGGTCTTGCCTCTGCCGCTCTCGGCGCGCTGCTGCAGGCGCGCGGCTATACCGTCCGGCTCCGCAAGCTTGATCCCTACCTGAACGTCGACCCCGGCACGATGTCCCCCTTCGAGCACGGCGAGGTCTTCGTGACCGATGACGGGGCGGAGACCGATCTCGACCTCGGCCACTACGAACGCTTCACCGGGGTTTCGGCACGTCAGACCGATTCCATCTCCTCCGGCCGCATCTATTCCAATGTGCTGGAGAAGGAGCGCCGGGGTGACTACCTCGGCAAGACCATCCAGGTCATTCCGCATGTGACCAATGAAATCAAGGACTTCCTCCGCATCGGCGACGACGAGGTGGATTTCATGCTCTGCGAGATCGGCGGCACGGTCGGCGACATAGAGGGCCTGCCCTTCTTCGAGGCCATCCGCCAGTTCATCCACGAACGCCCGCGCGGCCAGTCGATCCTGATGCATCTGACGCTGCTGCCCTATCTCTCCGCCTCGGGGGAGCTGAAGACCAAGCCGACCCAGCATTCGGTCAAGGAACTGCAAAGCATCGGCCTTGCCCCGGATGTGCTGGTCTGCCGCTCCGAACACCCGATCCCGGAGAAGGAATGCGAGAAGATCGCCCTTTTCTGCAACGTCCGCAAAGAGGCGGTGATCCCGGCCTATGACCTGAAGACGATCTACGAGGCGCCGCTGGCCTATCACCGCGCCGGCCTCGATCAGGCGGTGCTCGACGCTTTCGGCATCTCGCCCGCGCCGAAACCCAACCTCGACCGCTGGACCGATGTGATGGACCGCCTGACCCATGCCGAAGGCGTGGTCCGCGTGGCGATCGTCGGCAAATACACCCAGCTTGAGGATGCCTACAAATCCATCGCCGAGGCCCTGACCCATGGCGGCATGGCCAACCGCACCCGCGTCAAGGCCGAATGGATCGACGCCGAGATCTTCGAGCGCGAAGACCCGGCGCCCTACCTTGAAAACTTCCATGCCATTCTGGTGCCGGGCGGCTTCGGCGAGCGCGGCACGGAGGGCAAGATCAAGGCTGCCCAATTCGCCCGCACCCGCAAGATCCCCTATCTCGGCATCTGTCTGGGGATGCAGATGGCGGTGATCGAAGCGGCGCGCAACCTCGCCGGGGTGGAGAACGCCGGCTCCGAGGAATTCGACCACGAGGCGGGGGCGAAGCGCTTCACCCCGGTCGTCTACCACCTGAAGGAATGGGTGCAGGGCAACCATGTCGTGGCCCGCAAGCTCGGCGACGACAAGGGCGGCACCATGCGCCTTGGTGCCTATTCGGCGACGCTGAAGGAGGGCTCGAAGGTCGCGCAGGTTTACGGCACCACCAGCATCGAGGAACGCCATCGCCACCGCTATGAGGTGGACATCCGCTACCGCGAGAAGCTGGAAAGCTGCGGGCTCCTGTTCTCCGGCATGTCGCCGGACGGGAAACTGCCGGAAATCGTCGAGGTCAGGGACCACCCGTGGTTCATCGGCGTGCAGTTCCACCCCGAGCTGAAATCGAAACCCTTCGCCCCGCACCCGCTGTTTGCCGATTTCGTGCGCGCCGCGAAAGAGGTGGAGCGACTGGTCTGAGCCTCACCGACAAGCGGCGGGTGCTGCGCCCCATAGCGGGCGCCGGAGGTGGTTTGCCCCCCTCCGGCCCTCTTGGCAGGATATTTTCAGACAGAAAATGAAGTGTGGCAAGGCCGGGTCCGACGGGCGGGCGCCGGGGACGATCCGGCGCTCAGATCGCCGGCACGATCCAGTCGGGCGTGATGCCGGAGGCGGCGAGGAAGGGCGTCACATCCCGGCCCTTGAAGAGCCCGTGATCGGTGACGAGCACTGTGCCATGGCCAGCCGCCCCCCCGCCGAGGATATCGGTGTGCAAGGTATCGCCCACCATGGCGAGGCGCCCGCCCCCTGTCCGCGCGGCGGCAAGGGCGAAGGCCTGCGGGAAGGGTTTGCCGAAGCAGGTCACGGGGATGCCGGTGCGGTCCTGAATGTCCTGCGCCCAGAACCCCGGCTCCACCGTCAGCCCGCCTTCGCGCGGCGCCACGAGATCGGGATTGCCGACCAGAACCGGGCGCGGCCGGGCGATCAGCGCCGCGACAAGGCGGTTCTGGTCCGCTTCGGTCCAGCCGACCGCAGAGAGGAACACAAAGCCCTCGACCGCCTGCCAGTCCGCCCCGCGTAAATGGATCAGCCGGGAGCGGGTGTCATGGAAATCGTCCTCGGGCGCGGCGATGGCCCCCCAGAGGAGGCCGGGATGCAGGCTCTCGATCTCGCCCAGAAGGACATCGCGGCTGGAGAGGATCTCCTCCTGCCGCACGTCCAGCCCAAGCTTCTGATATTTATGGAAAGCCTCGGCGCTGGTATAGCTGGCCGCATTGGTCAGGATGCAGAAGGGCTTGCCGGTCCGGCGCAGGACCCCGAGGCAATCCGCAGCACCGGGGATGGCGCTGTCGCCGACGTTCAGCACCCCGAAGGAATCGAAGAGATAGCCGTCATAGCTTCCGAAGGTCTCGGCCAGAGAGCCGGCCAGCTTCGGAACCACGGGGGCCGCGGCGCGCGGCAGCCGGTCGCGGATCGCCTCATAGCGGGCGATGGCGTGCTCGAAGGGCAGCATCGGCTGGGGCGGCGGCGCAGGGGTCAGGGCCTTGGTCATGCGATCTCCGCCATCACCGTATTCAGCCTCTGGAAATGGCTCCGCAGGGCCGGGTAGATATCCTTGTAAAGCTCGTAAAGCCGGTCGTATTTGCCCTGCTGCGCCGGGTTCGGATGCCAGGTCCGGCCCACGCCGGTCATCGCCGCCGCCGCCTCGGGGACCGAGTTGTAAAGCCCCGCCCCGCAGGCCGCAAGGATACCCGCGCCGAGACAGGTCGCCTCCGGCTCGCGCGCGACGGCCACGGGCCGGCCCAGCACATCGGCGATGATCTGGCACCAGAGCGGGCTTCTCGCCCCGCCGCCCATGGCCAGAAATCGCTGGATCGGCATGTCGGAAGCGGCTTCGGCCCCGCTGGTGGAAAGCCGCTGCTCCATCGCCATGCCTTCCAGCATGGCGCGATAGAGATGCGCCTTGCCGTGCCGCCCGGTCAGGCCGAACAGCACCCCGCGCGCCGCGCTGTCCCAATAGGGCGTGAGGACCCCGGTGAGATAGGGCAGCGACAACAGCCCCTCCGCCCCGGCGGGCAACCCCGCAGCGGCGCTTTCGAGGATCTGCTCCGGCGCGAGGTCGAGCCCGAAGGGGCGCTCGGGGATGCCGGAAAACTGCTGGACGAACCAGTTGAGGTTGTAGGTGCCGCCGCCGAAGAAAGTCTCGAAGATATAGCTGCCGGGAACGCCGCCGGTCATGGTGCGGAAGGAGCGGTCGGTGCCGTAGCCCGCGCTGAAATTGCCGGAGACGATGCCGGTGCCGAGGTTCAGATAGGCGTCCCCCGGACGGGTGATGCCGACGCCAAGCCCCGCCGATTGCCCGTCGCCAAGCCCCGCCACCACCTTCAGGCCCCGGTTCAGGCCCAGCAGGTCCGCCACCTCGTCGCGGAGCGTGCCAAGAACCTCTCCCGGCGCGCAAAGCTCGGGGAATTGCGCCGCCGAAAGGCCGATCCGGTCGATCAGGGGCGCGGACAGCGTGAAATCCCGCAGGTCGAGCACGCCCAGGGGATCGACGCTGCCGTAGGAGCTGCGCCAGTCTCCGGTCAGGCGGTTGACGAGATAGGAATGGACATCGGCCACCCGCGCCGTCGCCTCCAGCACCCGCGGCTCATGTTCGGCCAGCCAGGCGAGCTTGTACCAGCTCGTCGCCGTGTTCGGCGGCTTGCCGGTGATGCGGTGGACCTCCTCGGTGCCGAGCCGTGCGACCTCGGCGCTCGCGCGGGTGTCGAGCCAGAGCATCGCCGGGCGCAGGGCATGGCCGTCGCGGTCGAGGCAGACGAAGGTTTCGCGCTGATGGGTGATGGCGATGGCCGCGAGGCGCGAAGGGTCGATCTGGCGGCAGGCCTGACCGATGGCGGTGACGGTGGCGTTCCACCAGTCCACGGGGTCCTGCTCCCCCCAGCCGGGCTGGGGGGCGTTGTGGCCATAGGCCTGACGGCCGACCGCGATACTGGCGCCCTCCAGCGACCAGACCACCGCCTTGGCCGCCGTGGTCGAGCAATCGAGCCCCAGAACGAGGTCCTGCGCCATCTACGCCCCCAGCACCTGATCGACCCGCGCGAGGATGCGGCCCACCCCGACGTCATCGAGCCAGCCGGCCAGATGCAGCAGATCGGCCACCGTCAGCCGCTCCCGCATGAAGGGGCAGCAGGCGATGACCCAGCGGGTCAGATCCTCGTCGGGCGCGGGGATCAGCGCGTCGAAGCGGCGGGCGGAGCCGGCGCGGGCGAGGTAATCGGCGATCTTCGGGGTGGTGAAGACGAGCGCATCATGGCTGCGCCGGTGGGCGGGCCAGTCGGCGAAGAAGGCTTCGACCTTCGGCCAGTTGGCTTGCAGGGCGGCCAGCTTGGTGCGGTAGCGCCCCGCACATTCGGCCCCGATGGCCCCCGAAGGATCGAGGACGGAAAAAGCCGCCTGTGCTTCGGCGACCCTGACCTCCAGATCGAAGGCGAGGTCGGCGGCGGTCAGCGGCGTTTCCTCCATCCGGGCGCAGAAGACATCCCAGGCCGCCGAGGCGATGACAGAGCCGACACCGACCTGCGCGCCGTGCTGGCTCATGGCCGTGTGGCGACGGCTCGCCACCATGTCGAGCATGTGGCTGAAAAGATGCTCCATCCCCGACAGGGTTGCGGTCGTTCCGCCGGTGCCGGTGACGATGCCGCGCAGGGACAGCGCCCGCGTCAGGGCCTCGGCCGAGGCGAGGCCGTGACCGAGACCGCGCGACCAGTCCTCGATCCCTTCGCCGCAGATGCCCAGAAGCTCCAGCAGAACCGGGGTGAAGCTGCTGTCCACCCCCATCTGCGCGGCCAGGTACCAGTCGCCGGGGGCGCAGAACATCGACATCATCTCGCCCATGCCCGCCGCCGTCATGCGCGGCGGGGCCTCGGCGATGGTGCGGACATCGGCCAGCACCGCATCGGGCCAGCGGGTCAGGGTGGTCTTCTTGACCCCGTTCTGGAGCACGACCGAGAAATTGTCGGTGAACCCGTCCACCGAGGCCGCCGTCTGGATCGCCACCAGAACCGGCACGCCCGCCCGCACCGAGGCGACCTTGGCGATGTCGGTGATCGTGCCGCCGCCGACCGAGACGATGGCATCCGCCCCCTGCACGCGCTGCGCGGCCTCCGCGAGGATCGGCTCGTCGGCGTGCAGCACCTCGCTGCCGTCGTCCAGCGTGACCCGCGTGACCCGATGCCCCTGAAGGGCGGCGATTACATCGGCCTTGAAGTCCCGGCCCCCCCGGCGGATCAGCACCGGATCGACCACGACCCGCACCTCCCCGAAGCGGCCGAGATGCCGCGCCAGCACCGCCGGCAGGGCCGCGACCACATCCTCGGCGATCAGCACTTCCTTCATGCCGAGCGGCGCGAACTGGCCCCTGACATCCTGCGCCTTCATCGCGGCGTCGATGCGGTCAAGGCGGCTCAGGTCGTCAAGGGTCAGGCCAAGCGACATCGGGGGATTCCTTGCAAGAGATCTGGTCAGCGTTGCGCGCTGCGGCGGTCCAGCATGACGGCGAGGATGATGGCAAAGCCGATCACCACGGGTTGCAGATTGGGCGAGACGTTCAGCAGCGCCATGCCGTTCCGCAGCACGCCGATGATCATCAGCCCGATGAAGGTCCCCGACATGCCGCCCGAGCCGCCCGAAAGGCTGGCGCCGCCGATGACCACGACCGCGATGACCGACAGAAGATCGTTGACCCCCGCCGTCGGATGGGCGGCATCGAGCCGCGAGCCGACGATCAGCCCGGCCAGCGCGGCCAGAAGGCCCGCGATGGCATAGACCATGACCTTGGTGCGCCGGGTGTTGATGCCGGACAGCCGCGCCACCTCCTCATTGCCGCCGATGGCGTAAAGGGCGCGGCCCGTGGGACGGAAGTTGAGCCAGAAGGCGACCACCAGATAGACCGAGACGAGGATCACGAAGCCCAGGGGCAGGCCGAGGAAATAGGAGGAGGTAATGTTTCCGAACCACTCCGGAAAGCCGGTGACGGGGCTGCCGTTGGTGATGAACAGCGCCAGCCCCGAACAGGCCGACATGGTGGCCAGCGTCGCCACGAAAGGCTGGATGCGGCCATAGGTGGACAGGACCCCGTTCACCAGCCCGACCACCACGCCAAGCGCCAGCCCGGCGAGGGAGGAGAGCACGAAGGGTACTCCCATGTCGCGGTAAAGCCAGGCGTTCAGCATCAGCGTCACCGCCAGCACCGCGCCAACCGACAGGTCGATGCCGCCGATGATGATGACCAAGGCCGCGCCGGCCGCCATGATCCCGATCTCCGACATCTGCGAGAAGATGTTGAAGATGTTCCGGGTCGTGAGGAAATAGGGCGAAAGCGTCGAAAAGACGATGCAGACGAGGATCAGCCCGATCAGCGGGCCGGGGACGTATCTGAGCAGGGTGCGGATGGCGTTCATGGCCGGCCTCTCTTCTTCGGTTTTCTGCGTGGCGGGTTTGCGCCCGGTTTTGCGCCCGGTCTGGACCAGAAACACCATGTCATGCCTCCCGGCTGCTCTCGGCCTTGCTTGGCACCGCAAGAGCCATGACCTTCTCCGGGCTGGCCTCGTCGCGGGAAAGCTCTCCCTGCAGGCGGCCGCCCGACATGACCAGAACCCGGTGGCAGAGGCCGAGCACCTCTTCGAGTTCCGAGGAAATCACGATGACGCCGATCCCCTGTGCGGCAAGCTCGCGCAGGATCTGGTAGATCGCCATCTTGGCACCGACATCGACGCCCCGTGTCGGCTCATCGACGATGAAGACGCGCGGGGTCCTGACCAGCCATTTCGCCAGAAGGACCTTCTGCTGGTTTCCGCCCGACATGGCGCTGACCGGCAGGTCCATCTGGCCGCGAATGTCGAAGCGCGTTTTCTGTGCCTGCCCGAGCGCCTCTATGGCCGAGGGCAGGACGATCCCCGCCTTGGTCAGGCTGCGTTCCCAGGGCTGGGCGATATTGCGGGCGGCGGATTGGTCGAGCGACAGGCCAAGGCCCTTGCGGTCCTCGGACACCATGGCGATCCCCGCCGCGATCGCTTCGGCCGGAGAGGTCAGCCGCAGGTCGCGCCCGTCGAGCCGGATCGTCCCCGCCTCGACCCGGTCGGCGCCCGCGATGGCCCGGCCCACTTCGGAACGCCCTGCCCCGATCAGCCCGGCAAGGCCGAGGATCTCCCCCTGCCGCAGGTCGAAGGAGATGTCGCGGAAGGCGCGGCCCCGGCAGAGGCCCCGCACCTCCAGAACCACGGGATCGCCGGCAGGCGCCGGGGCGCGGTGCTCGAAGGTGAATTCGCGGCCCACCATGCCGTTGATCATCTGTTCCTTGCTGACCGACGGCCCGTCCCAGTCGGCCACCCTCTCGCCGTCGCGGAAGCAGACGACATGATCGGCAATCGCCTTGATCTCGTCCAGACGGTGCGAGACGTAGATGATCGCCGTCCCCGCCGCCTTCAGCGCCCGGACCTGTTCGAAGATGCGCGCGGCATCCGCCTCTCCCAGAGAGGCGGTCGGCTCGTCGAAGATCATGTAGCGCGGGTGGCGCAGAAGCGCCTTGCAGATCTCGATGCCCTGCTGCACCGCCATGGAGAGACCGCGCACCGGGCGCGCAGGATCGACATTGACGCCAAGCGCGTCCAGAACCTCCTGCGATTGCCGCAGCATCCCGGCGCGGTCGATCCGGCCCGCACGGGTGGGCAAACGGCCCAGAAAAAGGTTCTCGGCCACGGAAAGCTCAGGCAGCAGGCGGATTTCCTGATGGATCAGGGCCACGCCCTGATGGATCGCCTCGGCGGGCGATTGCGGGGCATAGAGCGCGCCGTCCAGCCACATCTGGCCGGCCGAAGGCCGGATCGCCCCGGCGATGATGTTGTTGAAGGTGGATTTCCCGGCGCCGTTCTCGCCGATCAGGGCCACGACCTGACCGGGCAGCACCGAGAAATCGACCGACTTGAGGACCTGAACCGGCCCGTAGCTCTTGCAGAGGCCCCGCACATGCAGGCCGGTCGTGACGTATGCGCTGTCGAACATGCTGCGGCCCTCCCGAAAGGCGGCTCGGGAGGGTATCCCCCCGAGCCGGTGTCAGCTTACTTCATCGCCTCGGCGGCGGGACCGTAGAAATCGGCCGGCTTGACGCTGCCGACATTCTCCGACGTGACAAGAACCGTGTCCTGATACTGCAGTTCCGGGACGGTTTCGCCGTTCAGCACCTTGATCGCGTTCTCGACGCCCATCTGGCCCATCTTGTAGGGGATCTGCGCCATGGTGGCCTGGGTCAGCCCTTCCTTGATGCCGTCGAACATGGTCGGGAAGCCGTCGATGCCGACCGAGATCAGGTCGGTGCGTCCGGCTTCACGGGCGGCCTTGGCGGCACCGAGCGACATGGCATCGCTTTCGCCGAAGACGGCGGCCAGATCGGGATTGGCGGTCAGGATGTTCTGGGTGGCCTTGTAGGCTTCGGTCTCGTCCCAGTTGGCGGTCTGTTCGGCCACGACCTGGATGTCGGGATAGTTCTTCAGCGCTTCCTGGCAGCCCTGGGTGCGCTGGATTTCGGCGGTGGAGCCGAGAACCCCGTGCAGGATGGCGATCTTGCCCTTGCCGCCCATCTTCTCGAACATCCAGGTGCAAAGGTCGCGTGCGGCCTTGACGCTGTCGGTGGCGATATAGGTGGCAAGCTGGCCCTGCCCCGATTCCGGGCGCTGATCGACGGCGATGACCGGCACGCCGGCCTTGTTGGCGGCCTTCACGCCGGCGGCGGCGGCGGTGGAATCCTGCGAGATGAAGACGAGCGCGCCGATGTTCTGCACCAGCAGGTTCTCGACCTGGTTGACCTGGCCCTGGCTGTCGTTGTTGGCGACCGCGACCGAGACCTCATAGCCCGCGGCCTCGGCGGCGGCTTTCATCCCGTCGAGCGCCGCCACATAGAACAGCGACTTCTGGTCCGCCACGGCGATGCCGATGACGGGTTTGTCCTGCGCCATTGCGGGCAGCACGGTGAGAGCGCAGGCGGCCCCCATGAGACCGCGAAGCAGCGCGCGTTTGGTAGTGGTCAGCATGTCCTTTATCCTCCGTTTGGGATCATGTTTCGGTCTTCGGTTTCGGCCTTAAGTCTTTTTGGTCTTCAGTTGCGGCCTTCGAGGATGGCTTTCACCAGCCCCAGGAATTTTGCGGCCAGAGCACCGTCCACGGCGCGATGGTCGCAGGTCAGGGTGAACTCGCAGATCGGGCGCCAGGCCGGGTCGCCACCGTTCCAGACCTGAACGGTCCGGGTCGCGCCCACGGCCAGGATGCCGACCTGCGGCGGGTTGAGGATGGCGGTGAACTGCTTCACATCGAACATCCCCAGGTTCGAGATGGTGAAGGTCCCTCCCAGAACCTCCGCCACCGAGATCTTTCCGTCGCGGACCTTGCCGACCAGCTCCTTGCGGCGCGCGGCGATCTCCTCCAGCGAGAGCGCCTCCGCCCCATGGATCACCGGCACGGTCAGCCCGCGCGGCGAGGCGACGGCAAGGCCGACATTGGCGACCGGGTATTCATGCACCGCCTCGTCGCGCCAATGGGCATTCATGCCCGGCACCTGCAAAAGCGCCTTCGCGCAGGCCGCGACGATCACATCGCTGACCGTGACGCCCGGCCGGCGCAGATCAAGCGCCGCCTGCATGTCGACCTCGGCCACGATGGCGAACATCGGTGCGGCCCAGGCCGTCATCATGGCCCGCGTCATCAGCTTTTCGGTCTTGGACAGGGCGCGGACCCTGACCTCCGGCTCTGACGTCTGGGTCATGTTCATACCGCGGCCTCGGCCAGGGCTTTGCCGAGGCAGCCGTAGGACTGCATCTTGCCGATGGTCGCGTCGATCATCCGGCTGCGGCCCTCGGCCATGGCTTCCTCAAGCTGGCGGTCGCCCTTGGCCCAGACCGATTCAAACCCGGCGCGGAAGGCGTGGCGCAGGTCGGTATCGGCGTTGAACTTGTGGACACCGGCGGCGCGGGCGGCATCGACCTCTGCCTGCGTCAGGCCCGAAGCGCCGTGCAGCACCAGCGGGATGCCGGTGGCGGCCTTGATTTCCCTGATGCGCTCGATGTTGATCGGCTCCAGAGGGATGCCCGGCACCACGCCATGCACGATGCCGACAGAGATGGCGAGATAGTCGATGCCGGTCTCGGCGACGAAGCGGCGGGCCTCTTCGACATCGGTGTAGTAATCGGCCCAGTTCACGGTTTCGCCCACATCGGGGATCTTGCCCAGTTCCGCCTCGACCGGGATGCCGAAGGCATGGGCGATCTCCACGATCTTGCGGGTCGTGGCGATGTTTTCCTCGAAGGGCAGATGCGCGCCGTCATACATGACCGATCTGAAACCCAGCTTGATCGCCTCGATCACCTCGTCCCAGGAGCCGTGGTCGAGATGGATCACATATTCCGCATTGGACTTTTCGGCGATGCGACGGGTCAGCTCATAGGCGCGGCGCACCCCCATATGCGGGATGATCGCCCGGCCGACCTGAAGGAAGATCGGCGAGTTGGAGCGTTCCGCCGCCCAGACGAGGGCCTCCGCCGTCTCGTCGTTGTGCATGTTGTAGGCGCCGACCGCATATCCCCCGCGGCGGGCATTCTCGATCATGGAGCGGGGGTTGGACTGCTGCATTCTGGGTCTCCGTGAGGATCAGGCGGCCGAGGCCGGGGCTGGAGTGGGAAGGGGATCGGCGCCCGGCACGTCGAAACGCGCGACATAGGCGAGGTAGCGGTCGATTTCGGCCTGACGCTGCATGGCGGACCAGCCGAGATGCTGCGCCAGAATATCGGCCGCACGACCCAGAACGGAGCGGCCGCAGGTGCCGTTCAGGCCGACCATGACCCGGCGGATCAGGGCATCGACAAGGGTCCGGCAGAATTCGGTGCGGTAGGTGAAGACCAGCTCGGCCCCGATCGCCCCGCTGTCGGGGTCGAAGACCGCCAGCAGATCCGGTGCGCCGCGGCCAAGCGCCAGAATATCGGCGGCGCGGGCGCCGTAAATGCCGACGAGCCGGTCGACGGTTGCGGCGGAGACCGGGACCTCCGCCTTCAGCGCCTCGGCAAAGCGGGACGGGTCGGCCATGCGGGCGCCGGGGAACAGCACCTTGCGCGTCGTGCAGGGCGGCACCCTCTTGCCCAGCATCCGATAGACCCGGTCCACCGTTTCTTCGGCCAGACTGCGATAGGTGGTCAGCTTGCCGCCGATGATCGACACGAGCCCCGGCCATTTCGGCCCGTGATCGAAGATCACATGGCTGCGCGGCACCTTCCATTCGCTCTGTGCCGGCACATAAGGCAGGGGACGCACGCCGCTGTAGGTATAGAGCACGTCGTCCGCCGTCAGCCCGGCACCGGGGATCAGGGCGTTCACCTCGCCCAGAAGATAGTCCACCTCGGAGCTGTCGGCCTTGGCGGTATCGGGATCGTCGTCGAACTTCCGGTCGGTCGTGCCGATCATGTAGCGATCCCCCCAGGGGATCACCAGCACGAGCCGCCCGTCGGCGCGGGATTCGTAGTAGACGACATCTTTCGGAGCGCCGGGGAACGGATCGACGATGAGGTGGCTGCCCTTGGCCCCGCCGATGTAGCGGCTGTCACCGACCCTGGCTTGTCCCAGCACGAGATCGACCCAGGGACCGGCGGCGTTGATGACGACCGGCGCCTTCAGCACATGGCGGCTGCCGTCCAGCATGTCGGTGAAGGTGACGCCCGCAATGCGCCCGCCCTCCTGCACGAAGCCGTCCACCTTCGACCAGGTATAGACATGCGCCCCGTCGGCATGGGCGGCCAGAACGATCTCGGCACAGAGCCGTTCCGACCAGACAACCTGTCCGTCCATGAAGATGGCGGCCCCGGCCAGCCCGTCGGGCGACATGCCGGGGAAACGTTGAAGGGTTTTCGCGCGGGAGAGCATCCGGTGGGTGACGGTGCTCTTGTCGAAGGACAGCAGGTCATAGGCCAGCATGGCAAGGCGGATCATCCACCCCGGCCGGGCATTGTGCCGGTAAAGCGGCATCATCAGCGGCACGGGTTTGACGAGATGCGGCGCGAGGCGGAAGAGAAGCTCGCGCTCGCGCAGCGATTCCCGTACCAGGGCCACGTCTCCCTGCTCAAGATAGCGCAGCCCGCCATGGATGAGCCGGCCCGACCAGCTCGACGTACCGGAGCCGATGTCTTCCTTCTCCACGAGCGCCACCCGCAGACCGCGCGCCGCCGCATCGCGGGCGATGCCGGCTCCGTTGCAGCCGGCCCCCACCACGATCAGATCATAGATCTGGTCGGCGGTTTCGGGCGGGATTTTGGCCTGGGCGTCCATGCGGCTGTCCTGTTGCGGGAAAATGCGCCGTCAGGCGCGGGCGATCATGTGTCCCGGAGGCGGAACTCCGCCCCCGGCAGCGGGGTCAGGCGTCGGTTTCGATATAGGCGATGATGTCGCGGACCTTGGCTTCCTGCCCCGCCGGGACGAGGATCTCCACCAGGATGCCCGAAGCGGGGGATTCCAGCTCCTGCGTCGCCTTCTCCGCCTCGATCTCGGCCAGAGGCCCGTCCTCCTCCACACGGTCGCCGACATTCTTCAGCCAGCCCGTGATGGTGCCTTCGCTCATCCCCATGCCCCATTGCGGCAGCAAGACTTCGACTTTCATGGCGTTTCCTTTCGGGAGTTCAGTGACCGGCGACCTTGGCGATCGCATCGGCGATCTTGTCGCGGGTCGGATACATCTGGCGCTCCAGCACGGGGCTGAAGGGGATCTGCATGTTTGCGGCTGTCACCCGGACGATGGGGGCCTTCAGCCAGGGAAAGGCGCGTTCGGCCATGAGCGCAGAGATCTCCGCCGCCGCCCCGCAGGTGCGGTGCGCGGGTTCGGCGATGACGAGACGGCCGGTCTTCTTCACCGACTCGAGGATCGCGGCGCTGTCGAGCGGGACCAGCGTGCGCGGGTCGATGACCTCGCAGGACACCCCCCGCTCCGCCATGGTCTCGGCCGCCTGAAGCGCCAGCGGCACCGAGCCGGAAATGCCCACCACCGTCACATCCGTCCCTTCGCGGCGGATGCGCGCCTTGCCGAAGGGGATGCGGTATTCCTCGTCCGGCACCTCTTCCTTCTGGCCCCAGAGCGGCACCGCCTCGAAGATCAGCACCGGATCGTCGCTTTCCACCGCCGAACGCATCAGCCCCTTGGCATCCGCCGCCGAGGCGGGGGTCAGGATCTTCAGCCCCGGAATGGTCATGAACATCGAATAGGGCCGGTCCGAGTGATGGGCGCCCGTGTTCAGCCCGTAGAACATGGCCGAGCGGAAAACGACGGGGATTCGGCTCTGGCCGCCGAACATGTAGCGGTTCTTGGCGGCCTGGTTCACGAACTGGTCCATCGCCATGTAGAGAAAGCTGGAGTAGGAAAGATCGACGATGGGACGCAGCCCGGTCATCGCGGCGCCGATGGCGGCGCCAACCATGGCCTCTTCGGAAATCGGCGTGTTGCGGATCCGCATCTTGCCGAAGGCCTGGACGAAATCGCCCGATTCCGCGCGCTGCTTGCTTTCGCCGGTCGTGCCATAGACATTGGCCTCGACATCCTCGCCGATGATGATGACGCGGGGATCGGCCTGCATCGCCTCGCGCTGGGCGGCCCCGATGGCGCCGATGTAGGTCATGACGCTCACAGCACGTCCTCCAGTTCGTAGTGGTCGCTGTAAAGATCCTGGAAGGCGACGCTTTCCTCCGGATCGGGACTTTCGATGGCGAAGGTGGCGCAATCCTCGACCTCCTGCGCGATGGCCGCTTCGAGCGCGTCCATCTCCGCCTCGCCCGCACGGCCCATCTCGGTCAGATGGGCGCGGAAGAGCTTGATCGGATCGCGGGCAAGCCAGAGATCGCGCTCTGCGGCGTCGCGGTAATCGACGTTGATCCGCAAGCCCTCGGAGTGTTCGCGGAAGCGGTAGGTCATCACCTCCACGAGGGTCGGCCCGTCGCCGCGCCGCGCGCGGGCCGCCGCCTCGGAAACCGCCTCATAGACATCGAGCACTTCCTGCCCGTTCTCGACCCGCACCCCCGGCATCCCGAAGCCCGCCGCCCGGTCCACGATCCGCCCGCCGGTCACCGTATGGGCCGGGGTGGACAGCGCGTAATGGTTGTTCTCGCAGAGGAAGATCACCGGCAGCTTCCAGGCCGAGGCGAGGTTCATGGATTCGTAGAGAACCCCCTGATTGGCCGCGCCATCGCCGAAGAAGCATATGGCCACCCGCTTTTCGCCCAGCACCTGCGCCGAAAGCCCGGCCCCCACCGCAATCGGGATCGACGAGCCGGTGATCCCCGATTCCCCGAGGCTGCCCACCGCATAATCGGCCAGGTGCAGCGAGCCGCCCTTGCCCTTGCAGACCCCGGTGGCCTTGCCGACCAGTTCGGCCATCAGCGGCCCGAGCGGCGAGCCCATGCCGATCGGATGGCCATGGCTGCGGTGGTTGCCGGTCATGTGGTCGCCGGGTTGCAGCGCCATGCAGGCGCCCACGACCTGGGCTTCCTGGCCGATGCTCGTATGCACCGTGCCGGGAATGTAGCCGCGCTTCACCATCTTCGAGGCACGCTCGTCGAAAAGACGGATACGCAGCATCCGGCGCTGCATCTCCAGCAGGGTTTCCGTCGGCAGATTGGGGCGCGAAGTCATGGCAGCTCCAGTTTGGTACTTTTGTTCAGTGCTTGGACATTTGTATCTCTCCTCTTCGGATTCTGGCAAGCCCCGTTTTTTCCTCCCGGCAAAATTTTTCTTTCCGGCAAATTTCTCACGCTCTTTCAGCGTCTTAACAATAAGACCCCGAATGGACACTTGACGGGCAGCCCCTGAATCAAGTGTGCAGGAGGCAGACATTCTGCAAAGTCGGGCGCGGCCGGATGGTTGGTGTGTGGGCAAGGGCAGTCGGATGAGTGACTACGAGAAGAAATCGAACGAGATGGCCCGCGCCGCCTGGCTCTATTACGGCGAGGAACTGACCCAGGGGCAGGTCGCCGAGAAGCTGAATGTCAGCCGCTCCACCGTCATCCGCATGATCCAGCGGGCCAAGGAGACGGGGCTGGTCAAGATCACCATCGGGGTCGCCTCCGACACGTTCGAGATGGAGCGGGACCTCGAAAACCGCTATGGCCTGCAAAAGGTCAGGCTGGTGCCGGAAGCGGTGAACGACCAGATGCAGCGGCGCTGGCTCGGACAGGCGGCGGCCGAGATGCTGATTGATCTGGCGCGGGACGACATGACGATCGCGCTGAGCTGGGGCTCGACCATGCAGGCCATGGCCGACCAGTTGCGGGGCAGTTCCGCCCATCACGGCATGATGACCGTGGCCCTGAATGGCGGGCTGCACAATGCCTCCCGCGGCACCAATCCCCATGAGGTCGCCGAACTGGTCGGCCAGTTCTTCAGCGCCACCTCCCATTCGCTTTATGCCCCGGTCTATGTCCGCAACGAGGCGACGGCGGCGGGGCTCTACCGCGATCAGGGGGTGCAGGAGGCGCTCAATCTGGCGCGCAACGCCGCCTTGGTCGTCTTCTCCTTCGGCGGCATCCAGGAAAGCGCCACGATGCTGAAGCTCGGCTATGTGACGCCGGAGGAGCGCGATTTCCTCTTGCGGAACGGTGCTGTGGGCGAAATCGCCGGCCGCTGGATCGACCGCGGCGGCCAGACGGTGCGGACCCCCGCCACGATCCACCCGATCGGCATCACCGTGGAGGAGCTGAAGCGCATCCCCGAGCGCATGGCGGTCGCGGGCGGCGCCGAAAAGCTGAACGCGATTCGCGCCGGGCTGACGGGCGGGCTGGTCACCCATTTCGTTTCCGACGAAAAGACCGCCCAGAGCCTTCTGGACCGCTAGGCGCACTTCTGCGGCACGGGTTGGGCTCGGAAGGCATATTGACACAAGTGTTCAAGTCATGGACATTTGCTTCAATTCGCAGGGGAGGCGACCGGCCATGATTCTGGGCATTGATCTCGGCACATCCATGGTCAAGGCCACGGCCTTCGACCTCGCCGGCCGCTGCCTCGGCTCTGCCTCCCGGCGCACGGTGATGAACCATCTGGGCGAAGGCCGGGTCGAGCAGGATTACGAGTTGCTGGTCGGTCAGGTCGGCGAGGTGGTGCGCGAGGTCGTGGCCGAAACCGGCCTGCCGCAGGTCATCGGCATCACCGGGCAAAGCGACGGGCTCTGGCTCGTCGACGAGACCGGCCATGCCACCGGCCCCGCCGTCTCCTGGCTCGATGACCGGGGCAATCCCTATCTTCAGGGTTGGATCGACAGCGGCGCTTTCGAGGCGGTCTTCCGCCGCAACGGCAATGCGATCTTTCCAGGCAGCCATGCGCCCCTGCTGGCCGCCATGGCCGCCGCCGATCCGGCGGCGCTGGCCCGCGCCCATACCGCCACCTACCTCAAGGACGCGATCCTGCAACGGCTGACCGGGGTGCGGGTGACGGACGCCTCCGACACCTCCCTGCCCTTCCTCGACACAACGACCCGCGACTACGACCCGGAGATCTTCCGCCTGCTGGGGCTGGAGGCGCAGCGCCGCCTGCTGGCCCCGGTGGTCCCGCCCCGCACCTATCCGATGACCGCCGCCGGCGCGGCCCTGACCGGCCTGCCCGAAGGCACGCCCGTCCATGCCGGCCCCTTCGACCTGCCCGCCTGCGCCATCGGCGGCGGGGTGCGCGATGTGGGCGACGGGCTGATCATCGTCGGCACAACGCTCGCCTGCGAGGTGCTGGTGGACAGGGTCCGCACCGATGGCCCGCCCGTCGGCATGACGCTCTGCCTGCCGGAGGAAGGCCGCTGGATCCGCGCGATGCCCGCAACCGTCGGCACCGCCTCTCTCGACTGGATATTGGGCATCATCGGCGCCAAGGCTTCCGATGTGGACCGGCTGCTGACGCAGAGCCGGCCGGGGGCAAACGGCGCCACCGCCCTGCCCTATTTCTCGGCCACGGGGGAGCGCGCGCCCTTCGTCGATGTCAATGCGCGCGGACTGCTGTCGGGGCTGAACACCTCGACCACCCCGGCCGATCTGGTGCGCGCCGTCTGCGAGTCGGTGGCCTATGCCGCCCGTCATTGCATGGAGGCGGCGGGACTGACCGGGCGGCTCTTCGTCTGCGGCGGCGGCTCGAATTCGGCGCTCTGGAGCCAGATGATCGCCGATGTGCTGCAGATCCCGCTGCACATCTCCCCCCGACCCGAAGTCGGCGCGCGCGGGGCGGCCATGACCGCAATGCGCGCCCAGGGCATCGCCTTCGACGCCCGGGCCTGGACCCGGCCCGAAGGCGTGATCGCCCCGAACCCCGCCATGGCGGCCCATTACGAGGCCGGTTTCGCCCGCTACCGCGACACGCTCGCCGCCGTCCGCCCCCTCTGGCACCGCCCCTGAACGAGGCTCCCATGCGCGACCTGACCGACCCTTCGAAACGCCATCCGGAGAAAGCCCATCGTCCTGACAATTTCCAGCCGAAGAAGCCGGATT
>JAPUEK010000058.1 GCA_027492585.1 Paracoccaceae bacterium | reverse complement strand
CGCGCGCAACCCCTTCACCATGCCCACGAGCACCGGGAAGAAGCTGAGAAAGGCCGAGATGATCGCCTTCGGCACCAGCCCCGTCACCCCCACCGAATTCAGCACCACGATGATCATCGGCGCAATCGCAAGGATCGGGATGGTCTGGCTGGCGATGGCCCAGGGCATCACCGACATGTCCATGGCGCGGTTGTGGAGGATTCCGACCGCCAGCAAGATCCCCAGAACCGTGCCGATGACAAAACCCAGAAGGGTGGCCGAAATCGTCACCCAGCCATGATAGACCAGCGATTTCTTCGAGGTGACCGCCAGCCCGAAGGTGGTCCTGGCCAGCTCCGCCACCACCTGATGCGGCGCCGGCAGCACCGGACGCTCCAGGTTCATCGTTCCCGTCACCAGCTCCGCAAAGCCCGGCGCCGGCTCCCCCGCCCGCGCCGCCTGGTCATGGACCCATTGCCGGTTCATCCCCACCGCCGCCGCATACCAGAGCGCCACGATCACCAGAACCACCGTCAGGATCGGCAAAATGGACCTCATTCCGCCCCGCCCTTCTTCTCTTTCCAAATATCCCCGCCGGAGGCTTCCGTCATCCCCGCACCCCCTGCGGCCAGACGATCAGCGCCACCGCCACCACGCCCAGCACCATGCCGGCAAACTGCATCGCCGTCGGGCGTTCCCCGAAAGCCAGAAAGGCCACACCCCCGATCAGCACGAGCTGCACGATGGAGGAAACGGCAATCGCCACCCCCAGCCCGCTTTCGCGCATCAGCCGCACCATCATCAGATTGCCGACCGTGAAAAGGCAGAGCGCCCCCACCAGAAAGGCCACCGAGGCATTGCCCGCATAGAGCCGCAGCACCGTATTGGCGCTGACGAACACCGCCATCGCCCCCATCAGCCACAGGATCAGCCCGCCGCTCATCGTCTCATCCTCCCGTCCGCATCCATGTCGGATGCAGGGTCACGCCGCTGCCGCCAACCTCCTCCACCCGCACCTCGACCGCCGCCGTCCCCTCGGGATCGGTCGAGACCGGCCGGAAGCGCAGCTCGAAATCAAGCGGCTGGAACCGCTCCAGACCATCGGCCAGACGGCCCGTGTAGCAGGGCCGGTTCTTCTGCTCGAAATTCGAGGCCTCCCCCGCCGCATCGTAAAAGCGCAGGGAACACAGCAGCGAAATCCCGCGGTCCTGCACCCCCGGCCGGGCATGGAACGCCAGATCGAGCCGCAACCGCTGTCCGGCCCGCGCTTCGGGCGCGAGCTTGCCGGTCGCATCATCGACGATGCGCGCCCGCACCGACAGGTCCTCGTCGATCTTTGTCCATTCTTCCGGCCGGGGCGCATGGGCGCCAAGCCCATAGGCATCCACCAGCGTCTCCGCCGCAACCGGCCCCGCCAGCAGCCAGAAGGCCGCCGTCAGGACGCGAAGGGCCTCAGTCCTCCGCATGGCCCGCCCGCAATCCTTCCCGCACCCGATGCGAGATCTCGATGAATTCCCGGCTGTCGCGGATGTCGAGCGGCCGCTCCTTCGGCAGGGGGCTGTCGATGATATCGGTGATCCGCCCCGGACGCGGCGACATGACCACGATCTTCGTCGAAAGATAGACCGCCTCGGGGATGGAATGGGTGACGAAACCGATGGTCTTGCCGGTCCGAGCCCACAGCTTCAGCACCTCTTCGTTGAGCCGGTCGCGCACGATTTCGTCAAGTGCGCCAAAGGGTTCGTCCATCAGCAGAATGTCGGCATCAAATGCCAGCGCGCGCGCGATCGAGGCGCGCTGCTGCATCCCCCCCGAAAGCTGCCAGGGGTATTTCCTGCCGAAGCCCGCAAGTTCCACGAGGTCCAGGACCCGCGCCACCCGCTCCTCCTGATCGGACTTGGAAAAGCCCATGATCTCCAGCGGCAGCTTGATGTTGCCCGCGATCGTCCGCCAGGGATAAAGGCCCGCCGCCTGAAAGACATAGCCATAGGCGCGCTTGCGCCGGGCCTCGTCCGGGCTCATGCCGTTCACCGTCAGCGTGCCGCCCGTCGGATGCTCAAGGGCCGCAATCGCCCGCAGGAAGGTGGTCTTGCCGCAGCCCGAAGGTCCGATGAAGCTGACGAACTCCCCCTTGCCGATGGCGAGGTTCACATCCTTCAGCGCCTGCACCGGCCCGTCCCCCGTCTGGAACACCAGTTGCAGGTTCTTCGCCTCGATCACCGGGGCGGCCGCAGGCTCCGTCATGCTCGTCCTCATATCCTTCAACGCCTGTTCCTCATCCCTTGCCTGCGCCGCACCACGCCGAAGGGGCGCGCGCGGTAGACGAAATAGTCCGCCACCAGCCCGCCCGCGATCAGGACCGGCAGCAGGCGCACATGCTGCACCGGCTCCACCGAGGCGCCGCGCGCCACCCAGCCCAGTACCAGTGCCGCCGCCACCGCCATCACCATCGCCCCCACGGCACAGGGCAGATCCGCCAGCCGCGCCCGCCGCATCAGATACCAGCCCCCGGCCCAGCCGAGCAGCCAGAACGGCAGCACCACCGGCGAGAATTGCAAAAGCACGACCAAGGTGAGGATGACAAAGGCCACCGCCCCCATATAGGACGCGCCCTCCTCCCGCCCGGTCGGCATCCCCTCCAGGAACGGCGCGACCATCTGCGCCGCGAGCGCAAGCGCAGAGCTGATCCCGGTCGAGAGCAGAAAGAACGGCCAGAGCCGCCGGTCGATCCCGAACTGGCGGCTCAGAGCCTCCATCACACCCCCGTCGCCGGCACGCCCGTCCGGATGACCGGCCGCGGCGCGGTCAGGTCCTTCCACGCCGAGAGCGCGCGGTTGACCGCCGGGCGCGCCTCGCGGGCGACGAACTGGCCGTGGCCCTCCTTCGGCCTGACCGTGCCGTCCTCGACCGCCACCCGGCCCCGCGTCAGGGTGAAGCGCGGCAGGCCCTTGACCTTCTGGCCCTCGAAGACGTTGTAATCAATGGAGGATTGCTGGCTCGCCGCCGAGATCACCTTCTCCTTCGCCGGGTCCCAGACCACCAGATCGGCATCCGCCCCCACCAGAACCGCCCCCTTCTTCGGATAGCAGTTGAGGATCTTGGCGATGTTGGTCGAGGTCACCGCCACGAATTCGTTGGGGGTCAGCCGCCCCGTCTCGACCCCATGGGTCCAGAGCATCGGCATCCGGTCTTCCAGCCCGCCGGTGCCGTTCGGAATCTGGGCAAAAGACTTCAGCCCGTAGCGTTTCTGCTCGGTGGTGAAGGCGCAATGGTCGGTCGCCACGCAGGACAGGCTGCCCGATTGCAGCCCGGCCCAGAGGCTCGCCTGATGGTCCTTCGAGCGGAAGGGCGGCGACATCACCCGCCGCGCGGCATGATCCCAGTCGGCGTTGAAATACTCGCTCTCATCCAGCGTCAGGTGCTGGATCAGCGGCTCCCCCCAGACGCGCTTGCCCGCCTGACGCGCGCGCCGGATCGCCTCATGGCTCTCCTCGCAGGAGGTATGGACGACGTAAAGCGGCACCCCCGCCATGTCGGCGATCATGATGGCGCGGTTGGTCGCCTCGCCCTCCACCTGCGGCGGGCGCGAATAGGCATGGGCCTCGGGGCCGATATTGCCCTCGGCCAAAAGCCGGGCGGTCAGCTCCGCCACCACGTCGCCATTCTCGGCATGGACCATGGCCAGCCCGCCCAGATCGCCCACCCGTTTGAAGGATTGGTACATCTCGTCGTCGTTGACCATCAACGCGCCCTTGTAGGCCATGAAATGCTTGAAGGAGGTCATGCCGGCCTTGACCGAGGCCGCCATATCCTCCCAGACCTTCTCCCCCCACCAGGTGATCGCCATGTGATAGGAATAGTCGCAATGCGCGCGGCCGGATTTGTTGTGCCACATCTGCGCGGCATCCATCAGCCCCTGCCCCTGCCCCGGCAGGACGAAATCGACGACCATCGTGGTCCCGCCCGCGAGCGCCGCCCGCGTCCCGCTCTCGAAATCATCGGCCGAATAGGTCCCCATGAAGGGCATTTCCAGATGGGTATGCGGGTCGATCCCGCCCGGCATCACATAGCAGCCGGAGGCGTCCAGCACCGTGTCGCCCTTGAGATCCGACCCGATCGCGGTGATCACGCCACCCTCGATCAGGACATCGGCCTTGTAGGTCAGATCGGCGGTGACGATGGTGCCGTTCTTGATGATGGTGGTCATGGCGCACTCCGTTTCAGATCGTTCCGGCTTTCATCTTGCCTCAAATATCCTGGGGGTCCGGGGGCAAGGCCCCCGGCGGCCGGCCTCACCCGACCACCCCAGCCACTTCCAGCACGGCGTGCAGCAGCACATCCGTCCCCGCCGCCGCCCATTCCGGGCTGATCTCCTCGGCCTCGTTGTGGGAAAGCCCGCCGACGCAGGGACACATCACCATCACCGTCGGGGCGACCCGGTTGATCCAGCAGGCGTCATGGCCTGCGCCCGAGATGATATCCATATGGGAATACCCAAGCTTTTCTGCCGCTTGCCGGACGATCTTCACAAGGCCCAGATCGAAGGTCACCGGGTCGAAATGCCCGACCGCCTCGATGGCGCATCCAAGCCCCAGCTCCGCCGCCACCGCCGCCGCCGCCCGCTCCACCTCGCCGCGCATCAGGTCGAGCTTGGTCTGGTCGGGCGAGCGGATATCGACGGTGAACACCACCTTGCCCGGAATGACATTGCGCGAATTCGGGAAGACCTTGACCTGCCCCACCGCCCCCACCGCCCCCGGCTGATGGCCCATGGCGATCTGATGCACCCGCTCCGTGATCCGCGCCATGCCGAGCCCGGCATTGACCCGCATGTTCATCGGCGTGGAGCCGGTATGGGCATCCTTGCCGGTCAGGGTGATCTCCAGCCACCAGAGCCCCTGCCCATGGGTGACGACGCCGATCTCCCGGCCCTCGGCCTCAAGGATCGGCCCCTGCTCGATATGCAGCTCCAGCATGGCGTGCATCTTGCGCGCCCCGACCTTCTCGGTGCCGACCCAGCCGATCCGCTCAAGCTCATCGCCGAAGACCTTGCCGTCCAGATCGGTGCGGCCTTTGGCATAGTCCTCGGTATGGATGCCCGCGAAAACGCCCGAGGCCAGCATGGCGGGGGCAAAGCGCGCGCCCTCCTCGTTGGTCCAGTTGGTCACGACCACCGGGTGCCTCGTGCGGATGCCGAGATCGTTCATCGTCCGCACCACCTCCAGCGCGCCCAGCACCCCGAGCACCCCGTCATAGCGCCCGCCGGTCGGCTGGGTGTCGAGATGGCTGCCCATGTAGACCGGCAGCGCGTCGGGGTCCTCGCCCGCCCGCGTGGCGAACATGTTGCCCATCGTATCGACGCCGAGCACCATCCCCGCCGCCTCGCACCAGCGCTTGAAAAGGTGGCGCCCCTCGCTGTCGGCATCCGTCAGCGTCTGGCGGTTGCAGCCCCCGGCCACCCCCGGCCCGATGAGGGCCATCTCCCCGAGGCTGTCCCACAGACGTGCGGAATTGACCCGCTGGTTCGCGCCGATCACCATGACAATCTCCCTGGGGACCGGGATCTTCTTGCCCCTTGTCCCGAATCTTTTCCTGACCGTATGGTCAATGTTGAGGCTATAGAACCTGACCAAGCGGTCAACGAAAATCTGAAGGTCAGCGCGATGCCCGATCCCACCTCCGCCGCGAACCCGGAACCGCCCCGCCCGCAGCGCCGCAACGAGATCCGCCAGCAGAATGAAACGCTCATTTTGCAGGCGGCGGAAAAAGTCTTTGCCGAGGCGGGCTTCGGCGGGGCGACGATGCAGCTCATCGCCGATGTGGCCGGCCTGCCCAAGGCCAATCTGCATTACTATTTCGCCACCAAGGAAGACCTCTACCGGCAGGTGGTGCAGAACATCTTCGAGATCTGGCTCCATGCCGCCGAGACGATGGACAATGCCCCCGGCCCCGTCGAAGGCATCGGCGCCTATATCGAGGCGAAGATGGAAATCTCGCGCCGCCACCCGGATGGCTCGAAGGTCTGGGCTTCGGAGGTGATGCACGGCGCCCCGGTGATCCAGGACTATCTCGAAACCACCCTGCGCGACTGGACGGAAGGACGGATCGCCATCATCCACCGCTGGATCGCCGCCGGGCAGATGGCGCCGGTCGATCCGCGCCACCTCCTTTACACGCTCTGGGCCACCACCCAGCATTACGCCGATTTCGGCCACCAGATCGAAACCCTGAACGGCGGCGCCCCCCTGGACGAAGCGCAATGGCGGGAGGCGACCGCCTCGGTCAAGTCGCTGATCCTGCGCGGGATCGGCGCGATTTGATCCGCGTGGCACCCTGCCCCGGCCGGGGAACGCTCCGCGGGGGATATTTGAGAAGAGAAGAAAGCCCTTTCATACTGGCTCAAATATCCCCGCCGGAGGCTTCCGCAGGCCCGGCCCGCGCCACGCGCTCAGGAAAGCCCTGACAAGGCCGCCGCAATCGTCTAGACCTCCGGCCAAAGATGCGGGAGAGAGACATGGACCTTGCCACCCTTCAGGATCAGGCCGCGCGGCTGACCTTGCCGCGCTTCACCGAGGATACGGCGCTGAAGCTCGGCCTTCTGATCGTGGAGATGGCGCGGGTGGAGAACATGCCCGTGGTCATCAACATCCGCACCGCGGACCGCTGCCTTTTCCATGCCGCCATGCCGGGGGCCACCGCGCTCAACGATCTCTGGGCGCGGCGCAAGAGTGCGACGGCGCTGCTCTTTCAGGAGGCCTCGCTGGCCGTCGGGCTGAAGCATCAGGAAAAGGGCCAGAGCCTCGCCATGCACGGGCTTTCCGGCAGCGATCATGCCGACCATGGCGGCGCCGTGCCGGTGCGGGTGCGCGGCGTGGGCGTGGTGGCGGCGGTCACCGTCTCCGGCCTGCCGTCGGTCGAGGACCACGCGCTCGTCGTGCGCGGGCTGGAGGCGCTTCTGGCGCTGGGCTGAGCGATCAGCCCTTCAGCCCGATCCCCATGAAGCGCATCGGCACCGTGCCGGCATTGATCCCGTTATGCCCCACCCCGGCATCGCGGCGACAGGCGCTGCCGGCCGGCATCGGAACCTCGCGCGCCGGTTCCTCCAGCCGCATCTGGCAATCGGTGATCGCGGTGATGACGCCATCATCGCCGTGCCGGTGCCAGCCCGTCTCCGCCCCCGGCGCGAAATCGAAGCGGGTGACGATCACCCGGCCCTCCACCAGCCGCACCGCAACCGCCTCTTCTCGCACCGCCCTCTCCTCTTTCGGCCAAGCCCGCCGGGCGTCGCTTTCGCCCGCAAGGGGTTTGCATCGCGCCCGTCTTTGCGCCAAGTTGGGCCTCCGATCCGTCCCGACGACCAGAGGCACCGCCCAGACCCGATGAGCAAACCGCGCACCCGGATTCAGGAAAAGAACTCGCGCAGCATCCTTGATGCCGCTCTGGAGGTGTTTTCGCAGCATGGCTTCCGCGGCGCGACGCTCGACCAGATCGCGGATCTTGCGGGCCTGTCGAAACCGAACCTCCTCTACTATTTCCCCTCGAAGGAGGCCGTGCATACCGAGCTGCTGCGCCAGTTGCTCGACACCTGGCTCGATCCGCTGCGGACCATGGATCAGGGCGGCGATCCTCTGACCGAGATCATGGCCTATGTGCATCGCAAGCTGGAGCTGTCGCGCGATTATCCGCGTGAAAGCCGCCTTTTCGCCAATGAGATGCTACAGGGCGCCCCCCGGCTGCGCGAGACGATCGAGAACGACCTGCGCCAGCTTGTCGAGGAGAAATCGGCGGTTCTGCTCGGCTGGATGGAGACCGGGCGGATCACACGGATGCCGCCCGCGCATCTGATCTTCTCGATCTGGGCGCTGACCCAGCATTATGCCGATTTCGATGTGCAGGTGCGCGCCGTTCTCGGCCCCGGCCATGACCCCTTCGCCGAGGCGGATGCCTTCCTGACCTTGCTCTTCACCCGGCTTCTCAACCCGGCGTGAGGCCCGAACGACCCCGGCGAGGCCCTGCCCTGCCGGGGGAACGGTCTGTGGTTTCTCAATGCGAACGATTGTTCAGGAAAGCTCCGACCCCGCTTGCGCGGAATGGCTCAGAAGTCCCATCACATAGCCCGCGACCGAGCGGAAGCAGACGAGGGTGAAGCCCTCGCCGTCGGCCCAGAAGGCGGCGGCGACCTGTGCCGTGCGGGTGCGGCGCAGCTCGCCCGGCTCCAGACGCGCCATGTCCACCGGGGCCAGCTTGGCCAGAACCTGCGCGGCCTTGGTCCCTTCCACCCGGAACACCGCGCGGGCATCGGAGACTGCGACCGCCAGATGATGCTGGCCTCTCAGCGCCGCGCCGATCGCGGCAAGGGCGGCATCGGTCTCGGCATAGGGCAGGATCAGCAGGTATTCGTCCGGGCTCATCCAGCCCGCCGCCTTGCCGCCTTGCGTCACGATCCGCCGCTGCGCCGGCAGCGCGCAGCCGGTGGCGGCCTTCACCGCCTCGGCCAGCCCCGGCACATCGGCCTTGGCGCGCAGGGTGATCATGCCGAGCGGACCGATCTCCCGCACCTCGGCAAAGCCGTCGAAAGCTGCCCCGCCAAGGGCCGTGCGTGGCTCAGACATTCTGCTTCTCCCCGTCCTTGTCGTAGAAGACCGGGTCCACCACCCGCGCCTTCACCGTGCCGCCGGAGGTGGTGTTGAACTCCACCTCCTCGCCGATGCGGTCGAGCCCGCCCCGGATCAGCCCCATGCAGATGCCGCGGCCCAGCGTCGGGCTGAAATAGGTGGAGGTCACCCGCCCCTGGGTGTTGCGCTGTGCATTGGCGTTGAAACCGGGCGCGAGGATATAGGCGCCATCGGGGATGACCGAGCCGTCGAGCGTCTCGAACCCCGCCAGTTTCCAGCGGTCGGGGGAGGCGAGATAGGTCCGCTCCTGACCGCGCTTGCCGAGGTAATCGGCCTTCTTCTTCGAGATCGCCCAGCCGAGGTTCAGATCCTGCGGGATCACCGTGCCATCGGTCTCGTCGCCGATCATGATGAAACCCTTCTCGGCGCGCAGGACGTGCAGCGCCTCGGTGCCGTAGGGCATGGCGCCGAATTCGGCGCCGGCGGCCACGCAGGCCTCCCAGAAGGCGGCGCCATGGCTCGCCGGCACCGCGATCTCATAGCTCAGTTCGCCCGAGAAGCTGATCCGGTAGATTCGCACCGGGAAGCCGCCGAGCGTGCCATCCGCCCATTGCATGAAGGGCAGCGTCTCTTTCGAGACATCCATGCCGCCGAGCTTTTCCAGCACCAGCCGCGCCTTCGGGCCGACCACGGCCACCTGGGCATATTGCTCGGTGACATTGGCGGTATAGACCTGCCAGTCCCACCATTCGCATTGCAGCCAGTCTTCCATCCAGGCGTGGATGCGGTCCGCCCCGCCGGAGGTGGTGTGGCAGAGCCAGGTGTCCTCGTCGATCCGCGCCACAACGCCGTCATCGGAGAGGAAGCCCTGCTCGTTGCACATCAGGCCATAGCGGCATTTGCCGACCGGAAGGCTCGACATCACGTTGGTATAGAGCATGTCGAGGAAACGCCCGGCATCCGGCCCCTTGACGATGATCTTGCCAAGGGTGGAGGCATCGAGAAGCCCGACACCGTTGCGGGTGTTCAGCACCTCGCGCCTGACGGCCGCCTCGTGGCTTTCATTGCCGCGCGGATAGCAATAGGGCCGCCGCCACAGGCCGACCGGCTCCATATAGGCGCCCTGCGCTTCGTGCCAGCCGTGCATCGGGGTGCGGCGCAGGGGCTGGAAGATCTCCCCCCGGCTTTCCCCGGCAAGCGCGCCGAAGGTCACGGGCGTATAGGGCGGGCGGAAGGTGGTGGTGCCGACCTGCGGGATACCGGCGTTCAGCGATTTCGCCAGCACGGCGAGACCGTTGATATTGCTCAGCTTGCCCTGATCCGTCGCCATGCCGAGCGTGGTATAGCGCTTGGTATGTTCGACGCTTTCATAGCCCTCGCGCGCCGCAAGCTGCACGTCGGAAACCTTCACGTCGTTCTGGAAGTCGAGCCACATCTTCATCCGCAGCTGCGGGCCTGCCCCCTGCGGCATGATCCAGACGGCTTCCATCGCCGCCTCCTCCGGCACTTCGGCCGTGGGGCTCGCGGCCGTCGGCGTCAGGCCGAGCGCCTGTGCCGCCTCCAGCCCCACGCGGGCGCCGTCGGCGAGCGCGGCATCGCCGCGCAGCGCGCCATTGGCCGCGCCTGCGGCATGGACCATCGGCGCGCCGTCCTGATTGGTCGGCGGGCGGGTGGCATCGGGGCGGAAATGGGCCTGCGCCTCATCCCAGATCAGCTTGCCGCCGCAATGGCTCCAGAGATGGACGACCGGCGACCAGCCGCCCGACATGGCGACGGCATCGCAGGCGATCTCCTCAAGGACGGCGCCTTCCCCGGCCTGAAGGCCCATGGCGACGCCGGTGACGCGCTTGCCGCCCTTGACCTTGACCACGGCGCGACCGGCCTCGACCCGGATGCCCATGGCCCGCGCCTTCGCCGGCAGCGCGCCCGAGACAATGGCCCGCGCGTCGATCACGCAGGCGATTTCCAGCCCCGCTTCCTTCAGCGCAATGGCGGTGCGGTAGGCATCGTCGTTGTTGGTGACGACCACCGTGCGATCACCCGGCGAAATGGCGTGGTTCACGACATAATCGCGCATGGCCCCCGCAAGCATCACGCCCGGCACATCGTTGCCCGCAAAGGACAAGGGCCGCTCAAGCGCGCCGGTCGCCGCCAGAATCCGCCCCGCCCGGATGCGCCAGAGCCGCTTTTTCGGCCGCCCGTCGCCGGGGGTGTGATCGGCGATCTTTTCCTCGGCAAGCACATAGCCGTGGTCGTAGACCCCCGCCACCATGCAGCGGGCGCGGGTTGTGACATTCTCCATCTTCGCAAGCGCTTGCAGGGCCTCATCGACCCACTGGCCCGCCGGTTTGCCGTCGATGACATCGCCATCGACCGGCGCCCGCCCGCCCCAATGGGCGGCCTGTTCCAGCAGGATCACCCGCGCCCCGGCCCGGCCCGCGATCAGCGCGGCCTGAAGCCCGGCCACCCCGCCGCCCGCGACCAGGAGGTCGCAGAAGGCATAGGCATGTTCATAGCGGTCGGCATCACGGTCCTTCGGCGCCTTGCCGAGGCCCGCCGACTGGCGGATCACCGGCTCGAAGACATGCTTCCAGAAGGGGCGCGGGAACATGAAGGTCTTGTAGTAGAAGCCCGCCGGCAGAAAGCGCGCCACGGCATTGTTGACGACGCCCACGTCGAATTCGAGGCTCGGCCAATGGTTCTGGCTTGCCGCCTCCAGCCCCTCGAAAAGCTCGGTGGTGGTGACGCGCTGGTTCGGCTCGAACCGCCCGCCGGAGCCCATGTTGACAAGGCCGTTCGGCTCTTCGGCGCCCGAAGCGACAAGGCCGCGCGCCCGGTGGTATTTGAAGCTGCGCCCGACCAGAAGCTGGTCATTGGCCAGCAGGGCCGACGCCAGCGTATCGCCCGGATGGCCGGTCATGCTGCGGCCGTTGAAGGTGAAGCGGCAGGTGGCGGAGCGGTCGATCAACCGCCCTCCCCGCGACAGACGGGTGCTCATTTGTAACCCTCCCAGGCCGGGCGGCGGGCCTTGATTTTCGCCACGAGATCGGCGGGCGGTTCCTTGGATTGTGCGGGATAGGTGCCGAAGACCTCCAGCGTCGCGGTGTCGCGGGCGGCAAGAAACCATTTCCCGCAGCCGTAGACATGGCGCCAGCGTTCGAAATGAACGCCCTTGGGGTTCTTGCGCGCGAACATGTAGGCCTCGAATTCCTCGTCGGAGGAGCCGGGGCCATAGCGTTTCAGATGCGCCTCATAGCCGGGCGAAAGCTCCGTCTCCTCGGCTTTGACACCGCAATAGGGACATTCAAGGATCAGCATGGGTAGCCTCCAGATCGGGGGTGGTCCGGAATGTTCGAACACTCCGGGCCGGAGTTTCCAGAAACTCCGGGGCAAATCCTTCAAAGGATTTGGTGGCAGAACCTGTCCTCAATGCGCCACCCCTGCCGCCACCGATTCGTCGATGAACTGGCCTTCCTTGAAGCGCCACATGTTGAAGGCCTCGGCGAGCGGGCCGGGTTCGCCCCTGGCGACCAGCTCCGCCATCGCCCAGCCGGAGCCGGGAATGGCCTTGAAGCCGCCGGTCCCCCAGCCGCAGTTGATGAAGCAATTGCCGAGCGGGGTCTTCGAGATGATGGGAGAGCGGTCGCCGGTCATGTCCACGATCCCGCCCCATTGCCGCAGCATCTTGAGCCGCGAGATCATCGGGAAGGTTTCGATCAGGGCGCGCAGCGTTTCCTCGATATGGTGGAAGGAGCCGCGTTGGGTGAAGTTGTTGAACCCGTCGGTGCCGCCGCCGATCACCATCTCGCCCTTGTCGGACTGGCTCATGTAGCCGTGGACGGTGTTGGCCATGACCACCACATCCATGCAGGGCTTGATCGGCTCGGAGACGAGCGCCTGAAGCGCCACCGCCTCCACCGGCAGGCGGAAGCCGGCCATGTCGGCGACCTGGCCGGAATGGCCCGCCACCACGATGCCGAGCTTCTTGCAGCCGATGAAGCCCTTCGTCGTCTCCACCCCCGCGACCTTGCCGCCTTCGGAGCGCACGCCGGTCACTTCGCATTGCTGGATGATATCCATGCCCATGGCCGAGCAGGCCCGCGCATAGCCCCAGGCCACCGCATCATGGCGGGCCGTGCCGCCGCGCGCCTGGTAGAGCGCGCCGAGAACCGGATAGCGCGGCCCGTCGATATTGATGATCGGCACCA
>JAPUEK010000057.1 GCA_027492585.1 Paracoccaceae bacterium | reverse complement strand
GGGCGGGACGGCATCGGCGCGCGGCCCTCGGCGGGCGGGGACCTCGTGGCAGGCGCCGGAGGGGTTTTGCACCCCTCCGGACCTCCCCGCAGGATATTTGAGAAGAGAAGAAGGGGCCAGGAGGGCGCGGCGGCTCCTGGGGGATCGGCCTCAGGTCGCGGGCAGGGGGGCGCCGGCGGACAGCAGCACCTCGGGCGAGAGGTCGAAGAGGACGAGATGGGTCAGGTCGGGGCGGCTGCGGGAGGAATAGAGCAGGCCCTGTGCGCCTTCGGCCCGCGCCGCATCCGACAGCGCCCAGGTGGGGGCGGGGCGGCCTGCCGCGCGCTCATCCTGCCAGACCAGCGAGGCCGCCGCCTGTCCGCGCAGATCAGTGAGCCGTTCGGCCCGCAGGGTCAGCGGCACGATCGCCCGTTCCGGCTCCTCCGGCTGGCGATAGCGGCGCATCGCAACTTCGGTGCCTTCCGGCGTCAGGGAGGTGTAGATCGCCGGCTGTCCGGAATGGTGAAAGCGCCCTTCCGGGGCGGCGGCCGGGGCTTTCGGGTCCTGTCCGGCGAAGATCATCCGCCAGACCGTTCCCTCAAACCGCACCGTTCAATGGCCCGCGAGCCAGCGTTCCGCATCGAGCGCCGCCATGCAGCCCATGCCCGCCGAGGTCACCGCCTGCCGGTAGACGTGATCGGTCAGATCGCCTGCCGCGAAGACGCCGGGGATCGCGGTGCGGGTCGAACCCGGTTCCACCTGCACATAGCCGCCGTTGTGGAGGGGAAGCTGGTCTTTCACCAGCTCCGAGGCCGGGGCATGGCCGATGGCCACGAAGAAGCCCGCGCAGGGGACGATCTTTTCCTCCCCCGTCTGGACATTGCGGGTGCGGACCCCGGTGACGCCCAGAGGCGCCTCGGTGCCGAGCACTTCGGTCACTTCGGAATTCCACAGCATCTCGATCTTCGGATGCTTGAAGAGCCGGTCCTGCATGATCTTTTCCGCCCGCAGCGTGTCGCGGCGATGGATCAGCGTGACCTTGGAGGCGAAATTGGTGAGGAACAGCGCCTCTTCCACCGCCGTATTGCCGCCGCCGATCACCACGATCTCCTTGGCGCGGTAGAAGAAGCCGTCGCAGGTGGCGCAGGCGGAGACGCCGAAGCCCTTGAACTTCTCCTCCGAGGGCAGGCCGAGCCATTTGGCCTGTGCGCCGGTCGCAAGGATTACCGCATCGGCGGTGTAGATCGTGCCGCTGTCGCCGGTGGCGGTGAAGGGCCGCTTTTGCAGATCAAGGCGGGTGATGTAATCGCCGATGATCTCGGCGCCCATCGCCTGGGCATGGGTCTCCATCCGCACCATCAGGTCGGGGCCTTGCACATGGCTGTCGCCGGGCCAGTTCTCGACTTCGGTGGTGATGGTGAGCTGCCCGCCGGGCTGCATCCCCTGCACGAGGATCGGGTTCAGCATGGCGCGCGAGGCATAGACAGCCGCCGTATATCCGGCCGGGCCGGAGCCGATGATCAGAACCTTCGTATGCCGTGTCGCACTCATCTCTGCCCCCGAACTGCTCCGGCGCCGGGCCGGAATCATGCGGGTTCTGATATAGGCGCTGCGCCTTGGGGGGGGAAGGGCCGCCCCGGACTCGCCGGGAAAAGGGCAGGCTTGCGGAAAAATCTTGCGCGGTTGCGAAATATTATTGCGCGAAAGGGCGTCTGCGCCTAATGGAGGCGCAAAAGGAGACACAGATGGCCACCTCGAAGCTGGACCCGATCGACCGCCGCATCCTTGCCGAACTCCAGGCCGACGGCCGCATGACCAATGTGGAGCTGGCGAGCCGGGTGGGGATCTCCGCACCACCCTGCCTGCGCCGGGTGCGGGTGCTGGAGGAGGCGGGCTACATCAAGGGCTATCACGCAGATATCGACGCGCGCGAGCTCGGCTTCGAGGTGCGGGTCTTCGCCATGGTGCGGCTGCGCTCGCAGGCGGAGGTGGATCTGTCGGCCTTCGAGCAGCGCTGCCGCGACTGGCCGCTGGTCCGTGAGTGCCACATGCTGAACGGCGAGATCGACTTCATCCTGAAATGCGTGGCACCCGATCTGTCCACCTTCCAGACCTTCCTGACCGAGGGGCTGACCTCGGCGGAGAATGTGGCTTCGGTGAAGACCTCGCTGGTGATCCGCTGTGCCAAGGATGAGCCGGGTCTGCCCTTCGACGTGCTGGAGGCGCGGCTGGCCAAGCAGGCCTGAGCGTCTGGCCCCCCCGGAAATGTTCAGGCCGCCCCTGTATGGTGCCAGAGGAGCACCGGGGCGGCCTTGACCGAGCATCAATCCCGAGACGGCAAGGTTTGCCGGACCGGAGCGTCTTGGGCTGCCCGAAGGTCTTACCATTCCCGCCACGCCTGTTTTCACAGAGGGACATCTGTAAGGCAGAAGATGGCAGAAGTGGGCGGGTTTGTCAAAATTAATTCTTAATTGCGCGAATTTGCGCCGCGATCTTCATGCGGGGCCGGGATTGTTGAGCATAAGGTTTTCAATCAAGGCGTGTGGCGGCATTTTCCGCCCGGAAAACACGGCAGAAATGCGAAAGGCCGGGGTTCCCCCCGGCCCTTGGACGCGAATCAACCTGAAGTTCAGCGGGAGTTCAGCGGGCTGCCATCGCGCGGGGTTTCGGGGCGGCGGTCTTCAGGGCTTCGGGGCGGCGGCGGGTGCTGCGCGCCCAGGGCATCGTGACCTGCGATTCGGTGCTGGCGGCCAGAGCGGATTTCATCCAGCGACGTTCTTTTTTCATGGCTTGTTCCTCGATCTCGTTGGTTGCTTCAACCTTGCCGAGGTTTATGCCCGGTCTTTGCGGCGGCGATTTGGCCGGGGATCGTGGCGATGCGGAAAAATCGCGGGTGGAGCGTGCAGGAATGTGGCGGCGCAGCCAGATTCCGCAAGCCATGGAAATCTCGGGGTTTCTTGAGAAAACAGAAACAGTTGTGGTCGAAAATCAGGGATTGTTTCTGCGATTGCGGCAAAGCCGTGGCGGCGCTTGCCCGTATCCTGCCCTCATCCGGGGGAGATGTTGCGACTCATGGCCCCTGGGTTCGGGCAGCCCGGCATTTGCCGCGTGCTGCGCCCCTGTCGTACGCCGGAGGGGTTTACGCCCCTGCGCCGTGTTAGCGGTCCGTTGAGCCGGTGGCGGAGCCAATGGCAAACCCCGCAGGATGTTTGAGGCAGGATGACGGGAAAGGGAGCAGGCCGCCGCCGCATCCGCTCCCCCTGCGATGACCGGCCTAAAGCCGGATCACCGAGATCAGCCGCCCGTAGTCCGCCTCTCCGGCATGGGTGGTGCGGCGGAAGGAGTAGAACCGCTCCGGGTCGCTGTAGGTGCAATGCCGCGTCCATTCGGCATGGCCGACCCCGGCCTCGCGCAGCCGCCAGAGGCCGAAAGCCGGCAGGTCGAACATCATCCGTCCGTTCCTGCCCCCGGCGAAGAAGCGGCGGGTTTCGGGATCGTCGTCGGTGAAGCTTTCAAAGAACTCGGGGCCGACCTCATAGGCAGCCTGGCTGATGGTGGGGCCGATCACGGCGGCAATCGCCGCACGGCGGGCGCCGAGCGCCTCCATCGCCGCCACCGTCGCCTCCAGCACGCCGTCCTTCGCGCCGCGCCATCCGGCATGGGCGGCGCCGATCACCCCGGCTTCGGCATCGGCGAAGAGCACCGGCTGGCAATCGGCGGTCAGCACCGCCAGGCCGATCCCCGGCGTTGCCGTCACCATCGCATCGGCGCGGGGCTTCGGTTCGGGCGGGGCGGTCAGGCTCAGCACGTCGGCGGAATGGACCTGATGCACCCCGGCAAGCGCCTCCGGCGCAAGGCCCATGGCTTCGGCCACGCGGCCCCGGTTGATCGCCACGATCTCTGCCAGATCGGAGGAACCGCTGCCGCAGTTCAGCCCCGCGAAAATGCCCGATGAGGCCCCGCCCTTGCGGGTGAAGAACCCGTGGCGGGGGGTCAGGGCGGCGGAAGTCAGGATCTCAAGCATCGGCGAATCCGGGCGGGGGCGGGGTGTCGGCACGGTAAAGCGCCAGCAGTTTGAACAACGAACCCATTTCCGCAGGATCGGTCAAGCGCCGATGCGCGGCAAGGTGGCTGGTGAGCGCCTCTCCGGTCAGGCGGGCGGCCAGCCGCTCGGCCCGCGCGTCGATGCCGAGCGCGCGCAGGACGGCGCCCTGCTCCCGGTAGGCATGGGCGAGGGTGGGGCCATGCAGGGCGAGAGCCTCGAAATCGACATGGGCGGTCAGGTCGGCGCGGCCCGGCTCGGCCAAAGGATCGGTGAAGGCATGGTCCTTCAGCGCCTGCAACGTATCGCCCTTCGAGCGCCAGCCGCCGTAATCGGCGATGAGCGCGAGGCCGCCGTGCCGCTGCAACCGCCGGGCCACGGTCTCGATATGCAGGTCGGCGAGCGGGCAGATCTCCACCAGCGTTCCGGGTGCGTCGGCACCGAAGCGCGCGGTCAGCTCCGGCCGGTCCTGCGGCGCGGAAAGGCCGAAGGTCAGCCGCCCGTCGCGCAGGCCCACCAGCCGCTCGCACCACCCCTGCGGGCCGCGCTGAAACTGCCGGATCGGCAGGGCGTCGAAGAACTCGTTGGCCAGAAGGTAAAGCGGCTGCTCCGGCAGGTCGTGGATCGTCCCGATCCAGCGGGGGGAATGGCCCGCCAGAGCCTGCCCCTGACGGGCGCGCAGCGCGGGGGAAGCCTCCAGCAGCACCAGATCCATTCCCGCGTGAAACCCCGGCACGGCGCGGGTGGCGCGCAGCACATCGGCCATCAGCGTGCCGCGCCCCGGCCCGAGCTCGGCCAGGGTGAAGGGCGCGGGCGATCCGGCATCGAGCCAGTGCTGCGCGAGGCAGAGGCCCAGCAGTTCCCCGAACATCTGGGAGATTTCGGGGGCGGTGGTGAAATCCCCCGCCGCGCCGAAGGGCGTGCGGCTGGTGTAATAGCCATGCTCGGGATGCAGCAGACATTCCGCCATGTAATCGGCGAGGCTCATCGGCCCGGCAGCGGCGATCCGCGCGGCCAGGATCTCGCCCAAGGGGGTCATGGCGCGCGGCTCATGCTTTGCCGCGGCGCGTGACGAACCACAGGCCCACGGCGATCATCGGCAGGGTCAGGATCTGCCCCATGGTCAGACCGTAACCGCCGAAATGCAGCGCGAGACCAAGGGGATTGCCCTCCGAGACGAATTGCGCGTCGGGCTGGCGGAAGAATTCGACGAAGAACCGCGCCGCGCCATAGCCGGCAAAGAAAAGGCCCGCGACCCGCCCCGGGCTCTTCAGCCAGCCGCGCCGCCAGACCACGAAGGAAAGCGCGGCGAAGAGCAGCGCCCCTTCCAGCAGCGCCTCATAGATCTGGCTCGGATGGCGCGCGCAGATGGTCAGGACACCCTCGCAGGTCTGCGCCGCCTCCCCCGGAAAGGCCACGCCCCAGGGCAGCGTCGTGGGCCGGCCCCACAATTCGGCGTTGACGAAATTCGCCAGACGGCCGAGGAAAATCCCGATGGGCGCCACAAGCGCCATGAGATCCGCAAGCGCCAGCATCGGCACCTTCTCGCGCCGGCAGAAAAGGATGCCGGCCAGCGTCACCCCGAGGAAGCCGCCGTGGAAAGACATGCCCCCTTCCCAGACGCGGATCAGATGGCTCGGGTTTTCGAGGAAATAGCCGGGCTGGTAGAACAGCACATAGCCGAAGCGCCCGCCGAGGATGACACCGACGATCACCCAGGTCAGGAGCCGCTCCACCTGCTCGGCGGTCATGGGCGCGGGACCGGACCAGAGCCGCGGCGTCCGCAGCGCCAGCACCATCAGCTTCCAGCCCGCGATCAGTCCGACGATATAGGCCAGCGCATACCAGCGCAGCGCCAGCGTCACCGGGCCGAGGGAGAAGGAGAAGATCTCGGGCGAGACATTGGGGAAGGGGATGTAGGACATGGGATTCCCTGAGGAGCCGTTCCGGCGTTTCCGCCTTCTCGGCAGAGGGGCGCGGCTTGTCAACCGGCGGGTCAACCGGATGGCCCGCCTTCCAGTCATGCCGGCGCTGGCCGCACCTGCGGGGCTCCTTCGGCTCCGGCATGGCGCAAAACGCATCGGTGAGCGCGCTGGCCCCGCCTGCGGGGCTCCTCCGGGCGGCAATTCGGGACCTGCCCCGGCCCCATGGCGCCGGCCGCACCTGCGGGGCGCCTCCCCCCTCTCCCTTCATTTTCTGTCTGAAAACATCCTGCGGGGAGGTCCGGAGGGGTGCAAAACCCCTCCGGCGCCCGACCGGGGCGCGGCATCGCAAACGCTTGTGCGCCGCCCGTCCCGCACCATATTAGGGGGCAAGCGAAAAGGAGGCTCCGATGCAAGCGGGAAACAAGTTCTTCGACGACATGTCCAAGCTGATGACCAATGCCATGGGCGTGGCGCAGGGCGCCAAGACCGAGGCGGAAACGGCGATGAAAGGCTTCATCGACCGCTGGATGGCCGACCGCGATTTCGTGACGCGCGAGGAATTCGATGCGGTGCGCCTGATGGCGCAGAAGGCGCGCGAGGAAAATGCGGCGCTTGAGGCACGGATCGCGGCGCTCGAAAGCAAAAAATCGAAGTGACGGCTGGAACCCGCCGCCCCGGCGCCACCGTTTCGGCGGCTGCGCGCCGGGGGAAAAGGCCATGGGTTTCAATCTCCGGGCCGGCCCCCATCTCTCCTTAGCGCAAGCGCGCCAAAGGAGGATGACATGCAACAACAAGCCCTGATGACGGACACCACCCGCAGCAGCCGCGCGATGGTCTCCAGCAGCGACGTGAACGGCACCAGCGTCTTCAGCCCCGAGGGCGACCACCTCGGCCATATCGACCATCTGATGATCGACAAGACCAGCGGCAACATCGCCTATGCGGTGATGGCTTTCGGCGGGTTCCTCGGCCTCGGGCAGGATCAGACCCCGGTGCCGTGGCGCAAGCTGCGCTTCGACACCAAGCTTGGCGGCTATGTGACCGATATCACCAAGGCCGAGCTCGAAAAAGCGCCGAAACCCCCGGCAGACTGGTCGGAAAGCCACGCCTGGCGCAAACAGAGCTATGACTACTACGGGCAGAGCTACTACTGGTAAGGCTGCCCCAGAGAGCGACCCGGCGCCCCGTCCCGTAAAGGGGCGGGGTTTCCCGTGTCAGACGCGCGTGTCAGAGGCGGCGGCCCCAGAGATCGTATTCCCCCGCTTCCTCCACCTCGACCGCGACGATATCGCCGGGCGCCAGCCCCTCGAAATCCGTGTCGATGAAAAGGTTGCCGTCGATCTCGGGCGCATCGGCCTTGGTGCGGCAGGTGGCGCCTTCGTCGTCGACCTCATCGACGATGACCTCCAGCACCCGGCCGACCTTGGCGGCGAGTTTCGCTTCGGAAATCGCCTGCGCCTTGGCCATGAAGCGGTCCCAGCGGTCCTGCTTCACCTCCGGCGCCACATGATCGGGCAAGAGGTTCGACCGCGCGCCCGCGACGTTTTCATACTGGAAACAGCCCACCCGGTCGAGCTGCGCCTCGTCGAGCCAGTCGAGGAGCGTCTGGAACTCCGCCTCGGTCTCGCCGGGATAGCCGACGATGAAGGTGGAGCGGAGCGTGATGTCCGGACAGGCGGCGCGCCAGGCGGCGATCTCGTCCAGCGTTTTCGCCGCCGCCGCCGGACGGGCCATGCGGCGCAGGGTGTCGGGATGGGCGTGCTGGAACGGGATGTCGAGATAGGGCAGCACCAGCCCTTCCGCCATCAGCGGGATGAGGTCGCGCACATGCGGATAGGGATAGACATAATGGAGCCGCACCCAGGCGCCGAGCCGCCCCATCTCGCGGGCCAGATCGGTGATATGGGCGCGCACCTCGCCCCCCTTCCAGGGAGAGAGATCATGCTTGCGGTCAAGCCCGTAGGCGGAAGTGTCCTGGCTGATCACCAGCAGTTCCCGCACCCCGGCTTCCACCAGCTTCTCCGCCTCGCGCAGCACCGCATGGGCCGGGCGCGAGACCAGCTTGCCGCGCATGTCGGGGATGATGCAGAACTTGCACTTGTGATTGCAGCCCTCGGAAATCTTCAGATAGCTGTAATGGCGCGGAGTGAGGCTGACGCCGGTGGCCGGCAGAAGGTCGATGAAGGGATCGGGCGCAGGCGGCACCGCGCCATGCACGGCATCGAGAACGGCCTCGTATTGATGCGGGCCGGTGACGGCCAGAACCTTCGGATGGGCGCCGGTGATATAGTCCGGCTCCGCCCCGAGACAGCCGGTGACGATCACCCGGCCGTTTTCCTGCAAGGCCTCCCCGATGGCTTCGAGGCTCTCGGCCTTGGCGCTGTCGAGAAAACCGCAGGTGTTCACGATCACCGCATCCGCGCCCTTGTAATCGGGCGAGATCGCATACCCCTCGGCGCGCAGCCGGGTCAGGATGCGCTCGGAATCGACAAGCGCCTTGGGGCAGCCAAGCGAGACCATGCCGATGGTCGGCTGCCCCGGACGCAAATCGGCGCGGCGTTCGTCGGGAACGGTGGCGCGGGCAAGGTCGGGGCGGAGGAGCGGCGGATTTTGCGACATGGGCAGGGTCTATAGCGGGTTTCGCCGGCCGGGGGTAGGGGCCTTGCCCGATCCTGCTCCGGGATCGGCGTGGGCGGCCGGGGAACGCTCCGCGGGGGATATTTGAGGCAAGATGAAAGGGCTTTCTTCTCTTCTCAAATATCCCCGCCGGAGGCTCCGTCGTTTCCCCCCGCGCAAGGCTGCAAGCCTTCCGTAGGGTGGGCGATCCGCCCACCCCCGCCTGCCCTCAGTATTTCGCGGGAACGTAAAGCTCCGGCGGCAGGACGGCGCGTTCGTAATCGGGGTTGAACACCCGGTCGGGCAGGGTGATGTCCTCATGGGGGACAGGCTCATAGGGGAAGAGCCCGAGCAGGTGGTCGATGCAGTTCAGCCGGGCGCGTTTCTTGTCGTTGCCCTCGACGATATACCACGGCGCCTCTGGGATGTTGGTGCGCGCCATCATCTCTTCCTTGGCCTTGGTATAGTGTTCCCAGCGGACGCGGCTTTGCAGGTCCATCGGTGACAGCTTCCACTGTTTCATCGGATCGTGGATCCGCATGAGGAAGCGCATCTGCTGTTCCTCATCGGTGATCGAGAACCAGTATTTGACCACCGTGATGCCCGACCGCACCAGCATCCGCTCGAATTCCGGGACATCGTGGAAGAACTGCTCCACCTGATCCTCGCTGGCAAAGCCCATGACCCGTTCGACGCCGGCGCGGTTGTACCAGCTCCGGTCGAAGAGCACGATTTCCCCGCCGGCGGGCAGGTGGGGGACATAGCGCTGGAAATACCACTGGGTCTTTTCGCGGTCCGAGGGGGCGGGCAGGGCCACGACCCGCACGACGCGCGGGTTGAGCCGCTGGCTGATGCGCTTGATCACCCCGCCCTTGCCGGCGGAATCGCGGCCCTCGAACAGCACCACCACTTTCTTCCTGTGATAGAGCACCCAGTCCTGAAGCCGGATGAGTTCGGATTGCAGGCGGATCAGCGACTGGAAATAGGCGCGGCGGTCGATGCCCGCCGGGTGCTTTTCCTTGTAGATCCGGGCGATTTCCTGCGAAAGCTGGGCATCTTCCAGCTCCAGCTCGTAATCCTCGTCGAGGCTGTCGGCCAGTTCGGCCTCCAGCCAGTCGAGGGCAGGGCCGTCTTCTGCGGAATGGCCGGGGGGCAGCGGTCGGGACATGGGGCGCTCATCGGTTCGGGGCGGGGGTTCAAGGCGGCGTTCGGGCGCGGTAGATCATCGGTCCATGACAGCCATGTGACAGTCCGGCTCGGGATCGCATGGGAGCGGAGGGCAGGCGGTTTGATGCCCGGCAACCGCGCAGCTGCTTGTTTTGCCTCGGCTTGTCGGTAGACTCGCTTCATAGTCAGTGAGGAGGGCGACATGCGCTGGATCCTGCGTTTGGTCATGGCCTTGGTGGTGCTGGTGCTGTTTGCGGTGGGGTCGCTGTTCCTGATCCCGGCGGAGCGCATCGCCGGCATCGCGGTGCAGAAGTTCAACGCTCTGACAGGGCGCGAGCTCGTCATCGAAGGCTCGGTCCGCCCCTCCTTCTGGCCGCAGCTCGGGGTCCGCACCGGGGCCGTCCGCATCTCCAATGCCGACTGGTCGCAGGAAGGGCCGATGATGCAGGCCGAGGGTCTGTCCATTGCCATCGACATGGCGGCGCTGATCGGCGGCGAGGTGAAGATCACCGGGGTCGAGGCCATCGCGCCGCGCATCGTGCTGGAGCGGGCGAAGGACGGGCGCGAGAACTGGGTCTTCGGCGGGGCGGGTGGCGGCGAGGTCACGACGGCGACGCCGGGGGTCGGCAAGCCCTTCACGCTCGACAAGGCGGTGATCTCGGGCGGGGCGGTGACCTTCATCGACCACAAGGCCGGCAGCCGCGTGGCGCTGAGCGATATTTCCGGCACCGTCTCCATCCCCGATTACAATGGCGAGGCGAAGCTGTCGCTTTCGGCGGTGAAAGAGGGCCAGCCCTTCACCGCAGAGGTGACCCTCGGCGCCTTCCGCAACTTCCTTGACGGCAAGGTCGGGCCGCTGGCGCTGGACCTCCGGGCCGGCGCCGCGCGGGTCGGCTTCGACGGGCGCGCCGGCTGGGGGCCGCTGGCCGCCGAAGGGACGGTCGATGCGAAGCTCGGCACCCTGGCCGAGGTGGCGAAGCTGGCCGGTGTCGCCGCGCCGGCCCTGCCGAAGGGGCTTGGCGCGGAGAGCGTGGCGCTGTCGGGCAAGCTGACGGTGACGGAGAAGGCCTCCGTCCATCTGCGCGGCGGGACGGTGGTGCTGGACGGCACCACGCTTGCCACCGACGCCGATCTGACCACGGCGGGCGACAGGCCCAAGCTTTCCGCCAAGATCACCGCCGGGGCGCTTGACCTGCGTGGCCTGACCGGAACGGAGGGCGGGGGCGCAGAAGGCGGGGCCAAGGCCTCGGGCTGGCCGAAGGACCGCATCGACGTGAGCGCGCTCGGCACCATGGATGCCGCCGTCGCCATCACCGCCGATTCCGCCGATCTGGGGCTGGCCAAGCTCGGCGCCGCGCAGGTGATGATCACCATCGACCGCGCACGGGCAGTCTTCGACATTCGTCGGATCGCGGCCTATGACGGCACCATTTCCGGCCAGTTCGTCGTCAACGGGCGCAAGGGCCTGTCGGTCGGTGGCGATCTTTCCTTTGCGGGCATGGCCTTGCAGCCGATGCTGAAGGATTTCGGCGGTTATGAGCGGCTGGTCGGCACCGGCGATCTGCGGATCAAATTCCTCGGGGTCGGCAATTCGGTCGATGCGCTGATGCAGGGGCTGGAAGGCTCCGGCAGTCTTGCCTTCGGCAAGGGCGAGATCCTTGGCCTCGACATCGGGGGGATGCTGCGTACGATGGATACGAGCTATGTCGGCGAGGGGCAGAAGACCATCTTCGACAGCCTGCGCGGCAGTTTCACCATCAAGGGCGGGGTGCTGAGCAATTCCGACATGGCGCTCGTCTCGCCCTATCTCAACGCGACAGGCAGCGGCACGGTCGGGCTTGGCGCACGCAACCTCGATTACCGCATCCGGGCGACGGCCCTTGCCGATGCCGAAGGGGCGGGGGGGCTGACGGCGCCGCTGCTGATCAAGGGGTCCTGGGCCGATCCGAAGTTCTCGCTCGATCTGGAGGCTTTGGCGGACGAACATCTCGCCGAGGAAAAGGCCAGGCTTGAAGCGCAGGCTCGGGAGAAGGCTGCGGCCCTTGAGGCGCAGGCGCGCGAGAAGCTGCAGTCCGAACTGGGCATCACCCAGCAGGAGGGCGAGAGCCTTGAGGATGCCGCCAGGCGCCGGGTGGACGAGGCGGTGGACGAGGGCGCCCAGAAAGTGCTGAAAAAATTGTTGGGCGGGAATTGACTGCCTTGGGCGGTTGCGCGATCCGGCAGCACGGCACATGAGTGCCGCACCCGTCCTGCATCTGCGGCTGGAGGGGGCGCGCATGGGCTCGATTTCCGGATTTTACCATGAAATCAATCGGGTGTTCATGGCAGGCGAAGACTGGGAATTGGGGGAAAGCCTCGATGCGCTGAACGATCTGCTTTACGGCGGCTTTGGCGCGGCGTCAGGCGATGGCCCGGTTTGCGTGGCTTGGGCCGATATGGCGCAGAGCCGCGCAGCACTCGGCCGGGAGGCGACGCGGGCATGGCTCCTGGCCAAGCTGGCCGCACCGGAGCGGTTCAATGCCGCAGCGATCCGGGCGCAACTTGAGGCGCTGGAGCAGGGCGCGGGCGAGACCTATTTCGAGATCGTCTTGAGCGTCTTTGCCGAGCATCCCCGGTTCCTGATCGTGCCGGAATAGGCGGGGGGGCGTCGGGGGATCGGCCGGGTGCTGACCCGATGCATATCGCCCCGGAACAGGTCCGGGGCGGTGTGTCTTTGCGGCTTCTGGAGAGCCGATCAGCGGCGGCGGTCGCGCCGGGCGCTCATCGGCTGGAAGGCGACGCCGACATGGGCCTCGCAATAGGGCTTGCCGGGCAGCGAGGGCAGGCCGCAGAACCAGAAATCATCGGTCGCCGGATCGCCGATCGGCCATTTGCAGGTCCGCTCGGTCAATTCCATCAGCGTCAGCTTCTTGGCGCGCTTTTCGACCTCGCGCACCGAGGCGAGCGCCTCGGGGCTGATCTCGTTGGCGGAAGGCTGCGGCGGCAGTGGCTGGCCCGCCGGCACGATGGCCTTGCGGATCGGCAGCGGCGTCACGGTGGCGCCGGAGGCCGGGGCCGCCGGGCGTTCGGCGGCGGCAGGGGCCGGCCGCGGCGCGGGGGCGGGTTCGGGCCGGGCG
>JAPUEK010000056.1 GCA_027492585.1 Paracoccaceae bacterium | reverse complement strand
GGAGGGGTTTTGCACCCCTCCGGACCTCCCCGCAGGATATTTGAGGCAAGATGAAGGGGGGGCCGCAGGGCCTGCGTTCTCTCCTTCGGATTCAAGTCGGATCAGCCCGGACCCCCGCTCCGCGATCAGTCGGAGGAGGATTTCGCCCAGAGGTTCACGTCCTTTTCCTCGGAAATCCGGTCGATCTGCGCCAGCTCCTCCGCGGTGAAGTCGAGGTTGGCGATGGCGCCTGCACAATCCACCACCTGTTCGGGCTTCGAGGCGCCGATCAGCGCCGAGGTGATGCCGCCGCCGCGCAGCACCCAGGCAATCGCCATCTGCGCCAGCGTCTGGCCCCGCGCCTCCGCCATGGCATCGAGCGCGCGGACCGAGGCGATCGCCGCCGGGGTGATCACGGCAGGATCGAGCGATTTGCCCTGCGCGGCGCGGCTGCCCTGCGGGATGCCGCCGAGGTATTTCTTCGTCAGGATGCCCTGAGCCAGCGGCGTGAAGGCGATGGAGCCGATGCCCTCTTCCGCCAGCGTCTCCTTCAGCCCGTCGGTTTCCACCCAGCGGTTGAGGATGTTGTAGCTCGGCTGGTGGATGACGCAGGGGGTGCCAAGCTCCTTCAGGATCGCCTGCGCCTCACGGGTGCGCTGCGAATTGTAGCTGGAAACACCGACATAAAGCGCCTTGCCGGAGCGCACGATCCGGTCGAGCGCCGCCATCGTCTCTTCGAGCGGGGTGTCGGGGTCGAAGCGGTGCGAATAGAAGATGTCCACATAGTCGAGCCCCATGCGCCTGAGGCTCTGGTCGCAGGAGGCGATGAGGTTCTTGCGGCTGCCCCATTCCCCATAGGGACCGTCCCACATCCGGTAGCCGGCCTTGGAGGAGATGATCATCTCATCGCGGTAGGGCCGGAAATCGGTACGGAGGATCTCGCCGAAGGCCTCCTCGGCAGAACCGGGCGGCGGGCCGTAATTGTTCGCCAGGTCGAAATGGGTGATGCCGAGGTCGAAGGCCGTCCGGCAGATGGCGCGCTTGGTGTCATGCGGCGTGTCATGGCCGAAATTGTGCCAGAGCCCGAGAGAAATGGCGGGCAGCATCAGCCCGGAGGCCCCGCAGCGGCGGTAGATCATCCGGTCATATCGGTCGGCAGCGGCAACATAGGTCATGGGGTTTCCCGGTGCTTTGGCGGCAGGGCCGCGTGTAGGGGCGGACCCGCGCAGATCATCACAAACCGCTCTCTGCGGAAAGCCGCTTTTCGCCGCAAAATCCGGTGGGCGCGGTTGCCCTTTCCGCAAAGGATTGCGATACTTCCGAAGCGTTACGGGAGTGTGGAATGTTCGGCGTTGCAATGCGTGTCATGGGGCGTGCCATGGCTTTGTCTGCCGGAATGGCTCTCTTGTCGGCCCCCGCCGGCATGGCGCTCGATGTGCTTGAGTTCCGGGTTCCGGGGGCGGATTCCAGTCTGGAGAAGACGCTGCGCGGCGCCTCCATCCTGTTGCAATCGAAGAAGAACAAGACGGTCGACGCGCAGGATCTTTTCACCGATGCGCGTGCCGAATACGGCAATCTGCTGAACACGCTTTACGCCAACGGCTATTATTCCGGCGTTATCCATGTGCTGATCGACGGGCGCGAGGCGGCGGGGATCGCGCCGCTCGATGCGCCGGCACAGATCGGCCGGATCGAGGTCACGGTGGAGCCGGGGCCGAAGTTCACCTTCTCGCGCGCAAGGATCGCGCCCGTCGCCAGGGGAACCGAACTGCCGGAGGGCTTCCGCGTCGGCCAGACCGCCGAAAGCGGCATCATCCTGGAGACGGCGACGGTCGGGGTCGGGGGCTGGCGCGACCTCGGTCATGCCAAGGCGCGGGTTTCGGGCCAGGATCTTACGGCGGATCACGCCAAGGCCACGCTTTCCGCCGATATCAGCCTCGACGCCGGGCCGCGCCTGCGCTTCGGCGCGCTGAAGATCGAGGGGGCGGAGCGGATGCGGGTCGAGCGCATCCGGGCCATCACCGGCCTGCCGGAGGGCAAGGTCTTTTCCCCCGCCGAACTGGAGCGCGCGCGGGAACGGCTGCGGCGCACCGGCGTCTTCAAGTCGATCACCCTTGCCGAAGATGACCGGATCACCCCGCCCGATCTTCTGGGCATCACCACCACCGTGGTCGAGGAAAAGCGCCGCCATTACAGCTTCGGCGCCGAGATCGCCAGCATGGCCGGGCTGACGCTTTCCGGCTCGTGGATGCACCGCAACCTCTTCGGCGGCGGAGAGCGGCTGAAGATCGAGGGGCAGGTGCTCAATATCGGCTCGAAGGAGAGCGGGGTCGATTACCTTCTGGGCGTGACGCTCGACCGGCCGGCGACCTTTACCGCCGATACGGTGCTGAGCCTTGGCGTCAATCTCGGCCATCTCGACGAAGCGGACTACAAGGCGGACATCTTTAGCGTCTCGACCGGGGTGAACCATTACTTCAACAAGTATCTGACCGGATCGGCGGCGGTCGAATATGCCTTCGCGCGGGTGACGGATGTGGATGGGACGACCATCTACCGCAGCCTTGCCCTGCCGATCGGTGCGACCTGGGACCGGCGCGACAACAAGACCGATGCGACAAAGGGCTTCTATCTGGATGGCGAGGCGAAGCCCTTCCTCGGCTTCGGCATCACCGACAGCGGGCTGCGCCTGATGCTGGACGGGCGGGCCTACAAATCCTTCGGGACGGACAAGCGGCTGGTGCTGGCGGCGCGGGTGCAGGCCGGTGCGGTGCTGGGTTCGAGCCTTCTCGGCACGCCGCGCGACGATCTTTTCTATTCCGGCGGCGGCGGCACGGTGCGCGGGCAGCCCTACCAGTCGCTCGGCATCAACGTGACGCGACCGGGCGATGATCTGCATCTCGGCGGCACCCATTTCCTCGGGGCTTCGCTGGAGGCGCGGATGCGGGTGACGGGGGCCATCGGGGTGGTGGGCTTCGTCGATGTGGGCCGGGTCGATGCCGATGCCTTCTTCGGCTCGGTGGGGGACTGGCACGCGGGGGCGGGGCTCGGGCTGCGCTATGCCACGGGTGTCGGGCCGATCCGGCTGGACGTGGCGGCGCCGGTGGGCGGCTCCACCGGCGATGGTGTGCAGATCTATGTCGGTTTGGGGCAGGCGTTCTGATGCGGAAATTCGTCCTTGCAATCGCGCTGCTGCCCACCCCGGTTCTGGCCGATGACCGTGGCTATCTGACCGGCCTGCTGGAAGACAACCTCTCCGGCGCCGGGCGCAAGGTGGTGATCACCGGCTTCGCGGGGGCGCTGTCCTCGCGCGCTTCGCTGAAAGAGTTGACCATCGCCGATGATCAGGGCGTCTGGCTGACCCTGCGGAACGTCTCGCTCGACTGGACCCGTTCGGCGCTGCTGACCGGGGCGGTTTCCGTCAATGAACTGGTGGCGGATGAGATCGTGCTGGATCGTCTGCCGGTTGCCGACGACAGCCTTCCGGCGGCGGAGGCGGGGGAGTTTGCACTGCCGGATCTGCCGGTTTCCATCGACATCGGCAAGATCGAGGCCAAGCGGATCAGCCTTGGCCCGACCGTGCTCGGTACCCCGGTAGAGGCGGAGCTGGAAGCCTCCATGCAGCTTTCGGGCGGCGAGGGGGCCGCGACCCTGCGGTTGGAGCGGACCGACAGCGGGCCTGCGGGCAAGGTCTCGCTGGAGGCGAGCTATTCCAACGCCAGCAAGGCGCTTGTGCTGGACCTGAGCGCGACCGAGGGGCAGGGCGGGATCGCCGCGACCAAGCTCGGCCTGCCGGGTGTGCCGTCGGCGGCGCTGACCATCGCGGGAAGCGGACCGATCAGCGACTATACGGCCAAGGTGGCGCTTGCCACCGATGGCGTGGACCGGCTGAGCGGGACGGTGGAGCTTGGCACCACGGCAACGGAGGCGACGACGCTCGCCGCCGATCTGAAAGGCGATCTGGCGCCGCTGTTCCTGCCGGAATATGCGGAATTCTTCGGCAATTCGGTGGCGCTGAAGGTCGAGGGCAGCCGGGAACCCGATGGCCGCATGGCCCTGTCGGATTTCGCGGTGACGGCGAAGGCGATTGATCTCAAGGGCAGTCTTTCGCTGGCGGCCGGAGGGATGCCGCAGGCCTTCGATCTGACCGGGCGCATCGCGCAGGGGGATGGCCAGCCGGTGCTGCTGCCGCTGACCACGGATCAGCCGGTGCGGGTCCAATCGGCCGATATCGCCTTGTCCTACGATCTGGCCAAGGGCGAGGGCTGGAAGGGCGCCGCCACCGTGACCGGGCTGGACCGTGCCGATTTCCGCGCCTCGCAACTGGTGCTGACCGGCTCCGGCCGGATCGCGCGCAAGGCGGGCGGGGCGACCTTCGGCGGCACGCTGCGGTTCGATGCAGAGGGGCTCGACCCCACCGATCCCGCGCTTGCCCGCGCGCTTGGCGCCTTCGTTTCGGGCGATGGGCTGGTCTATATGGCCAGCGGGGCCGACAGCCTGACCATTCCGAAACTGACCCTGCGGGGCGAGGATTACGCCGCCAGCGTGGTTGCGGGCCGCATCTCGGGGCTTGACGATGCGTTGCAGATGGCCGGGCAGATCGAGGCGCAGGTGGAAGACCTGTCGCGCTTTTCGGGTCTGGCGGGGCAGCCCCTTGCCGGATCGGCCGATCTGGTGCTGAGCGGCACCGGCAGCCCGCTGACCGGGGCCTTCGACGTGCAGGGAACCGTGGCCGGCACCGATCTGAAAACCGGGGTCGCGCAGCTTGACGGGCTGATGGCCGGGCGGTCCGCCGTGGCGCTTTCGGCCCTGCGGGACAAGACCGGCACCACGCTGCGCCAGCTTGACCTGCAAGCCACGAGCCTCAGCGTGAAGGCGCAGGGCAAGATCGCCACGGCCGGCAGCGACCTGACCGCCACGCTCGATTTCGCCGATCTCGGCGTTCTTGGCGCGGGCTACGGCGGCGCCATGCAGGGGCAGGCCCATATCACCGGCACGCCGGAGGAGGCGACCGCGACGCTTGAGGCCACGGGCCAGAATCTTGCCATCGGTCAGGCGGAGACCGACCGGCTTCTGTCCGGCGAAAGCCGGCTGTCGATTGCGGCTGGCCTGAAGGACGGGATCGTGACCTTCTCCCGCGCCGAGGTGAGCAACCCGCAGCTTTCCGTGCAGGGGGCGGGCAAGCTGGCCGGGGCGCAGACCGATCTGGCCGCCACCCTCACGCTTGCCAATCTCGGGGTGATGGGCGGCGGCTATGGCGGCAGCCTTGCCGGCGATCTGCGGATGACCGGCACGTCCGAGGCGGGCAAGGTCACGCTGGAGGCGACCGGCCGCAGCCTGCGGATCGGTCAGGCGGAGGCGGACAAGCTTCTGGCAGGGGAAAGCCGGGTGTCTCTGGCGCTCGGTCTCAAGGACGGCGAGATCCGGGTGGACCGCGCCGATGTGACGAACCCGCAGCTCAGCGCCAAGGCCACCGGCACGCTGACCGAAGGCGTGCAGACCATCGACCTTGACGCGCAGCTGAAATCGCTGGGGCTGATCCTGCCGGAGTTTCCGGGGGCTTTGTCGGTTCAGGGGACCGTGAAGCAGGCGGCGGATGGCACGACGCTGGACCTTACCGGGCGCGGACCGGGGGGGATCGACGCCTCGGTTTCCGGGCGGCTGGCGCCCGGCTTCGGCAGCGGTGATCTGGTGATCCGGGGGCAGGCGCAGGCCGCGCTCGGCAATGCCTTCATCGACCCGCGGGCTGTCTCGGGCGGGGTAAGCTTCGATCTGCGGCTGAACGGGCCGCTGGCCCTGTCCTCGCTCAACGGCTCGATCGGGCTGGAGAACGGGCGGCTCGCCGATCCGACCCTGCCCTTCGCCTTCCAGAATATCGCAGCCCGCGCCAATCTTGCCGGCGGGCAGGCGCGGATCGACGCGACGGTGCCGGTGTCTTCCGGCGGGCAGGCGGTGATCACCGGCAGCGCCGGGCTGGCCGCGCCTTTCGCGGGGGATCTGGCGATCGACCTGCAACGGCTGACCCTGCGCGATCCGCAGCTTTACGAGACGACGATGAACGGCGCGCTGACCGTGAAGGGGCCGCTGGCCGGGGGCGCGATGATCGCCGGACGCATCGCGCTGACCGAGACGGAACTGCGGGTGCCGTCAACCGGCTTCGGCGGAGCGGGCGGGCTGCCCGACCTGCGCCATGTGAATGAGCCGGGTCCGGTGAAAGCCACACGCGCCCGCGCCGGGCTTCTGGACGAGGATGCGGGCAGCAGCGGGGTCGGCGGGCCGTCCTACGGGCTCGATGTGACGCTTTCGGCGCCGAACCGGCTCTTCCTGCGCGGGCGCGGTCTTGATGCCGAACTCGGCGGGGAGTTGCGGCTTCTGGGGACGACGGCGGCGGTTTCTCCCTCCGGGGCGTTCGACCTGATCCGGGGGCGGCTCGACATTCTCGGCAAGCGCCTCGACCTGACCGAGGCGCGGCTGGAGATGCAGGGCGAACTTGTCCCCTATATCCGCGTCGTGGCCACAACCGAAAACGATGGCATCACCAGCGGCGTGCAGATCGAAGGCGAGGCGACGGACCCGGTGGTGAGCTTCACCTCCTCTCCGCAGCTTCCGCAGGAAGAGGTCCTGGCGCAGCTTCTGTTCGGGCAGAACCTGCTGAACCTGTCCGCCCTGCAAGCCCTGCAACTGGCCAATGCGGTGGCGACCCTTGCGGGCCGGGGCGGCGACGGCATCGTCAGCAAGCTGCGGCAGGGCTTCGGGCTGGACAATCTCGACGTGAAGACCGGGGCCAATGGCGGCACGCAGATCACGGCGGGCAAATACCTGACCAAGAACGTTTATTCCGAAGTCACGGTGGATCAGACCGGCAAGAGCCAGATCAACCTCAACCTCGATGTCTCGCCCTCTGTCACGCTGCGGGGGCGCGCCAGCTCGGATGGCACGGCAGGTGTCGGCGTCTATCTTGAGAAAGATTACTGATCGCGGGGGCGCCGCTGCCGCTCGGCATCGACGGCGGCGCCCAGAAGCACCGCATAGGCGCTGACGTAAAGCCACATGAGCAGCGCGGCCACCGCCCCGATGGAGCCGTAGACGCGGTTGTAGGACGGAAAATTGGCGAGATAGAGCATGAAGCCCCGCGCCGCCAGAATCCACAGCACCACCGCAACCAGCAGCCCCCAGGAAAAGAGCGGCGGCTTGGCCTGACCGGAGATGTGATTCGGCCCCATGCGATAGGCGAGGCTCACCGCCAGCACCGCCAGCAAGAGCCCCAGCACCTGATTGCCGTCCCGCAGCAAAAGCGCCCCGAGCGGGCCGAGTGGCAGAAGCTGCACCACCAGCGGCATGACCACCGACATGACCATGGCTGCAAGCGCCAGCCCCATCAGCAGCAGCGTCAGCAACAGCGCCCGCAGTTGATGGCGATGCCCGGCCCGGTTCGGCAGATGGTGGATGGCGTTGAGCCCACGGATCAGCGCCGCCACCCCGGCCCGCGCCGACCAGAAGGCGAAAAGCGTCGACAGCAGCGTCGCCAGCCCGAGGTTGCGGCTGTTGACGGCAAGGAGCGCCTCCACCTGGTCGGAGATCAGGGTGAAGGCATCGGGCGGCAGCACGTTCCGCAGCAGCGAGACCTCCTGCCGGATGACGCTCGGGTCGGAAACGAAGCCCCAGATGGCGATGACCGCCGCCGCCGCCGGAAAAATGGCGAGAAAGCCGAAGAAAGCCACGCCCGCCGCGATCAGATCCAGCTCCGCATGTTCGATGCGACGATAGAAATGCCAGAAGGCCGCCAGAAGTTTCGGGGGGAGGGGGATCAGGCTCATGGGGAGAAGATGTAGGGCAAAGGAACGCAGGGCAAGAGGCTTGCCCGCTGCATCTCAGTCCTCCGCCTCCAGCCTCAGGCGCAGCTCGCGCAGGACGGGCAGGACGGCCCGCACCCGGTCCGCTCCGAGATCGGTGACGACATCGGCGATCAATGGCGCGACCGAGGCCACCGCCGCATCCCGAGCCGCCCGGCCCGCCGGGCTGATCGCCACGAATTTCTGCCGGGCATCGTCCCAATCCGGGCGGATATGGACATGGCCGGCCCATTCCAGCTTGTTGAGCGTGTTGGTCATTGCGCCCCGCGTCACATGGAAGGCGCGCGCGAGCTGGGCCGGGGTCCGCTCCTCGCCGATGCGGGCGAGGTGGTTCAGCACCGAGAAATGCGACAGTTCCATCCCGCGCGGCAGCGCCCTGGAAATCCGGTTGCGCGCAAGCTGATCGGCCATGAACAGCTCGCCGAACAGGGTGATCGCAAGGTCGTCGGTGCGCTCGCTCATGGGCCGGTGAAATCCCGGTCATGGGTCAGCGAGGGGACCCGGCCGCGCGCCTTCGCCACCTGCGTCAGGTCAAGATCGACGAAGGTGACGCCCGGTTCGGTACCGCCATCGGCCAGAACCTCCCCCCAGGGGGCGATGGCGAGCGAATGGCCCCAGGTGCGGCGGCCCTTGCCTCGCGCCTCCGGGTGGAAACCCGTCTGCGCCGGGGCGAGCACGAAGCAGCCCGTCTCGATGGCGCGGGCGCGCAACAGGACCTCCCAATGGGCGGCGCCGGTGATGTGGTTGAAGGCGGCGGGCAGGGTCAGCACCTCCGCCTCCGCCTGCGCCAGACGCCGGAACAGATGGGGAAAGCGCAGATCGTAGCAGACCGCCATGCCGATCCTGGCAAAGGGGGTCTCCGCCACCACCGCCACGGCGCCCGGCCGATAGCCCGCCGATTCGCGGTAGATCTCGGTTTCCGAGACGTTCACGTCGAACATATGGATCTTGTCGTAGCGCGCCGCGATGCTGCCGTCCGGTCCGATCAGGAAGGAGCGGTTGGCAAAGCGCCCGTCGGCATCCCCGGTCAGCAGGCCGAGCGAGCCGATCAGCAGCCAGATCCCGGCCTTCGCGGCCTCTGCCCGCAACGCGGCGAGGGTCGCGTCCTCTGCCTCCAGGCGCAGGGCGCTGCGCTGATGCTCCCGGTCGGAGGAGAGGATATTCGTACATTCCGGGGTCAGCACGAAACCCGCCCCGCCCGCGACCGCCTCCCGGACAAAGCCGAGGGTTTGCGCCAGATTGGCGGCAGGATCGTCGGAGACGGTCAACTGGACAAGAGCGGCGCGCATCGCTCAGGCCAGCATCGGGTCGAGCTTGCCCGCATGGTCAAGCGCATGGATGTCGTCGCTACCGCCGATATGGGTGCCGCCGATGAAGATCTGCGGCACGGTGCGCCGGCCACCGGCACGCTCCGTCATCGCCACGCGCCGGGCGGGGTCGCGGGACACGTCGATTTCGGTGTAGCTCACGCCCTTTTTCTTCAGCAGGCTCTTGGCCGCATGGCAATAGGGGCAGCTCGGGGTGGTGTAGATCTCAACGGTTTTCATCTGGAACCTTCGGGGGCCAATCCTGACAGTCAGGCGGGACTATAAGGATTTAGGCGTCCTTCGCAACGCGGGCCAGTGCCAGAACGAATATCCCCGTTGCGCCTGCCGCAATGCAGGCTTCCGCCGCGGCGGCAAAGGTGGCGCCGGAGGTCATCACGTCATCGACCAGAAGGACCTCCCGCCCCTCCACCCGCGCCGCGCGGCGGGGATGGGTGGTGATGGCGTCGTGCAGATTTGCAAAGCGCGCCTCGCGGTCGCGGCCTTCCTGGCTGGGGGTTGGGCGGCGGCGGATCAGCAGGTCTGGGCAATGGTCCAGCCCGGCGGCGCGGGCCAGCCGCCCCGACAGGAGCGCCGACTGGTTGTAACGCCGCTTGAACAGCCGCGACCAGTGCAGCGGGATCGGCGCGACCAGAAGCCCCGGTCGCAGCATCGGTTGTGCGGCTTTCAGCAGCCAGCCTGCCGCGGGCCGGGCAAGATCCAGCCGGTCGCCATGCTTGAACGCCAGCACCAGGGAACGGCCATTGTCCTTGTAGAGCATCGCCGCCCGTCCTTGCGACCAGGGCCGTCCCTGCGCGAGGCAGTCGTCGCAAAGCTCCGCCCGCCCCTCCTCCATCCCCGGCAGCGGCACGCCGCAGCTATCGCAGACCAGCCCGGTGATGAAGGGCGTCTGCCGCCAGCAGGGGCCGCAGAGCCCGAAATCCGTCGCCACCCGCGCCTCGCAGCTCAGGCATTGCGGCGGGTAGAGCAGGTGGAGAGCCGCTTGCAATCCCAATCCGTCCCCCTATGGTCCGCCCATGACCCCGCTTCTGACCGACCGCAGCGCCCTTGCCGCCCATCGCCGCCGCGCGAGCGCCTTCTTCCTGCACGAGCTGGTGATCGACGAGGTGCAGGAGAGACTCCACGAGGTTAACAGAACCTTTACGGACCCGGTGGTGGTCAGCGGTTTTCCCGCCCTGTGGCCGGATTTCCCGGTGGTGGAGGATGCCGAGACGCTGGCCCTCCCCCCCGGCGGACAGGATCTGGTGATCCATGCGCTTGCGATGCACTGGGCCAATGATCCTGTGGGGCAGTTGGTGCAATGCCGTCGTGCCCTGCGGCCGGACGGGCTGTTTCTGGGCTTCCTCTTCGGGGGCCAGACGCTCCACGAACTCCGCGCCTGCCTTGCCGAGGCGGAGGCGGAGGTGACGGGCGGGCTTTCCCCGCGCGTGCTGCCGATGGGGGAAATCCGCGATCTCGGCGCGCTGTTGCAGCGGGCGGGCTTCACCCTGCCGGTGGCCGACAGCTTCACGCAAAGGGTCAGCTACCGCGACGCCTTCCACCTGATGCACGATCTGCGCGCCATGGGAGAGGGCAATGCGCTCCACGCCCGGCTGCGGCAGCCGACCCGGCGGGCGGTGATGGCGCGCGCGGCCGGCATCTATCAGGACCGCTTTGCCGGGCCGGATGGGCGCATCGCGGCGACCTTCGAGATCATCTGCCTGACCGGCTGGGCCGCCCATGACAGCCAGCAGAAACCGCTCCGCCCCGGCTCGGCGGTGGCGCGTCTGGCCGAGGCGCTTTCTGCGGCAGAACAGCCCTTGCCGCGCGGGGAAGGTTGACCCGGCGCGTGGGGGCGTTATCTCCTCGCCGGAGCGCAAGGAAAGTTGTCCCAGATGCAAGAAGTCCCCGCCGGTGCCGGCCGTCTTACCCATGCCCCCGCTGATCATCCGCCGGTGAAGCCGGCAAAGATCGGGGTGCTTCTGGCCAATCTCGGCACGCCGGACGGCTATGACTACTGGTCGATGCGCCGCTATCTGAGCGAGTTCCTGTCGGACAAGCGGGTGGTCGATATTCCGGACTGGAAATGGCAGCCGCTTCTGCAACTGATCATCCTGTCGAAGCGACCGTTCACCTCGGGTGCGAATTACAAGCTGATCTGGAACCATGAAAAGAACGAAAGCCCGCTCCTGACCATCACCAAGGCCCAGACATCGGCCATCGCGGCCGGGATGGCGGCGCGGTATGGCGATGCGGTCATGGTCGATTTCTGTATGCGCTACGGCAATCCCTCCACCGCGTCGAAGGTCAAGGCCATGGTGGCGGCGGGTTGCGAGAAGATCCTCTTCTTCCCGCTCTACCCCCATTACGCCGGGGCGACCTCCGCCACGGCCAATGACGCCTTCTTTGCCGCGCTGATGAAGGAAAAGCGCCAGCCTGCGGCGCGTGTGGTGCCGGAATATTTCGAGCATCCCGCCTATATCGACGCGCTCGCAGGCTCCATCGAGCGGGCCTATGCCGGGCTGGATCACCGCCCCGACGTGCTGGTGGCCAGCTATCACGGGATGCCGGTCCGCTATCTGATGGAGGGCGACCCCTACCATTGCCAGTGCCAGAAGACGACACGGCTGCTGCGGGAACGGCTCGGCTGGGACAAGGCGGCGATCGACACCACCTTCCAGTCGGTTTTCGGGCGGGAGGAGTGGCTGAAGCCTTATACGGTCAACCATGTCGCCGAGCTGGCCCGGCAGGGCAAGAAGCGGATCGCGGTGATCGCTCCGGCCTTCTCCGCCGATTGCATCGAGACGCTGGAGGAGATCAACGGCGAGATCCGCGAATCCTTTCTTCACGCCGGGGGGGAGAGTTTCACCTACATCCCCTGCCTGAATGACGAAGAAACCCATATCTCCGCCCTGACGGCGGTGATCGAGGCCAATCTGGCCGGCTGGATCTGAGCGGGGCGAAGTACCGCCCCGCCCAAGCTGGGATCAGGTCGGATCGCCGCCACCGTTGCTGCCGGCAATCGCGGCGGCAACGACGAGGAGAAGCAGCAGCGGCACGATGATCCCGCCGGCGGAGGACGAGGTTTTCGCGGCGACGACTTCGGGTTCCATCACCGGCTCGGCCATGCCACCCGCAAAGGCGGAGGTGGTGGCGAGGGAGAGGGCGGCGGCAAGGGCGATCTTTTTCATGAGAATTCTCCGTTAAGAGGCTGGATTTCAGGGGGATACTGGCACCGCTGTCCTGCCCTGGGCCTTGAAGGCCGGATCAGGCGCAGGACGCGAGGTGTCGGCGCGCCGATCAGCCCAGCGGCTCGCTGCCACCGTTGCTGCCCGCGATGGCGGCGGCAACGACGAGGAGAAGCAGCAGCGGCACGATGATCCCGCCCGCGGAGGACGAGGTTTTCGCGGCGACGACTTCGGGTTCCATCACCGGCTCGGCCATGCCACCCGCGAAGGCGGAGGTGGTGGCGAGGGAGAGGGCGGCGGCAAGGGCAATCTTTTTCATTGTTCGCTCCATGGCAGTGGTTGCGGCTGTTCTGACGCAAAGTTCCGGTCACGGCCTGACCTGAAGCGAGAGTGCCGAAGCCTTGGCCGCAAAGCAAATGTGCTGAACCGTCCGGCCGACGACGCTGCGTACTGCGGCGAAACTACAACAGGAGCCCGGCATGGGGGAAATGGAATGGCTCAGGCGCGAAGGGTGGCCTGAAATGGAAAAGGCCAGAAATGGAAAAGGCCAGAAATGGAAAAGGCCTGTGCGGATGCACAGGCCCTGACCTTCCGCGCGCGAAGCGCGAAACCCGTCTCGGAAATCAGTCAGCCGAGCCGTTGCTGCCGGCGACAGCGGCGGCGACGACGAGCAGGAGCAGCAGCGGGACAATGATGCCACCGGCCGAGGAGGAGGTTTTCGCAGCGACGACTTCCGGCTCCATCACCGGCTCAGCCA
>JAPUEK010000055.1 GCA_027492585.1 Paracoccaceae bacterium | reverse complement strand
CGCCAGCCGCAGGACACACCGCCCGCCGAATGCCGATCCGCCCCCAAGGCTCCCGACTGAAACCTTTGCAACAAAAGGTGCGCCATAGCCCCGTTCCGGGGGGCTTCAATTCCGCAACCGGGGCTTTTACTGCTTTCGCGGAGGCAGGGAGGCGATGATGGCGCTAACAACAGCAGAAAAGGCCCGTTGGGCGGTGGCGGCGATGTTTTCCGCCAATGGCTTCACCATGGGCATCTGGGCGACGCAGATCCCGCTGATCCTGCCCCGGCACCAGATCACCGAATCCACGCTCGGCCTTCTGATCGTGGTTTTGGGCCTTGGCGCGACGGGCGCCATGCTCTTTGCCGGCAAGCTGATCGCGGCTTTCGGATCGCGCCGGGTGCTGACCGGCTTCAGCCTGTGCCTGATCCCGGTCATGCCTGCCGTGGTCTTCGCGCCGAATGTGGCGGTGATCGCGGTTGCCATGGCGGTCTTCGGGGCCATGGCCGGCTGCATGGACGTGTCGATGAACGCGCAGGCAGTGGCGATCGAGCGCAGGCTCGGCCGGGCGATCATGTCCTCCTCCCACGGGTTCTGGAGCCTTGGCGGCTTTGTCGGCGGTACGGCGGGCAGCCTTGCCCTCGCCCATATGGGAGCGGAGCAGCAATCGCTGCTGGCGGCGGCGGTGACGGCGGTGCTGGTCTTCGGCGCCCTGCCCTTCCTGCTGCCGGAGGCGCCGACGACCTCCGCCGCGGCTTCAGCCCCCAGGGAAAAGACCCGGATCATCCCGCGCAGCGCCGGGCTCTGGCTTCTCGGGGCGATGGTGCTGTTCTGCATGGTGCCGGAGGGGGCGGTGATGGATTGGGCGGCGATCTATCTCGGCAAGGATCTCGGCGCGGATCTGGTGCGGGCCGGGTTGGCCTTCGGCTTCTTCGCAGGGGCCATGGCGATCATGCGCTTTGCCGGAGACCGGGTGCGGAACCGCCACGGGGCGGTGAAGACGCTGCGGGTTTCCGGGCTGATCGGGGCGGCGGGGCTGATGGGCGGCGCGCTTGCCCCGCTCGACTGGGTGGCCATCGCCAGCTTCGCCGTGGCCGGGATCGGCATCGCCAACATGGTGCCGATCATCTTCTCCGCCGCCGGGAACCATCCGGGCGTCCCCTCCGGCACGGCGATTTCGACGGTGACGATGGTGGGCTATGCCGGCATCCTCTTCGCCCCCGCCTCCATCGGCTATGTGGCCGAGCATATCGGCTACCGGCTGACCTACGGCGTTCTGGCGCTGCTGCTCGTTGGGGTGGCGGCACTTGCCGGGCGGGTTTCGGCGGCGGATGCCCTGCACCCGGCCGACGCCCCCCTGCCCCGGACAAGCCCCGCGCAGTGACATCCCGGCCCGGACGGTGCCTCAGGCGGCGATCTGGGTCAGGATCTCGGAGGTGGTGGCGATATGGGCGAATTCCCCGTCGAGGGTCGCCAGAACCCGCGCCAGCACCTCCCCGGCGGAGAGCCTGCGACCATCGCGCAGGCCCGTGCCGAAGTTGATCAGCGCATCCTCCACCACCGACACCGCATAGCCGAGGTCGGAGGCCATGCGCGCCGTGCTTTCGACGCAGAAATTCGCCGCCCCGCCGACGATCACCAGCCCGGAGATGCCTTCGGCCTTCAGATGGTCCTGCAGGCCCGTGCCGATGAAAGCGGAGGAGCGGTACTTGATGAAGACCGGCTCCCCCGGCAGAGGTGCGGCTTCGGGCTGCACGGCCGCGCCGGGGGCCGAAGGATGGAAGTCATCGCGCGGATCGCTGCCATGGTGATGGACATGCAGGACCGGCAGCCGCTCCGCCCGGAAGGCGGCGAGAAGCGTGGCGATCCTCTCCGCCGCCTGCGGATTGGCCCAGAGGGAGCCCGCCTCCCGGCGCTCCACGAAGGCCATCTGCGCGTCGATGACGAGAAGGGCCGTGGACATCAGGAGGCGCCCATGAAGTCGCGCTTGCCCAGTTCCACCCCGTTGTGGCGCAGGATGTCGTAGGCGGTGGCGAGGTGGAAATAGAACTGCGGCAGCGAGTAGAGGTTGAGGAACTCCTCCCCCGTCATCTCGGTGATCTGGCCGCGCATCGGCAGCTTGATCACCCGTGCCTCGGCGCCCTCGTAGCGGGCAGGCGGGAACCCGGCGAGATAGGCGCGGGCCGCGGCAATGCGGGCCTGAAGATCCGCGAAGCCCGTTTCGGTATCGGGGAAGGCGCGCGGCTCCTCCCCCGCGAGGCGGGCGGCGGCACGGGCGGCGAAATCGCAGGACAGCTGGACCTGTCTGGTGAAGGGGAACATGTCCGGGAAGAGCCGGAAAGCGAGCAGCGCCTCGGGCTTGATGTTGCGGGCGGTGCAATGGGCCTCGGCCTTGGTCAGGACCTTGGCGAGGGCGCCGAGGAAACGGTCGTAGACGGCGATGGAACGGTGATGCATGGGAGCCTCCTGCTGTGGCGGCATCAAGCGCCGGATGGAGACGGGGCGCAAGGGGGATGGTGCGGCAGGCGCCGAGGGGGCCGGAAAGGAAAGGTCCGGCCGACCTTCCCCCCCGGCCTGATCGCCCGGAGGCACAAGCCGGAGGGCAAGGGGAGCGCCGTCAGGCCGGCGGCCCCCGATCCCTCCGCGCCTGCCAAGGGGCGGGAAGGCGCGGAGGGATCTGTCTGCGGCCAAACCCCTCAGGAAGGCCGGGTGTAGAAGCCGCCAAGCCAGACCCTGAACTCCCGGTCGGGCGGCACGGGCGGTCCGGCGGAGCCGTTTCCACACGGGCGGGTTCCACACGGGCGGGCAAACGCGATGCGTTTCCTGATCCGCCCGGTGTCAGCCCATTCCGGAGGCAGGCGCTCAGACCCCGAGGCACCAGCGCATGACCGCCTTCTGCGCGTGGAGCCGGTTTTCCGCCTCGTCGAAGATCACCGAATGGGGACCGTCCATCACCGCGCTCGTCGCCTCGTCGTTGCGATGGGCCGGCAGGCAATGCATGAAGAGGCTTTCCGCCGTGGCCTTCGCCATCAGCGCCTCGTTCACCTGATAGCCGCGAAGCTGATTGTGGCGCCGCTCCTTGGCGCTTTCGGGATCATGCATGGAGACCCAGGTATCCGTCACCACCAGATCCGCCCCTTCGACCGCCTTGAACGGGTCGCGCTCGATCAGCACCTTCGAACCCTTGCTGCGGGCGAAGCCGACGGAATCCGCCTCCGGGTCGAGGGTCTGGGGGCCGGTGAAGGTGAAGTCGAACCCGAACTGGCCGGCCGCGTGCAGAAAGCTCGCGCAGACATTGTTGCCGTCGCCCGCCCAGACCACCTTCTTGCCGGCGATCGGGCCGCGATGCTCCTCATAGGTCATCACATCGGCCATGATCTGGCAGGGATGGGTGCGGTTGGTCAGCCCGTTGATCACCGGGACGGTGGCATGTTCGGCCATCTCGAGCAGGGTCTGCTCCTCGAAGGTGCGGATCATGATCAGATCGACATAGCGCGACAGCACGCGGGCGGTGTCGGCGATGGTCTCGCCATGGCCGAGCTGCATCTCCTTGCCGGAGAGCACCATGGTCTGCCCGCCCATCTGGCGCACGCCCACGTCGAAGGAAACGCGGGTCCGGGTCGAGGGCTTCTCGAAGATCAGCGCCACCATGCGGCCTGCCAGCGGCTGATCGTCGTCCGGGGTACCTTTCGGGCGGTTGTTGCGGGCGGTCTTCATGGCGATGGCGGAGTTGATCATCGACCGCAGGGCGGCGGCATCGGTTTTGTGGATATCGAGGAAATGGTTCATCTGGTTTCGCTTTCTGCCGGCGGAGCCGGGGGTTTCACACCCCCGGACCCCCGTGGGATATTTGAGCACAGTGGATGGGCCTTGAGGGCCGGGACCTCAGGCTCGTCGGTGGCTGCGATGGGCCTTTTCCTCGGTGGCACTCATGGCTGCACAAGCGCCGTGGCGGCGGCGTCGAGCCGCTGGAGCGCCTCGGCGATATCGGCATCGGGGATGTTCAGCGCCGGCAGGAGCCGGATCACATTGTCGGCGGCGGCGACCGTCAGCAGGTGCCGGCCGTAATTCGCCTTGACCACATCGGTATTCGTCGCCCTGCATTTCAGGCCGAGCATCAGCCCCTGGCCACGCACTTCCTCGTAGACCTCCGGATGGCGGGCGACGAGGGATTCGAGCCCTTGCCGGAAGAGCGCGCCCTTGCGGGCGACCTCGGCGAGGAAGGTCGGATCGCCGACGATTTCCAGCACCTTCGCCCCCACGGCGCAGCCGAGCGGGTTGCCGCCATAGGTGGAGCCATGGGTGCCTGCGACCATGCCGGAGGCGGCGTTTTCGGTGGCCAGCAGCGCGCCGAGCGGGAAGCCCCCGCCGATGCCCTTGGCGACCATCATGATGTCGGGGGTGACACCCGGCCATTCCTGCGCGAAAAGCCGTCCCGTGCGCCCCACCCCGCATTGCACCTCATCGAAGATCAGGAGCGCGCCGGTCTCGTCACAGAGCGCGCGCAGCGTCTTCAGGAAGCCGTCGGGGAAGCTGCGGATGCCGCCCTCGCCCTGGATCGGTTCCAGGATCACCGCGCAGGTCTGGTCGGAGATCGCGGCCTTCAGCGCCTCCAGATCGCCGAAGGGCAGGTGCCGGAAGCCCGGCATCAGCGGGCCGAAGCCCTTGGTCATCTTCTCCGACCCGGCCGCGGCGATGGCAGCGGTGGAGCGGCCGTGGAAGGCCCCCTCGAAGGCGAGGATCTCGGCCCGCGGTGCGCCTTTGTCGTAGTGGTATTTGCGCGCCATCTTGAAGGCCAGCTCCGCCGTCTCGGTGCCGGAATTGGTGAAGAACACCGTATCGGCGAAGGTCTTCTCGACCAGAAGGGCGGCCAGCCGTTCCTGCTCCGGGATGCGGTAGACGTTGGAGACATGCCAGAGCCGCTGCGCCTGTTCGGTCAGCACCTCGACCAGCGCGGGATGGGCATGGCCCAGCGCATTGACCGCGATCCCCGCGCCGAGATCGAGATATCGGCTGCCGTCCTCGGCCAGAAGCCAGCTGCCTTCGCCCTTGACGAAGGCAAGGGGGGCACGGTTGTAGGTCGGCAAAACGGCAGGGATCATCGGACAGGTTCCTTCAGGGAAGGCTAAGGGGTGCCAAAGCCGGGGGGAAAGGTCAACACGGGATGAGGGATGGTCCGGCCAAAGCGGCAAAGGACCATGGGAGATCGGGCGCTTACGCGGTCAGGCGTCGGCGTCGGGGCAGCTGGCGAAGGGGCAGATGCGTGATCATGGGCCGGAGATAGCGGCAGAGGCCCGGTTTGTCCAATGATTCCGTGCGGGGTCGCCACAGGCGGCGGGCCAGGGTGGCTGCGGCGGGGGGGGACGGGGAGAGATCCACGGCCCGGATGACCGGGCAGCGGGGCGCGCTGCGGAACGGGCGCACCGGGGCGGAGCGCCGAGGCCGCCTCCCCCAGCCCTGAACCCGGACGCGGCCCGGACGCGGATCGCCGGCTCAGGCCCCGAGCCGGGCCGCCAGCCGGTTCTGCCGGGCGATCACAGCGCCGAGGTCGAGGGTCGCCATCTGCCCGCCCCGCACCACCTGCCGCCCCTCCACGAAAAGGTCGCGCACGCGGGTCGGCCCGCAGAGCACCAGCCCCGCCACCGGGTCCCAGGAGCCCGCCCCCTCCACCCCTGCCATGTCCCAGATCGCCAGATCGGCGCGCTTGCCGGGGGCGAGGCTGCCGCAATCGCCGCGCCCCAGCACCTGCGCGCCGCCGAGCGTGGCGATCTCCAGCACTTCCCGCGCGCTCATCGCATCCGCCCCGCGCGCCACCCGTTGCAGCAGAAGCGCCTGCCGCGCCTCGGCCACCAGATTGCCGGCGTCGTTGGAGGCCGAGCCATCGACCCCGAGCCCGACCCGCACCCCGGCATCGCGCATCGCCCGCACCGGCGCGATGCCGGAACCAAGGCGACAATTCGAACAGGGACAATGGGCAACCCCGGTACGGGAGCGGGCGAAAAGATCAATTTCCGAACCATCGAGCTTCACGCAATGGGCGTGCCAGACATCCGGCCCGGTCCAGCCCAGATCCTCGGCATACTGGCCGGGGCGGCAGCCGAACTGCGCCAGCGAATAGGCGATATCCTCGTCATTCTCGGCCAGATGGGTGTGCAGCATCACCCTCTTGTCGCGCGCCAGCAGCGCCGCCTCCCGCATCAGGTCGCGGCTGACCGAGAAGGGGGAACACGGCGCCAGCCCGACACGGACCATCGCCCCCTCCCTCGGGTCGTGGAAGCGATCCACGACGCGGATCATGTCCTCAAGGATCGCCGCCTCCCGCTCCACCAAAGCATCCGGCGGCAGGCCACCGGCGCTCTCGCCGATGCTCATCGCGCCGCGGGTGGGGTGAAAGCGCAGACCCACCTCCGCCGCCGCGGCGATCGTATCATCGAGCCGCGCGCCGTTGGGGTAGAGATAGAGGTGATCGGAGGTGAGCGTGCAGCCCGACAGCGCCAGTTCCGCCAGCCCCACCTGGGCGGAGACGAACATCTCCTCCGGCCCGAAACGCCCCCAGATCGGGTAAAGCGTTTTCAGCCATCCGAAAAGCAGTGCATCCTGCCCGCCCGGCACCGCCCGCGTCAGGGTCTGATACAGGTGGTGATGGGTGTTCACGAGGCCCGGCGTCACGACGCAGCCCGCCGCCTCCACCACCTCCGCCCCCGGCGCCACGAGCCCCTGCCCGACCGCGGCGATCTGCCCGTCGCGGATCAACACGTCGCCTCCGGCGATCTCGCGCCGCGCCCCGTCCATGGTGACGACGACGGCGGCCTTGCGGATCAGGGTTTCGGACATGATCGTTCCTTTCGACCCCTTCGGTGGAACAATCCGGCAGCGCGACAGAAGGGGAACAAGGACTCGCCGCTGCGCCACCAGTCTAGCGCAGGGACAGAGCTTTCTCCAAGCCCTGCCCATCCCCTGTGCGGAAATATCCTCGGGGGTGAGGCCCGCAGGGCCGAGGGGGCAGACAGCCCCCTCCTCAGCCGTTCAGCAGCGCCAGCGCCTCGGCATGGATCTCGCGGTTGGCCGCCGCCAGCACCCGGCCGCCGCCATGGCAAGGCCGGCCCTGCCAGTCGGTCACGATCCCGCCCGCCGCCTCGATCACCGCGATCGGGGCCTGCACGTCATAGGCCTGCAAGCCCGCCTCGATCACAAGGTCGATCTGGCCCGCGGCGATCAGCGCATAGGCGTAGCAATCCGTGCCATAGCGCACGAGCCGGGCCTTCGGCGCCACGCGGCGGAAGGCGGCGCCTTCCTCGGCGGTGCCGACCTCGGGGAAGGTGGAAAAGAGGATCGCCTCCGACAGCGGCCGCGGCCCCCGCGCCTTCAGCGCGCGCCGTCCCATCGGGCCGTTGACCTCCGCCCGCCCGAAGCCGCCCTCGAAACGCTCGCGGATATAGGGCTGGTCGATGATGCCGTAGACCGGCCCGCCCGCATCGCGGACCGAGATCAGCACCCCCCAGGTCGGCGTCCCGGACAGATAGCCCCGCGTCCCGTCGATGGGGTCGAGCACCCAGGTCAGCCCGGAGGTTCCCGCCACCGGCGCATATTCCTCGCCGAGGATGCCATCCTGCGGGCGCCGCGTCGCCAGAAGGGCACGCATCCGCTCCTCCGACAGCTTGTCGGCGACGGTGACCGGATCGAACCTCTGGCTTTCCTTGTTGTCGGCCGTCAGCCCCTCGCTGCGGAAATGCAGGAGCGTCGCCTCCCGCGCCACATCGGCCAGCGCATGGGCGGTGGCGATCAGGTCTTCACGTTCGGTCTGGGAAAGGTCGGTCATCTCGATACGCCCCCGCGCTTTGGCCCCTTGTCAGGCCGTCGCGGGCGCATCGCCCGCCGTCCCGGCGCTAAAGGCTCCGGGGCGGCGGGTCAAGTCGGCTCAGGCGGCTTCCGACAGGACGCGCGCCAGATCGAAGAGCCGGCGGCGCTGCGCCTCCGGGATCGCGTAATAGGAGCGCACAAGTTCCAGCGCCTCCTTGTCGGCCATCAGGTCGCTGCCGGAATGGGCGCTCTCCGCCCCCTCGGCCAGACCTTCGAAGAAGAAGGCGATCGTCACCCCCAGCGCATCGGCGATATCCCAGAGCCGCGATGCGCTGACCCGGTTCATCCCCGTCTCATATTTCTGGATTTGCTGGAACTTGATCCCGACCTTGTCGGCCAGTTGTTGTTGGGTCATCCCGATCATCCAGCGGCGATGCCGAACGCGTTTTCCGACATGAGCGTCAACGGGGTGTTTCATTCAAATCTCCATGTCCCTGGTTACCAATAAGCACAAGACCAAACCGTCAGCCTGTGTCCTGATTACAAGCAAGTTTCATGCCAAATCCAGCGGAAATGCTTTTCCGCACAGATTTTTGAGCAAGCCGCCAAAAACCTATCCTTTTGGATATGTCCAATTATACAAGCGAACAAGAAACCCGCGGCGCCCGAGCCATATCGCGTTCAGGCTTCATAAGGCGCGCAAAACTCGCCTTATGGTGGTTTTGCATTATGCAATGATTATTGAGAACTCTCGGGCATGAAATTTGCAAATCGCAAAGATTTGCCCGTTGACCTCTGCCGGTTGATTCCCTCAGATGCCCCGGAAACCGCAAGGATCGAGGACCCCGATGAAGGCATGGCACGTCACCGCCCTTGGCGCTCCGCTGACCCTGACGGACCTGCCGCTCCCCGAACCGGGGCCGGGGGAGGTCCGGCTGCGGGTCGCCGCCGTGGCGCTCAACTTTGCCGATCTCCTGATGCGCGACGGAAAGTATCAGGAGCGTCCCGCCCTGCCCTTCGTTCCGGGCCTGGAGGTGGCGGGAACGGTGGAGGCGATCGGCCCTGACACCTCTGCCCCGCCCCTTGGGACCCGTGTTGCCGCCTTCCTCGGCGCAGGCGGGCTGGCGGAAGCGGTGATTGCCCCGGCCTCGCGCCTGCTGCCCCTGCCGGAAGCGATGCCCTACGATCATGCTGCCGCCTTTCCCATCGCCTATGGCACCTCGCATCTGGCGCTCGACCACAAGGCGCGACTGCAACCCGGCGAGACGCTTCTGGTCCTTGGCGCTGCGGGCGGTGTCGGGCTGACGGCGGTGGAGATCGGCAAGCGCATGGGCGCGCGGGTCATCGCCTCGGCGCGCGGTGCGGAAAAGCTGGCGGTGGCGCAGGCCGCGGGCGCCGATCACCTGATCGACAGCGACGCGCCGGAGCTGAAGGCGGCGCTCAAGGCGCTCGGCGGGGTGGATGTAGTCTATGATGCCGTGGGCGGCCCGGCCTTCGACGCGGCCCTGTCCGCCTGCAAGCCCGAGGGGCGCCTCCTGGCCATCGGCTTCGCCTCCGGTCAGGTGCCGCAGGTTCCGGCAAACCTGCTGCTGGTCAAGAACCTCTCGGTCATGGGCCTTTATTGGGGCGGCTATCTGAGATTCCGGCCCGAGGTGCTGACCGCCAGCCTCCGCACCCTTCTCGGCTGGTATGCGACAGGCGGCCTGTGCCCCCATATCAGCCACCGCCTGCCCTTCGACCGCCTGCCCGAGGCGCTCGACCTCCTTCAGGCCCGCAAGTCGAGCGGCAAGGTGGTGATCACCCTGCCCGAAGCCCGGCGCTGAGCCGTCTCAACCGGCCAGCGGCTCCCGCTCAAACGGCACGGCACGCAGGGCGGGGTTGGCATAGGCTCGGCGGATCATCTCCGCCAGCGCAGGAACCGTCGGCGAATGGGCCGGCTCGGCGACATAGAGGTTGACCTTCATGCGCTCCAGTTCCGGCAGCGCCCCGCCATGGGCGATCCGCTCCACATAGGGCGGCTCGGAGCCGGCGAGCACGGTATGCACCGCCAGATCGGCGCTGACCGACGCCTCCACCGTGCGGGTGCTGTCGCTTTCCACCGCCATCTCCCAGCGGATGCCGGCCGCATCGAGCGCCGCCTGCACCCCCTGGCGGAAGATGCAGTGATGCTCATAGGCCAGCCGCAGCGGCCGGTGCCGCCAGGCGACGCCCCCGGGCGCCCCCACCCAGACGAGCGGCAGTTCGGCCACCGTCTCGCCGCCCTGCTCCACCCCCGCCTCGGTGGTCAGGATGATATCGCATTCCCCGCGCGCGAACTGCCCCTTCAGCACACGGGTAAAGGAGGAGAGCAGCGTCACCTTCATTCTCGGGTAATCCTTGGCAAAGCGCCGCAGCACCTGCGGGATCGCCGGATAAACGATGTCATGCGGCACGCCGAGGATGATCTCTCCCTCATGCGCGTCGGTTGTCAGCCGCCCGAACACCTCGTCGTTGAGCGCCAGCATCCGCCGCGCATAGCCCAGAAGCTGCTCCCCCGCCGCCGTCAGCCCGACCTTGCGCGCCGAACGGTCGAGGATCTCGGTGCCGAGCACCTCCTCCAGCCGCTTGATCTGCATGGAGACCGCCGATTGCGTGAGATTGAGGAACCCCGCCGCCCGCGTGACCCCGCCGGCATCGGCGATGGCCACGAAGGACCGCAGGGAGGTCAGGTCGAGGTTGCGCGGCATATCACAGATCCTGATGATAACTGTCAAAACCATTCATTTCAACAATGTCACCGATTCGGGTAGAAGGATCAAGTGTCCTGATGGGATTGGCCCGCAGGATCACCGATGCACATGTTCCTGAAAGGACGCTCCAATGTTCGCCTCTGTCCACACCTCCACGTTCGCCATCGGCCGCGTGCAGTCGCGTGGCACCCTCGGCCGTATGGTTGACAGCCTGCGCCAGGCCTATTCCGCCCACCGTGAACGCCAGGCCCTGCTTGCGCTCGACGATCTGCGCCTGCTCGACCTCGGCCTGACCCGCGCCGATGTCGCCGCCGAACTGTCGCGCTCGCTCTGGGACGCCCCGCGCAGCTGGCGCGCCTGATCGTCGCAGCCCCCGGACCCTGCCGGCCTGCATTCCGCGGCTTTCATGCGGCTTTCGCCCGTTTTTTCCGGGTAAAGCTGCAAGCCGGATGGAGAATTTTCCATCAGGGCGCTTGAAATGACCGGCATTGCTCCCGATATTTCCAGCATAAGGGGGCGCGGTCTTTCCATGCTCCCTGCCAGTTCAACATCGGAGGCAAGTGATGGCACAATTTGAGACGATCCGGACCGTGGGCGCCGGCGCCCGCGCCACCCAGATCGACGCGGGCCTTCGCGCCCATATGAACAAGGTCTACGGCCTGATGTCGGTGGCCATGCTGATCACCGGCGGCGTTGCCTGGGCGGTCGGCACCAACGACTCCATGGTCCAGGCGATCTTCATGACCCCGCTCAAATGGGTCGTCATGTTCGCGCCGCTGGTTCTGGTGATGGTGTTCAGCGCCATGATCAACCGGCTGTCGACCGCTGCCGCACAGCTCTTCTTCTACGTCTATGCGGCCGCCATGGGCCTGTCGATCTCGTTCATCTTCGCCGCCTATACCGGCACCTCCATCGCCCAGACCTTCCTCGTCACGGCGATCGCCTTCGCGGGCCTGTCGCTTTACGGCTACACCACGAAGCGGGACCTGTCGGGCTTCGGCACCTTCCTGATGATGGGCCTGATCGGTATCGTCGTCGCCTCGATCGTGAACATCTTCCTCGCCTCTTCGGCGCTGGCCTTTGCGATCTCGGTGATCGGCGTGCTGCTCTTTGCGGCGCTGACCGCCTATGACACCCAGAACATCAAGAACACCTACCTGCAACACGCGCAGATGGGCGATCAGGAATGGCTGGGCAAGGCCGCGATCATGGGCGCGCTGCAGCTCTACCTCGACTTCATCAACATGTTCATGTTCCTGCTCCAGTTCCTCGGGAACCGCGACTGACGCCGGAAGACGGAACGAAAGGGCCGGGGGAAACCCCGGCCCTTTTCATTTGAAGCCCCATTCATCTGAACGTCCGGAGCCAGGCGTCGACCCCGGCGCGGGACCGCAGACGGACAACCGGAACCCTCTCCCCCCAAACTGAGGTCAGGCGCCGCACCCGCTCCCGCCCGCTGCGCCGCGTGCGCCAGATGAAGCCCCAGAACTCCGGCAGGTTCGACAGTTTCTCGGGGCAGTTTTCCGGCAGATCGGGCCGCGACCGCCCCAGATCGCGCAGCGACCGCCGCGTCACCCGCCAGAGCCGCAGCCAGACCGGCAGGTCGAGCCAGACGATCAGCTCGGCCCTTGAGGCCCGGTTCTCATAGGTGGCCGACAGCCCGCCCTCGAAGATCCAGCGTTCTCCCGCCTCGACGGCATGGGCCATCACCACCTTCTCGGCCAGCGGGCGCTCCACCCATCCGGGCATCCAGTGGATGCGGTCCATATGCACGACCGGCAGCCCGGTGATCCGGCCAAGCTCACGCGCCAGCCAGGACTTGCCCGCCCCCGGCTGGCCCATGATCATGATCCGCTGCACGCCACGCGGCATCCCCTGCCCCTTTCACATTTGCATAAATATCCTGGGGGTGAGCGCGAAGCGCGAGGGGGCAAAGCCCCCTCCCTGCCCCGTCAGCCCGGCCGCATCCCGCAAAGGAAAAGGCCGCGCCCTGCGGCACGGCCCTGTCGGCAGACACGAAAGGCGATCTTACTTGATCTTGCCTTCCTTGTATTCCACATGCTCCCGTTTCACGGGATCGTATTTCTTGACCGTCATCTTTTCGGTCATGGTGCGGGCGTTCTTCTTCGTCACATAGAAGTGCCCGGTGCCAGCCGTCGAGTTCAGACGGATCTTGATCGTCGCCGGTTTGGCCATGGTCGTCTCTCCTGCATCGGGGAAAGAGCCTTCCCCCGCGAAATCCTTGAAGCCCGCCTTTTACTGCCCCGCAAGCCAGAGTCAACAGCCAAACCGCAGGTTTTTGCCGCTTGAGGCCCGCCCCGTGGCTTCAGGCCGAAATCCCCGGACGGGAGCGGATCTGGCCCGGGCGGCGGCGGGCAGAAGATGCGCGGATGGCCTGTAAGCCGGATTCTGTCCAAGGGGTTGCCCCCTCTGGATGACCATTCCTCTGCCGCACCCGTTGCCGGGGCGGTCAAGCTGCCAACCCGGACCTCTGGGCTGAAGCATCCCTGCGGAGGTCTCCGCCCCGCCTTGCGGCAGGAGCGGACCTTTCCGCGCGAGGTCCCTATTCGGCATTGCTCCGGGTGGGGCTTGCCGTGCCGGTCCTGT
>JAPUEK010000054.1 GCA_027492585.1 Paracoccaceae bacterium | reverse complement strand
CCTTCGATCTGGTGATCGCCCAGTATCACGATCAGGGCCATATCCCGATCAAGCTCGTCGCCTTCGACGATGCGGTGAATGTCTCGGTCGAACTGCCCATCGACCGCACCTCGGTCGATCACGGCACCGCCTTCGACATCGCGGGCAAGGGAATCGCCAACCACGGCAACATGAACGCGGCCATCGCCTATGCGCGCAAACTGGTCGCTGGGGGGAAGAAATGAGTTTTGCCATCGAAGGGGTCTATTGCGCCTCTGCCACGCCGCTGAAATCCGACGGCACGCCGGATCTGGATCTTTTCGGCCGCCATACCAAGGCGCTGATCGAGGAAGGCTGCCACGGCATCGCCATGCTCGGCTCCACGGGCGAGGCCAGCAGCTTCGGCGTGCGGGAGCGGATGGCCCTTGTCGAGGCGGCGCTGAAGGGCGGCACCCTGCCCGAGCAGCTTCTGCCCGGCACCTCCTCCTGCTCCGTCACCGATGCGGTGGAGATGACCCGCCATGCCGTGCAGGCCGGGGTCAAGGGCGTGGTCCTGCTGCCGCCCTTCTACTACACCGCCTTTTCCGATGCCTCGCTCTTCCGCTTCTACGCCTCGATCATCGAGAAGGTGAACGACAGCCGGCTGAAGGTGATCCTCTACCACATCCCGATGCTGACCGGCGTGCCGATCAGCCATACGCTGATCGAGATGCTCGTCAGGGAATTCCCCGAGACGGTGGTGGGCATCAAGGACAGCGACGGCAAGATCGAGAACATGCACGCGATCTCCGCCCGGTTCCCCGGCTTCGGGGTGCTGGCCGGGGCCGATCCGCTGCTCTTGCCGGTGTTGCAGGGCGGCGGGGCGGGCTGCATCACCGCCTCCTCCAATGTCGTCGCACCCGAGCTGCGCGTGGTCTACGACCACTGGAACGACCCCTCGAAGGCGGCAGAGGTCAAGGCCGCGCAGGATACCATCGTTGCCTGGCGGAACCTGACCAATGCCTACACCCAGCTTCCGACCGTCAAGACCATGCTGGCCAGACGCCGGGACGATCTCGGCTGGCTGAACGTCCATCCCCCCTTCTCGCCGCTGGACCGGGCCGAGGCCGAAAAGGTCTGGGCCGAGATGGCTCGCCTCGAAGCCCTGTAAGGAGGCCCCATGTCCCTCGCCCGCATCATCACCCTGCACCAGCCCCGGCGCCTTGAAATCGGCGCCCATGCCGCGGCCCGCGTCGGCGACTGGGCTGCGGATGCCGCCAGCACCCTGATCCTCGCCACGCCCCATACCGCCGGCTTTGCCGACCGGCTGGGGCTGAAGGGCAGGGTCGCCGTCTTCGACGCCATCCCCGGAGAGCCGGACATCGCTACTTTCGAGGCGGCGCTTGCCGCGGCCCGCGCGGCCAGCCCCGATCTGGTGATCGGTCTTGGCGGCGGGTCGGTAATGGATGTGGCAAAGCTCGTCGCCGCGATGTGGAACGGCAGCCAGAGCCTTGCCGACGTGGCCGGGCCGAACAGGGTCGCAGGTCGCACGACCCGTCTCGTCCAGATCGCCACCACCGCCGGAACGGGTTCCGAAGCCGGCATCCGCGCCCTGATCACCGATCCCGGCAAGGGCAACAAGATCGCCGTGGAAAGCCCGCATCTGATCGCCGATCTCGCCGTGCTCGATCCCACGCTGACCTTCTCCGTCCCCCCGGCCGTGACCGCCGCGACCGGGATCGACGCCATGGCCCATTGCGTCGAGGCCTTCACCAACCGCAACGCCCATCCGGTGATCGACGGCTATGCCCGCATGGGGATCGACCTCGTGGGCCGTTACCTCGCCCGCGCGGTGCAGAATGGCAGCGATACCGAAGCGCGCGAGGGCATGATGCTCGCCTCCTTCTATGGCGGCATCTGCCTCGGCCCGGTGAATACGGCGGCGGGCCATGCGCTTGCCTATCCGCTCGGCACGCTCTTGCACCTGCCGCACGGGCTGGCCAATGCGATCATCTTCCCGCATGTGCTGGCCTTCAACGAACCCGTTGCAGCCGCGAAAACCGCCGAGATCGTCAGCGCACTCGGCCTCGGGGCGCAGGTCCGGGAAGCGGGGCTTCTGGCAGCCACCCACGGCTTCTGCGCGGACCTCGGGGTGGAGATGAAGCTTTCCGCCCATGGCGCGACAGAAGGGCAGCTTGCCCGCTTTGCCGCCGACGCCCATGCCATCCGCCGGCTGATGGACAACAATCCCCGCGACATGAGCGTGGAAGAGGTCGAGGCGATCTACCGGGCGGCCCTCTGACCGGCAGGATGGGCGGTTTCGCCCATCCTACGAAACGGCCTCCGCCTCCGGCTTGCGGCGCTCGAAGAGCCGCTCACGCGAGCCGAGCAGGTGTTCCCGCATCAGGTCGCGCGCACGGGCGCCGTCGCGGTCCCGGATCGCCTCGTAGATGGCGTTATGCTCGCCGAAGACCCGCATCAGCCCGCTCGCCTCGCGCTTGACCGAGGCACCATGGAACCGCATCCCGACGGCGATATGATCCTTCAGCGCCTCCATGGCGGTTGAGAAATAGGTGTTCTCCGCCGCATTGGCGATGGCGAGATGAAAGAGGAAATCGGCATCCTCCCGGTGGGTCTGCCGGTTGGTGGCATCGCGCATCAACTCCAGCGCCGCACCGATCGCCTGAAGCCGCGCGGCGTCATGCCGTTCCGCCGCACAGGCCGCCGCCTCCGGCTCCAGCGCCAGGCGGAATTCGTAGCAGTTGAGCAGATCGGACACGTTCTCCAACTGCCCGAAGCCCAGAGGCTGTTTCAGCCCGATGGAGCGCACGAAGCTGCCCGCCCCCTGCCGCGAATAGATCAGCCCCTGATCGCGCAGGCGTTTCAGAGCCTCGCGGATGATCGGGCGGGACACCTCGAATTCCGCCGCCAGATCATGTTCCGTCGGCAGCCGCTCATCCGAACCATAGGCGCCGGATTTGATCGCCCGCTGGATGCGGTCGAAGACCACATCCGAAAGGCTCTTGCGCGTGGCACCTTCTGCAATTCCCATCAGCCCGTCCCGTCCAACATCCCCGCGAGGCGGATCAGCGTATCCTGTCCACCGAAACCGCCCGATTTCACAATGATCACGCGTTCGCCCGCCATGGCAAGCGGCACGCCGGGCAGCACCTCTCCGCGCAGTTCTAGCACGGAGAGCGCCATGGCATCCATAACCGCCTCCGCCGTCGCACCGCCGGTCAGGAAGAGAAGGTCGGCCGCATCGGTCAGCGCCGGATGCAGGCTTTGCGCCAGAGCGGCAGAGACCTCCGCCCCCGCCGCCACACGGTCCCCCGGCACGGCCTGCACCACGGTCAGCGCCTTGGGGGGCGAAAGATCCGTCAGCCTGCCATTCGGCGCGCCGCGCCAATCCACCCCCCGCGCCTGCAGTTGCGCCACCTGCGCCAGCGTGATCGGGTCGCGGGAACCGATCACGATCAGCGCCCGTGACCCCTGCGGAACGGGCGCAACAGCCGACACTTGCCCCGAGAGCTCGACGGCCAGAGCCTCCGCCAGCCCGCGCGCGCCCACCAGAAGCGCCTCTTCCGGTTGGAGGGCAAGCGCCGCGCGCATTTCCTCCGGGGTGGCGGTGTCAGGGATCACGGCGTGGGCCGCGAAAGACCCCAGAACCGGCGCCACCGGGATCGGCACCTCAACCCCGAAGCCGCAAACCGCCCCACCCGACACGATGCGCCCGAAATCCGGAATGGCGGGCGCGACCAGCAGCCGTTCGGGCGCAAGCGCGGCAAGCTCTTCGGCGATATGCCCCTTCAGCCGGGAATCCACCTTCTTGAAGACCCGCGCACCCTCCGGCAAAAGCCGGGCGACGGCGGCGACCGCCGCCTGCGCCGCCTCTGCCGGGATCTCCCGCGACTGGGTGGAAACCGCCACGATCCGCGCGCCTTTTGCCAGAGCCTCGGGCAGGGCCTCGGGCCGCAGCGCCACCACGGTCGGCAACCCCCGCCCGGCGAAGGGGGCGGCGGCATCGAACGCTCCGGTCAGGTCGTCGGCGATGATACACAGATCCATTGGCTCACCTCGGCAGGGCGGAGGAAGAGCGGGGGTGCGATCGCACATTCACAACTTCTCTCCGCAGGGCGAAGACGGGGACGCGCCAGACCCCTGCCTTTTGCGAGCCTTTTGGCACGGGGGCCGGGAATGAGCGGCGGACAGCGGGGAGATCCCGCGGCGGCAAGGCCCGCCTGCCGTTGACCCGCAAGACGGAAACAGGCTCATCGGATCGGACAACCATCTTGGAAAGATGGATAAAATTACAGTCCGCCGGAGCAGACCGGCCAATCAGACCCCGCGCATCCGGGGCTTTGGCGGGACGGGAACCCAAGCGCTTGGCGCGGCCCGCATCCGCCGGGCCAATCCCGCCTTTTCCACCCCTTCCGGCCATGTGATCCGCCTTTCCCCGACGCAGACAGCTTTGACAACTTCTCCAAAGTTGTCAAGTTGTCGCAGCCGTGCGTGCCGGGGTAGTCCCCGCCACCGGGTCTTACCTCGGCATCGCCGTCTTCGGGATCACCCCGCCCGGATGGCCGATGACGGTCGCGGCAAGCCGATGCCCCGCCGCCGCAGCCTGTTCCGGCCCGAGACCCTCCAGCCGGGCCGCCAGATAGCCCGCGTTGAAGCTGTCACCCGCCCCGGTCGTGTCCACCACCCGCTCCGCCTGCGGAAAGGCCATCTGCACCTCCCGGCCGCCCCACCGGATCAGCGGGCCGGCGGCGCCGTTCTTCAGCGCGATCTCCGTCAGGCCAAGCCCGGAAAGCCGCGCCATGACCGCCCCCGGCGTGGTGCCGGGATAGAGCCGCTCCTCATCGTCGAAGGAGGGCAGGCCGACGGAGCTTGCCGCCCACATCGCCGCAAAAGCCTGCCGCGCCGTCTCGGCATCGGGCCAGAGCCGCGGGCGGTAATTGCTGTCGAAGACCACCCGATGCCCGGCATCCCGCAGGGCGGCGAGCCGGGCGATCAGGGCGGCGCGCACCTCCGCCGGAAGAATGGCGAGCGTGATGCCCGACAGATAGATCATCGGAAAGCGCCCCAGATCCTCCAGCCCCGCCCCCACGCCCGAAAAGAGCGTCCGCGCCGCCGAAGCCTCCCGCCAGTAGCGGAAGGACCGCTCCCCCGCCGCATCGAGCTCGATCGAATAGAGGCCCGGCAGGCGGCTTTCGTGGCTGCCGATCAGAGAGCCGTCGATCCCCTCCGCGGCCAGAACCGCGCGGATGCGTGCCGAAAAGCCATCGGTCCCGAGGTTGGTCACATAACTGACCCCCGGTCGCAGACGGGCGAGATAGACGGCAGTGTTGAAGGTGTCTCCGGCGAAGCCGACCCGTGCCTGCCCGTGATCGAGGTCGATCCCGCTCAGCTCGATCATGCACTCGCCGATGCAGGCGATGGGGAGGAGGGGCTGCGCCATTCGGGTCTCCGTTCCGCAAGCAATGGCCCCGGTTCTAGGCGGCGCCTGACGCGGGGGCAATGGCTTGCGACAGGGCGGCGGATCGGCTTTGCTCTGCCAGCAATGGGGGAGGATCGGATGGACGGTTTGGACAGCGCAGGATGCTATGTGGGCCGGGTCTGGCGGCAGGGGATCGGTCCCTGCCTCGTCCATCTGCGGGAGGGGCGGGTGACGGATATCACCAGCCGCACCGCCCCGACCCTGCGCGACCTGCTGGAACGGCCCGATCCCGCCGCCTTCGCCCGTGCCTCACCGGGCGAGGATCTCGGCCCGCTTGCCGCCCTTCTGGCCACCAGCGAAGAAGCCGGGCCGGAGACGACGCGGCTTCTCTCCCCCAATGACCTTCAGGCGGTGAAGGCCTGCGGCGTGACCTTCGCCGGCTCGATGATCGAGCGGGTGATCGAGGAGCGCGCCGCCGGCGACGCCTCCCGCGCCGAGGGCATCCGCGCCCGCGTGGCGGCGGTGATCGGCGACAGCCTGCGGGGGCTGGTGCCGGGGTCGGAGAAGGCGGCGGAGGTGAAGCGGCTTTTGCAGGCCGAAGGGCTGTGGAGCCAGTATCTTGAGGTCGGGATCGGCCCGGATGCCGAGGTCTTCACCAAAGCCCAGCCGATGTCGGCGGTCGGCTACGGCGCGAGCGTCGGGCTCCACCCCATCAGCCGTTGGAACAACCCGGAGCCGGAGGTGGTTCTGGCCGTCAACAGCCGGGGGGAGATCTGCGGCGGCGCCCTCGGCAACGATGTGAACCTGCGCGATGTGGAGGGACGGTCCGCCCTTCTGCTCGGCAAGGCCAAGGACAACAATGCGGCGGCGAGCATCGGGCCGTTCATCCGGCTCTTCGACGGGGGCTTCGGCCTTGACGACCTGCGCCGCGCGGAACTGTCGCTGGAGGTTCTGGGGCAGGACGGGTTCCGCATGACCGGACGCTCCTCCATGACCGAGATCAGCCGCGATCCGGCGGACCTCGTGGCCCAGACCCGCGGACGGCATCACCAGTATCCGGACGGCTTCATGCTCTACTGCGGCACGATGTTCGCCCCGGTGCAGGACCGCGACGGACCGGGCCAGGGCTTTACCCATCACGTCGGCGACCGGGTGACGATCTCGGCCCCGGGCCTTGGCGCGCTCGTCAACACCGTCCGGCTGGCCACGGAGGCGCCGGAATGGACCTTCGGCACGGCGGCGCTGATACGGAACCTTGCCGGGCGCGGGCTGCTCTGACCGCCAAAACCCGGAAATGGTTGAAGCTTGAAATTTCCGTTGACAGAGGCCCTGCCGTAAGAAAACTTAACTCGCAAGTTAAGATATTCAAGCGACGCGAATCATCGGGGAGGATGGGCCATGTTGCAGGAACGGATCGAGGGGAAGTGGCTCGCCGCCTTCCGCCGGGTGCTGGCGCTGAACGGCATCGGTCAGGGAACGAAGATCGCCATCCTGTCCGAAACCCAGTCCCGCCCGGTTCTGGTCCACCTGTGCGAATTGGCCGCCTATGACCTCGGCGCGGAATTCTGCCTGATCCAGATGCCGACCCCGGTTCTGAGCGCGCCGGTCCCGGTGAAATCCACCGGCACGAGCTGGGCGCTGCAAGGCAACCGCGCTGTGATCGAGGCGCTGAAACTGGTCGAGGTCATCGTCGATTGCACGGTCGAGGGGCTGATCCACGCCCCCGAATGGCCGGAGATCGAGGAGGCCGGTCGCACCCGTCTTCTCGTCATCACCAACGAACACCCCGAAATCCTTGAGCGCACCGAACCCAAGGCCGAACACGGCCCCCGCGTTCAGGCCGGCATCCAGATGCTGCGCGAAGCCTCTGAGATGCGCGTGACCTCGGCGGCCGGCACCGATCTGACCATCGACCTGCGCGGCGCGCCCTGCGGCGGGACGGCGGGCTTCGGCACCACGCCCGGCTCCGTGGCGCATTGGCCGGGCGGGCTCTGCCTCGCCTTCCCCGGAAAGAATGCGGTCAACGGGCGGATCGTCATGGACGTCGGCGACATGAACCTGACGTTCAAGACCTACCTGACCAGCCGCATCGACTTCACCGTCGAAGACGATTTCGTCACGGCCATCAAGGGCGACGGCATCGACGCCCTGCATTTCCGCGAATACATGGAGGCCTGGGGCGACCGCAACGCCTATGGGATGAGCCATGTCGGCTGGGGGATGAACCCCGGCGCGAAATGGATTTCTGCCGCGATGTTCGACAAGCGCGACATGCAGGCCGTGGAATTCCGTGCCCTCGCCGGGTCGTTCCTGTGGTCCACGGGGGCGAACCAATATGCCGGGCGCTACACGCTCGGCCATTTCGACCTGCCGATGCGGAACTGCACCATCGCGCTCGATGGCCGTGTCGTCGTCAAGGACGGGGTTCTGCAGGGCGAACTGGCCCTGTAACCCCGCCCCACCCTTTCTGCCTGCGGACCGCCGACCGGCTGGCCCGCCTGCTTCCGCACATCCATTCTGAACAGGGAAAGACCATGAGCGATATCGCCGATTACTACGACCTGTCCCGCATCCGCCCCGAGGTTCAGGCCGTCCTGCGCCGGGTGAACGAGCTTGGCCCCCGCTTTGCAGAACGCGCCAAAGGGGTGGATGATGATGCGTCCTTCCCGGTGGAGAATTACAGGGACCTCGCCGACGAGGGCTTTCTCGGCCTGACCATCCCGGAGGAATTCGGCGGGCAGGGCTTCTCGATGGGCGAATATGCCATGGTCGGGGCAGAGATCGGCAAATACTGCGGGGCGACCGCGCTGACCTTCAACATGCACAATTCCTCGATGGCCTGGTCGCGGTTCATGTTCGACATGCCGAACCTGACGCCCGAGGAGAAGGCCGAATTCGCCATCCTGCGCGAACGCCAGTTCCGCCGCGCCATCGCCGAGCGGGCGATCTATTCGCAGCCCATCTCCGAAGGCGGGCAGAACTGGACCTCGAAACCGAACCAGACCCAGTGCCGCGCCGTGGAGGGGGGCTGGAAAATCTCCGGCTTCAAGAAATTCGCCAGCCTCGCGGGCTATTGCGACTACTACACCATCGTCTGCACCGAGGTCTTCGAGGGGGTGGAGCCGCGCCACGAGGACACGATGCTGTTCGTCGTCCACAAGGATGCGCCGGGCCTGACGGTGAAGGGCGACTGGGACCCGCTGGGGATGCGCGGCACCAACAGCCGCGACCTGATCCTGAAGGATGTCTTCGTGACCCGCGACGACCTGCTGATGCCGCGCGGCATCTTCGGCAAGACCCTGCCGAACTGGCCGCACATGATGGCCACCCTCTCGCCGACCTATATGGGTGTGGCGCAGGGGGCCTATGATTTCATGGTCGATTACCTGAAGGGCAAGATCCCCGGCCAGCCGCCGATCGACCGCCGCATGTATGCGACCAAGCGCATCACCGTGGGCAAGATGTATGCCCGTCTCGCCAACATGCGCGCGCTCTGGTGGCAGGCCTTCGGCGAGGCCAAGGGCTTTCCGACCAAGGGCGAGGTCATGCGGATGTATGCCGCGCAGTACAACGTCATGGAGGGCGTGCAGGAGATCGCCGCCCTTGCGATCCGCACCTGCGGCGGTCAGTCGATGCTGAAGTCGCTGCCGCTGGAACGCATGTATCGGGACAGCCGCTGCGGCGCGCTGATGCTGCCCTATACCTCTGAGATCATGGAAGATTACATGGGCGTCCTGGCGCTCTACGAGATGGAGGAGATCGACAGCGCACCGGGGGATGAGGGCGGCGCACGCTCCTCGCTCTGGCGCGGGGAGGCGGGCAGCCTCAAGGGCCTGCGCTGATGGCACGCGAAGCCGTCCATGTCATCGGCTTCGCGGCGGCGGAGCCTGCCGCCGTCTGGGCCGTGGCACGGGACTTCTGCGGTCTCTGGCATCCCGCCATGGCAACGATCCGCGCCGAACGCGGGCCGCACGGCGCACGGGTCCGCGCCTTCACCACCCATGGCGAAGAGACGCTCTACCGCGAGCAGTTGACGTGGTTTTCCGACAGCGACCGCAGCTATGCCTATACCCATCTGCAAGGCATCGAGGGGGTGGAAAGCTATGACGCCCGCCTGACCATCGCAGCCGCCGAGGAGGGCGGCACGGTGATCAACTGGACCGCCCGCATCGCCGCCCCCGCCGCGCGGGCCAAGGCGATCGCCGACGGCACCCGTGCGATCTTCGAGGCGGGGATCGCCGCTCTCGCCGCCGCCGCGACCGAGACGCCTGCCCCGACACCCCCCGCTCCGACGCCCTCTGCGGCCCTGGAGCCGATGGTGCTCGACGCCACCCCCCGGCTGGCGCTGACCGTGACGCCCCCCCGACCCGGCCCGCTCTGCCTTTTCCTGCACGGCATCGGCGGCGGGCGCGGCAACTGGGACGCGCAGCTTGCCGCCACAGCCCCGGTGATGCGGGCCGCAGCACTTGATCTGCGCGGCTACGGCGACAGCTCGCTCGGCTTCCGGCAATCGACGGTGGACGATTACTGCGATGACATCCTGCGCGTGGCCGAGGCGCTTGGCGCAGAGCAACTGGTGCTCTGCGGCCTCTCCTACGGTTCGTGGATCGCCACCTCCTTCGCCACGCGCCATCCCGAAAGGCTGGCGGGTCTGGTCCTGTCCGGCGGCTGCACCGGCATGTCGGAGGCCGGGCCGGAAGAACGCGAGGCCTTCCGCGTCTCGCGCGAGGTGCCGCTGAACGCGGGGCAGGTTCCGGCCGATTTCGCCCCCGCCGTGGTCAAGGTGCTCGCCTCTCCCGGTGCCTCGCAGGCGGTGCGCGACGCGCTTCTGGCCTCCATGTCGGCGATCCCGGCGGCGACCTACCGCGATGCGCTCGTCTGTTTCACCAACCCACTGGAACGGCTCGACTTCGCGCGCCTCACCATGCCGGTGCTGATGATGACCGGGGAGTTCGACCGCCTCGCCCCACCCGCCGAGATCCGTGCCGTCTCTGCCCGCATCGCCGAGACCGCCCCGCGCGCCGATGTGCGCTTCGAGGTCATCCCCGGTGCGGGCCATGTCTGCAATGTCGAGGAACCGGCCGCCTACAACGCCCTGCTGACGGATTTCTTCGCAAGGCTGGCCCCATGACCGACCTGCCCCGCCGCCAGCAGAACCGCCTGCTGCGCGAAGCCCGCATCCTTGAAGCCGCTTTGCAGGTCTTTTCGCAGACCGGCTATTCCGGCGCGGTGATGGATGACATCGCCGCCCGCGCCGGTCTGTCGAAGCCGACGCTCTATCAGTATTTCCCTTCCAAGGAGGCGCTCTTCACCGCCATCCTGACACAGGGGCGCGACCAGATGCTCGCGGTTTTCGAGGCGCCTTCGGGCGGCATGGTGGCGGAGCTGCACGGCTTTGCCTGGCATTACGCCGAAACCGTGATGCGGCCGGAATTCCTGTCGCTCGCCCGGCTGATCATCGGCGAAGCGCAAAGGTTCCCCGATATCGGCCGCGCCTATCAGGCCTCCGGACCGGACCGGGTTCTGGCGGGGATGGTCGCCTACCTGACCCGCCAGCGAGCAGCGGGACGGCTTGCCTTCGAGGAGGCGGATCTGGCCGCCGAGGACCTCTGGGGCCTTGTCCTTTCCGCCCCGCGCAACCGGGCGCTGCACATTCCCGATGCGGTGCCGACCCGCGCCGAACTTGCCCGGTCGATCACCAATGGCCTCAGGGTCTTCCTGCGCGCCTATTCCACCGATCCCGCTACCGATCTTGCCAGCCTGTCCCGCCTGACCGCCCCGCTTCCCCAGCCCTCTCCCGCAGCCCTCTGAGGATTTGCCCCCATGACGCTCGAGACTTTCCTGAACGACCCCGCCAGCCGCTTTGCCACCGTGGCCCTGGCCGATACCAACGGGCTCCTGCGCGGTCAGATGGTGTCGGCCCGCAGCCTGCAGGGCATCCTGAAGAACGGCATGGGCATGGCCCCGGCACAGCTTTCGCTGGACCCGACCGATGCCATGCTGTCGATGCCGGGGGTGAACGACGACACCGGGGATTTCCACGACGATCCCCTGATCGTGGACCCCGCCTCGGCCCGCCGCCTGCCGTGGTCGAAGCCGGGCTACGACCTCCTGCTGCTCACGCAATACAGCGGGGCCTCGGCGGCGCTCTGCCCGCGCTCGATCCTGAAGTCGGTGCTGGACCGCGCGGCAGAGGCGGGTTTCGTGCCGAAATACGGGATGGAGCTGGAATACACGCTCTTCAACGAGACCCCCGAAAGCGCGCGGGCCAAGGGGTATCGCAACCTCAACACCGCGACCATGCACGCGAGCCACGATCTGACGCTGTATCAGGTGGTGCAGACCGAATGGTACGAGGCCCTTGCCGAGATCTGCGAGCCGCTCCGCATCGACCTTGCCAAGATGCACGAGGAAATCGGCGCGGGCTTCATGGAGGCCTGCATCGGCGCGGGCGAGGGGCTGGAACCGGCCGACCAGTTGATGCTTCTGAAGAATTTCATCCGCGCCCTTGCCCTGCGGCAGGGGAAATCGGTGACCTTCATGCCCCGCTGGACAGAGGATGCCGACAGCCAGTCGATCCACCTTCATGTCAGCATGAAGGACAAGGCCGGCAAGGCGCTGTTCCACGAGGCGGGCCAGAAGAACGGCGTATCGCAAAGCTTCAAGCATTTCCTCGGCGGTTTGCAGAAATATATCGGGGACATGTCGCTGGTCTTCATGCCGACGGTGAATTCCTACCGCCGCTTCGCCCCCGGCACGTTCGCGCCCCCCGGTCTGACCTGGGGTTACGAGAACCGCACCACCTGCTTCCGCATCGTCGGCCATGATGCGGGTTCCCTGCGGGTCGAGAACCGCCTGCCGGGCGGGGATGTGAACCCCTACCTGTCCGCCGCCGCGACGATTGCCGCCGGGGTCGCCGGGATGATCGAGAAGATCGAGCCGGAGCCGGAGGTCATCGGCAACGGCCATGCCCAGGGCAAGTCCGGCCCCGATTACGCCCGCAGGATGCCCGAGGCGATCGAGCGGCTGAAAGGCTCCGACTTCGCGCGCGAGTGGCTGGGGGCGCCCTTCGTCAACGCCTTCGCCGCCACCCGGCAGAGCCAGTTCGACGAATTCAGCCGCAAGGTGCCGGATGTCGAGCTGTACCGCTTCTTCGATCTGGGCTGAGCCATGAGCGATCTGCGCGCCCTCTTTCTGGAAGGGATGAGCCGGGCGGCGACCTTCGTGGCCGTCGCCACCACCGATGGCGAGGCGGGGCGCTTCGGCGTCACCATCTCCTCGCTGACCTCGGTTTCGGCGGATGGGGAGCAGCCCTCGCTTCTGGCCTGCATCCACCACCAGAGCCCCGCTGCCGCCGCGATCCTGAAGAACCGGATGTTCTGCGCGAACCTTCTGGCCGAAAGCCAGCAGGCGGTCTCGGATCTCTTCGCCGGGCGTGGCGGCGGGGAGGCGGCGGCGCGCTTCGACAAGGCGGCGTGGAGCGCGGGGGCCGGCGGCCAGCCGATGATCGAGGGTGCGACGGCGGCCTTTGAGTGCCGCCTTGCCACAGCGCTTCTGTGGGAGACGCATCACATCCTGATCGGCCGCGTCACCTCGATCCGGCTGTCGGAAAGCCCCGCCGCGCTTCTATACGGCCAACGCGCCTATCGCCGCGCGGTGCATCTGCCGGAGGAAGGCTGAGGGACAGGTGGCGGGCGGCTCGCCCGTGGCAGGCGCCGGAGGGGTTTTGCACCCCTCCGGACCTCCCCGCAGGATATTTATGCACAGTGGATGGAGGGAAGAGCCCGCGCAGGGGCGCGCTCAGGCCGGAACCGCCTGCACCACGGCGAGGCCGTTCTCTCCGGTCAGGGCGGCGACCCCGCCTTCGACATCGGCCACCGCGGTTTCGCCCGCCGCGACGAGCGCCTCGATCAGCGGTGCGGTGCCGGCGACGGAACCGCAGAAAAGGATCACCGGCTGGGCGGAGGACCGTCCCCGGAGCCTGCGGGTCACGACATCGACCACGTCGCTTTTGGCGACGATGATCGCGCCCTGGACCTCGCCATTCTTGCTCCGCCCCTGTTCGGAGCGCACGTCGATCAGGATCGCCCCCTCGCGCCAGGCGGCAAGGGCGGTCTGCCCGTCGATCCGGGTCTTGGCTGGTGTCGTCATGGTCATCTCCTTGGGTCAGGTTCCGGTGCGCGGCAGCGCAGCCGGTCGGATCACGGGCAGAAGGCGGGCGAAATCCTCGACGATCTGAACATAATCCTCGTGGGGGAAGTCATAGGGCAGCTCCAGCCGGAACTCCGACACGCGGGTGGCGATGGGATCGCGTGCCAGCGTTTCAAGGATCTCGTCGAGCGAGCCGACGATATCCGCCCCGAAGAGGGTGCGTTTCGGCCCCTGCGGGCCAAGGGTGCGCGGGCTGCGCGCTGCAACGTAGTCGCGGTAGCGGCGGCGCTGCACGGGGCTGGCGCTGTCGGTCGGCAGGATCACCCGGCCAAGGGCGATGCGCGGTGCGCCCACCCCGTGCCAATGGCCAAGGAAGCGGTCGATGAGCGCCCCCTGCGCGGTCAGGAAATCATCGGTCCCCTCGCCGGTCACGATATTGCCGGTCAGCATGTGCCAGCCGTTGCGCCCGGACCATTCCGCCGATTTCAGCGAACCGCCGCCATACCAGAGCCGTTCCGTCAGCCCCCTGGCGATCGGTTGCAGGCGCGGAACCTGCGCGCCTGCGGCATTGCCCGCCTCGGCCCTGTCCGACAAGGGCTCGGACCGCAGGGCGCGGGCAAACCGCTCGGCGCGGGCGTGGCTGTAGTCGTTGCCCGCCGGGTCGCCATCATAAAGGAGATCGCCGAGCAGCGCGCCGAACTGGGGCGGGTTCGCGCTGACCCCGATGTTCAGCCGCCCGCGTGACAGCACATCCACCGTCGCCAGATCCTCGGCCAGCCGGAACGGGTTTTCATAGCCGAGCGGGATGACCGCCGTACCAAGCCCGATGCGCGTCGTCCGCTGGCTCGCCGCCCCGAGGAAGGCCGAGGCGGAGGAGACGCCCCGTTCCAGATGCCGCTGGCGGACCCAGGCGGAGGAGTAACCCAGATCCTCGCCGCGCGCGATGATGTCGAGCGTGTCCTCAAGCCCGCGGAGCGGATCGTCCTCCGCGAAATTTCCGGGGATGAGAAAACCGACCTGTGTGAAGGAATAGCTCATCGCGGCCTCAGAACTTCGGCAGGCCGGGCGGGTTCAGGCGGCTTTCGGCAATGGCTTCCTCGCCAAGCCCCCAGCGTTCCAGAACCCTGGCATAGGCGCCCTCGGCAAAGATCCCGTTCAGCGCGATGACGACGGCGGGCGCGAGGCCGCTGTCCTTCTTCGTCACCACGCCCACATCGGCATTGAGCGGCCAGCCCGCATTGACCGTGCCGACCCGGCGGGTCTTGCCGGTGATCGCCGAATTCCACGCCTGAGTGCCATTGGGGTTGAAGTTGGCATCGGCCCGCCCCGACAGGACCGCCAGCGTCTCTGCCGCATCATCGTCGAAGAACAGCAGTTCCGCCGGCGCCAGACCCGCCCCGGCGTTCTGGCGGTTCCATTCCAGCAGGATGCGCTCCTGAATGGTGCCGGAGCCGGTGACGATCTTCAGCCCGGCGATATCCTTCGGCTCGGCGATGCTCTGGATCGGGCTGTCCTTGGCGACATAGAAGCCGTGCAGCCCCTGCCGGTAGGTGGCGAAATCATATTTCAGCTTGCGCTCTTCGGTGACGCCGACATTGGAGATCACCGCATCATATTTGCCGGAGCTGACCCCGAGCGGCCAATCCGGCCAGGCGACGGTGACCAGTTCCAGCTCCAGCCCGAGCGCCTCGCCGATGAGCCGGGCGATTTCCGGGTCCGCCCCGATCACCGTCTCGCCATCGACGGCATGGGTGGCGATGGGCGGCGCAAAGGCCGAAACCGCAACCGTGAACTTGCCCGGCGTCACGAAGGCGAAGCCCGCCGGCAGGGCCGCGATGGCCGCGGGATTGGGTTTGGTATGCGGCGCGCCGGGCTGCTCGGCGGCAAGGCCGCTGACCTCGGGTGCCAGGGCGGTTTCAGCCGCGGCAAGGCCCGGCAGAAGCGAGGTCAGCACGACGGAGAGGCCAAGCGCCAGACCCCGGCGGCGGGAGAAGGAAAGGGGGAGCATGTCGGATCTTTCTGGGGAGGAGGAAACCGCCCGCGGAACCGGCCCGCGGGCGACATTGGCTCAGGGCTTCGGCAGGCCGGGCGGGTTGGTTTTGGAGTCCGTCACCGCCTCGGATTCGATGCCCCAATGGGCAAGAACCTTGCCATAGGTGCCATTGGCGATCTGGGCGTTGAGACCCGCCGTGATCGCCTCTGCCAGACCGGAGCCTTTGCGGGTGGTCACCGCGATTTCGGCGGTCAGCGGGTAGCCGCCCGAGAATTTGCCCAGAAGCTTGCGGTCGTCCCGCAGGGAGTTCTTGTAGGCCTCGGCGGCGTTCGGGCCGAAATAGGCATCCGCCCGCCCGGAGAAAAGCGCCAGATCCCGCGCCGCCTCATCGTCGAAATAGAGCAGTTCGGTCGGCGCGAGGCTGGCTGCCTTGTTCTCCTCGATCCAGTTCAGAAGGATCTGCTCCTGATTGGTGCCGGAGCCGACGATGATCTTGAGACCGGCGATATCCTTCGGCGTCTCGATCTTCTCAAGCTTGCTGTCCTTCGGCGCATAGAAGCCCAGAAGGTCCTGCCGGTAGGTGGAGAAGTCGAATTTCTCCTTGCGCTCCTCAGTCACCGTGACGTTGGAGATCACCGCATCATATTTGCCCGAGGCGACGCCTAGCGGCCAGTCGGCCCAGGCGACGGCGACGATGTTCAGCTCCAGCCCGAGGCTGTCGGCGACGAGTTGCGCGATATCCGGCTCCGCCCCGATGGGGGTGGCGTTGTCGGTGGCATAGACGCCGAAGGGAAGCTGCCAGGGATTGGTGGCCACGGTCAGCTTGCCGGGGGTGACGAAGGCGAAATCCTTGGGGATGAGGTCGATGGCCGCCTGTACCTTCTCGGCGCGGATGCGGCCGGGCTGTTCGGGTGACAGATCCGGCTCGGCGGCCAGCAGCGGAAGGGAGGCAAGGGCGGCAAAGGCGCCGAGGATCAGGCTACGCAATGGGGTCTTCATGGTCATGTCCTTGAGGAGGGAGGGGGTTTCTGGGGTTGCCCCGTCCCGGTCCGGTCGCCACGGGGGCGCCGGTCGGGCGGGTTTCTTCTTTGGGATGAAGCCGGTTTCGGGATTGATCGGCGGTCAGAGCACCTTGGCGAGGAACTCCGCCGTTCGCGGGTGATCCGGTTGGCCGAACACCTTTTCCGGTGTGCCGACCTCCAGGATCCGGCCCTGTTCCATGAAGACGATCGTATCGGCGACTTCACGGGCAAAGCCGATTTCGTGGGTGACGATGATCAGGGTGGTGCCGGAGCGGGCCAGTTCCTTGATCACGTCCAGAACCTCGTTCACCAGCTCGGGATCGAGCGCGGATGTCGGTTCGTCGAAAAGCAGGACCTTGGGCTTCAGCGCCAGGGTCCGGGCGATGGCGACGCGCTGCTGCTGGCCGCCCGAGAGCTGCCGCGGATAGGCGCCCGCCTTGTCCGACAGCCCGACACGGGCGAGAAGACCGCGCGCCAGACGCTCCGCCTCGTCGCGGCTCAGGCCGCGCACCGCGAGCGGTGCCTCGATGATGTTCTCCAGCACGGTCAGATGCGGGAAAAGGTTGAACTGCTGGAAGACCATGCCGACATCGACGCGGCGGCGGCGGATCTCGCGCTCCTTCAGCTCGTAAAGCGTGTGGCCGTCCTGACGGTAGCCGACCAGCTCGCCGTCGATGGCGATGAAGCCCTCCTCCACCGTCTCAAGGTGGTTGATGGTCCGCAGCAGGGTGGATTTGCCGGAGCCGGATTGCCCGAGGATCGCGGTCACGCTGCCCGACGGCACGGTGAGGGAAACATCGTCCAGCACCCGCAGCGGCCCGAAGGATTTCGACACATGGCGGATGTCCACCGTGCCGCCTTTGGGCAGGCTTTCCGTCCAGCTTGCCGCGACGCGAGGCGCAGCAGGCACGGGCGCCGGGGCGGCCTGCACCACCGGGGCGGGTTTCGCGGTACGCAGCAGGCCCAGCCGCTCGGCCACCAGGCGGAACACATCGGCAGGCGGATTGCGGAGCGCACCGCGGGCATAGTGCCGCTCGATGTAATACTGGATCACCGACAGGACCGAGAGGATGACGACATACCAGACCGTCGCCACCATCAGGAGCGGAATGACCTCGAGATTGCGGCGGTAGATGATCTGGATGGTGTAGAACAGCTCCGGCAGGGCGAGGATGTAGACCACCGACGTGCCTTTGGCCAAGCCGATGATCTCGTTGAACGCGGTCGGCAGGATCGCCCGCATCGCCTGCGGCAGGATGATGCGCCGGGCCTGACGGCCTTTCGGCAGGCCGAGGGCCGCCGCCGCCTCGTGCTGACCCTGATCGACCGACAGGATGCCGCCGCGGATCATCTCGGCGGAGAAGGCCCCCATGTTCAGCGTCAGGCCCAGAACGGCGGCCAGAAGCGGCGTGATCGCCTGCGTGGTCGGAAAGCTCAGGAAACTGATCCCGGTAAAGGGGATGCCGATGCCGATGGTCTCATAAAGATAGCCGAGGTTGTTGATGATCAGCAGCAGCACGATCAGCGGGATCGACCGGAAGAGCCAGATGAACCCCCAGCTCAGCGCGACAAGCAGCGGCGAGGAGGAGACCCGCGCCAGCGCCAGCACCGTGCCGAGGCTGAAGCCGAAGACAGCGCCGAGCGCGGTCAAGAGCAGCGTCTTGCCAAGGCCGTAAAGCACCGGCTCGGCAAAGAACCATTCCGCAAAGACACCCCAGCCCCATTTCGGATTGCCGAAGACGGAGTTGAGCAGGGCAGCGAGCAGGATCACCCCGACGACCGTGCCGAAGGTGCGGGCAGGGTGGCGGGCGGGAACGATGCGGAAGCGGCTCAGGTCCTGCGGGGCGGGACGGGGAGCGACGGTGGTCGTGGTGAAATCCGAGGTGAGGGTCACGACAGCGCCCCCCCGAACCGGACCTGGCTCAGCCCGCCGCCCGGAGCTTCCCGCGTCAGCGGCGGACGCTTCGGCGCGGCATGGGCCAGCTCGGGCGGATAGACGCCCGGCACTTTCAGCGGGCTGGTGCCGGGCTTTCCGGCAAGGGCGCCGATATGCTTCTCGAACGGCAGGGTGAGGTAAAGCTCCGGGTCTTCCGACGGATCGAAAAGCGGGCGGTAGCCTAGGCCGAGGTAAAGCCCGACTGCCTCCGGCTGCCGGAAGCCGGTGGTGAGATAGACGCGGGTATAGCCCTGCTCCGCCGCTTTTTCCTCAAGCGCCAGAACGATCCGCCGGGCAAGCCCCTGACGACGGAAGCGCAGATCGGTCCAGATGCGCTTGAACTCGGCGGTCTCGCCGTCAAGCCGCATGAAGGCGCCGCCGCCGATGGTTTGCCCCCCGCGCAAGAGCAGGACGAAATTGCCGTCCGGGCGCGCGAAGGTCTCCGGCGGATAGCGGAAAACCTCGGCCCGCGCGCCTTCGGGATTGAACCGCGTGCCGTAGCGTCCGTCATATTCGCGGATCAGGTCTTCGACCAAGGGCTGCGCCTCGGGGGCGGTAGGGGTGCTTTCGACGATCAGATCGGTCATCGCGCGTCTCCGGTCAGGAAGGTTTCGGCCAGCCGCACCCAGAAGGCGGCGGCGGGTGCCAGAATGGCGTCGTTGAAGCGGTATTCGGGGCTGTGCAGCGGGGCGCCCGGCCCCGTGCCGATGAACAGATAGGCGCCGGGCCGTTCCTCCAGCATCCAGGCGAAATCCTCGCTGGCAGTGCGGGGGCGGAAATCGGCGATCACCGCCTCCGCCCCGAAGAGCCGCAGAGCGACCTCTCGGGCAAGGGCGGCGGGGCCGGCATGGTTGACGACCGGCGGGAAGCCCGGTTTCACCGTGATCTCCGCCCTGGCGCCGAAGCCCTCGGCCACCCCGCGCAGGATGGCCGGCACCCGTTCCGCCAGAAGCGCGCGCGTCGCCGGGGTGAAGCTGCGGAGCGTGAGGCGCGCCTCCACCGTCTCGGGGATGACATTGGAGGCGCTGCCGCCGTGGATGGAGCCGACCGTGACCACCGCCGTTTCCTGCGGATCGACATTGCGCGCCACCACCGATTGCAGCGCGGCGATCGCATGGGCGGCGGCCACGATCGGGTCCACGGTTTCCTGCGGGGCGGCGCCATGGCCGCCCTTGCCGCGCAGGGTCAGGTTGACCTGATCAATCGCCGCCATGACCGGGCCGGGCAGGATGCCCCAGCGGCCCTCCGCCACCCCCGGCCAATTGTGCAGCGCAAAGACCGCATCCACCGGAAAGCGCGTGAAGATCCCCTCGGCGATCATCGCCTTCGCGCCCGCGCCGATCTCTTCGGCGGGCTGGAAGATCAGCACCACCGTGCCATCGAAGGCGCGGGTTTTGGCGAGGTGATGGGCGGCGGCCAGCAGGATCGCCGTATGCCCGTCATGGCCGCAGGCGTGCATGACGCCCGGAACTTGCGAGGCATGGTCGAGCCCGGTCGCCTCCTCGATGGGCAAGGCATCGAAATCGGCTCGCAAGCCGATGCTGCGCGTGCCTTCCCCCGCCGAGAGCCGCCCGACCACGCCATGCCCGCCGATGCCGGTCGTGACCTCATAACCCCAGTCGCGCAGCAGCCCGGCGATGATCCCCGCCGTGCGCCTTTCGCTGCCCGAAAGCTCCGGGTTGCGGTGCAGATCCCGGCGCAGCGCGAGGAAGGGGGCGATCCCCTCGGCAATCGCCGCCTCCGGGTCGGACGTATGGGTGAGCCTGTCGAGCATCGCCTACTCCGCCGCTGTGGCCGAAGCGCTTTGCCCGGCCTGATGATGGCTGACCCGGAAGGGCAGGCCGAGATGGTCGCGCAGGGTGGCGCCGGGCAGATCGCGGCTGTAGCGGCCCCGCGCCTCCAGTTCCGGCACGACGAGGGTGATGAAATCCTCCAGCCCCTCGGCCTGCACCGCAAAGCCGAGGATAAAGCCGTCGGAAGCCCCGGCGTCGATCCAGCGGATGATCTCTTCGGCCACCTCCGCCCCGGTTCCAAGGAAATGCGGCCGGGGCGAGGCCGCCTCCAGCGCCACGTCGCGCAGGGTCTTGCCGTGCTCCTTCGCATCCGCCTTGATGCGGTCGGTGGTGGACTGGAAGCTGTTGCGGCCGAGATCGCCCAGATCGGGGAAGGCCGCATCCAGATCATACTGGCTGAAATCGTGATGCTCGAAATAGCGGCCGAGATAGGCGAGCGCCTCGTCCACGCTCAGCAGATTGCGGATCGCCTCATATTTCGCCTCCGCCTCGGCGCGGGTGCGGCCGACGATGGGGCCGATGCCGGGGAAGACCTTCACATCGTCGCGGGCGCGGCCATGGGCCTGCGCGGCATCCTTGACCTTGCGGGTGTAGGCGATGGTTTCCTCAAGCGAATCCGAATGGGTGAAGACCGCATCGGCATACTTCCCGGCCAGGGCGATCCCGGCACCCGAAGCCCCCGCCTGGAAGATCACCGGCTGCCCCTGCGCCGACCGCGGGGCGTTCAGCGGCCCTTCCACGGCAAAGAAGCGGCCCTTGTGGTTCAGCCGGTGGAGCCCGGCGGGGTCGAAGAACTGCCCGGTCTCCCGGTTGCGGGTCACGGCGCCCTCGTCCCAGCTGTCCCAAAGCCCCTGCGTGACCGCGAGGTATTCATCGGCGATCTCATAGCGCAGCGCATGATCGGGATGGGCGCGGGAATAGTTGCGGGCGCTGCCCTCCAGCGGGGTCGTCACCACGTTCCACCCGGCCCGCCCGCCCGAAATCAGATCGAGCGAGGCGAATTGCCGGGCGATGGTGAAGGGGTCGGAATAGCTGGTGGACACCGTTCCGGCGAGGCCGATCTTCTTCGTCGCCACCGCAAGGGCCGACAGGATCGTCAACGGCTCGAAGCGGTTGAGGAAATGCGGGATCGACTTTTCATTGATGTAAAGCCCGTCCGCCACGAAGCCGAAGGCGATGCCCGCCGCTTCGGCCTTCTGCGCCGTGTCGATGTAGAACTGCAGGTTGACCGAGGCATCGGCGGGGCCGGAAGGATGCTTCCACGCATTCATATGGCCGCCGGGGCCGTGCAGCATGAGACCGAAGGGGATGGTGTTCGTCATGATCTGTCTCCGTTTCAGGCAGCGGCGCGCAGGCCGGCCTTGGCCAAAAGCTCGATCCCGGCCAGCCGCTTCGCCCGGTCGGCCGTGGGAATGTCGAGGATGAATTCCACCACACCGTGCCGGCGGTGCAGCGCGTCGAGTGCGGCACGCACGTCCTCGCCGGTGCCGGCAAGCACCGAAGGATGACGGGCGGCCACCGTATAGGGCTGGCCCCCCGCCTGCCGGGCGTATTCGGCGGCGGCTTCCTCGTTCGGCAGGTTGACGCTTTGCCCGTCGGCCAGCGTCACCTTCAGGATGCGCTGCTCCGCCCCTTCCGCCTCCGCCTCGGCCCGCGTCGGCGCGATGATCGCGGCCAGCGCCAGCGAGGCCTTGCGGCCCGAGGCCTTCTCATAGGTGCCAAGCGCAAGGGCGACCGCTTCGGGAGCGCCGTCATGATGGCCGGCATAGGTGAAATCCCAGCCGAGCCGCGCGGCCAGAAGCGCGCTGTCGGGCGAGGCGCCGAGCAGGAAGCGCTGCGGCAGAACCGGCGGGCGCGGCAGCGCGACGGCCCCGGCAAGCGGATGGCTCTCCGGCAGGCTGGCGGTCAGGAACTGCTCCAGCTCCTCCAGCTTGGTCTCGAAGGTGCGGCGCGGCTGGGCGAGCTCCACCTGCAAGGCGCGGGTGCCGAAGGGCAGCCCGCCCGGCGCCTTTCCGATGCCCAGATCGACCCGCCCCGGCGCCAGCGAGGCCAGCAGGCCAAAGACCTCCGCCACCTTGAAGGGGCTGTAATGCTGCAACAGCACCCCGCCCGTGCCGACGCGTATGTGCCGGGTGGCCGCGAGAAGATGCGCCACCACGATCTCCGGCGCAGAGCTGGCAAGCCCCGGCGTACCGTGATGCTCGGCCACCCAGAGCCGGTGATATCCCAGCCGCTCCGCCGCCTGTGCATAGGCGACAGAGGTGGCGAGGGCTTCGGCGGCGGTGGCGCCATCGGGGACTGGGCTCTTGTCCAGGAGGGAGATGCGATAGGGCATTTTGGGCATCCTGCTTGATCGAACTGCTCGGCTTTTAATCACGATCAGTTCAGTCGATATAAAGCCGGGACGCAAGGAAACAGGGCTTCTTATTTTGCCGGGGATCGAGCGGCAGCCTTTGGCGCAAGGCCCGGTTTGTGAAAGATTTTTCTTCGGACTCTGGCCAGAATTCCTGCGCGGCACAGAAGGTTTCTTCCCCATACGACAGAGCCGTTCTTCGCCGCAGGGTTGCAGGAAATACCTCCTTTCGCGGCAGAGCGCCCGCAGAGAAAATCTCACCTGCCGCAGCTCTGCGCGCCGTCCCGCCAAATCACCCGCCAGAATCGCAGCCCGGAATACCGAAGGCCGGCAGGTTTCCCCGCCGACATTCCGCCCCCTTCCCCTCGGCTCAGCGCCGCATGGCAGAGAGGCTCCGGATCACCGCAATGAAGCGGTCCACCTCCTCGCGGGTGTTGTAGAAGGAGAGCGGGCCGCACCGTCGTCTTGCCTCCGAAGCGGCGCAGGATCGGCTGGGCGCAATGATGCCTGCCGCGGTCCCTTCCCGCGCTTCAAAAAAGCGGAAAGGGCGCGCGGAAGACGCCCGGCCAGGATTGGAGCGCGCCAGTCGTCCGGGCGCGCGGGAGGGAAAGGACCTCCGCGTCGCGGCGGGAAATCGGACCTATTCCTTCTCGGGACACCGGCGCCGATCAGGCGCGAAATGCCGCCTTTCCCGCCCGAAGACCCGGAATGGACAGGATTTACCCCGGACCCGGAACCCCGGCCGACCGCCAATCATTCTGCGGGCCAGATGCCCACCCGGCTCCCTGAGCCTTCATTTCTGTCTTGAAATATCCTGCGGGTTTGCCATCGGTTTCGCCATCGGTTCATGGGACCGGGGGCATGGGGGAGGGGTGCAAAGCCCCTCCGGCGCCTGCCGGAGGCGCACCGCCCACCGAAGCCGCCTAGGGTCGGGTCTTCAGCCATTCCGTCAGCACGGAGAGGAACTCCGCCCGTACCGCCGACCCGTCGGCGCCGGTCGAGACTCGCAGCGGATGGGCGGAGGGGGTCCAGTTCGTCCGCCCGCGCTCCGCGCCGTCATGGGTGACGGTCAGATCGCCGGTCGGCAGGTCGAACAGCTCCGGCATCAGGCAGGCGATCAGCGTGACCGGATCATGCAGTCCCGCCCCATCGGTCTTGCCGACCGAGGCATAGAACTTCAGATAGTAATCCGAGATCGCCGCGATGAAGCGGCAGGTTTCCGTTCCCGGCGCACAAAGCGCCGCAAGATCGGCGGGCGACAGAACGATCTTGTCCGTCACGTCCAGCCCGACCCAGGTCGCCTTGGCGATCCCGCGTGCGACGAGATCGGCCGACATCGGGTCATTGTGGATATTCGCCTCCGCAAAGCGCGTGACATTGCCCGGTGCGCGGAACGCCCCGCCCATGATGTAGAGATGGGCGATCCGGTCCGCAAAGCCCGGATCGCGCTGCAACGCCTCGGCGATATTGGTCAGCGGGCCGAGCGCCACCACGACCACCTCGCCCGGCGCCTCTCGGGTCTGGCGGATCAGGAAATCGGCGGCATCCTCGGCAAGGGCCTTGCCGCGCACCTCCCGCCGCGACAGCGCGCCGAACCCGTTCGGACCATGGACGGCGACGGTCGGGTGATGGGTGATCGGGCTTTTCGGCGCCGCACAGCCCCGCGCCACCGGGATCTGCCCCTGCCCCGAGACCTCGCAGAGCCAGATGGCGTTTTCGGTGGCCTGATCCACCGTCACATTGCCGAAGACGGCGGTGAGGCCCAGGATCTCGAACCTCCCGCAGCCGAAGGCGTAGAAAAGCGCCAGCGCGTCGTCGATGCCGGGGTCGGTGTCGATGATGATCTTCACGAACGGCTCTCCAGAAAGGTCCTCACTTCGGCAAGGGAGGGGATCGCGCCTGCCGCGCCGAGCCGTGTGACCTGAAGGGCCGCCGCGGCACTGGCATGACGCAGCGCCTCCTCCACTCCGGCACCGCCATCCCGCAGGGCGAGGAAATAGCCCATGAACGTATCGCCGGCCCCCGTGGTATCGACCGGCTCCACCCTGAAGGCGGGTTGGGTGATGCGACGGCCGCCCTCCAGATATTCCGCGCCCTCCGCCCCGCGGGTGATCAGCAGGGCAAGGGTCTTCGGCAGATGCTCCGCCCCGCCGAGCGCCGCGCAAAGCTGGTCGAATTCCACCGCATTCAGCGACAGCAGATCAACGAGCGGCAGCAGAGGCACGGCCGAGACCGCATCGAACGGCGCCGGCACGAAGGCGATTTTCAACCCCGCCGCCCGTGCCGCCGCCATGCCTTCGGCCAGAAGGTTCGTCTCGTTCTGCGCCAGAAACCAGTCGCCGGCGCGGCATTGCGCCAGCGTCGCGCGGAAGGCGCCTTCCGGGATATGCCGGTTCGCACCGGGGTCGAGGACGATGCAATTCTCCGCCTGCGCGTCGATCAGGATGAGCGCGGTCCCCGTCTCCACCCCATCGACCCCCACGACATGCGAATGGTCCAGCCCGAAACCGTCGAGCGCGGCCCGCATCGCCCCATCCTGCGCGCTGATCGCACCGACATGGCGGACATGCCCCCCCGCACGGGTCAGGGCGACGGACTGGTTCAGCCCCTTGCCGCCGAGGCCCACCAGCGTCTCCTGCGAGGAAATCGTCTCTCCCGCCATCGGCAAATGGGGCAGTCGGTAGATCCGGTCCCAGTTCAGGGACCCGAGATTCAGGATCGTCATGGCAACCTCCTCCTCCAGCGCTCTCGGCGCTCAAGAAGGACGAAAGCGCGGGCCGTGGCAAGGGGGCCTCGGCGCCTGTGATCACAACCAGCGCTTCCACTTGAAGAAAAGGAAGGTACCGACCGCCGAAGCCACCATCAGCGCCAGAGCCATCGGATAGCCGAATTGCCAGCTCAGCTCCGGCATGTTGGCGAAGTTCATGCCATAGGCCGAGGCGATCACCGTCGGCGGCAGGAAGATCACCGCCACGACCGAGACGATCTTCACCGTGGTATTCTGCGCCACCGAGATCAGGCCGAGCGTCAGGTCGGAGGTCATGGCGATGCGGTTGGTCAGGAAATCGCCATGGACCTCCAGCGCCTGAAGATCGCGCATCAGCCCCTTGACCACCGGGCGCAGCGCATCGCCCGCCCCCTCGCCCAGTGATTGCCCGAAGTAGCTGATCGCCCGTTCCAGCGTCAGCAGCGACAGCCGCACCTTGCTGATCAGATCGGATTCGCGCGACACCGCCCGCAGCGCCTCCGACAGGTCCTGATCGTTGTCCCCGGCATGGAAGACACGGGTGGAAATCTCGTCGAGCGAGCGCCCCGCCCCTTCGAGCAGATCGGCGAGGCGACCGACGATCTCCTCCACCAGCGACAGGAACAGCCGCTTCGGATCAGAGCAGCCCGGCCCCACCTTGTCGGCCCGCGTCGGATAAGTCTCGAACGGGCGCGGGGCATGGTGGCGCACCGTCACCAGCCGGTTCGGCATCAGCACGAAGCAGATCGGTCCGCTGATCGGGTTTCGGGTTTCCGACAGGCCCGGCAGCACCACGGTCAGATAATCCGCCCCGTCCTCGCGGTAGAGCCGGTTGGAGATCTCGATCTCCTCCATGTCGGCCAGCGTCGGCACATCGACGCCAAGCTGCCGCACGAGGTTCACCTGCTCGGGCATCGGGCGGTAAAGGTCGATCCAGATCGCCTCGGCGGGATCGAAGCCAGCCGGAAGCTGGCGGAGTTTCGCGCCATCGGCAGCATAGCCAAAGATCATGTTCACACCTCCGATGACATGCGCCCCATGGACCAGGAGCCCCGGACGCGGCCGGAGCGACACCTCCTCTTCGGACAGACGCCGCGCCACCACAAGCCCCGAACGGGGCGCAAGGCCCGGAGAAGCCCGCTAACCCGTCCCCATGACGGCTTCGTGACGGCTTCGTGACAGGTTTCAGGAAGCGAAGGCCGCAGCCAGCGGCTCCGGCAGGGCGAAGTCCTGCAAGGCCCGCGTCCGTGCGCCCTCCGACATCTTCCGTGCCGTCTTGCGGACGATATCGAGCACCGACTCCATGTCGCGGGTGGCGGCGAAATCCGCGAAATACCAGCGGATGAAGACGAAGCAGATCACATCCTCCAGCGCCTGCACCTCGGCGTCGCGCTTGATCCCCTCCTTGCGGAGCAAGGCCCCGATCCGGATGCAGTCGGCCGCGTCATAACCGGCTTCCGCCATGATCCCGGCCACCCGATCCGCGTGCCGGCGCCCCTGCTCGCGCCGCCAGGCAAGATAGCCCTCCTTGCCCTGCGGATAGTCGGACCGCGGCAGGAGCCAGCGTTCCACATGCTGCCCCCGCGCCGCGATCCGCAGAAGGTCCGAGGCGTCCGGCACCAGCCGGGCCAGCTCCGCGCTCATCCGTTCCCCGTAAAGGAGGGCCGCGGGGCGGCCTTCCTCCAGCGTCGGATCGGCGGCATTGGCGGCGTCTATGGCGGCAAGCGCCACCGTCAGGCGGGCGGGCATAGGGGAGGCGGATTGCGGCATCAGGCGACCTTTCACGGGGGCATCCCCACCCTATCCCGGATTTCGCAACGGCAGAAACCCGAAAACCTCGGCTCAGCCCGCCGGAAGATCCGGCGAAAGGGTCGATGAAAGACCATGAACGATCTCTGCCACCAGACCGGCAAGCGGCTGGTCGATAGAAACGCGCAGCGCCTCCTCCGGCCCCGGTGGCTCCAAGGCCGCGAACTGGCTGTCGAGCAGCGAAAGCGGCATGTAATGCCCCTGCCGCGCGCCCATTCGGGCGGCGATCAGCTCCCGGCTGCCGTCAAGAAAGACGAAGCGCAGCGGCCCACCCGCCCCCGCTCTCAGCCGGTCCCGATAGGCGCGCTTCAGCGCCGAACAGCCGATGATCAGCGGTGCATGGGCCGCCAGCTCCGCCGCCACGAGGTCGAGCCAGGGCCAGCGGTCTTCATCGGTCAGCGGCGCACCGGCGCGCATCTTGGCGACATTGGCGGCGGGATGCAGGTCATCGCCGTCGCGGTAAGGCACGCCGAGCTGCTGCGCCAAAGCCTCGCCGACGCTCGACTTGCCGCAGCCCGCCACTCCCATCAGGATCATCCGAAGGCTCATAGCGACACCGTCAATCCGCCATCGACATAAAGGATATGGCCGTTCACAAAACTCGCCGCATCCGAGGCGAGGAAGATGCAGGCGCCGACCAGTTCCTCCACCCTGCCCCAGCGCCCCGCCGGGGTGCGCTTTTCGAGCCAGCGGCAGAAGTCCTCATCCGCCATCAGCGCGGCGTTGAGCGGGGTCTCGAAATAACCCGGCGCGATGGCGTTGCAGGTGAGCCCGTGGCGCGCCCAATCGGTCGCCATGCCCTTGGTCAGATTGCCGACCGCCCCCTTCGTCGCCGTATAGGGCGCGATGGAGGGCCGGGCGAGGGCCGTCTGCACCGAGGCGATGTTGATGATCCGCCCCGCCCGCCGCCCGATCATATGCCGCGCCACCGCCTGCCCGACATGGAAGACGCTGGCGATATTGGTCTGCAAAAGCCGCTCGAAGGCCTCGGCGGGAAAGTCTTCGAGCGGGCCGCGATGCTGCATCCCGGCATTGTTCACCAGAATGTCGATCGGCCCGACTTCCGCCTCGAACCCGTCCACGGCCGCACGGGCGGCGTCATGATCGGTCACGTCGAAGGCGAGGGCGCGCGCCTGCGGGATCGCCGCCGCCGCCTCTGCCAGCCGCAGCGGATCGCGGCCGTTCAGCACCACCTCCGCCCCGGCTTCCGCCAGCCCCTTGGCCAAGGCATAGCCGATCCCCTGCGAAGCTCCGGTGATCAGCGCCCGCCGCCCGGTCAGATCGAAAAGCCGCATCCCGCCGCCCCTTCCCGCCCTCAGGCCACCATCGCCTCGGCCCGTTTCAGATCGACGGAGACGAGCTGGCTCACCCCCTGCTCCGCCATCGTCACCCCGAACAGCCGGTCCATCCGCGCCATCGTCACCGCATGGTGGGTGATGATCAGGAACCGCGTCTCCGTCCGCCGGGTCATCTCGTCGAGAAGATCGCAGAACCGGGTGACGTTGGCGTCATCCAGCGGCGCATCCACCTCGTCCAGCACGCAGATCGGCGCGGGATTGGCGAGGAAGACGCCGAAGATCAGCGCCAGCGCGGTCAGCGTCTGCTCCCCCCCGGACAGAAGGCTGAGCGTGGACAGCCGCTTGCCCGGCGGCTGCGCCATGATCTCCAGCCCCGCCTCCAGCGGATCATCGCTTTCGACCAGCACCAGCCGGGCCTCGCCGCCACCGAAAAGATGGGTGAAGAGCGTGCCGAAATTGGCGTTGACCTGCTCGAAGGCGGTCAGAAGCCGCTCCCGTCCCTCGCGGTTCAGCCCGGCGATCCCGGCGCGCAGCTTCTTGATCGCCTCTTCCAGATCGACCTTCTCGCGGGCGAGCGTGTCATATTCCGTCTCGACCGCCTTGGCGTCTTCCTCCGCCCGCAGGTTGACGGCGCCCAGCGCCTCCCGCTGGCGCTTCAGCCGCTGCACTTCGGTTTCCAGCGTCTCGGCATCCGGCATCCGGTCGGGGTCGAGCTTCAGCGTATCCAGAAGCTGCGCCGGCGTCGCACCCGCATCCTCGGCGATGCGCTCCGCGGCGGCAGTCACCACCGCCCGCGCGGCTTCGGAACGCGCCTCGGCCCGCGCCCGTGCCTCCCGCGCCTCTCCGGCAAGGCGTTCGCCGTCGCGCTCGGTATCGCGGGCCTGCCGGTGCAGCGCTTCCGCCTGCGCCAGGGCCTCCATCGCCGCCGTGCGCCGGATCTCGGCGGCAGCCATGGCCTCCGACAGCTCCTCGCGCATGATGGCGATTTCCTCGGGCGCGGCAGAGGCTTCGGCCAATTCCTCCTCCGCCTCCACCCGGCGGCTGTCGAGTTCACCGATGCGGCGGGTGGCGGTCTCCAGCCGGTGCTTCCAGCCGGACAGCTCCTTCACCGCCTCCTGCCGGCGACGCACCCGCGCCTCGCCTTCGCGGCGGATCTCGTCATGGGCGGAGCGGCGGGTCATCATGGTGATCCGCGCCGCCTCCACCGCCACACGGGCCTCCTCGACCGCCGCACGGGTCAGGTCGAGATCGCCGAGATCCTCCGCCATGGCGAGCGCCTCTTCCAGCCGCTCCTGCGCTTCTCCCCGGTCGTCGTGATGACGGCGGACGGCAAGGCGCGCCGCCTCCAGCCGGCCTTCGGCGATGGAGCGATCCGCCTCGGCGCGGGCGGCGGTGCGGTTGGCCTCCGCCACGCGGGCATCGGCGGCACGGCGCGCTTCGCGGGCCAACTGGTCGGCACGGGCGAGATCGGAAAGCCGCGCCTGCAAGAGCGCATGGGCCTGCGCGGCCCCGTCGGCCCGCGCCGCGACCTCCTCCAGATCGCGCTTGAGCCGGGTGAGCCGGTTCAACTGCTGCAAACGCAGCGCAGCGGCAGAGGGCGCATCCTCCGCCCCCGCCCGGAACCCGTCCCAGCGCCAGAGATCGCCCTCGCGGCTGACAAGCCTTTGACCCGGCTGCAACAGGGGTTGCAGACGCGGGCCGTCCTGCCGGTCCACCAAGCCGATCTGGGCCAGACGGCGGGCCAGAACCTCCGGCGCGCCGACATGGGCGGCCATCGGGGTGGCGGGGCCGGGAAGGTCTGCGGCCTCGGGATAGGGCGGCAGCACCACCCAGCCCGAGGGCCGGTCCCCCGCCACTTCCGGCGCGCGCAGATCATCGGCAAGGGCGGCGCCAAGCGCCTTTTCCAGCCCCGGCTCCACCTCCAGCCGGTCGAGCACCTGATGCCCGGCCTGCGCCTCCCGCTGGACGAGCTTGGCCAGCGCCGCGACCTCGGCGCGCAGGGCGGAAGCCTCGCCTTCCGCCTCCGAGCGCAGGGCGCGCGCCTCCGCCTCCCGGTGCTGAGCCTCGGCGCGGGACTCCTCGGCCTGAACGAGCGCCTCGTCGGCAGCCTCGGCCATGGCCACGGCGGCCTCCTGCCCTTCTTCGGCAAGGGTCATCGCCTCCCCGGCTCCGGCAAGGGCCTGATCGGCGGCCAGAACCGCCTCCTCCGCCCGCTGCGCCTCGGCCTCGGCGCGGGCAAGGGCGGCGCGGCTGTCAGCCAGCAGCCGCTGGGTGGACTGGTGGCGGGCGGCAAGACGGGCGGCATCCTCGGTGGCGGCGGAGAGCACCTCCTCCCGCCCGGTCAGCGCCGCCGACGCCTCGCGCGCGCTGTCGGAGGCCTCGGCCAGCCGCTCCTCGTGACCGTCATGGGCGCGGGCGAGCTGGTCGATCTCCCAGTCGAGCCGCTCGATCACCTCGCCCGCGTCGCGGTTCAGCCCCGCCTCGCGCTCGGCATCGCGGGCAAGCTCGGCGATCCGGCCGCGGAGCGTCTCGATCCGGGCGCGGGCGCGGGCCTCCTGATCGCCCAACTGGTCGCGCTGCACGGTCAGACGCTGAAGGATGGCGGCGGCAATCGCCTCCTCCTCCCGCAGGGGAGGCAGGGCCTCCTCCGCAGCGGCGGTCAGCCGGGCGGCCTGCCGGGCGGCGCCCTCGGCCTGCGCGGCCTCCGCCACCCGCTGCCGAAGGTTCCCATCGGCCTCCCCCCGCGCCAGATCCGCCTCGCGCCAGCGCCGGAACAGGAGCTGCCCCTCCGCCCGCCGCAGTTCCTCGCCGATTTCCCGGTAACGCGCCGCCGCCCGCGCCTGCCGGACCAGCGCCGAAAGCTGCTGGGCCAGCGCCTCCAGCACATCATCGACGCGCAGAAGATTGGCCTCCGCCCCGGACAGCTTCAGTTCCGCCTCATGGCGCCGCTGGTAAAGGCCGGAGATCCCCGCCGCCTCCTCCAGCACCCGCCGCCGCGCCTTGGGCTTGGCGTTGATCAGCTCCGAGATCTGCCCCTGCCGCACCAGCGCCGGGCTATGCGCCCCGGTCGAGGCATCTGCGAAGAGCATCTGCACGTCGCGCGCCCGCACATCCTTGGTGTTGAGCTTATAGGCCGATCCCGCATCCCGCGTGATGCGACGCACGATCTCGATCGTATCGGCATCGTTGAAGCCGGAGGGCGCGAGCCGGTCGCTGTTGTCCATGACCAGCGCGACCTCGGCGAAATTCCGGGCGCCGCGCGTCGCGGCACCGTTGAAGATCACATCCTCCATCCCGCCGCCGCGCATCGCGGTCGGACGGTTTTCCCCCATCACCCAGCGCAACGCCTCAAGGAGATTGGACTTCCCGCAGCCATTCGGCCCGACCACGCCGGTCAACCCGTCATGGATCACCAGATCCGTCGGATCGACGAAGCTCTTGAAGCCGTTGAGCCGCAGCCTGTTGAAACGCAATGCCTCTGGTCCCGTGATTCCGCAGGCCGCAAGGATCGGCCATCGCCGCCCCCCGAGTCAACCTCAGGCCCCTTCATCTGGACGAAGGTGGCCCTTTATCCCCAATATCTTGAGGCATCTGCGCGGGCTGCGGCCGCGGAACGCTCCGCGGGGGATATTTGAAAAGAGAAGAAAGCCCTTTCATACTGGCTCAAATATCCCCGCCGGAGGCTTCCCCCGCGGCCCGAGGCGCCGTCAGATCATCTTGAGCGCATCCTTGCCCACGGCGAGCATATAGCCGCGGCGGGCGATGGTCTTGACCAGGAGTTCGCTGACAAGCTGGTTGCCGAGCGCATCGCGCAGACGCTTGACGCGGGTGGCACCGGCGGCTTCGTCGCAATCGGCCTCGCTCCGGCCGGAGATCACCGATTCGATCTGGGCGCCGGTCAGCACCTCATCATCCATCCGCGCCTCGGCCAGCACCGAAAGCGTCTCGATGGCAGCCTCGGTCAAGGCGAATTCCATGTCGTTGATATAGACCGCCCGCGCCTCGCGGCTGATCAGCATGGAGGAGACCTGGATGCCGGAGCGCTGGATCGCCGAGATCCGGCGGTTCAGCGCGATGATGGTGACGAGGAACACGAGAGCCGCGACCAGCAGCGCGGTGGAGAAGACCAGCAGGACGAAGATCACGGAACGGTAGCTTTGCAGCACCTCAGAAAACGAGGTGCCGGATTGCGCGAGAATCTCCAGAAGCTTGATATCCGCCGCCGAGGTCAGGTCGTTGTTCTCGACGAAAAGCCGTTCCACCCGCGCGTTGAAGGCATTGGCATCGGGCAGGTTCAGGAACAGGAACACCGCCGCGCCGAAGAGGATCAGCACGATGGCGGCAATCCCGCCCGCGACCACGCGGTTGCCCGCGCGGAGACCTTCAGTAGCGGAGGAAGTAGGCTCCTGCACTGTCTTTCCTTTCCTCAAGTCCTTCCGGGCCGAATGTGGACAGAACATTGAGCAAGGTCCAGCCATCGGCAGCCAGACGCGGCGCAAGTTCCGCCTCGGCAGCGGCCGGAGAGCAGTTTGCATCCGATACCTGCGCCACACCGTAATGCAGGCGCAAGGGGCTGTCCTGCTTGGCCTTGTAATCGGCATAGCAATCGGCGGCAGCCGGCAGGGCCAGCATCAGGCACAGCAGGGCTGCAATGGGCGGGGCCGCGAAGCTCGGGCGGATCATGGCAGGCTCTCCGGGAAGGGGCCGTGGGGAAGGAAGGGTCGGCAGGAAGGAAGGGTCGGCGGGAACTCCGGATCATCCTGCGCGGAGTGGTGCGGATATTCAATAACCAAGGGCGCGGAAGGCGGCTGCTATCCGATAACAGGCGGGCGTTATTGCCTGTCCTTCCGCTGCGGGGCGAGGATTTGGCCATGACCCGAGGCCGCCCCAGCCGGCCGCTGCCAACAGGAGGTTCCAGAATGACCCGTCGCCTTCCCGCCCATGCCCTTTCCTCCGAGACGCTTGCCGAAACGCTGATGTCGCGCCGCGGCACCTCCGCAGCTCCGGCACTGTCCCGCGCCATCCGCAAGCTGATGACCGGGCTGACCGCCGCCGCCGTGGCGCTGTCGCTTCTGGCCGTCGCCGCCGTTCCGGCCCGCGCCGACAAGCGCGGCGACGATCTGGCCAAGGCGCTTGCCGCCGCGCTGATCCTCGGCGCCATCGTCAACGGCATCGACAACAAAGGCTCCCATCATCCGAAGCCGCAACCCCCCCAGCCGAAACCGAATCCGGTCAAGCATCCCCGCGTGCCGTCGGTCTGCGCCATCGAGATCGACAGCCAGCAGCAGCGCAATGTCACTGTCTACAGCGAGAACTGCATGAGGGAGGAGGGCTTCAACTACCGTCTGCCCGATTGCGCCCGCAACATCCGCATCTATGGCGAGCGGGATCGGGTCTATTCCGCGCAATGTCTGCGGGACGCCGGGTTCACCGTCGGCGGCCGCTGATCGCGTCGCAGCAATCCCCCCCGTGCCGGTGCGTCCCATCCCGGCCGGGCCTTGGGGCGGAGGGGTGAGCAGCCTCCGCCCCCCCTTTTTCCGCCCCGCCCTTCGGGATAGACAGGCCCATGGCCCGCATCCCCCCCGATTTCAGCTTCGAGACCGCCGCCCTTGCCCGCGGCGCCACCTGCATCGCCGGCGTGGACGAGGTGGGACGCGGCCCCCTCGCCGGGCCGGTCACGGCGGCGGCGGTGATCCTCGATCCGGCCCGCATCCCGCCGGGCCTCGGCGATTCCAAGGCGCTGTCATCGGCGAAGCGCGACCTGCTTTACCCGCAGATCCTCGCTCTGGCCCGCGTCTCCGTCGCCCATGCCAGCGTCGAGGAGATCGACGCGCTGAACATCCTGCGCGCCAGCCATCTGGCCATGGAGCGCGCGGTGGAGGGGCTGGGCGCAGATCCCGCCGTCCCCGATCATTGCCTCATCGACGGCAATCTCCTCCCCTCCGGCCTGCGGGGCCGGGCCGAAGCGATCGTCAAGGGCGATGCGCGCAGCCTGTCCATCGCCGCCGCCTCGATCGTTGCCAAGGTTGTGCGGGATCGCCTCATGGTGGATTTGGCGCAACAGCACCCCGGCTACGGCTGGGAAGTCAATGCCGGATACCCGACAAAGGCGCATCTGGAGGCGCTCCTAAATCTTGGTGTGACCCCTTGGCATAGACGTTCCTTCCGGCCCGTCCACAACATCTTGTATCAAGATAAATCTGTAACCCCTTGATTCAAAAAAGAATTTGACGGCGAATCCAGTCTGACTCATCCTGTGGATAACAAACGGCGGAAACACGCCGAGGGCAGAGGCACAGAATGGCGACCAGAATGAAGGCGGAGGGCGGGACCCTCCCGCTGAACCAGATCCTTGACGGCGATTGCATCGAGCGGATGAACGGGCTGCCTGCGGGCTCCGTCGATCTGATCTTCGCCGATCCCCCCTACAACCTGCAACTGAAGGGCGAGCTGCACCGGCCCGACAATTCCCGCGTCGATGCGGTGGATGATCACTGGGACCAGTTTTCGAGCTTTGCCGCCTATGACCGCTTCACCCGCGACTGGCTGGCGGCGGCGAAACGCCTGCTGAAGCCGAATGGGGCGATCTGGGTGATCGGCTCCTACCACAACATCTTCCGGGTGGGCGCGGCCTTGCAGGATCAGGGCTACTGGATGCTCAACGATGTCATCTGGCGCAAGTCGAACCCTATGCCGAACTTCCGCGGCAAGCGGCTGACCAATGCCCATGAGACGCTGATCTGGGCAAGCCGGGACGAGGACAGCAAGTACACCTTCAACTACGAGGCGCTGAAGGAGCTCAACGACGGCGTGCAGATGCGGTCGGACTGGGTGCTGCCGATCTGCACCGGGCATGAGCGGCTGAAGGACGAGGCCGGCGACAAGGCCCATCCGACGCAGAAGCCGGAAAGCCTGCTGCACCGCGTGATCATCGCCACGACCAATCCCGGCGATGTGGTGCTCGACCCGTTCTTCGGCACCGGCACCACCGGGGCCGTGGCCAAGATGCTCGGCCGGGATTTCATCGGGATCGAGCGCGAGGAGGCCTATCGCCGCGCCGCTCAGGCCCGCATCGACCGGGTGCGCCGCTTCGATGCCTCGGCGCTTGAGATCACCGGATCGAAGCGCGCCGAGCCGCGCGTGCCGTTCGGGCAGGTGGTGGAGCGCGGGATGCTGCGTCCGGGGGAGGAGCTCTTCTCCATCGGCAACCGCTTCAAGGCCAAGGTGCGCGCCGATGGCACGCTGATCGGCAATGATGTGAAAGGCTCGATCCATCAGGTCGGCGCCGCCCTGGAGGGCGCGCCCTCCTGCAACGGCTGGACCTACTGGCACTTCAAGCGCGACGGAAAGATGGTCTCCATCGACATCCTGCGCCAGCAGATCCGCGCCGAGATGGAGGCCGACCAGCGCCGCCCCCACTGAGATCCGGAACCGCGGCACGGCCGCTTTCCCCAGGGTTTACGCCTGTGCCGTGGTCCGCCTGCGGCACACCTGCCCCGTCTTGCGCGTCAGGACGGGGCATTTTTCTGCCCATAGCGCTTCGATTGGCTTGCGCTCTCCTGCCGAAAGCGGCTGGCTCCGCCACGCCCGACCCGCTATAGCTGCGCCATGACAGACACCCTGCCCCCCTGCCCCGAATGTGCCTCCGTCTTCACCTATCAGGTGGACGCCCTGCTGACCTGCCCGGAATGTGGCCATGAATGGCACCCCGGAAGCGCCGGCGCCGCCGATGCCCCGGAAGTGCGCGACAGCGTGGGCAATGTGCTGCACGACGGCGATACGGTCACGGTGATCAAGGATCTCAAGGTCAAGGGCTCCTCCCTCGTCGTCAAGGTCGGCACCAAGGTCCGCGGCATCCGGCTGGTGGACGGCGACCACGACATCGACTGCAAGATCCCTGGGATCGGTCAGATGGGCCTCAAATCCCAGTTCGTGAAGAAAGTGTCGGACTAGCCCCTGCCCCCGGACCGGCCTCGCCCCCTTTCATCTTGCCCCAAATATCCTGCGGGGAGGTCCGGAGGGGTGCAAAACCCCTCCGGCGCCTGACAAGGGCGCGCCACCCCCTCAGGGCGCGCCGCGCGGCTTGGGGTTCAGCGCCTTGTTGTAGGGGTGCCAATCCTCGATATCGGGGTAGTGCTGGCGCCGCCAGGCCTTCACCCGCCGGTTCATCCTCCGCTTCCACAGGGGCGGGATCATCGCCATCGTGGTCATCAGCGGATAGCCATAGGGCAGTTGCGGCGCCTCATCCTCGGCATAGGTCTGGAGCAGCGGAAACCGCCGGTCCGGCTTGTAGTGGTGATCCGAATGGCGCTCCAGATTGATCAGGAGCCAGTTCGAGGCGCGATGCGCGGCATTCCAGCTATGGCGCGGCAGGACGTGCTCATATTTCCCCTCGCCGAGATGGCGGCGGGTCAGCCCGTAATGTTCCACATAATTGACGAGTTCCAACTGCCAGACCGCCGAAGCGGCCTGCAACAGGAACAGGGCAAGCCCCTGCCAGCCGCCCAGCGCCAAGGCCAGCACCAGCATCCCGGCCTGAAGCGCGCCATAGCGCCAGAAGGGGTTGCTGCGGTGCAGCGGCGACAGGCCGCGCCGCGCCAGCATCGCCGCCTCCGCCGCCCAGGCCGATTGCGGGCATTGCCACAGGACCCGCGGCAGAAAGCGATGGAAACCCTCGTTGTAGCGCGCCGAAACCGGATCGCGCGGGGTGGCGACATAAAGATGGTGGACGCGCAGATGCTCGCTGCGGAAATGGCTGTACAGCACCATGGACAACAGCAGATCGCCGAACCACCGCTCCACCGCCGGCTTCTGATGCATCAGCTCATGGGCATAGTTGATGCCGATGGTGCCGGAGACGACCCCCATTCCGAAGAAAAGCCCGATCTTCTCCCATGGTCCCAGATGGCTCGCCTGCGGCACATACCAGATCAGCCCGAACAGCAGGCAGAACTGCACCGGCACCCAGATGAGGGTGATCAGCCGATACCAGAACAGCCCCGCCTCCGGCGTGTCGAGATCGGGGTTGTCTTCGTTCAGGCCCAGCACCGCGTCGAGAAGCGAGAACATCCCCCAGGAATAGACCGGCAGCAAAAGCACCAGCCATCCCCCCCAGACCGCTCCGGTCAGGGCCACCGGCACGGTGCCGAGCGACAACCAGAATGGCAGGGCATTTCGCAGCAGGCTGACTTCGGCGGCGGGAATCTTTGTCATTCTGGGCCTCTCTGCCCTGAGGCCCGTAGCCCTCAGATCCGCGGACAGTCTATCGCAAATCCCGGCAGGCTCAACGCGACGGAATGACCGCGAGCGCCAGATCATGCGCTTTCCGCATCAATGTCGGCAGATCGGAGGGGTGGAATTCCGGCATGGTCCTGTAGCTGCCCCGCGCGGCTGGGGCGGAGGTCTCGGCCAGAAGGACCCGCAGGATCAGGTGGAAATGGGTAAAGGTGTGGCGCACCTCCCCCGCCTCGCGCCACTCCGCCGCGAGCGGAGCCGGGCCGCCCGCGCCGTCCCAGCCGTCGCCGGGAAAGCCGAGCATCCCGCCCAGAAGGCCCTTGTCCGCCCGCCTCTCCAGCAAAAGCGCGCCGTCCGGGCGGCGGGCGATCCAGACGACCCCCTGCCGGACGGGTTTGGCGGGCTTCGGGGTCTTGCGCGGCAGTTGTGCCGCGATCCCCGCCTGCCGGGCCGCGCAGTCGGGGGTGAGAGGACAGATCACGCAGGCCGGATTGCGCGGCGTGCAGATGGTGGCGCCAAGATCCATCATCGCCTGCGCGTAATCGCCGGGCCGCGCCTCGGGCGTCAGGCGCGCAGCCAGCCGCACCAGCTCCGGCTTGGCGGCGGGCATCGGCACCTCCACCGCGAAAAGCCGCGCCACCACCCGCTCCACATTGCCGTCGACCACCACGGCGGGCTCGTCATAGGCGATAGCGGCGATAGCGGCTGCCGTGTAGGGGCCGATGCCCGGCAGGGTCAGCAGCCCCTCCCGGCTGGTGGGAAAGACCCCGCCATGGTCGCGCACCACCGCCCGCGCGCAGGCCAGAAGGTTGCGGGCGCGGGCGTAATAGCCAAGCCCCGCCCATTCTGCCATGACCTCGCCATCCGCCGCCGCCGCCAGATCGGCCACCGTCGGCCACCGTTCCGTAAAGCGCCGGAAATAGGCCCGCACCGCCGCCACCGTGGTCTGTTGCAGCATCACTTCCGACAGCCAGACGCGGTAGGGATCGGGCCGCACCCCCGCCAGCTTGTCCTCCGGCGGCACCCGCCAGGGCATCACGCGCGCATGGGCGTCATACCACTCCAGAAGCCGCGCGCCGACCGTCTCGCCGCTCACATCCGCGTCACGCAATCTTTATCCCCTCCGCCCCGGCAAATCTCTGGCCCCGCGCCGGTGCCACGGGCTAGGATAGCGCAACAACCGATCAGGACCAGATGGCCCGAACACCTGCGCCCCTTCCCTCTGCCAGCCGCCGGCAACGCGGCTTCGAGCCCGCTTGCGGGCTGATGAAGGAGCAGATCCGCACCGCCGGGGAATCGCGCGGCTTTGCCGTCGCCCGGCTCCTGACCCATTGGCCCGAAATCGCCGGCGAAGAGATCGCCCGCGCCACCCGCCCCGTCAAGGTCGGCTACGGGCGCGAAGGCATGGGGGCGACGCTGACGCTCCTTGTCTCGGGCGCGCTTGCCCCGATCATCGAGATGCAGAAGGAAAAGCTGCGCGAAAGGGTCAATGCCGTCTATGGCTATGCCGCCATCTCGCGCATCCTGCTGACCCAGACCGCCGCCACCGGCTTTGCCGAGGGCCAGGCGGAATTCACCCCCGCCCCCAAGCCGAAAGCCAGGGAGCCGGACGCCGCAACCGCCGCCGAAGCCCATCGCACCGCAGCCCCCATTCGGGACGAAGGCCTGCGGGCCGCCCTTGAAGCCCTGGCGCAAAATGTCTTAACTCGCCGAAAATCGAAGGAAGGTTCTTCTCCATGATGCAGAAACCCGCTCTGGCCGCTCTGGCTCTGATGGCCGCCGGCGTGCTGATGCCCGTTGCCACCCTGGCAGAAACCGCAGCCCCCGCCGCCACCACCGAGGCTCCCGCCGCCCCCGCGACCGATGCCGCCACCCCGGCCGCGACCGAGGTGAAGGATTTCGCCATCGGTGCCGAGGATGCCAAGGTCAAGATCGTCGAATACGCCTCCTTCACCTGCCCCCATTGCGCGCGCTTCCATGCCGACAACTGGGCCAAGCTGAAGGCCGACTATATCGACACCGGCAAGGTGCGCTTCGAATATCACGAGGTCTATTTCGACCGCTACGGCCTCTGGGCCGCGATGACCGCCCGCTGCGGCGGCGAGCTGCGCTACTTCGGCATCGCCGACATGCTCTTCGACAAGCAGCAGGAATGGGCCGCTTCGGACAATCCGGCGGAGGTGGTCGAGAACCTCAAGAAGCTCGGCCGCAGCGCCGGGATGGATGACGCGACCCTCGACGCCTGCCTGAAGGACGGCGCGCAGGCCGAAGCCCTCGTCGCGCATTTCGAAAAGAACTTCAAAGCCGATGGCGTCGAAGGCACGCCCACCTTCTTCGTCAACGGCACCAAACATTCCAACATGGGCTGGGATGAGTTCAAGGCGGTGATCGACGCCGAGCTGGCGAAGTAATGACGCCGCTCGCCGGGGTGAAGGTCGTCGAACTGGCGCGGATTCTGGCTGGCCCCTGGGCCGGCCAGACCCTGGCGGACCTCGGCGCGGACGTGATCAAGGTCGAAGCCCCGGAAGGCGATGATACCCGCCGCTGGGGTCCGCCCTTCATCGACCGCGATGGCGACGGCGAGACCGGCCGCTCCGCCGCCTATTTCCATGCGACCAACCGCGGCAAACGCTCGGTCATCTGCGATTTCCGCACGCCGGAAGGACAGGAGACCGTGCGCCGGCTGGTCGCCGATGCCGATGTGCTGATCGAGAATTTCAAGGTCGGCGGGCTGGCGAAATACGGGCTGGACTACGAAAGCCTCCGCAAGGTCAATCCCCGGCTGATCTATTGCTCGATCACCGGCTTCGGCCAGACCGGGCCTTATGCCCACCGCGCCGGTTACGACTTCATCATTCAGGGCATGGCCGGGCTGATGTCCGTCACCGGCGCACCCGAGGGCCAGCCGCAGAAGGTCGGCGTGGCGGTCACCGATGTCTTCACCGGCGTCTATTCCGCCACCGCCATCCTCGCCGCGCTCGTGCAGCGCGGGCGTACTGGCGAGGGCCAGCAGATCGACATGGCGCTGATGGATGTGGCCACAACGATAATGGCCAATCAGGCGATGAACTACCTCACCTCCGGCACGCCGCCGGGGCTGATGGGCAATGCCCATCCGAACCTCGCGCCCTATGCGGTCTTCGACTGCGCCGACGGCTGGATCATCCTCGCCACCGGCAATGACGCGCAATACCGCCGCCTGTGCGGCATCCTCGGGCTCGGGGAGATGGCCGAAGCGCCCGAGTTCCTGACCAATGCCGACCGCATCGCCAATCGCGTGGCGCTGACCGCCCGTCTGACCGCAGCGACGCTGCGCTGGCAGAAGGCCGATCTCCTCGCCGCCTGCGAGGCCGAAGGCGTCCCCGCCGGGCCGATCAACGATCTGGCCGAGGTTTTCGCCGATCCCCAGACCCGGGCCCGCGCCATGCAGATCGCCCCCGGCGGCATCCCCGGCGTCCGCGCGCCCATGCGCTTTTCCGGCGCCGAACTGGCGCTCGACCGCCCGGCCCCGAAGCTCGGCGAGCATCAGGGTCTTCTCGACGGCTGACCGGAACGCCTCCGGTTTCCGGGGGAACGCTCCGCGGGGGATATTTGGGAAGAGAAGAAAGCCCTTTCATCTTGCCTCAAATATCCCCGCCGGAGGCTTCCGAAGCCGCCGCCCGCGGGCGGGGTCAGACCCTCTCGATGGCCAGGGCGATCCCCTGTCCGCCGCCGATGCACATGGTGATGAGCGCGGTCTTGCCGCCGGTCCGTTCCAGCTCATGGAGCGCCTTCACCGTGATCAGCGCGCCCGTCGCACCGACCGGATGGCCAAGCGCGATGGCGCCGCCGTTCGGGTTGACGCGGGCCGGGTCGAGGCCGAGCTCGCGGCTGACGGCAAGCGCCTGCGCGGCGAAGGCCTCGTTCGATTCCACCACGTCGAAATCTCCGGGCTTCATCCCCGTCTTCGCGCAGAGCGCGCGCACCGCCGGGATCGGGCCGAGCCCCATGACATCGGGCGCCACCCCGGCCACGGCATAGCCGATGATCCGGGCGCGCGGGGTGAGGCCGCCCAGCGCATCGCCGCGCGCCAGCACCAGCGCCGCCCCGCCGTCATTGATGCCGGAGGCATTGCCCGCCGTCACCGTGCCGTCCTTCCGGAAGGCCGGGCGCAGTCCGGCCAGCGCCTCGGCGGAGGTGGCCTTCGGATGCTCGTCCACCTCGAAATGCACCGTGCCTTTGCGGGTGGCCATCTCGATCGGGGCGATCTGCCCGGCAAAGCGGCCCTCGGCAATCGCAAGGGCGGCACGTTTCTGGCTTTCGAGCGCGAAATCATCCTGCTCCTGCCGGGTGATGCCGTAGCGGGCGGCGACGTTTTCCGCCGTCACCCCCATATGGCCGGTGCCGAAGGGGCAGGTGAGCGCGCCGGTCATCATGTCCACCGCCCTGGTGTCGCCCATCTTCTGGCCGAAGCGGGCGGCGGGCAGGCTGTAGGGCGCGCGGCTCATGCATTCCGCCCCGCCGGCAAGGGCGAAATCGGCATCACCGAGCATCAGCGCCTGCGCCGCCGAGACGATGGCCTGCGCGCCCGACCCGCAAAGGCGGTTGACGTTCATCGCCGGGGTGCTGTCGGGGATGCCCACATTCATCGCCGCCACCCGGCCCAGATACATGTCGCGCGGCTCGGTGTTGATGACATGGCCGAAGACCACGGTGCCGATGCGCGCCGGTTCCACCCCAGAGCGGTCCAGGGCGGCGCGGGTCGCATGGGTGGCGATGTCGATGGGCGTCAGCGCGGAAAGCGAGCCACCGAAGCCGCCGATGGCGGTGCGGGCGGCGGAGAGCAGGAAGATATCGGTCATGGCGGCCTCAGCTTGCGGGTTTCACTTGATCGGGATGCGCGGCGGCAACCTCCGGCAGGTCGGAGAGGTTTGCCATGATCCGCGCGATATTGGGAAAAGACCTCACGTCAATCCCGATACGCTCTGCGTTGTAGATCTGGGGGACGAGACAACAATCCGGCAGGCTCAGCGCGGCGCCGTGGCAGAAGCGGCTGTCGGGGGCGAGCATCGTCTCGAAGGCGGCAAGGCCCTTGCCGATGTAATGGCGCTGCCAGTCCTCGGCGCTCATCCTGCCCTCGCTGGCCGCCGCCACATGGCTGCGGACGGAAAGGTTGCAGACCGGAGCGATCTCCATGGCGATGGCATAGGCGAGCGCGCGGGCGCGCGCGCGGCCGGGAGCATCGGGCGGCAACAGGGCGCCGCGCGTCTCGGCCAGATATTCGATCATGGCCAGCGATTGCGTCAGGCGCAGCCCGTCGATCTCCAGCGTCGGGACAAGGCCCTGCGGGTTGCGGGCGAGGTTTTCGGGTGCGCGGTGTTCGCCGGTCAGGAGGTTCACCGGGATGCTGTGATAGGGCAGCCGCAGGTGATTGAGCGCGATCCGCACCCGATAGGCGGCAGAGGACCGCCAGTAGTCGTAGAGCGTGATCATGTGAACCTCCCGTTGCCCGAGGCCAGCCTGCGCCTTGGCGATGCGGGGCGCAAGATGGTGCGACTGACCTTGCATTGACCTTGCCCTGCGGCAGGGCTAGGGGACGGCGGCGGCAGGGGAGACGGCGATGCAGGGTACGAGCGGAGCGCGGATGGCGCTCCTTGGGACGGGGCTGGTCAGCTTCATTCTGCTGGGTCTGGCCCAGGCGATCTTCGGCCCGGCGCTGCCCGTCTTCCAGCGGCAGTTCGGGCTTGATACGGCGGCGGCGGGCTGGCTGATCTCGGCCTTCTGGGTCGGTTGTTTCCTTGGCGTCGTCGGCATGTATCTCGGGGCGGGCAAGCTCGGCCCGCGGCCGGGGCTTGCGGCATCGGCCATCGGTGCGGCGCTGCTGGGGATCGGCGTCTGGTGGCCGCTGGTGCTGCTCGGCGGGGTGATCTTCGGCGCGGGCTACGGCGCGCTGGCGGCGGTGTTCAACCCGCGCATCCTGTCGGCCTTCGGGCCGCGCGGGCCGTCGATGATGACCCTGCTCAACGCGGTCTTCTCCGTGGGGGCGATTGCCGCGCCGCTGGTCTTCGTCTGGCTCGGTTCCGAGCCGAAGCCGACCTTTCTGGCGATTGCGGCGCTGGCGGCGGCGATCTGGCTGGCCGCAGGTCCGGTAAGCCGCGCGGCGGTCGGCGCGGCGACCGGCAAAGGCGGCTTCCGGCTCTACTGGCCGATCCTCGTCTTCGGGGTGCTGGCCATCGGCATGGAGGCGGCGCTGGTCGGCCTTGGCCCGACGGCGCTGGTGCGGGCCGGGGTGGAGGAGGTGCGGGCGGCGCAGCTTCTGTCGCTCTTCTATCTCGCCTATCTGGTGGCGCGCGGAGTGATGATCTTCTTCGTGGACCGGATTCCGGCCTTCAGCGTCTATGCGGCCGCCGTGCTCTTCGCGGCGCTCTGCGGGCTTGGCGCGGCGGTGGTCAGCCCGGCGGTGTTCTTCCCGCTGCTCGGGGTGAGCGGGAGCCTCTTCTTCCACGGCTTCTTCGTGACCGCGACGCGGAAGATGGGCGAGGATGCACGGGTGGCGCCGGTGATCATCGGGTCGGGGCTGTTCGGGGCGATCGTGCTGCCGCTGATCTGCGCCCAGCTCATCGGGGTGATGGGCGACCGCGGCTTCTTCTGGCTGATCTTCGGCTGGGCCGGAGTTCTGAGCGTCGCCGCCTTCGCCAGCCTGCGTGAAATGAACCGCTAGGCCTGACCGGCACTCCCGCCCGCCCCCCTCATTCCCTTTCGGAAAAGATCCTGCGGGGTTTGCCACCGGGTCAGGGGATCGGTGGCAGGGCGGAGCGGTGCAAAACCGCTCCGGCGCCAGACGGAGGGCGGATCAGAAAGGCCTGACGCTTTCCCGCCCGCAGGGAAGCCGGGCCGCTTTCCCAAACGACCGTATGCCAGTGCTTGCCCGACGTGGGCGAAGCGCCCGCCGGTGGCAAGGCAGGCGCCGGCCGGAGGCTTTGGGCCACCGGCTCGAAGGGGGACATGGCAGCGCGTGGCGAAGGCGATGGCCTCTGCCAAATGGCGGTCAGGGCCGCAGCGCCACCCGCCCTTCCGGGGTAAGATGGAAAACCTCGCGCCCTTCCAGCACCACGGCGGAAAGCGGGCCGCCATAGGCGGCGGAACTGTCGATGTTTACCCGGTTGCCGTAATGGGTCGGCCTGTCGATGGCGGTATGGCCATGGACGATCAGCGCGCCATGATCGCGGGTGTCTTCCAGAAACTCCTTGCGGATCCAGAGCAGGTCATCCTCGGTCTGGTCCTCAAGCGCCACGCCGGGCCGGATGCCCGCATGGACGAAGATCGCCTCCCCGCGCCGGAAGGAGGTCGGCAGGGTTTCGAGAAACGCCCGGTGCGCGGCAGGAACCGCCGCCACCGCCTCGGCATGGACCGGGGCCAACGGGCGGTCCCCCGCCGCGCGCACGCCATAGGACGCGAGCGTCTCCGCCCCGCCGATACGGGGGTGGAGATAGGAGAGATCGGCGCGCAGGCCGGGGTCCTTGAAGCCGGCATCCCTGAGATAACCCGCGAACATCCGGTCGTGATTGCCCTTCAGCACCACCCAGTCGCGCCCCGCCGCGATCCCTTCGCGCAGATACTCCACCACCCCGGCGCTGTCGGGGCCGCGATCCACCAGATCGCCGATATGGACGATGGGCGCCTCCCCGTGCCGCGCCATATCGGCGGCGATCAGCGCATGTTGCCGCTTCAGGAGATCGAGATGGCCGTGAATGTCGCCAATGGCATAGGTTCTCATGGGGGCCTGCCTGCTGTTGCTGGTTCTTGGCTATGTCTCGCGCCGGGGGAGCGCAAGGGGAGGATCGGGATGAGTTGTTTCGATGCGTTCATTCTGCCGGTGAAAACCGCGCATCTCGAAGACTACCGCATCCTTGCCGTGCAGGCGTCGCGGATCTGGCGCCGCCTCGCGGCGCTGGAGGTGGTGGAGGCGGAGGGCGAGGGGCTGGAGCCCGGCAAGCTCACCTCCTTCCCGCGCGCGGTACTGCTGGAGGAGGACGAGACGGTGATCTGGTCCTTCATCCGCTTCCGCGACCGGGCGCATCGGGACGAGGTGGTGGCGGCGGCCATGGCAGATCCGGAGCTGACGGCCGTGATGGATGTGGACTGGATCGGCGGCAAGAGGATGATCTGGGGGGTGTTCAAGGGGATCGCCGAGACCTGATACGCGGCGCTTGCGGCGGCCGGGTTTGGATATTTGAGCCAGTATGAAAGGCAAAGGGCGGGATTCCCGGCCTGAGGTAAAGAGCGGGGCCGTGAGCCTCTGCCGGGCCGGGGCGTCCGGATATCCGAAGCGCGGAGAGCTGGAATTCGGGGAGCCTGAAGCGGGGGGCCTGAATCGGGGGCCTGAAATGGCAAGCGCCGCCTCCCCCCGGGGAAGCGGCGCGGGATCGTGACGGAGGCGCCGGTCAGGCGACTTCGAATTGCAGGGCTTTGACGGACTGGAACATGCCGGTCGATTCCAGCGTCTCGATCACCTTGGGGTCGATGGGCTGGTCGAGGTAGAGGATGGCGATCGCATCCTGCCCGACACCGGAGCGGCCGAGGGTGAAGTTGGCGATGTTCACGCCGTTCTTGCCCATGGTCATGCCGAGAAGGCCGATGATGCCCGGCACGTCCTCGTTGGTGGTATAGAGCATATGCGCCCCGATCTCGGCGTCGATGTTGATGCCCTTGATCTGGATGAAGCGCGGCTTGCCGTCGGAGAAGCAGGTGCCGGCCACCGAGCGCTCCCGCGTGTCGGTCACCATCGTCACCTTGATATAGGCGTCGAACACCCCGGTCTTCTCCTGCCGGGTGGTGGAGATCTGGATGCCGCGCTCCTTGGCCACGATGGGCGCGGAGACGAGGTTCACATCCGGGTTCTGCGCCTTCAGCACCCCGGCGATCACGGCGGAGTTCAGGGCGGCAAGGTTCATCCCCGCCACCGTGCCGTCATAGAGGATGTTGATCGCCTTGATCGGTTCTTCCGTCATCTGGCCGATGAAGCTGCCGAGATGGGAGGCGAGCTTGATCCAAGGCCCCATGACGGCGGCTTCCTCGGCGGTCACGTTCGGCATGTTGAGCGCGTTCTGCACGGCGCCGGTCAGGAGGTAATCCGACATCTGCTCGGCCACCTGAAGTGCCACGTTCTCCTGCGCCTCGGTGGTGGAGGCGCCGAGGTGCGGGGTGCAGACCACGTTCGGCAGGTTGAAGAGCGGGCTTTCCGTGGCCGGCTCCACCTCGAACACGTCAAGGGCGGCTCCGGCGACATGGCCGGATTTCAGCGCCTCGGCCAGGGCCGCCTCGTCGATCAGCCCGCCGCGCGCGCAGTTGATGATGCGGACGCCCTTCTTCGTCTTGGCGAGGTTTTCCTTCGACAGGATGTTGCGGGTCTTGTCGGTCAGCGGCACATGCAGCGTGATGAAATCGGCACGGTGCAGCAATTCGTCCAGCTCCACCTTCTGCACGCCGAGCGCCTTGGCGCGTTCCTCGGACAGGAAAGGGTCATAGGCCACCACCTTCATGTGCAGCCCGACGGCGCGGTCGCAGACGATGCCGCCGATGTTGCCGGCGCCGATCACGCCGAGGGTCTTGTTGTAAAGCTCCACCCCCATGAAGCGCGATTTCTCCCACTTGCCGGCCTGGGTGGAGGCATTGGCCTCCGGCAGTTGCCGGGCGACGGCGAACATCATGGCGATGGCATGTTCGGCGGTGGTGATCGAATTGCCGAAGGGCGTGTTCATCACGATCACGCCCTTTTTCGAGGCGGCGGGGATGTCCACATTGTCCACCCCGATCCCGGCGCGGCCGATGACCTTGAGGTTGGTGGCCGAGGCGAGCAGCTTTTCGGTGGCCTTGGTGGCCGAGCGGATGGCGAGCCCGTCATATTTGTCGATGACGGCGGCGAGCGCCTCCTTGTCCTTGCCGAGCTTCGGCAGGTAATCGACCTCGACGCCGCGGTCGCGGAAGATCTGGACGGCGGTTTCGGAAAGTTCGTCGGAAACGAGAACGCGGGGGGCCATGGCGGGGGTCCTTGGGATTTGGGGATTGGGTCGGCAGGACGGGCGGATCGCCCATCCTGCGGGTTGGATTGCGTAGGATGGGCGGTCCGCCCGTCCCCGCGATCAGGCGGCCTGCGCCTGTGCGGCGATCTCCGCCTCGAAGGCATGGGCGATCCAGGGCATCAGCGCCGCCACATCGGCGGTTTCCACCGTGGAGCCGCACCAGATCCTGAGACCCGCCGGGGCATCGCGGTAGGCGCCCACGTCATAGGCCACGCCCGCCTTTTCCAGCCGCTTGGCCACGGCCTTGGCGAAAGCCTCGCCATCCCTGATCCGCGCATCGGCGAATTTCAGGCAGACGGAGGTGGTGGAGGCGATCTCCGGCACCTCGGCCAGGTTCTGCAACCAGGGGTTCGCGGCGCAGAAGTCCCAGACCACCTGGGCATTGGCCGAAGCCCGCTCCACGAGGCCCTTCAGCCCGCCCACCGACTTCGCCCATTTGAGCGCGACGAGGTAATCTTCCACCGCCAGCATCGACGGGGTGTTGATGGTCTCGCCCACGAAGATCCCCTCGATCAGCTTGCCCTTGGAGGTCAGCCGGAAGATCTTCGGCAGCGGCCAGGCGGGGGTATGGCTTTCCAGCCGCTCCACCGCGCGGGGCGACAGGATCAGCATCCCATGCGCGCCCTCGCCGCCGAGAACCTTCTGCCAGGAGAAAGTCACGACATCGAGCTTGGCCCAGTCCAGATCCATGGCGAAAGCGGCGGAGGTCGCGTCGCAGATGGTCAGGCCCTTGCGATCCGCCGGGATCGCATCGGCATTGGGCAGACGGCAGCCGGAGGTGGTGCCGTTCCAGGTGAAGACCACATCGGCGTCGAAATCCACCGTGGCGAAATCGACGATCCGGCCATAGGGTGCGACGGTGACCTTGGCGTCCAGTTTCAACTGTTTGACCACATCCGTCACCCAGCCTTCGCCGAAGCTTTCCCAAGCCAGCATCTCCACCGGACGGGCGCCCAGAAGCGACCAGAGCGCCATCTCGACAGCGCCGGTGTCGGAGCCGGGGACGATGCCGATGCGGTAATCCGCCGGAACGTTCAGAATCTCGCGGGTGAGGTCGATCGCCTCTTTCAGCCTGGCCTTGCCGACAGCAGCACGATGCGAGCGGCCCAGGGGCGCATCTCCAAGCATATCAAGGGAAAAACCGGGGATCTTGGCGCAGGGGCCAGATGAAAAGCGCGGGTTAGCCGGGCGCGCAGCCGGGGCGATCAGATCAGCCATGGTATCCTCGCAGATATAAGCCCTTCGTTGGGGAAGGGTGTCCCGCCGCCGTGGATATTGACCCTGCCGGGGTGGCGCAAGCGGAAAAATCGCGTTAAAGCGCCCCATCAGCTTCGATTTGCGACGCATCGCTCCACTATCGGAAACTTCCCCATGTTCATCGCCAGCCTGCTCAGCAATCCCGCCCGCCCCGTGCTGGACCGCGCCACGGTGGAGTCGCTCCGCAATGCCTGGGGCGGCGGGGATGCGGTCTGGCTCGATCCCGGCGTGGCGGCGGAATTTCCGCTGGAAGCGGAACCGGCGAACCTCTGGGAGGTCTGGGAGGGGCTGCAAGGCCTCGGCGTCGATCTGGCGGTCCAGCCGGTGGCGAACCGCAGGAAACGCCTGCTGATCGCCGACATGGACAGCACGATGATCGAGCAGGAATGTATCGACGAACTGGCCGATGAGGCCGGCGTGGGCGCCCATGTCGCGGGGATCACCGCGCGGGCGATGAATGGCGAGCTCGACTTCGAGGCGGCCCTGCGGGAGCGCGTCGGCCTCCTGAAAGGCCTGCCGGAGAAGGTGATCGCCGAGGTCCTGCGCGACCGCATCACCCTGATGCCGGGCGGGCCGGTGCTTCTGGCGACGATGAAGGCGCAGGGGGCCTATGCGGCGCTGGTCTCCGGCGGCTTCACCGCCTTTACCGGGGCGATTGCCGCAAAGCTCGGCTTCGACGAGAACCGCGCCAATACGCTGCTGGTCGAGGGCGGCAAGCTGACCGGGCAGGTGGCGGACCCGATCCTCGGCAAGGCCGCCAAGGTCGAGGCACTGGAACAGATCGCCGCCCGGCTCGGCCTGACGCCCGCCGATGCCATGGCGGTGGGCGATGGCGCCAATGACCTCGGGATGCTGCACCTTGCCGGGGCCGGCGTGGCCCTGCACGCCAAGCCCAGCGTCGCGGCGCAATGCCGGCTTCGCATCAACCATGGCGACCTGACGGCGCTCCTCTTCCTGCAAGGCTATGCGCGGGAGGAGTTCGCGGAATGACCGCGCGCCCGGCTCTTCCCAGGGACGCCGGGGCGATGGCGGAGCTGCTCAACGAGATCATCCGCATCGGCGGCACCACCGCCCATGAGGCGCCGAAATCGCCGGATCAGGTGCGGAACGACTACATCGACGGGCCGGAGGTGCTGACTTCGGTGGTGGTCGAAGAGAAAGGGCGCCTCCTCGGCTGGCAATCGGTCGGCTGGTGGCAGGGTGAGGCCCATATCGGCACTTTCGTCCGTACCGGGCAACAGGCCAAAGGCATCGGCGCGACGCTTTTCGCGCGGACCTCGGCTGCGGCGCGGGCGAAGGGCCTGACGGAAATCATCGCCTCCATCCGCGCCGACAACGTACCGGGGCTGGCCTATTACGCGCGCCTCGGCTTTTCCGATGTCGGTGCAGATCCGGAGTTCGCGCTGGGCGATGGCACCGTGGTCGGGCGCATCCACCGGCGCTTCGACCTGACGCGCGGCGCCTGAGCGCAGCCGGGGAAGCCTCCGGCGGGGATACTTGAGCCAGTATGAAAGGGCTTTCTTCTCTTCCCAAATATCCCCCGCGGAGCGTCCGGTGCCGCCCCCGGCGCAGGGCCGCAGAACAGCTCAGTCGAACTTGTTGTTGCGCGGGAAGCCGCGCGGGGCCATGCGGCCGGCGGTGGCGCGGGCGGCTTCCCATTCGCTCATGTCCGGTTCGGCGCGGGTCCGGCCGGCGGGGTCCTTCCAGGTGAGGCCGGTGGCCTTCTGGTAGGTGGTCGCATCCGACAGCCCGCCGTCCTTGTATTTCTGCAGCCGCACGCCCTTGCCCTTGGCCATCTCCGGCAGCTCCGCCAGCGGGAACACCAGAAGCTTGCGGTTGTCGCCGACCACCGCGACCATATCGCCCGTCACCCGGCGGCAGAGGGCGGTCTTCACCCCGTCCCGCACCGTCAGCACCTGTTTGCCGGCACGGGTCTGGGCCAGCACCTCGTCCGAGGGCAGAAGGAAGCCGTCGCCGGCGGTGGAGGCGATGAGCAGCCGTTCCCCGGAGCGGAAGATCATCAGATCGGTGATTTCGGTGTCGTTCGGCAGATCCACCATCAGTCGCACCGGCTCGCCCATGCCGCGCCCGCCGGGCAGGTTGGCGCCCAGAAGCGTGTAGAAGCGGCCATTGGCGGCGATCAGCAGGATCTTGTCGGTCGTCTCGCAATGGAAGGCGAAGCGGGCGCCGTCGCCATCCTTGAACTTCTGTTCCGCCGCAAGGTCCACATGGCCCTTCATCGCGCGGATCCAGCCCATCTGCGAGCAGATGACGGTGATCGGCTCCCGTTCGATCATCGCCTCGTAGGAGACTTCCTCGATCTCTCCCGCTTCGGCGAAGGCGCTGCGGCGTCTGCCCAGCGCCGTGTCCTTGCCGAACTGCGTCCGGATCGCCTCCAGCTCCTCGCCGATGCGCTTCCATTGCAGGCGGTCGCTTTCGAGAAGGTCGGCCAGCTCGGCGCGTTCCTTCATCAGCGCATCGCGCTCGCGGATCAGTTCCATCTCCTCCAGCCGCCGCAGGGAGCGCAGGCGCATGTTGAGGATGGATTCGGCCTGCAATTCGGTCAGCTCGCCCTCGCCGGGGACCGGCGGGACGTAATCCTTTTCCGAGGTGGCGCGCTTGTGGGTCCTGCTCCAGTCCTCGGCCATCAGGGCTGCTTTGGGATCGTCGTCATAGCGGATGATGTCGATCACCCGGTCGAGGTTGAGGAAGGTCAGGATGAAGCCTTCCAGCACCTCCAGCCGATGGTCGATCTTTTCGACCCGGTGCTGGCTGCGGCGTTGCAGCACGTCGCGGCGGTGGTCGAGGAAGGCGCGCAGCACCTCCTTCAGCGAGCAGACCTTCGGCACCTTGCCGTCGATCAGCACGTTCATGTTCATGGAAAACCGGGTTTCCAGATCGCTGTTCTTGAAGAGCGCCGCCATCAGCACCTCCGGCTCCACGGTGCGGGAGCGGGGCTCGATGACGATGCGGACATCCTCGGCGCTTTCGTCGCGGACATCGGCGAGAAGCGGGATCTTCTTCAGGTTGATCAGCTCGGCCAGCTTCTCGATCAGCTTCGATTTCTGGACCTGATAGGGGATTTCGGTGACGACGATCTGCCAGGTGCCGCGGCCCAGGTCCTCCACCTCCCATTTGGCGCGGGTGCGGAAGGCACCGCGGCCGGTGCGGTAGGCGTCGAGGATGGCGGAACGGCTTTCCACGATCACGCCGCCGGTCGGGAAATCCGGGCCGGGGATCAGGGCGACGAGCGCCTCGTCGCTGATCGCGGGATCGGCGATCATGGCGTGGCAGCCCTGGATCAGCTCATCCAGATTGTGCGGCGGGATGTTGGTGGCCATCCCCACCGCGATGCCGCTGGAGCCGTTGGCCAGAAGGTTCGGATAGGCCGCAGGCAGCACGACCGGCTCTTCCAGACGGCCATCGTAATTCGGGCGGAAATCCACCGCGGTCTCGTCGATCCCCTCCAGAAGCGCCTCGGTCAGGGTGGTGATCCGCGCCTCGGTGTAGCGGCTGGAGGCCGGGTTGTCGCCGTCGATGTTGCCGAAGTTGCCCTGCCCGTCGACCAGCGGGTAGCGCATGTTGAAATCCTGGGCGAGCCGCGCCATCGCGTCATAGATCGCCGCATCGCCATGGGGGTGAAAGTCCCCCATCGTGTCGCCGCTGATCTTGGCCGACTTCAGGAAGCCCCCCGTCGGCGTCAGCCGCAGCCGGCGCATCGCCCAGAGGATTCGCCGGTGAACCGGCTTCAGCCCGTCGCGGGCATCGGGCAGGGCGCGGTGCATGATCGTGGACAGCGCATAGGTGAGATACCGCTCCCCGATGGCGCGCGACAGCGGCTCGGAGGTCAGGATCGGCTCTATCTTGGGGCTGTCGGGCGTATCGGACATGAATGTGGTGTAAGGCCGGGGGGCCTGCCGGTCCAGCCCGAAAAATCACGGACCAGAAGCGCACGAGGGGGGAAGATGGCGGGAGATTCCCACTCGTTGCCGGGGCGAATCGTGTTAAGGGCAACTTGCCGCCGGTTTTTGGGGCGGCCAGTAAGGGCGTATGATGTTCCGGTTGACCTTCCTTTTGTGTGCGGCGATTTTCCTGACGATGCTGATCGGCGGCCGGGATCATGGCCAGCTCCGTTTCGGCCTGATCCCGCAGGCGGAGGCGCCGGTCCTGCAGGCGGTCGCGGCGCCGGAACCGGCCGGGGTGCCTGCGGTTGCGGCGATCCAGCCCCGAACGGCCCCTGTCGTGGTCGAGGCGAGCTTCGTTCCGGCCAGGCCGCTGATGGAGGCGCAGCCGGTGGCTGCCGAGCCGGCGGTGGCGGTGGCAGAAGCGGTGGTGGAAGCTCCGGGGGCTCCGGCAGGACGCATCCTCTATGTCGCGGCGAAAAGCGTCAATGTCCGCTCCGGTCCCGGCAAGGACCATGAGGTGGTGGAACGTCTCTTGCGCGGCGAAGCGGTTCTGGTCGTCGCCGAGGGCGAAGGCCCGGAGGGCTGGTCCCTGATCCGCATCGAGGGCGACGGCGTCGAAGGCTATGTCGCGGCCCGGCTGCTTTCGGAATAGGCCCCACGGATTCGGCTTTGCAACCGCCGCCTGCGCGCCTTAGGTAGGCCAAGACGCCGGAGCAGCCGGCGCGGGGGGCAGCAGGCATGGATCGCGGAACCGTTCTGATCACGGGATGTTCGTCGGGTATCGGTCTGGATGCGGCGCGCGGGCTGAAGGCGCGGGGCTGGCGGGTGTTCGCCACCTGCCGTCAGGCCGCAGATTGCGAGAAATTGCAGGCCGAGGGGCTGGAAAGCTTCGTTCTCGACTATGCCGACGAGGCGAGCATCGAAGCCGCCGTCGCCGAGGTGCAGGCGCGGACTGGCGGGCGGCTCGACGCCTTGTTCAACAACGGGGCCTTCGCCTGCCCCGGTGCGGCGGAGGATCTGCCGCGCGGGGCCTTGCGGGCGATCTTCGAGGTGAATTTCTTCGGCTACCACGACCTGACGCGCCGGGTGATCCCGATGATGCGGGCGGCGGGCAAGGGGCGGATCGTCAACTGTTCCTCCGTTCTGGGGCTCGTGGGGGCGAAATGGCGGGCCGCCTATGTCTCCACCAAATTCGCCATGGAGGGGATGGCGGATGTGATGCGGGTGGAAATGGCGGGGACCGGCATCGAGATCGTGCTGATCGAGCCGGGGCCGGTCACCAGCCGCATCCGCGAGAACGCCATCCCGCATTTCGAGAAATGGATCGACTGGGAAGGCTCCGCCCGGCGCGAGGACTATGCGGCGCTGCGCCACCGGCTTTACGAAAGCCGCGGGCCGGACCGCTTCGAGCTGCCGGCCTCGGCGGTGACCGCGAAGCTGATCCGGGCGCTCGAAGACCGGCGCCCGAAGCCGCGCTATTATGTGACCACGCCGACCTATATCGCGGGCTTTGCGCGGCGGGTGCTGCCGACACGCTGGCTCGACTGGGTGATCTCGAAAGGGTGAGCGCCGCAGGCGTTTCTTGCCCCCTTGGCAGAGCGGCGCTAGAAGCGGAAGCGTTCAGGAAAGGGGTGCCTCATGTCCGTTGCCAATCCGCAAGTCCCGAAGCCGGTGGTGCTCTGCATCCTTGATGGCTGGGGGATCGGCGCCGATCCGGCGGTCAGCGCCCCGGCACAGGCGCAGGTGCCGAATTTCAACCGGATCTGGGCGGACTGTCCCCATGCGACGCTGACCACCTTCGGCCCCGATGTCGGGCTGCCGAAGGGGCAGATGGGCAATTCCGAGGTCGGCCACACCAATATCGGCGCGGGCCGGGTGGTGGCGATGGACCTTGGCGCCATTGATCTGGCGGTGGAGGATGGCTCCTTCGCGCAGAACGCCGAGGTTCTGGCCTTTGGCGCCTCGGTCAAGGCGGCCAATGGCGCGGCGCATCTGATCGGCGTCGTCTCCGATGGCGGGGTGCATGGCCATCTCAACCACGTCCTTGCCGCCGCGCGGGCGCTGACGGCGCAGGGCGTGCCGGTCTGGCTTCATGCGATCACCGACGGGCGCGATGTGGCGCCGTCTTCGGCAGCGGAATTCGTGGCGGCGCTGGAGGTGGCGCTGCCGGTGGGCGCGCGGGTGGCAACGGTGATCGGCCGCTACTGGGCGATGGACCGCGACAACCGCTGGGAACGGGTGGAGCGCGCGCAGGCCGCCATCGTCCGCGGCGAAGGCGGGCGGGCGGCGACCCCCTCGGCGGCGGTGGCGCAATCCTATGCCAAGGGCGAGACGGACGAGTTTCTGGCGCCGACGGTGATCGGCACCTATGCGGGCGTGCGGGCGGGCGACGGGCTCTTCTGCCTCAACTTCCGCGCCGACCGCGCGCGGGAGATCCTTGCGGCGCTGGCCGCCCCGGACTTCGACGGCTTCGACCGGGGGGCGCTGCCGCAATGGTCGGCGAAGCTCGGCATGGTGGAATATTCGACCGCGCACAGCACCTACATGGCCACGGCCTTCCCGAAACGGAACCTCGTCAACACGCTCGGCGAATGGGTGGCGGCACAGGGGCGCACCCAGTTCCGGCTGGCCGAGACCGAGAAATATCCCCATGTCACCTTCTTCCTGAACGGCGGGCGCGAAGTGCCGTTCGAGGGCGAGGCGCGGGCCATGCCGAAATCGCCGAAGGTGGCGACCTATGACCTGCAACCGGAGATGTCGGCGGGCGAGGTTTCCGACCGTTTCGTGGAGGCGATCGAGGCGGGCTATGACCTGATCGTGGTCAACTACGCCAATCCCGACATGGTGGGCCATACCGGCAGCCTGCCCGCCGCCATCAAGGCCTGCGAGGCGGTGGATGCGGGGCTCGGCCGGGCGCTTGCGGCCTTGCAGGCGCGCGGCGGGGCGATGATCGTGACGGCGGATCACGGCAATTGCGAGCTGATGGTCGATCCCGTCACCGGCGGGCCGCATACGGCGCATACGACCAATCCGGTGCCGGTCATCCTTGTCGGCGGTCCGGCCGGGGTTCCCTTGCGGGCAGGCGGACGGCTGGCCGATCTCGCGCCGACGCTCCTGCAACTGATGGGCCTGCCCCAGCCTGCGGAGATGACCGGGCGCAGCCTTCTGCTGCCATGATCCTGCGCCTGCCGGCCCTTCTTCTTGCCACGGCGCTGGCCCTTGCGGGACCGGCGCGGGCCGGCATGACCGAGGATGCGGCTTCGGCCTCGGCGAGTTTGCAGGAGGCGGTGGTGGCGCTTGAGGCGGCCACCGAGGCGAAAGACCGGATCGCGGCCCTGACCCGCACCATCCGCGCCTATGAGGAAGGGCTCGCCACCCTGCGCGAGGCGTTGCGGCAGGCCGATCTGCGCGAGGCGCAACTGACTGCCGCGCTCAATGCCAAGCGGGACAAGGTGGCGCAGCTTCTGGGCGTGTTGAGCCAGATCGAGGCGCAGCCCGGCCCGCTGCTGCTGATGCACCCGGACGGGCCTTTGGGAACCGTGCGGTCGGCCATGATCCTGTCGGAGGTGACGCCGGCGCTTCAGGCGGAAGCCGACCAGCTCAAGGGCCAGTTGACGGAGCTGCGCGATCTGCGCGCCCTCCAGCTCGCGGCGGGGGAGGTGCTGGGCCGCGGCCTTGGGGCGGCGCAGGCGGCGCGCTCGGCCCTGAGCCAGGCCATGTCGGACCGCACCGAACTGCCGCGCCGCTTCACCGAAGACCCGGAGGTGCTGAAGGGCCTTCTGGAAAGCGCCGATACGCTGGAGGCATTCGCCTCGGGCCTCGCGCTCGACCAGACCGGCACCACGGCCTTCGGCGCGGCGAAGGGCAAGCTCGACCTGCCGGTGCTCGGCCGGATGATCCTGAAACCGGGAGAGACGGATGCCCGCGGGGTCACCCGTCCGGGCCTGACGCTGGCGACCCGGCCCGGTGCGCTCGTCACCAGCCCCTGGGCGGCGACGATCCGCTATACGGGGCCGCTTCTCGACTACGGAAACGTGATGATCCTTGAGCCGGGAGACGGCTATCTGATGGTTCTGGCCGGGATGGAACAGGTCTATGGTGCGGTGGGAGAGGTGATCGCCCGCGGCGCCCCCCTTGGCCTGATGGGCGGGGCGGAGCCGGGAGTGGCGGACTTTCTGGCGACGGCGGCAGATGGTGGTGGTATCCGGGGAACGGAAACGCTTTACTTGGAATTGAGGCAGGGCGCCGATCCGGTGGACCCGTTGGAATGGTTCGCGGCAACGGCCGCATCAGGGGAATGACAGGCAGATGAAGAAGATCCTTGCAGCCGCCTTGGGCGGTACTCTGGCCGGGGTGCTCGTCACCACCCAGATCGCCGGGCCGATGATCGCGCAGGATGCGACCAAGAACGCCAGCGTCTATGAACAGCTCGACCTTTTCGGTGATATCTTCGAGCGCATCCGCGCCCAGTATGTCGAGGAAGTGGACAGCAAGAAGCTGATCGAGGCGGCGATCAACGGAATGCTGACCTCGCTCGACCCCCATTCGAGCTATCTCAACGCCTCCGATTTCGACGACATGCAGACCCAGACCAAGGGCGAATTCGGCGGGCTGGGCATCGAGGTGACGCAGGAAGAGGGCTTCGTGAAGGTCATCTCGCCGATGGACGGCACCCCTGCCGACAAGGCCGGGATCAAGGCCGGCGACTTCATCACCAAGGTCAACGGTGAATCGGTGCAGGGGCTGACGCTCGACGCCGCCGTGGATCTCATGCGCGGCCCGATCGGGTCGGAGATCATCATCACCGTCGTCCGCGACGGCGTGGCCGATCCGTTCGACGTGTCGATCATCCGCGACACGATCAAGACGGTTGCGGTGAAATCGCGGCTCGTCGGCAATACGGCGGTGCTGCGGATCACCGGCTTCAACGAGCAGACCTATCCGGGGCTTGAGGAAGGCATCAAGAAATCCATCACCGAGGCCGGCGGCATCGACAAGATCAACGGCTTCGTCATCGACCTGCGGAACAACCCCGGCGGGCTCCTGACCCAGGCGATCAAGGTCTCCGACGCTTTCCTCGACAAGGGCGAGATCGTCTCCACCCGCGGCCGCAACCCCTCCGATGGTGAGCGTTACAATGCCGAGCCGGGGGATCTGGCACAGGGCAAGCCGATCGTGGTGCTGATCAACGGCGGCTCCGCTTCGGCATCGGAAATCGTGGCCGGGGCGCTTCAGGATCATCGCCGCGCCATCGTGGTCGGCACCAAGAGCTTCGGCAAAGGCTCTGTCCAGACGCTGATCCCGCTCAAGGGCGAAGGCGCGATGCGGCTGACGACGGCGCGCTATTACACGCCCTCGGGCCGGTCGATCCAGTCGCTCGGCGTCATGCCCGATATCGTGGTGAACCAGCCTGCCGTGGACCCGACCAAGGAAGGCACCGAGACCAAGGCGGCGGAGGAAAGCGCGAACCAGCGCTCCGAAGCCGATCTGCGCGGCGCGATCACCAATGATTCGATGACCGAGGACGAGCGCAAGCTTCTGGAAGAAGAGCGCGCCCGCACCGAGGAAGCGGCCAAGCTGCGCGACGAGGATTACCAGCTTGCCTATGCCATCGACATCCTGCGCGGCCTGAACGCCGTGGCGCCGAAACCCTGAGGGCATCACACGGAGATGGGGGCCGCCCTTCAAGGGGCGGCCCCGTTCCTCAAGCCGGCTCCTCAAGGCCGGCCCATCGAGCCAGGGAGGCTCCGCCGCCATGACCGCCACCCCGATCGACCCCGCCTCGCTGCCCTATCGGCCCTGCGTCGGGGTCATGCTGATCAATGCCGAGGGCCGGATCTTTGCCGGTCAGCGCCGCGACAATCCGGTGCCGGCCTGGCAGATGCCGCAGGGTGGCATCGACGAGGGCGAAAAACCACGCGCCGCCGCGCTGCGCGAGCTGTGGGAGGAAACCGGGGTCACCGCCGATCTTGTCGCGTTCATCGGCAAGACCCATGGCTGGGTGACCTATGATCTGCCCCCCGAGCTGCTGGGCAAGGTCTGGGGCGGCAAGTACCGGGGCCAGCGGCAGAAATGGTTCCTCTTCCGCTATCTCGGCCGCGACGATCAGGTGAACATCGCCACCGAGCACCCGGAATTCTCAAGCTGGTGCTGGATCGGCGCCGAGGAGATGGTCGCCTCCATCGTCCCCTTCAAGCGCGCGGTCTATGAGGACGTCGTCCGCAGCTTCCGCGCCTATCTGGCCTAGATCCCGACAGTTGGCCTGCGTTGCGCCCCTCGGCAGCGCCGGAGGGGTTTTGCCCCCTCCGCCGTGCCAGCGGCCCCTTGAACCGATGGCGAACCCCGCAGGATATTTTCCGACAGAAAATGCAGGGACGCCGTGTCGGCCTCGCCCCCGGTTGTGACCGGGGTCAACTGCCCTGCGCCGCGAGGGCGATTTCCGCCCGCAGAAGCGTCAGCAGCTCCTCCAGCCCCTTGACGGCCCGGGGGTTGATCAGCCGTCCCTCCGCATCGAAGGCCTCGCCGGAATTGGCGACGAAAACCTCCGGCCCCGGCAGAAGCCGCGGGCGGAAGGGGTTCAGGCAGAGCCGCAGCGAATACTGCGACCGCTCTCCCCCCGCGCGGCCCCCCGCCGCCGAGACGATGGCCACCGGCTTGTCGCGCCAGGGATTGCCCTTGGTGCGGCTCACCCAGTCGAGCGCGTTCTTCAGCACGCCGGAGAGCGCCTTGTTGTATTCAGGGGTAGAGATCACCACCGCATCCGCCGCCGCGATCTGGTCGGCAAGGGTCTGCACTTCGGCAGGAATGCCCAGGTCCTCCAGATCGCCGTCATAAAGCGGCAGCCGCAGATCGGCCTCGACATGGCGGTGCGGGCCGAAGAGACGGCGCACCTCCACCAGCAGCTTGCGGTTGGTGGAGGCGGCGCGCAGGGCGCCGGAAATGGTCAGAAGAATCGGGTCCATCGGGTCTCCGGGTCAGACGGTCTTGCGGAAGGTCAGCGAGGTCGGGCGGCTATACCCCGGATGCGCGGTGGCCGCGACCTGCCGGAAGCCGAGAGCGGCGAAGGCCTGCTGGTTCTCGACCAGCTCCACCCGGACCTGCAATTCCACCTCGCGGTAGCCGAGCATCCGCGCCCGCTCCTCGGCGCGCTCGACAAGGGCGCGGGCAAGACCCTTGCCGCGCTGCGCGCCGGCCACCGCAAGCTTGCCGATGTAAAGCGCATCCTTCTTCGGAGTGAGAACGACGCAGGCTTGCGCCGGCGCGCCAATCACCCAGATCTCGCCCTCCTCCGCCTGCCGGGCGAGGTCCCCGGCGGTCAGGCGGTGCATGGAGGACGGCGGGTCGATGCGCCCGTCCATATAGGCGAATTCGCTGCGGATCAGGGCCAGAAGCCCCTCCCAGTCGTAGGGCTCCTCGGCGCGGAAGGGGCGGGGCGGCATGGCACTCTCCTGAAGCTTCGCGGGGACTTTACAATGCCGGAGCCGCCCCCGACAACGGCGAGGAGCGACAGGAGAGCCCATGTTTGAAATCGCCACCCATCTTGCGCTGCTGCTGGTGCTCGCGGCTTTTGTCGCGGGCTTTGTCGATGCGATCGCGGGCGGCGGCGGGCTGATCACCGTGCCGGTGCTGCTGCTCGCCGGCGCCTCTCCGCTGGAGGCCCTGGCGACGAACAAGCTCCAGGGCAGCTTCGGCTCGGGAACCGCGGTGCTGGCCTATGCGCGCGCCGGGCAGGTGCGGCCGCGCGAACAGATCGGCATGGCGGCGGTGTCTGCGCTGGCCGGGGCGGCGGGCGCGCTGGTCGCCCATGCCGTGCCGGCCGAGGCCCTGCGGCTGATCATGCCGGTGGTGCTGGTGGGGGTGGCGCTCTTCTTCGCGCTGAAGCCGGGCCTGACCGACGAGGCGCGGGCGCAGCGCCTCGGTCCCGTCGCCTTCACCTTCACCGCCGTCCCGCTGACCGCCGGCTATGACGGCTTCTTCGGGCCGGGAACGGGCAGCTTCTTCATGCTAGCCTTCGTGATGCTGGCGGGCTTCGGCGTGCTGAAGGCGACAGCCCATACCAAGATGCTTAACTTCGCCTCGAACCTCGGCAGCCTCGCGGTCTTCGCCTTCTCCGGCGCGACCTGGTGGGCGACGGGTCTGGCGATGGCCCTGGGTCAGGCGGCAGGCGCCGCCCTGGGTGCGCGGCTCGCTCTGCGGATCGGGGCGCGGCTGATCAAGCCGCTCCTCGTCGTGACCTCCACCGCGCTGGCGCTGCGCCTGATCTGGCAGGCGCTCGGGTCGTGAGGGAGAAGCCTCCGGCGGGGATATTTGAGCCAGTATGAAAGGGCTTTCTTCTCTTCTCAAATATCCCCCGCGGAGCGTTCCGGAGCCAGCCGCAAGGGCGGTTCGCCCCATGTCGCGCAAACCGGTTAATCCGGCATCCGTCTCCCGCTGTCCCTACGATGTACATACAGGTCGCATACGGGAAAAAGACGGTGCGAAGACGCAGAACATATGGGGTGAAACCGAACTTGGCGCAGATTAAGCCAGCGGACGCAAGGGCTTAGCGCAGCCGGACCGCAGAGCGGGCAGACCGCCCCTCCGCATCGATCACTGACAGGGTGAGAAAGCCCTTGCCGAGGTCGGTCAGCATCACGGCCCGGTCTCGCAGGCTCACCGCCACCGGCACGCCATTGGCCATCCAGGTATAGGGGGCCTTGCCGCCCTCCACCCGCACGAGAAGCCCTTCCGGCAGCAGCTCCACCTCCGCGCCATCGGGGGGGAAGGCGACGGAGGGGGCGTCCTTTGCCGCCTCGAAGGCGGCGGAGCGGGAGCGGAACTGCTGCAGGGGTTTCGGCAGTTGCGCGTTTGAAACGAGAAGCGTCGCCGCAGGAGGCGGTGGTTGCGGCGTCAGTTGCGGTTTCAGTCGCGCAAAGGCTTGAAAAAGTACAGGCGCCGCCAGATCCGCTCCGAAGGCGCCCGGCACCGGCGTCCCGTCCGGGCGGCCCATCCAGACCCCGATCACATGCCGCCCGTCGAAGCCGATCGCCCAGGCATCGCGGTGGCCGTAGCTCGTCCCGGTCTTGTAGGCGAGCCGGTTCTGCGGCGCCCCCGGCGGCGGCGCGAGACCGGCAAGGATGTCGCCCACCATCCAGGCGCTTGCCGGCAGCAGGAGCCGCTGACCCTCCTCCGGCACCTCACCCATGCGATAGCTCAGGGGTTGCACCACCCCGCCCCTTGCGATGGCGGTATAGAGCTGCACCATATCCTGCAAGGTCACCCCGATCCCGCCGAGCGAGATCGCCAGCCCCGGCTGCCCCCCCGGCACCACATAGCGCACCCGTGCCTTGTCGAGCGCGGCGAGCAGTTTCGACGGCCCGAGCGCCTCGGTCAGCGCCACAACCGGGATGTTGAGAGATTGTTGCAGCGCCTCGCGCACCCGGATCGTGCCACGATAGTGCCGGTCGAAGTTCTGCGGACGGTAGCCATTGAAATCGCTCGGTTTATCCTCGATCTGCGTCTCGGGATGGGCCAGCCCCTCATCGAAGGCGAGGCCGTAGATCAGCGGTTTCAGCGTCGATCCGGGGCTTCGCAGCGCCTGGGTCATATCGACGAAACCGGCCCGCTGATCCGCCTTGAAAGCGGCGGAGCCGACGGAGGCGAGGATCTCTCCGCTCTGGTGATCAGCGACCACGAGGGCGACCTGAAGCCGCTCCCCCTGGCCGGAAACCACGGTGGCGGCGAGGCTTTCGAGCGCGGTTTGCAGATCGCGGTCAAGCGTCAGTTGCAGACGGGGGGCGGTCGGGCTTTCCTTCCGGGCGCGGTCGGAGATATGCGGGGCAAGCGCAGGAAAAGCCTTGCGTTTTCCCGGCACGACCTCTCTTCGTGCCGCCTCCGCCTCGCCCTTGTCGATCAGCCCGTCACGCTCTGCCCGCGCCAGAACCCGGTCGCGGGCATCGGTGGCGCGGGCCACGGAGCGGTCCGGGCGGCGGCTTTCGGGGCTTTGCGGAATGGCCACCAACAGCGCGATCTGTGCCGGAGTGAGGCGCCGCGGCTCCTTGCCGAAATAGGACAGGGTGGCGGCGCGGATACCCTCCAGATTGCCGCCATAGGGGGCAAGCAGCAGATAAAGCTCCAGAATCTCCGCCTTCGACAGCCGCCGTTCCAGAGCTAGAGCCACCCGCATCTGACGGAGCTTGCCCGCGACCTTGCCGGTCCCGCTTTCCTCCAGCAGCCGCGCGACCTGCATGGTCAGGGTGGAGCCGCCGGAGACCACCCGCCCGTTCCAGACCGCCTGCGCGAAAGCCCGCATCAGCGCCCGCGCATCGACGCCGCCGTGGTCGTAGAAGCGCTTGTCCTCATAGGCGAGCAGGGCGGCGGTGAAGCCGGGGTCCACCTGATCCGGCGTGACCGCCAGACGCCAGCGGCCATCGGCGACCGTATAGGCGCGCAGAAGGTCGCCGTCGCGGTCCAGCACCTCGACCGAGGTGCTGACGAGGAGGGGCGGCAGCTCGGTGGCGTCGATCCAGAGATCCACCTCATCCCGTGCAAAGGCGGCGAGCCAAAGGCCCGCCGCCAAAGCAAAAACCCGCCCCGCACGCATCAGCCGGAGCCCATCACTCGGAGATGGTCAGCGTGCCTGTTTCGGACCGGCCGGTGAGGTCGGGCCGATACATGTCCTCGACCGAAGCGGCGGGATGATGGAACACCCCCGGCGAGACGGCGCGGACCACATAGGCCAGCTTGAAGGGCGCATTGCCGTTGCGGTCGATGGCGGTCAGGAAGCGGTCCTGACGGAACTCGCTATGGGCCACCTCTGTCTCCAGCCCCAGATCCTCAAGGGCCGGAACCGTTCCACCCGCAAGCAGGTTCGGGTTGTCGATCTCGAAGCCGGCAGGCAGCGGATCGGCCACGATGAGCCGGGCCTCGCCACGGCCGAAGGGGGTGACCTCCAGCACGGTGATGAACCGCTCCCCGACCTTCACGGCGTCGAGGGTCACAGGCTCCCCCTCCATCGTGTAGTAGCTGCGGGCGATCGCATAGCCGGTGCCGCCCGCCGGTTCCGGATTGGTCGGCACACCATAGCTGGTGATGGTCAGCGTGGTATCGGCATTGCTGGTGTTGGCCACGACAACCGGCGTGGTCACCGTGCCGTCCAGCACTTTCACCAGCGGACCGGAGGCAGGCGCCCCGTCGATGGTGATGCCCTCTGCCCCGGCCCGGTCGATCAGCGCATTGGCCGCCAGAAGCGCCCATGTCGCCTCCTGCGTGGACAGCGCCGAAGTGGTGGAGATGCGGCTGGTCAGCGCCTCCTTGTCGATGACGGCAGAGCCGGATTCCGCCGCAAGCGCCAGCACCGCCGCCGCATCGCGGTAGTTGGTGCCGTAGTCGGCGCGGAAGATCTGTTCCGTCTCCGGGCCTTTCATCGTGCCAAGCGCCGCTGCCGCCCGGCGGAACATCGCATCCGCCCGCGGCTGGTCGCCGTAGGAGGCAAGCGCCGCCCCGAGCTGCGCCATGGCCGTCGGGGTGGAAAAGGCATCGCCCTTCACATCGGCATAGTAGCGCAGATCGCCCACCGCAGCCGCCCCTTCGCGGGCCAGCACCATCAGCGCATAGGCCAGAGCCTCCCCGCCATGGTCGAAATCGGCCTGATAGTTGACCTGATTGCGGAGGTTGTCGAGCGCCTGACGCAAGGCCAGATCCGGGACCTCGAAGCCGCGCGCCTTCGCCCGGCTCAGGAAGTCGGTGACAAAGGCATCAAGCCACATGTCGCCGCTCGACGGCCCCCAAAGCCCGAAGGAGCCGCTGGAGGACTGGTTGGTCAGGATCTCGGTGATCGTCTCGTTCACCCGCTTGCGGATATCCCCCGCCTGCGGAAGATCCAGAGCCACGGCCATGTCGTTGAAGTAAAGCAGCGGCAGAGCCTTGGAGGTCATCTGCTCCGTGCAGCCGTAGGGGTAGCGGTCGAGGGCGGCCAGAATCCCCGGCGCATTGAGCCGGGCAATCGGGCCGACCGCCATCGTCGCCTTGCCGGAGCCGGGGATCAGCCCGTCGAAGGCGTTCTGGTCAAAGGTGAATTCCTGCCCCTTGGCCAGCGTCAGGCGGCTGACGCGCACCACCTGCGGGTCGTTGACCTGCACCGGCACCGTCAGCGTCTTCTTCAGCACCTTGCCGTCCGGCGTGGTCAGGGCCACGTCGATGGTCTGGTTGCCGATCTCCCCGGCCTTGACCGGCACGGCGAAGACCACCTTGGCCTTGTCGCCCAGATCGAAGCCCGACGGAACGTCGCCGATCGTCAGCCCGGTGGAGGAGACATCCAGCCCCATCCGTCCGGAAGGTCCGGTGGCGTGGACGATTTCCAGCAGGAGCCGGCTTTCGTCGCCCGGCGACAGGAAGCGCGGCAGGCTGGCCGTCACCACCACGGGATCGCGGACGAGCACATCGGCATTGGCCTGCCCGACCCCGCGCTTGGACCAGACGACCGCCATCACCTTCACCGTGCCGTTGAAGGACGGCAGGTTGAAGCTGGCCCGCGCATAGCCATCCGCCCCGACCTCGACCGGGCCGGAGAAATAGGCGACCAGTTCCTCCGTGGGCGGCGGGGCTTGCAGGCGCGCCTGCGCCCCTGCGTCACCGCCGGAGCGGACTTGCCCTTCGGCGCCGTTCAGCCCGTCGATCAGACGGCCATAAACGTCACGGATGCCGACGCCGAGCTTGCGCTGACCGAAGTAATAGCCCTGCGGATCAGGCGCGGCAAAGCCGGTGAGGTTGAGGATGCCGACATCGACAGCAGCGATGGTGGCATAGGCGGTGTCGCCCGGCTCCACGCCCTCGACCTTGACGGCCACCTCCAGCGGACCGCGGGGCGCAGCCTCGGCGGCGGTTTCCACCGTCGCCTTGAGCGCCCGCGTGCCGGGGTCGATGGCGGCATGGGTCAGGCCAAGCTGCCGCGCCGGATTGCGCCCCGCCGCCACATCCATCGGCCGCAGGACCGAGGCCGTCACATAGACGCCCGCACCCCATTCGTCGGTGACGGTCAGGGGGATGAGGTTCTCGCCCTCCTTCACCTCGACCGCCTGCATGGCCACGACACGGTTCGACAGCACCGTCACCAGAGCCGTTCCCGCCGCCCGCGGCACCACGCGCAGCATCGCCGTCTCGCCGGGCTTGTAGGCCTTCTTGTCGAGCGAAAGCTCCAGCGTGTCGGGGGTCGTCGTCGTATCGGCAGGCGCATACCAGCCGGCATAGAAGTTCGTGGAAACCGAGCCCGCCTCGCCATCGGTGCGCGTGACCTTCAGCTCATACTGGCCCCATTGCACGGCAGCCGCGATTTCGACCGGAGCGGCGCCCAGATCGCTGTCGCCTTCGGCAACGCGGGTGCGGGTGTAGACCGGCTCCCAATCCCAGTTGCCGTAGCTTTGATACCATTGGTAATTCGTCTCGACCCGCGTGACTTCCCAATGGACTTTCATCGCGGTGGCCTTGGTGTCGGCATCAAGGCCCACAAGGTTGAACCGCGCTTCGCTGCCTTCGCCGACCACGCCGTCGAACATCGGCTTCACGCCGATCACCGGCATGGAAGGGGCGAGGAGCCGGGTGATACGCCGCTCCACCGGACGGCCGGAGCCTTCCGCGACCCGCACCGTGGCGCGCATCTGCAGCGGGCGGCCGGGGTCCTCGACCTGCGGCATCGCCAGTTCGATCTGCGCCTTGCCGTCGGCATCAGTCTGCCCGCCCGGCAGGCTGTCCATCACCGAGGAGAAGGGCTGGTCATAAAGGCCAAAGACATACCCCGGCCAGCCCGCGACCTCTTTCGCGGAGCTCAGCAGGACTTCACCCTCGATGGCAAGATCCGCCCCCGGCGCGCCGAAAAGATAGCGCGCGTCGATGGAGAGAAGCGGCGCATCGCCGAGATGGATCGGCGCCTCGTCAAGCGCCAGATCAAAGTCGATCCGCTCCGGCAGGAAGTCCTCGACAAGGAAGGTGCCAGAGGTCAGGGCCGCCGCATTCGGATCGGCAAAGACCTCCAGACGCCAGACGCCGCGCGGGGCGGAACCGGCGATCGGCAGATCGAAGACATGCCCCCCTGCCCCGCCATCGGCAACGAGCTGACGTGAGTATTCCACACCATCGGGACGCAGAAGAACTGCGGTCAGCGGCAGACCCTCGACGGCGGCGCTTTGCGGATCGCGGGCAAGGGCCGTCGCATGGACGGTCTCTCCGGCGCGATAGGCGCCGCGGTCGGTGGTCAGGAACACATCCACCGGCGGAGCCGCCTCGCGCCCTTCCACGCCGCGGTCCGACAGGTCGAACTCCGGATCGGTGAGCGACAGGAAGGCAAGGTCGGTGCCGCCATCCTTGGCCACGACCATCGCCGGAGCCGCCCCACCCGTGCCACGGGTCAGACCGGCTTCAAAACGCGCATAGCCCTGGGCATCGGTCCTGGCCGTCCCCAGCACCTCGTTCGAGGCGGAGAGCAGATCGACCTCCACCCCTTCCTTCGCCGCCGCCGTGCCAAGAGCGCGCGCGAAGACATGCAGCCCGTCCACCCCGCTCATCGTCGTCAGCCCCATGTCGGAGACGACGAACCATTGCCAGCCGGCCGGCACCACATAGGGGTCGGTTCCCGGCACAGCGGCTTTCAGGGCGTAAATGCCTGCGGGCTGATCTTTCAGCGCCTCGCCAAGGGGCAGACGGGTGGTCAGGTCGCGGTTGACCTCCTGCGGCACGACCGCCGAGCCGGACCAGAGCTTCGTCCCGATCTCGCCATCCACATATTCCTCCTGATACTCCATGATCGGAGAGCCAAAGTAATTGTTCTGGATGGCGCGCAGCAGGTTGCGGTCGGTCACGCGGAACAGCGTCAGGTCGAGCTTTTCGGTGTTCACGGTCTCCACCGGGATCGCGGGATCGCCGCCACGCGGCAGCACATAGCCCCGACCGGGGAAGCGCACGCCGGGGTTGCGGTCGCGGATGTAGGAGGTGATCTCCACCGATTTCGCCAGAACCTGCCCGTCCGCCGCCGGGAGCCCTTCGCGGAAGGTTACCGATTCGCGGGCGCCGTGCTGAAGACCCTCCACGCAAAGCTGCCGGTAGCCGTCGAAGCTGACCGTCAGGTCGGGGGCGGGAAGCTGCACGAAGCTGGAATAATCCACCCCCTTGGCCAGATCCTCGGAGAAGTTCACGCAGAGCCGCGGGCGCACGCTGTCGGCATCCACAGTGTTTTCCGTGACCCGGAAGCCGTATTTCGCAATCGCGTCGTCCAGAGCCTTGGCCGTATCGTCGCGGTGCTGGAGCTTTTCGGCCAGACGCAGGGCCTGAACCGTGTCGCGGCCGCGGTCGATCCCTTCGAGAGCCTGCCCCATGGTCAGCAGGATATTGTGCTGCAGGGCCTTGTTGTCGGCGCGCAGATAGGCGTTCACCGCCGCCTGATAGGACAGGCTGCGGAAGTTGTACTGGTTGGAGGTATCCTGATTGCCGGCCAGATAGAGCAGCCGCGCATATTCGAGCCACCCTTCCGCACTGTCGGTGAGGTTGAGAGCGGCTCCGGCAAAGCGGCTCGCCCCCACATAATCGCCGCTGGCTTCGGCACCGGCAGAGGCATTCTGATGCTCCTCGGCGGTGAAACCATTGGTGACATGGGTGTTCGCCAGATTGCGGGCCTGCGCGACAATGCCATCGGTTTCCCAGCTTGGGATGAAGCCCAGCTCCGCCCTCCGGGTCTTGGCAAGCGCCTCGGCGCCGGCATACGCAGTCAGCACATGGCCGGAATAGGCCCCCTGATACTCCGCCCCTTCGCCCGGATTCGCCTTGGCGAAGCAGGAGCCGTTGCGGGTGTTGAAGGTGAAGGCCGTGCAGGCCTTGTTCGTCTCACAGGCGGTTTCGCAGGCTTCGAGCGTGGTGTCGAAGATCGAGGAGATGTCCCCGCCCGGCAGGTCGATATTCTCGGACAGAACGAAGCGGCGATCGGGAATCAGATCCTGCGCGGCAAGCGCCGTAGGGGCCAGAAGCCCCGGTGCCGCCAGCAGAAAGGCCGAAAACACACCGGCAATCGGAGCCGCAAAAAATCCGCGCATAACAATACCTCCCGGTCGGAATGCCCATAGCTTCGCATGGCGCGAACCCGTCGCGCAAGGCGGGAGATAAGGGCTGAAAGCTTTTGTCATGTTAAGGGCGCATTCACGTTGTTGCGCCAAATTCGGCCCGTCAACCCGAGGTGGCAGAAGCCTGTTCCGGGGGAATCGTGGTGAACGGATCTGGAATGGATATCGCGGAACGGCTGGTCAAGGAACGGCGCGCCAGGCTGGCGGCGGAACGGCTGCTGGAACAGAAAAGCCGCGAACTTTTCGCCGCCAATGAAAAACTGGCCCTTCATGCCCGATCACTCTCCGATCAGATCGTCGAGCAGCGGCAGGTGGTGAAATCCGCCCTCTCGCAGGCGGAGGCGCTGAAGGGCCAGAACTCCCGTTTCGTCGATGACCTGGAACGCGCCCATACGGCGGCGGTCATGGCGGAGCGGCGGCTCTGGGATTCGATCAACACCATCGCGGATGGCTTTGCCGTCTTTGATGCGAACCTCTGCCTCGTGGCGGCGAACCGCGCCTATCTGGCCGCCTTCAAGGGCCATCACCTGCCACCCGGCACGCCCTATGCCGATATCCTGCAACTCGCCGCCACGGCCATGCTGGTGGACATCCAGGGGGCGACGGCCGAGGCCTGGGTCGGGGATATGCTCGCGCGCTGCGATGCCGAAGCGGCGGAGCCCGTGGTTCTCCAGTTCAAGACGGGCCGCTGGGTCCGCCTCGTCGACCGGCGCGCGCGCGACGGCGACATGGTGAGCCTTGCGCTCGACATCACCGATCAGATGCGGATCTGGGCCGCGATTGAAGCGATCCCCGACGGGTTCGTGCTTTTCGACAGGGAGGAACGGCTTTTGACCTGCAACCAGCGTTACCGCGACACCTACCCCGCCTCCGCTGCCGCCATGGTGCCGGGCGCCCGTTTCGAGGATATCCTGCGCTACGGCCTTGCCCATGGGCAACATGCCGATGCCGTCGGGCGGGAGGAGGAATGGCTGGCCGACCGCCTCGCCCAGCACCGCAATCCGGCGGGGCAGGTGGAACAGCAGCTTTCCGACGGCCGCTGGATCCGCGCGCAGGACCATGCGACACCGGACGGCGGGCGGGTCGGGCTGCGGGTGGACATCACCCATCTGAAGGAACAGCAGGCGGCGCTCGAAGCCGCCCGCAGCGAGGCGGAGGCGGCGAATCGCGCGAAATCGGCCTTCCTCGCCAATATGAGCCATGAGATCCGCACGCCGATGAACGGGGTGGTGGGGATGGCGGAACTCCTCTGCGACACCACCCTGACCGAGGAGCAGCGGCTTTTCGCCGAAACCATCCGCTCCTCCGGCGAGGCGCTTCTGGTGATCATCAACGACATCCTCGACTATTCCAAGATCGAGGCGGAGCGGCTGACGCTCCACCCCGAGCCTTTCGATCTGGAACGGACCATCCATGAGGTGACGATGCTTCTGCAACCGCGGGCGCGGGAGAAGGGGCTGGACCTGATGATCGACTTCGACATGTTCCTGCCCACCCGCTATGTCGGCGATCCGGGGCGGCTGCGGCAGGTGCTGACAAATCTCATCGGCA
>JAPUEK010000053.1 GCA_027492585.1 Paracoccaceae bacterium | reverse complement strand
TATTCATTATGCGACTTACTGATCAGCCAAATCCACCGGACGATCTGCAGATCAAACTGAAAGGGATTTGGCGCACCCAGCACGATTCGAACGTGCGACCTTCGCCTTCGGAGGGCGACACTCTATCCAGCTGAGCTATGGGTGCCTGCCCTTCCGATAGGACAATCCGGCGGAGGTTGCAAGCAGAAGTCGGGGAATTCTCAGGCGAAAAGTTCGTGGCAGAGCTCAAGCGCCGAGATCAGCGCATCGACCTCCTCCAGCGTGTTGTAGAGCCCGAAGGAGGCCCGGCAGGTCGCGCCCACACCGAAATGCTCCATGAGCGGCATGGCGCAATGGGTGCCGGCGCGCACGGCGATGCCGCGCTTGTCTAGAACGGTGGAAATGTCATGGGCATGGGCCGGACCTTCGAGCGTGAAGGAGAAGATCGCGCCCTTTCCCGCCGAATTTCCCTGCACCTGCAACCAGTTGAGCCCGGCCAGCCTGTCGCGCGCATAGTCGCGCAGGCGCCGCTCATGCGCCGCGACATTCTCCATGCCGAGCGTCATGAGATAGTCGAGCGCCACGCCAAGGCCGATCTGCTGGACGATGCCGGGCGTTCCCGCCTCGAACCTCATCGGCGGATCTGCATAGGTCACCATGTCCCGCGAGACCTCGCGGATCATGTCGCCGCCGCCGAGGAAGGGTCGCATCTCCTCCATCCTCTCGCGCCGGATGAAGATCGCGCCGGAACCGCTTGGCCCGTAAAGTTTATGCCCGGTGACCGCATAGAAGTCGCAGCCGATGGCCTGCACGTCGACCGGCATGTGGACGGCGGCCTGCGATCCATCGACCAGCACCGGAACCCCCCTCTCACGCGCGCCCTTGCAGATGGTCGCAACATCAACGACGGTCCCCAACACGTTGGACATATGGGAAATTGCGACGAGTCTGGTCTTCGGCCCAATCGCTGCCAGCACCGCCTGCGGATCAAGATCGCCCTTGGCGTCCACCTCCACCCATTTCAGCACCACGCCTTGCCGTTCGCGCAGGAAATGCCAGGGGACGATATTGGCGTGATGCTCCATCACGCTCAGCACGATCTCATCCCCCGCCTTCAGGCGCGGTGCCGCCCAGGCGTAGGAGATCAGATTGATCCCCTCGGTCGCGCCGGTGGTGAAGACGATCTCCTCTTCGCTGCCGGCGTTCAGAAAGCGGGCGATCGTGCCGCGCACGGCCTCGTACCTTTCGGTAGCGATATTGGAAAGCGTATGCAGGCCCCTGTGAACATTGGCATATTCCATTGAATAGGCCTCTGTCATCGCCTCGATCACCACCCGCGGCTTCTGCGCCGAGGCGCCATTGTCGAGATAGACCAGCGGCTTGCCGTTGATGGTCCGCGACAGGATCGGAAAGTCGGCACGGATGCGGTCGATGTCATACATGGGGTGTCCTTACGGGGTCAGACCCTGCGCGGTCAGGGCGTCAGGCCCGACCACCAGCAGCAGAACGATGGTCAGGAGGATGGAAAGCAGGATACCGAAGCCGATCACCCCCAGGAACACGGTGGCGGCAGAGCGGAAGCCATGAAGCTCGGTGATGAACTGCGTCAGCAGCCAGAAGAAAAGTGCTGCGCCGATGAAGCCGAAGGCTTCGGCGAAACCTGGGATCAGGACAAGCAGCAGCACTTGCGCGCATTGCAACAGGATCATCAATGCTTCGAGCCAGGCCATCACGGCCATGGTGCCGGGCAGGCTCCCCCTGCCCCCGAACTGCCGGCCGATATGGAAAATGGCAAGGCTGCCGAGGAGTTGCACCAGTATCTGCACCGCGGCCATCACCAGCGGACTGCGCGCCATGGCGCCAAGCTCGGGCGTGTCCTGCAGACCGAAGGCGAGGAAGACGGCGGAGGTGAGGATCGCGGAGACCAGAGCCGTCAGTGCAAGGGCGGTTGCCGCAACGGACAGCGGCAGCCGCTGGCCGATGACCCAGGCGGCTCCTTCCCGCGGATTGCGAAAGCTCAGCGCAGCCGCTTCAAACCAATAGCCAATGCTCACGGCTTTCGCTCCGCCTCTCTCAACATCGAGAGCCAAAGCACCAGAAACGCGAGGGAAATAACGATCTGCACCAGCAAGAGCTGCGGCCCCGGCCCGATCATGCCGGCGACCAGTCCCTGCAACAACAGCCCCGGCGAAATCACCACGAGCGCCCAGAACAGCGCCACCCGCGCCCGGTAGAAATCGCCCTGCCCGCCCAAGACCCGCGCCATCAGGTGCGACAAGGCCGCCAGCCCGTACCAGAGCGGAACCGTGGCCAGCAGCGCCAGAGCCACGGCCAGAAGCCGCGGCGACAGCGGCTGGTTCTTCGCCTCGAAGGCGGCGCGCGCCTGACCGGGCCAGAGCGCCACGAAGGACAGAAGCAGGAACACGAAAAGGAACGTGAAAACAAACGCTTCCGAGCGCTCCCTCGACAGGTGCCTCTGCACCACCCTGCGCGGGTGGTGCCAGCTTTCGACGATATCGGAGGTGACGGCCATCTTACCCGGCGTGCCGGGAGAGCCAGCCCTCCAGCCGGGAACGGATGTCTTCGGCAATCGCCTCATCCTCGATCTCGCCGATCGCTTCGGCGAGGAAGGCCAGCACCAGCAGCGACTGCGCCTCGCGCAGCGGCACTCCGCGCGAACGCAGGTAGAAGAGCGCCGTCTCGTCGATGGCGCCGGAGGTGGAGCCGTGGCTGCATTTCACGTCATCGGCATAGATCTCCAGCTCCGGCTTGGCGAGGAACTGGCTGTCGCCGTCCAGCAGCAGGCTCTGGGAAATCTGATATCCGTCCGTCTTTTGCGCGCCGGGTTTCACAAGGATCTTGCCCTGGAACACCCCCGTCGCGCCGTTCTTCAGGACCTTCTTGAAGACCTGACGGCTTTCGCAGCGCTCTGCCGCATGGGTCACGAACACCGTGTCGTCATGCAGGAAGGCACCGTCGCCGACCGCCGCTCCGGCGACATGGGCCATGGAATCCGGGCCGGTCAGCTCCAGCACCGCCTCGTTGCGGGTCAGCAGGCCGTTGGCGGTCAGGGTGAAGGATTTGAACAGGGCCTCCTTGCCGAGCCGCGCGAAGATATGGGTGACGGCGCGGCGCTCATGGTCACGGCCCTGCGCGCGGATGTGGTGGAAGCGCGCGCCATCGGCGACCTCGACCTCCAGCACCTTGTTGAAGCGCGCGGCAGCCGGGCCGTTTTCCAGCAGGGTCAGCTCCGCCCCCGCCTCCAGCTTCACGCAATTGTGCAGGATCGCGTCGGATGTCTCTGATTTATGGTTGTAAATCAGGGATACCGGCTTTGCCGCCCTGCCCGTGACCCGGATCAGCACGCCATCCGTCGCAAAGGCGGTGTTGAGGGCTGCCAGCGGGCGGGAGACCGGGGTCTGCCCCCGCGCTTCCAGCACGCCGTAAAGATCGCGCGCCCAGTGGATATCGGCCTGCACCGCCGCCAGCCGCTCGATGCTGACGCCGGCGAGGGTCAGATCGTCCGAGGCCTCCGCATCGAAGATGCCATCGGTGAAGACAATCTTCACCCGGTCGATGGCGTCGAAGACCGGCGCCTCGTCCCCCGCGTCAAAGACCTTCGCCGTTGCGGGCGCCGCCGCGGTCAGCGCGGCCGGATCGGTGTAGCGCCAGTATTCGTCGCGCTTGCCGGGCAGGCCCGCCGCCGACAGCCGGGCGAGCGCATCGGCCCGCGCGCCTGCGGAAAACCCGGTTCTCGGCAGCTCCCACCCGGCGATGCGGGCGCGCAGCGCGTCCTCTTTCGCTTGCGGCAGAGCCATCAGACCGCCCCTTCCGCCAGAAGATCGGCATAGCCGTTGTTCTCGACTTCGAGCGCCAGCTCCGGCCCGCCGGTCTTGATGATGCGGCCCGCCGCCATGATATGCACCACATCGGGCTGGATATGATCCAGAAGCCGCTGGTAATGGGTGATGACGAGGAACGACCGCCCTGCCCCGCGCAGCGCGTTCACGCCATCGGCCACGAGCTTCATCGCATCCACGTCAAGGCCGGAATCGGTCTCGTCCAGAATGCACATCTTCGGCTCCAGCATGGCCATCTGGAGGATTTCATTGCGCTTTTTCTCACCGCCCGAGAAGCCCACATTCACCGGGCGCTTCAGCATCTCGGCGTCGATCTTCAGCGCCTTCGCCTTTTCGCGCACCAGCTTCAGGAAGTCCCCGGCGGAAACCTCCTCCTCGCCGCGCGACTTCCGCTGGGCGTTGAGCGCGGTCCGCAGGAAGGTCATGTTGCCGACGCCGGGGATCTCCACCGGATACTGGAAGGCCAGGAAGAGGCCCGCCGCCGCGCGCTCCTCCGGTTCCATCTCCAGCAGCTCCTCGCCTTCCAGCGTGGCGGAGCCTTCCGTCACCTCATAGCCGTCGCGGCCCGAGAGGACATAGGACAGGGTCGATTTGCCCGAGCCGTTCGGCCCCATGATCGCATGGACCTCGCCGGCGCCGATCTTCAGATCGACCCCGCGCAGGATCACCTTGTCCTCTTCGGCCAGTTTCACATGGAGGTTGTTGATCTCAAGCATCTTGTCCTCATTTCTTCCCGCCCCGCAGGGCGCCGGCAACGCCGTCAGGTTTCGTCGCCCGATCCGGCGCGTTCGACCGGGATCAGGATGTGATTGTCATTCTTCGGGCCGACCGAGGTGACGGAATGGGTGGCATAGCCATGTTCCGCCACCCAGATCGCCATGTCGATCTGGTGATCCTTGCCGACCTCGACCATCATCAGCGGCCGCGCGCGCGCGATCAGCGTCTCAAGACCACGCAGGACTTCCATCTCCATCCCCTCCACGTCGATCTTCAGAAGATCGGGGGAGAGGTCGGGGAAAGCATCATCGCCGCGCTGCACGCGCAGGCTGCCGCCCGAGGGCTGCATCTTCGTCGCCCCGAGGTTCCGGTCATGGACCTTCATGTGATAGCCGCCGGCGTTGCGGTCCGAGAGACCGAAGCCGAGGTGGCCGAGGTCGATCACCCCTTCAAGCCGGTTCAGGAGCACATTGCCCACCAAAGGCCCGATGGCGAGCGGGTTCGGCTCCACAACCACCACCTTCGCGGCCCCGGCGATCAGCGCGAAATACATCGCGTGATTGCCGACATTGGCGCCCACATCCAGAACCACCGGCGCGGTCGGCAGCAGGGCGCGCAGCGCATCCAGCTCCGCCGCCTCGTAGAAGCGGCCCTTGCGGTGCGCGTTCTGGATCGGGTCCTCCGCCATGTTGACGCAGAAGACCAGACGATGGCCGCGCAGGGTGACGTGGATCTGTTCCATCGCCGGCAGGGCGAGGGGCTGGCCTTGCGACCAATCGGCGATGCGTTCGGAAATGCCCTTCATCGCCCCCTCACAACGGTTGCAGATAGCTGGAGAGCACCCAGGACATCCGCTCCGGCGGGATCGTCATAGGCTGAAGATCGAAGCGCGCCATGCGGCCGATGCGGGCGACCGGCTGCACCAGTTCTTCGACCTTGTGATAGCTCGGCCGCTCCGCGTAATCGTCCCAGAGCACGGTCACCGGGGCCGTGCTGCGGAAAAGCGCGGTCAGGAAGCAGGCCAGCCGGAAGCGCCCGTCGATCAGCACCACATCGGGCTGGCGGAAATCGGGGCGGTCCCAGACGCCATTGGGATAGGCGGGCCAGCGGCGGAAATGGGAGGCATTGACCGGATAGCCCCAGGGCCTGGTCTTGCCGACATCGCCGTGGATGAAATGCAGCTCGGCGGCCGGAGGATGGGCCTTGAACCAATCCTGCATCCCGGCCAGCCATTCCTTGTCGCTTTCGACCGAAAAGACCGTCCGGCCCGCGCCCTCCGCCGCGATCAGGGTGGTCCCGCCCGAGCCATATTCCAGAATGACCCGCGATGTGCCGAAAACCTCGCGCACCAGGTCCGCCTCTTCAGGCGGCATGGTCAGCTTCGGTTCCGTGGTCGCCGGTCGTGCCATGGCTCAGCCCACCGAGCCCTCAAGGCTGATGGCGACGAGGCTCTGCGCCTCCATGGCGAATTCCATCGGCAGGGCCTGCAACACTTCCTTGCAGAAGCCGTTGACGACGAGCGCCACCGCCTCCTCTTCGTCCATCCCGCGCGAGCGGCAGTAGAAGAGCTGATCCTCATCGACCTTGGAGGTCGTCGCCTCATGCTCGACGCGCGAGGAATTGTTGCGGACCTCGATATAGGGAACGGTATGCGCCCCGCATTTGTCGCCGATCAGCAGGCTGTCGCATTGGGTGTAATTGCGGCTGTCCTGCGCCTTCGGGTGCATGGAGACGAGGCCGCGATAGGTGTTCTGCGCCTTGCCCGCCGAAATCCCCTTGGAGACGATCCGGCTCTTGGTGCGCTTGCCGAGATGGACCATCTTCGTCCCGGTATCGGCCTGCTGGGCATTGTTGGCGATGGCGATCGAGTAGAATTCGCCCTGGGCATCGTCGCCGCGCAGGATGCAGGACGGGTATTTCCAGGTGATCGCGGAACCCGTCTCCACCTGCGTCCACATCACCTTGGCCCGGTCGCCCCGGCAATCGGCGCGCTTGGTCACGAAGTTGTAGATGCCGCCCTTGCCGTTCTCGTCGCCGGGGAACCAGTTCTGGACGGTGGAATATTTCACCTCCGCATCCTTCAGGATCACCAGTTCCACCACCGCCGCATGAAGCTGGTGGGTGTCGCGCTTCGGCGCCGTGCAGCCTTCCAGATAGCTGACATAGGAGCCTTCGTCGGCGATGATCAGCGTGCGCTCGAACTGGCCGGTGTTTTCGGCATTGATGCGGAAATAGGTGGAAAGCTCCATCGGGCAGCGCACCCCTTTCGGGATGTAGACGAAGGAGCCGTCAGAGAAGACCGCGGAATTCAGCGTGGCAAAGAAATTGTCCGACTGCGGCACGACCGAGCCGAGGTATTTCTGCACAAGCTCGGGATAGTCGCGGATCGCCTCAGAGATCGGGCAGAAGATCACGCCGGCCTTCTTCAGCTCTTCCTTGAAGGTGGTGCCGACCGACACCGAATCGAAGACCGCATCGACCGCGACCCGGCGCTCGCCCTCCGGCGCTTCGACGCCCGCCAGAAGCATCTGCTCCTTCAGGGGGATACCGAGCTTTTCATAGGTGGCCAGCAGCTTCGGATCGACCTCGGCGAGGCTTTTCGGCTTGACCGCCATGCTCTTCGGCTTGGCGTAGTAATACTGGTCCTGATAGTCGATCTCCGGATAGTGGAGCATCGCCCAACGCGGCTCCTCCATCTGCACCCAGCGGCGATAGGCCGCAAGCCGCCAGTCGAGCATCCAGGACGGCTCGCCGTTCTTCTCGCTGATCAGCCGCACGATGTCTTCGGAAAGGCCCTTCGGGGCATAGTCCATCTCGATCTCGGTGGACCAGCCGTGCTTGTAGGCGCCGGACATGGCCTGCACGGTCTCGATGGTTTCCCGATCCACCCCGTCGCGCATTTCGGTTTCAAGCGCCGCCATGGCGTTACCCCTTCCACATCATGGGGTTATCCCCCGGTCTTCATCTTCTCAGGCAACCCGCGCCAGAATCCGGCGATAGTCGCGGCCCCAGCTTTCGGCAAAGCGGAGCAGATCTTCCTCGCGGCTGTCCGGCCCGATGGAGACGCGGATCGCCTGCCCTGCAAGCCCCTCGTCAAAACCCATCGCCTTCAGCACCCGGCTGGCGCGGACCTTGCCCGAGGAACAGGCCGAACCCGCCGAAACGGCAAAGCCCGCCAGATCCATCGCCATCACCTGCGTCTCGCCCTTCCAGCCGGGCGCGATGAGGCACAGGGTATTGGGCAGGCGCCGCGCGCCCTTGCCGACCGAGATAGTCTCAAACCCGAGGGCAGACAATGCTGAATCTAGAACATCTCTAAGTTCCGCCACCCGCTCCCAGACGCCATCGGCCAGATCCTTCGCCGCCGCTTCCGCCGCCGCCCCGAACCCCGCAATGCCGATCAGGTTTTCCGTTCCCGCGCGCCGCCCCATCTCCTGCCCGCCGCCGCGCATCTGCGCCGCCACATCGAGCCCCTGCCGCAGCACGAGCGCCCCGATCCCCTTCGGCCCGCCAAGCTTGTGCGCCGAAACCAGCCCCATCCCGCAGCCGAGCCAGTTGAACGCCACCGGCAGCTTGCCGAAGCCCTGCGTCAGATCGCAGACCGCCAGCCCCTCCGGCAGATCCTGCACGATCCCGGTCTCCGAATTGGCCAGTTGCAGCGCCGTCCGTCCGGGCTCGGTGACCACCACCCGCCCCGAGCGCTCCACCGCCAGGACAGGCGCGCACCAGGCCGCCACCGCCTCGTGCTCGACCTCCGCGCAGACCAGATCCCGCCCGGCACAGGCCAGGGCCGCGGCCTCCGTCGCCCCGGAGGTGAAGACGAGATCCGCCCCCTCCGCCCCGAGCGCCGCCGCGATCTGCCCGCGCGCCTTCTCCATCAGCGCCTTGGCCGCCCGCCCTTCCCGATGCACGGAAGACGGATTGCCCGACACCTCCATGGCCGCGATCATCGCCGCCCGCGCCTCCGGCCTGAGCGGCGTCGTCGCATTCCAGTCAAGGTAAACCCGGCTCACCACGGCACCACTTTCTGCCCATCCCCCGCCTTCTGCTCATCCGCCGCCTTCTGCCCATCCCCTGTGTCCAAATATCCTCGGGGGGTGAGGCGCAAAGCGCCGAGGGGGGCGGACGGCCCCCCTGCCCGGCTATCGGATGCGAGCCCGCAAATCATTCATCCACCACCCGGAACAGTGCCGGCACCGCCGGGCAGGGCGTCATCACATTGCCGATCACATCGGAAAGCCGCGTCTGGTGCAGGAACACATAGACATGCGCCGAGAGACCCTCCCAGAGCCGGTTGGTCAGGCTCTGCGCCCGGCTGCCCGAGACCCCGCCCGAGGCCCCGGCCCCGGTGTGCAGCGCATCGACAGTTTCCTCGACCGCCTCCATCACCTCCGAGATGCGGATCTCATGCGGGCTGCGCGCCAGCCGGTAGCCGCCGCCCGGTCCCCGGACCGCCTCCACCAGCCCCGCCCGGCGCAGCTTGACGAAGAGCTGCTCCAGATAGGGCAGCGAGATGTCCTGGCGGCGGGAAATGGCCGCGAGCGATGTCAGCTCCTCCCCCGCGCCGCCGGAGGTTCCCCCGGCCCTGCTCTTGTCGGCAAGCGCCAGATCCGCCAGAGCCACCATCGCATAGCGTCCCTTGGTCGAGAGTTTCATTCCATCCCCCCAAATCCTGCCGGCGCGCGGCAATTCGCGCCTCCGGACCGGCAAATCCCGGCAAATCCATTGACGCAGCCTCCCCCTGCCATTACCTGCAATCGGCAAGCCATCAGGGCGCAGAAGCGTCTTGGAATGGTTCTAAATTATCTGACCGAATTTGTCAACTATTGGGTCAGGGAAAGCTCGTAACGGATAGACCATGCCCGAAGTGATTTTTGCCGGCCCAGAAGGCCGGCTCGAAGGCCGCTACCACCCGCAGAAGGAACGGGACGCCCCGATCGCCATCGTCCTGCATCCGCATCCCCAATACGGGGGGACGATGAACAACAAGGTCGTCTACAACCTCCACTACGCCTTCTACAATCTCGGCTTCACGGTGATGCGGTTCAACTTCCGCGGCGTCGGGCGCAGCCAGGGGGAATATGACCTCGGCATCGGCGAATTGTCCGATGCGGCCTCCGCCCTCGACTACCTGCAAAGCATGAACCAGAACGCCAAGCATTGCTGGGTCGCGGGCTTCTCCTTCGGCGCCTGGATCGGGATGCAGCTTCTGATGCGCCGGCCGGAGATCACCGGCTTCATCTCCGTCGCCCCGCCGGCGAACCTCTACGATTTCAGCTTCCTCGCCCCCTGCCCCTCCTCGGGGCTGATCATCAACGGCACCGCCGACAAGGTGGCCCCGCCGAAGGATACCGTCAGCCTCGTCAACAAGCTGCACGAGCAGAAGGGCATCACCATCACCCACACCCAGATCGAAGGCGCCGATCACTTCTTCAAGGATGACGAAGCGCATATGAAGCCGATGATCGACACGGTGTCGTCCTACGTCAAGAAACGCCTCTCCGAAGCCACCCGGTAAGCCATGAGCCTCCTGCAAGACCTCACCGAGCAGCTCGCCAAGGATGTCGTCGCCGCCATGGACGAGATCGGCGACGACCGCTTCTACGACAAGGTGGCCAAGGTGCTGCTCGATGCCTCGCCCACCACGCAGGAGGCCTTCATGACCTCGGTCCGGGTGATTCTGGCCGAACGCAAGGGCCGCAAGTTTCTCGAACAGACCCTGAAAGCCAAGCGGGAGGGCGGCGCCGCCCCGCAGGCCCCGCGCGATTCCGTCGGGCATTAGGGGCGGGCGGCTTCGGCCCCCGCCGCGCCCTTCGTCAGGCGCCGGAGGGGTTTTGCACCCCTCCGGACCTCCCCGCAGGATATTTGAGGCAAGATGAAGGAGGCGCCGGAGGGGGCTCGCCGGCTGGTCCAATGTCGTCCGGCCACCGGATTTTGCCCCTTGCGCCGGGCGGATTTCCCGCCTCAATCGGGGCATGGACCCGCTGCCCGCCCAACCCCGACTCGATCCAGGCCGTCTCGACGCCCAGTTTGCCTTCCTGAACGAGGCCGACCGGCTGAAATCCGTGCTGCGCGCCACCACGCTCTGCGACGGCTCGCGCCGCGAGAATTCGGGTGAGCACAGCTGGCATCTGGCGCTCTATGCCATGGTCCTTGCCGATCAGGCCGCGCCGGGGGTGTCCATCGACCGGGTGATCCGGATGCTGCTGATCCATGACCTCGTGGAGATCGACGTGGGCGATGTGCCGATCCATTCGGCGAACGGCCTTGCCCATGCCAGCACGGAAACCGTCAGCGCCGAACAGAAGGCTGCGGCGCGGATCTTCGGCCTCTTGCCCGCCGATCAGGCCAAGGCCTTCCGCGCCCTCTGGGACGAGTTCGAGGCGGCAGAGACCCCCGATGCCGTCTTCGCCAAGAGCCTCGACCGGGTGCAGCCCGTCCTGGCCAACCTGCAATCGGGCGGCGGGACCTGGGTGACCTATGATGTGACCTGGGACCAGCTTGAGCGCCGTGTCGGCGTCAAGATCGCCCGTGGCGCGCCGAGGGTGTGGGATTGGGTGCAAAAGAAGGCGCGTGCCTGGTTCCCCTAGGATGGGCATATTGCCCGTCCCTGCAATCCACCGCCGCGACAATTCGGTATACATTCGCATACCATCTTTCCCCGCCCCCCCTTTTCGGCTATGGAACCCTCAGGCCGAATCCCCATACCGAAAAGGCAGATCATGACCAAAATCAAAGTCGCCAACCCCGTCGTCGAACTCGACGGCGACGAGATGACCCGGATCATCTGGGATTTCATCAAGCAGAAACTGATCCTGCCCTATCTCGACATCGACCTGAAATATTACGATCTCGGCATCGAGGAGCGCGACCGCACCAACGACCAGATCACCATCGACAGCGCCGAGGCGATCAAGAAATACGGCGTCGGCGTCAAATGCGCGACCATCACCCCGGATGAGGCGCGGGTCGAGGAATTCGGCCTGAAGCAGATGTGGAAATCGCCGAACGGCACGATCCGCAACATCCTCGGCGGCGTGATCTTCCGCCAGCCGATCATCTGCAAGAACGTGCCGCGCCTCGTACCGGGCTGGACCCAGCCCATCGTGGTCGGCCGCCACGCCTTCGGCGACCAATACCGCGCCACCGATTTCAAATTCCCCGGTGCGGGCAAGCTGACGATGAAATTCGTCGGCAATGACGGCACCGTGATCGAGAAAGATGTCTACTCCGCCCCCTCGGCCGGCGTCTACATGGGCATGTACAACCTCGATGACAGCATCATCGACTTCGCCCGCGCCTCGCTGAACTACGGTCTCAACCTCGGCTGGCCGGTCTATCTCTCCACGAAGAACACCATCCTCAAGGCCTATGACGGCCGCTTCAAGGACCTCTTCCAGAAGGTCTTCGACGAGGAATTCGCCGAAGCCTTCAAGGCCAAGGGCATCCATTACGAGCACCGCCTGATCGACGACATGGTGGCCTCGGCGATGAAATGGTCGGGCGGTTATGTCTGGGCCTGCAAGAACTACGACGGCGACGTGCAATCGGATACGGTGGCGCAGGGCTTCGGCTCGCTCGGCCTGATGACTTCGGTGCTGATGACCCCCGATGGCAAGACCGTGGAGGCAGAGGCCGCCCATGGCACCGTCACCCGCCACTTCCGCGAACACCAGAAGGGCAAGGCGACCTCCACGAACTCCATCGCCTCGATCTTCGCCTGGACCGGGGGGCTGAAGCACCGCGCCAAGCTCGACAACAACGAGCAACTCCTCCGCTTCGCCACCACGCTGGAAAAGGTCACCGTGGATGCGGTCGAGGATGGCTGGATGACCAAGGACCTCGCCCTTCTCGTCGGGCCGGACCAGAAATGGCTCACCACCATGGGCTATCTCGAAAAGGTCGATGAATACCTCAACAAGGCCCTCGCCGGCTGAGCATGGGGCTGCGTATCGAAAGGGGGCCGGTCGCCTGACCGGCCCCCTTCTTCATGTCCGCCGCCGCGGATCAGTTGGTGAAGACCATGCCCGATTTTCTGGCGTCGAAGGCGCCGGTGATCGCGTAGCCCGCGACGGTGAAATTCGTCCGGCTGATCAAGGTGCATTGTTTCTTGACGTTCTGGATCGAGACCGACCTGATCCGCGCCTTGCCGTCCAGCTCGGCGCTGTGGATGACCCCCAGAACCCGCCCGTCCTTGTCCTGCAACGGATAGCCGTTGAAGGCGGTGGTGTTGCCGCTGGCCTGGGCGCAGGCCAGATGTTTCGGCGCGACCGGCAGTTTGGTCCCCGCCGGCGCTTCCGCCACGGGTGTGCCGGGCGTGCCGGGAACGACCGGATTTCCCGGACCGCCGGGGGTTCCGGGGGTGGTCGCGGTGCTGCAATTGCCGACACAGGCGGTGACGCCCGAGGCGCCGCCGACATTGGCTCTGGCATCCAGCCCGCCGACATCAGCCTTGACGTTCGCAACCGAACCGCCTCCGATTGTCACCCCGGCCGTAGCGACCCCGGCATTGACGCCGATGCCCAGCCCACCGCCCGCCGTCGGGCCGATGCTGAGAAGGTCGGCCTGGGCAATCGCCGGGGCAAAGGCCGCGCCAATCACGACAACCGCGACGCGGCAGAAGACGTTCGATGATCCAAATGTGCAGTTCATGATACAACTCCTTTCCGATATGGAGCCGCATACCCTAAATCCGCCGAAGAAAGTGCCTGGCGGGTCGGGCCAGCAGCTGGGTTAATCCGGTCAGGGTGTGACGCGATTCTGGCAAAGTTTTGACCATCGTGTGAATTTTCAGCCCAGAACTGCATTTCTTGCCCCGCCCGACAGCCTCGGGTTGAGGACGGATGCTTCTGCGCCTTCCCCTCTGGTCATGCCGCGGAAAACCCTGTAAGCCCCGCGCAACCCCAAGATCCCAGCGAAAGCCCCTATGGAACTCCGCAATATCGCGATCATCGCCCACGTCGACCATGGCAAGACCACGCTGGTTGACGAACTCCTGAAACAGTCCGGCACCTTCCGCGAGGGGCAGGCCACCACCGAACGCGCGATGGACAGCAATGACATCGAACGCGAGCGCGGCATCACCATTCTGGCCAAGGCGACTTCGGTTGAATGGAACGGCGTGCGCGTCAACATCGTCGACACCCCCGGCCACGCCGATTTCGGCGGCGAGGTGGAGCGGATCCTGAACATGGTCGATGGCGTCTGCCTGCTGGTCGATG
>JAPUEK010000052.1 GCA_027492585.1 Paracoccaceae bacterium | reverse complement strand
ATTGGGCCGGACTCTAGCATCAGATGGACAAGTTATCGGGGGGCACAGCAGAATGCTCAGGAGCCAGTGCCCGATAAACGGCAATCTAGCAATGGGATCGTCGCAGCGTGTGAAGGATGGTCTCTGATGTTGGGTCTTGGCCGGGGAGCCATCGTCTCCTTGATCGTGAACATCGTCGGACTTGGATTCTGTATCATTCAGTGCGTGCATAGGCTTGCTCTTTCTTTGATCTGCGTTGGGTTTGAGGAATAGCCCAATGCGCTGTGTGGCCGTTTCGTGTTGTAATGCTTCCTCCCTTGCTCGATTAGGATCTGTGCCTCGCGGAGGCTGCAGAAGACTTCTCCGTTCAGCATTTCGTGGCGGAAACGGGCGTTGAAGCTTTCGCACTGAGCGTGTGAACGCCATTGGTTCGAGAGAACACGCGAAACCATTCTCCCAGGGAGATCCGGGCTCGATGTAAGCCGTTTTGCCCCGACGGCGCTGATCCAGTCCCGAACGGCTTGGGCGATGAATTCCGGGCCGTTGTCGGAACGGATGCGCCAGCGGTAATAGGTCTGTTCGACGACACCGATCCACCGGATCGCGTCTAGACGGGACAGACCTTGCCCCATCAGAACCTCAACCTGCCGCAACTTCGAGACAATCTCTTCCGGCTTCGGTCGCTTGTTTGCCATTCTCGGTCCTCCGTTTCCTGAACATATCGGCGAAACACTTCAGTGGGGGAGGATCAATGGCCCCGCCGCAATTGCCGCAATAGCAAATGCCGGTCAGCAGGTTCGGGCCGCTGACGACGCGCGGCGGCGTCACCTTCGGATTGTTGACCTTCAGGCGATTCTGCACCGCCTCGAATATCTCAACGTCGATCAGCGGCGGCACGGGAACGGTGACGACTTCATCGGCAAAGGCATGCAACTTTGTGTTCATGCCGCCTTCGGGGCGGCCGATCAGCCGTCCGCGCCCCTTTTCCACCCGCAGGCTGGAGGCCGTCCGGTGCGCTTTCAGATAGGTCGCATCAATCATGATCGTCTTCTCGTCGGCAGCGTCCGAAGCCAGGCCGTGCATCATTCGGGTAAACACCCCCATCCGGCTCCAGTACTTCCACCGGTTACTCGGGCGCCCTTTTGCTTTTTGGCCCGGAGGGATAGGGTCACAGGCGCTTCTCAACGCATCGCTCCGAGAGCATCCGGGGGCAGGGAGTTGACCTTTCGCACTTCTCGGTTGCGCGAGATTTGGCTCCGGCATCCTATAGGGCTGGCAAGAGGTGCAGAGAGTGATCGGCACGGAATTCCCTCTTGCACCCTCCTCCCCTCCCCGCTAAACACCACCCCAAGGAGCGCGGGCGTAGCTCAGGGGTAGAGCATAACCTTGCCAAGGTTAGGGTCGTGAGTTCGAATCTCATCGCCCGCTCCAGTTTTCCGCAAAGTATCAGAGACATCCTGCCCTAGGGGGCGGCTTGCCATGGCAAGGACCGGGTGGCTGGGGCCAAGGGAACCCCAGAAACTGCCCCTTGCACAACCCCCGCCCCTTGGCTATGTCTCCCCTACCTCATCGGCGGCGGGTTGGCGGAGAGGTTACGCAGCGGATTGCAAATCCGTGAAGACCGGTTCGATTCCGGTACCCGCCTCCAAGTCTTTTCAAGCACTTGCGCCTCTCCTTTCTGCTAATCGGCGCCGCTGTTTACAGTTTTGTTCACGCTGCACACCCTTTCGCGAGTGCCAGCTTGACCAGAACAGCGTCTGACTCGTCGGGGGAAACCCGTGCATAGTGCTCTATGATCGCCGCCGCATGGCGGACGCTCCATCCCATGTGCGCCGCGATCTCCGCCAGCCACAGGCCAGCATTCAGAAGCCGGGTGGCCGCAGTGTTGCGGGCATCCTGCAAGCGCAGATCATAACCCAGAGCCTCGGGTGTCAATCCGGCTTTATCCCGCCACTGAAGCAGACCCTCGGAAGCCCTGTGTGTGGTCAAAGGGCTACCGCTTGCATTGGTCAGGATCAGTCGCCGGTCGCGTGGGGTGGCATCAAGGATCGCCCCCATCTCGGGCGTTACCAGGATTGTTGCCGTCCGATTGCGCTTGTTGGTCCGGACCCGGATGCGTCGCCCCTTCGGGGCCTCCTCGATATGCGACCATTAAAGCCGGATCAGATCGCCCGCCCGCAGGCCAGTTTCACAGGCGACGGTCAGGATCCGGCAAACCCACTCGGACGCAATAGCGCATACCGCCGCCCGCTGCGCCTTGGTCCAGACGATTTCCGAGCGATCGACCTCATAGACCTTCGTGAAACCGGCACAATGATGCTGCCTGATCTTGCCAGCGTCTTTCCGCGCCCAGTTCAGGATGCTTGTCACCACGGTTCCAGCATAGTCGTACTGCTTAGGGGAATGCGCCCATTGGGTGTACCACTCGTTCACTTCACCTCGTGTTCCGGCTCTTCAAAGATGGCCGCAGGATCATCCTTGAACGCCTCGGCAAAGCGTAACGCCCATTTTCGGTAGTCCGCCTGTGCCCTCTCTCTTCGTGAGCATATGGGGGCTGCTCAGGAAGTCATCGACCATTGCTGACGTCATATAGGGTGCAGGCTTGGACAATTTGATCGCTTCGGCATAAGCTGTATGGAACTCGGGGGTGTTCGGATAGTGGCAGGTACTGTAGTCTGCCAGCGCGTAGAACACCACAGCCGGTCGGGATGGCAGAGGATCGGCACCCTAAAGCCATCATGACCGAACAGCCGCCGCCACAAAATCCGAGGGATGCGGCAGCATCCCGTGAGTTCGGGATCACTCCCCCTTGAGCAACATCCAGCCCTCGACACCGAGCCCCTGCGCGACCCGATAGAGGTTGTCGATGGAGATGTTCTGCTCAGACCGCTCCACCGCGCTGAGATAGGTCCGGTTTAACCCACACTCGTGCGCCAGATGCTCCTGCGATCAGCCGCGCTCAGCCCGAAGCCTGCGCATGTTGCGCGCCACGATGTCTCGCAGGGGGTGGCCTTCATGCACAGTGCCACTGTGCGCCGATGCTTTTAACTCTACCTGTTTTAAGATACATTCGGCGTCGAGGAGGCCGCCATGCCATCGCAATGTCCGCATTGCATGACAGAAATCCACGCCGAGGCGTCCATCTGCCCTGCCTGCGGGGCGGTCCGGGGCGCGTGGGGCCGTTCGGTCGAGAGCTGGCGGCGGGCGTTGACCTTCATGCTGGGGATGGCGGCATTTATCGTTGCAGGCATGGTCTTTGGCACATGGGTGGCGTCGGACTACTCGACAACCTGGTTCGACGGGCTGATCGGCTTTCTGCTCCTTTCGCCTTTCATGCTGTTCTCAGGTGGTGTTGGTCTGTTCTTGCGTTACGTGATCCCCCGCATGCCGGAGGGCTGGTATAGATCAGGACCGTAAAGCAAAAATCGGTCGGCGCCCCGAAGCCCACCTCGACCTGCCCTAGCATCGGGGAGCGCAAATTCCAGGGGTTCGAGGCTCTGACTCACGACATCACCATGAGGACGCTGATCACCCAGAGGTTGGCGGCTTCTGGCATCTCCGTCCCATCGGAGGAACTGGAAGCATGAAAAACCTGCTCGCACTCATGCTGATCGGTTTGCCGCCCTCGACAACCATCGTCGCGCCGCGCCGCCAGCGCGCATATTCGTCAATGTGATCCTGCGATAGCTGATCGGCGGTCAGGTGGCCCAGATGGGCCGCAGGGAATTTTCGGCGCGAACGTGGTTCCGGTCCGGTTTCATTCGGGCGAGGTTCTTCAAGTGTAAGTCGATCACGTCCGACAGAAGCGGCGACTCTTCCTGGGGTATCAGCAACTCGCTTGCGATCTTGCGGCGGGTTGCCCCCGCTTTGGCCTTGTCGGTGGTCCCGATGCACTTGCGCATTTTCGCCCCGGTGATCCGATCTTGCCGGACCACTTCCCGGATGCCGCCGGCTCTTCGTACTTCGCCGGTCTTCCCATGGTCTTCCTCGGCTCCGCATGTCTTTCGACAGGGACGATACCCCGCCGCAGGAACCTGGCCCGAAAGGGGCGAGATTGAGGGGTTTCCGTTCCGCTGGAACGAAACTAGAAAGGCCGCCCGAAGGCGGCCTTGTCTAAGTCTCTGTATCCTCAATCCAAACTGGAGCGGGCGATGAGATTCGAACTCACGACCCTAACCTTGGCAAGGTTATGCTCTACCCCTGAGCTACGCCCGCACCGTCTGGATGGCGGTCAGATATGCGAGCCGCCGCGCCGCCGCAAGGGGAAAAATGCGGTAGCGGCAGGATTTATGCGGCCCGTCGGCCCTTGACGCTTTGCGCCGAGGCGACGACGGCATCGGCGATGAAATCCAGCTCCGCCTCGCTCAGCCGCGTCGGGAGCCGCACGTCGCAGGCCCGCATCAGCATGGCGCGGGTTTTGGGCAGGTCCGGGGCCGGGCCGAGGAATTCCCAGTTCCAGAAGGCGCGGGCATTGCCTTCGGAGAGGCCGAAGACCTGCACGGTGACGCCACGCTGCCTGGCCTCGGACTGGAAGGCGAGCGCCTGGGCATCGGTCCAGTCGCCGGTGAGGTTGAACTGGATGGAATCGGGCGCGCGTTCCTCCGGTGGCAGGGCAGGGGGGACGGCGAGGAAGGGCGAGCGGTTCAACTGCTCCGCCACCCGGTCATGGCCGGCGCGGCCCTTGGCGACACGGCCCGCGACCTCCGGCAATTGCGGGCGGATCACCGCGGCGGAAAGGTTCTGCATCCGCATGTTGTAGAGGGGCAGCTTGTTCTGCCACAGCATGTAGCTGTTCTGCATCCCCGGATGCTTCTTCCAGTTCGTTTCGTAGGCCCCGGACATGATCACGCAGCGCGCGGCGATCTCGGGATCGTCGGTGACCAGAATCCCGCCTTCGCCGGCATTGACGAGCTTGTAGGACTGGAAGCTGAAGCAGCCGACCTTGCCGATCGTGCCGATCTTGCGGCCGTTCCATTCGGTGCCGAGACTGTGGGCGGCATCCTCGACCACAGGGATGTCGCGCGCCTCGCAGAGCGCCATGATCGCATCCATATCGGAGGTGTGGCCGCGCATGTGGCTGATCATCACGGCGGCGGCCCCGTCGAGCTTCGCCTCGAAATCGGCCATGTCCACGCGGTAATTGTCACCGACCTCGACCAGCACCGGCACGCAATCGGCGTGGACGACGGCGGAGGGGACGGCGGCGAAGGTGAAGGCGGGGATGAGGACCTTCGCACCGCGCGGCAGGTCGAGCGCCTTCAGCGACAGGAATAGCGCGGCCGAGCAGGAGGCCACGGCCAGCGCATAGCGGCTGCCGAGCAGGGCGGCGAATTCCTCTTCCAGCAGCGAGACAGGCGCGCCCTGCGCGGCGGTGTAGCGGAAGAGATCGCCCGAGGTGAGCAGCCGGTCGATCTCGGCGCGGGCGGCCTCGGGGATCGGTTCGGCCTCATGGACATTGGGGGCGAGGGTCTGACCGTCAGCAGTCATTCGTGAAGCTTTCCTGAAACTCATCTTCAGGAAAGCTTTAAACTCGGGGGGCATGTCAGGCTAGTGACAATCGCCGTCCTCCGGCGAAATCCGCCGATGGGGGGGAGGGTCCGGGGGCGCTGCGGAACCCGCGGGCGCGGGGCGAGGGGCGCGCTTGCGGTGTAAGCTTACGGCCAAGCCTCGCGCGGAGCAGAAAACGCGATCCGCGTTTTCCCTCCCGTGTGGGAACGGGTGAGCGAGACCGCTTGTCTCGGGCGATCCCAGAGGCCGGCGCCCGCCCCGGTGGGGGTGAAGCCCCGCCCTTGCGGGGGGGGCGGGGCTGGCCGGCGGCCTCTGGGGCCACCGGCGAGGGGCGGGAGTTCGGTTGCGTGTCGGGGGCGATGGCCTCTGCCAGGTTGGGCGGTCGCCTTGCCTCTGCCACGAAGAGCGGAGGCCTTTGGGGTCATTGGCGGAGGGGGCGGGCCTGACGGCGTGACAGTCGTGGTGGACTCTGCCAGAGTCGGCGGTCGCCCCCCACCCTCTCCTTCCCCCACCAGGGGGGGGAAGCACCTCATTTCCAACCGCATGTCCTCTGGCATATGGCGCCTCCCTTCCCCCTTGTGGGGGAGGGATGGGGAGGGGGGCCTCCGCCTGCAGCCCCTAAACGCCCAGCCGGTCGCGCAGCGAATACCAGGTCATCGCCAGCACCAGCAGCGGCCAGCGCAGCGCCACGCCGCCGGGAAAGCGCGGCTGGGGCAGGCGGGCCATCAGGTCGAAACCGGCAGACTGCCCCGCCGCCGCCTCGGCCAGAAGCTTGCCGGCCAGCGTCGCCATCGCTACCCCATGCCCCGAATAGCCGGAGGCCGAGAGCACATTCGGCGCGGGCCGGGCAAAGCAGGGCATCCGGTTCAGGGTGATTGCCAGCGTCCCGCCCCAAGCATAGTCGATCCGGGCATCGGCAAGCTGGGGATAGACCTCCAGCATCGGCTTCCTGACCGTGCGGATCAGATCGGGAAAGCGGTAGCCGTAGCTCTCCCCGCCGCCGAAGAGAAGCCGGTTGTCCTCCGACAGCCGCCAGTAATTCACCACGAATTTCGTATCGGCCACAGCGACGGGTTCCGACAGGATTTCGGCGGCGCGTTCCCCCAGAGGCTCGGTCGCCAGGATGAAATTGTTGATCGGCATGACCCGCGCCGCGATCTTGCGGTCGAGCCCGCCGAGATAGCCGTTGCCGGCAAGGATCAGCTGATCGCAGACGACCCGGCCTTGGCCGGTCTGCACCACGGGCTTTGCCCCCGGCGTGATGTGATGGACCTCCGACAATTCATGCAGCCGCGCGCCCGCCTTTGCCGCCGCTGCCGCCAGCCCGATGGCATAGTTCAGGGGGTGGACATGGCCCGCGTCGCGGTCCACCTCGCCGCCCTTGTAGACGGCGGAGCCGATCAGCCGGCGGATACCGTCCCGGTCCAGCGGCTCCAGATGGCGGTAGCCATAATCGCGTTCCAGCTTTTCGGCATAGGCATGGGTGTCGCGCACCTCCGCCTCGGTCCAGCAGGCATGGGCAACGCCGGGGTGAAAGCGCACCGGCATGTCATGGTCGCGGATCAGATCCTTCAGCAGCGTCTTGGCATCCTCGGCCAGATCCCAGAGCTTGCGGGCATCCTCGCGCCCCACCGCCTTCTCAAGCCAGATCTGGTCCTGCCTTTGGCCGGAGCCGACCTGCCCGCCATTGCGCCCGGAGGCGCCGAAGCCCACCCGATGCGCCTCCAGCAGCACCACATCGAGGCCCCGTTTGGCCAGATGCAGCGCCGCCGAAAGCCCGGTATAGCCGCCGCCGACGATGCAGATGTCGGCCCGCACCTCGCCGCGCAGCTCGGGGAAGGGGGCAAGATCGGTCCGCGTCGCGGCATAATAGGAGGGGGGATATTCCCCCCTCCGGTCATTGGCATGAAGCAGGTTCATACGTTCAGCAGCAGATGTTCGCGCTCCCAGGGGGAGATGACCTGAAGGAATTCCTTGTATTCATTGCGCTTTACAGAATCGTAGACCTTGACGAACTCGGTCCCGAACACCGCGCAAAGTGCTGCATCCTCCTCCAGCAGGTCCAGCGCATCGCCGAGGTTGGTCGGGATGTCGTCGCTGTCGATATAGGCGGAGGAGGTGAATTCCGGCCGCGGTTCCTTCTTCTCCATCAGGCCGAGATAGCCGCAGGCGAGCGTGGCGGCGATGCCGAGATAGGGGTTGCAATCCATCCCCGGCAGGCGGTTTTCCACCCGCCGCCCGGCGGGGGCGGAGATCGGGATGCGAAGCCCGGTGGTGCGGTTGTCGCGGCCCCATTCGAGGTTGATGGGTGCCGCGAAATCCGGGACGTAGCGGCGGTAGCTGTTGACATAGGGCGCCAGCACCGCGATCGCCCCGGTCAGGTGGTTCTGCATCCCGGCGATGAAATGCAGGAAAGCCTCGGTCTCGCCGCCCTTCTTGTCGGCGAAGATGTTCTTGCCGGTCTTGCTGTCCACCACAGAGGTATGGATGTGCATGGCGCTGCCCGGTTCGCCGGCAATCGGCTTGGCCATGAAGGTGGCAAAACAGTCGTGGCGCAAAGCCGCCTCGCGGATCAGGCGCTTGAAGAAGAACACGTCATCGGCCAGCCGCACCGGATCGCCATGGGCGAGGTTCAGCTCGATCTGGCCGGCGCCGCCTTCCTGGAGGATGCCGTCGATCTCCAGCCCCTGCGCCTCGGCGAAATCGTAGATGTCGTCGATGACCTTGCCGTATTCATCGACGGCGGAAAGGGAATAGGCCTGCTTGCCCGCCGCCCGCCGGCCGGAGCGGCCCATCGGCGGGATCACCGGCTGGTTCGGGTCGATGTTGCGGGCGGTCAGGAAAAACTCCATTTCCGGCGCCACTACCGGCGTCCAACCCTGATCGGCGTAAAGCTGCACGATGCGGCGCAGCACGTTGCGCGGCGCGAAGGGGACGAGATTGCCCTGCTGGTCCTTGGCGTCATGGATCACCTGCAAGGTCACATCCGCCGTCCATGGGGCGGCGGTGGCGGTGGTGAAATCCGGCTCCAGGATCATGTCCGGCTCGGTGAAGGCGTCAAAGGGATTGTCCGCCCATTCGCCGGTGATCGTTTGCAGGAAGATCGAATTCGGCAGGAAGTAATTGGCCTGATGGGCGAATTTCGCGGCTGGCATCGCCTTGCCGCGGGCGACGCCGGCAATGTCGCCGATCACGCATTCCACCTCATCCACACGACGGTCGCCAATATATTCGCGTGCTGCCTCGGGCAGCTGATCGGTCCACTTGGACATGTCTCACACTGTTGGTTCGGGTTGCCCCCGCGCGTCAGACGCGGGGTTCCTTGAAGAAAGCGGCGATCCGGCCCGCCATGGTCTTGTCCTGCAAAGGATCGGCCAGATGCTGTGCGGCCTCGGCCATCACCTCATCGGGAACCAGACCCTTGCCCCGCGTCTTCATCAGGCCATCGACGAATTCGGGGCGGAACTCGGGATGGGCCTGCACCGTGAAGGCGCGGTCGTCATAGAGAAGCGCCGCATTGGTGCAGAAATCGTTGCTGGCAATGACCCGCGCGCCTTCCGGCGCGGTGATCACCTGATCGCGGTGCCAGGCGTTGAGCGTCACCGGCTCGCCGCCGAAATCGTAGCGGGTGGCGCCCACCGCCCAGCCGCCGGCATAGCGTTCCACCTTGCCGCCCATGGCCTGCGCGATGATCTGGTGGCCGAAGCAGATGCCGACCATCGGAACATGGGCGGCGAAGCTCGCGCGGATGAAGGCTTCGAGCGGGGGAATCCACGGATGATCCTCATAGACGCCATGACGGGAGCCGGTGATCAGCCAGCCGTCACATTCGGTGACAGAGGTGGGAAACTCCCCCTCCACCACCCGCCAGGTGCGGAAGGTGAAGCCGTGGCCGTCCAGGAGCCGGGCGAACATATCGGGGTAGTCGCCCATTTCGGGGGCGAGCAGTTCGGGCGCAAGCCCGGTTTGCAGGATGCCGATCAGCATGGAAATTCCGCTTTGCCTGAAGGAAGGGTAGCGCAACGCCCCCCCGGTCGGTCAAGGGGGGAGTTGCGGGATTTGATCAAATGGCAGGGCGCGCCCCGCCCTCTGCCTTTCTGAGGTCAGACCGTATCGAGATAGAGCTCGACCCGCTCCTGCTCGGTCAGCTCACCTATGTAATGCAGTTCCTGCCGCTTGGTGGAGATCAGGTTCTTGATCAGCTCCGGATGCAGGAAACGCGGCACGATGGCGGAGTTTTCGAGCGCGTCGATGGCATGTTCCCAGTTGTCGGGGATCTGCGGCAGATCCTCCAGCGCATAGGCATTGCCGACGATGGGGGCGGGCGGGTCCATCTCGTTCTCGATGCCGTCAAGGGCGGCGCCGAGGATAGCGGCCAGCATCAGATAGGGGTTTACGTCGCCCCCGGCCACCCGATGCTCGATCCGCCGGGCGGCGGTGCTGCCGGCGGGGATGCGGATTGCCGTCGTGCGGTTCTCATAGCCCCAGGCGATGGAGGTGGGGGCGTGCTTGCCCGGCACCAGCCGCTCGTAGCTGTTGTCATGGGGCGCGAAGATCAGCGCGGAATCGTGCATGGCATTGAGGCAGCCCGCCACCGCCTGCCGCAGCAGCGCGGTGCCTTTCGGCCCGCCGCTGTCGAACACATTGCCGCCCTTTTCGTCGATCAGACTGAAATGGGTATGCAGGCCCGAGCCGGAATATTCGGGATAAGGCTTGGCCATGAAGCTTGCCGCAAAGCCGTGGCGCCGCGCCAGCCCCTTCACCAGCATCTTGAAAAGCCAGGCATCATCGGCGGCCCGCAAGGGGTCATCGCAATGCATCAGGTTCACCTCGAACTGGCCAAGCCCGGTTTCCGACGTGGTGGTGTCGGCCGGAATGTCCATCGCTTCGCAGGCGTCGTAAAGGTCGGTGAAGAAGGTGTCGAAGGCGTCAAGCGCCCGGATCGACAGGGTTTCCGCCGCCTTGCGCCGCTTGCCGGAGCGGGGGGAGGCGGGGACCTGCATGGTCTTGCCGCTGTCGTCGATCAGGAAGAACTCCAGCTCGATGGCGCAGACCGGGGTCAGGCCGCGGGCCTTGAAGCGGTCCACCACGGCGCGCAGCGCATGGCGGGGATCGCCCTCATAGGGCTGGCCATTTTCGCGGAACATCCAGATCGGAAGGAGTGCTGTCGGCGCCTCCAGCCACGGCATCGGCATGAAGCCGCGCTCGGTGGGTTTCAGGACGCCATCCTGATCGCCCTGCTCGAAGACGAGCGGGCTGTCGTCGATATCCTCGCCCCAGATGTCGAGGTTCAGGACCGAGAAGGGGAAGCGCGTTCCATCCTTCACGACCTTGTCGGCAAAGCGGGCCGGCACACGTTTGCCCCGCGCTTGGCCATTCAAATCCGCTGCCGCCACGCGAATGGTGCGGACATCGGGGTGCTTTCTGAGCCAGTCTTTCATCATCTGCATCAGGAGGGGCGATGCGTCCCACGCGCCAGCCCGTCATGGTTCCGGCAGGCAGGTTACGGATCATGCCCTTGATCCTATCCCTGTGTTCCGATCAACGCGGGGGGGCCGAAATGGCCCGGCCCCAATTTGATCAAATTCAGCCTACTATCGGACAAGCTGAGGACGCAAGCGAATTCTGCTTTTCAGGTTCTGCGGGAGATGGCGGTTCAGCCTTCGGTTCACCGCCCCGAAGACCATGGTCACGATCAGCGTGATGCAGATGAAGTAGAAGCCGACGATCGGATAGGGGATGAAGGGGTTGAAGGTCTTGTCGGCGAAGAAATTGGCGTAATAGAGCGCATCACCCCGCTGCGAGAAGGCGGGGAAGCTCGAAAAGAACACCAGCGTCGTGGCATGGAAGAGGAAGATCGCCTCGTTCGTATAGCCCGGCCAGCCGAGCCGCAGCATGGTCGGCCACTGGATGCGCCGGAACTTCTGCCAGCCGGAGATGCCATAGGCATCCGCCGCCTCCAGATCGCCCTTGGGGATCGACCGCAGCGCGCCGTAGAAGATCTCGGCCGAATAGGCGGCGGTGTTGAGGAACATCACGAAGAGAGCGCCGGCCCAGGCCTTGGTGGTCCAGCTTGTGGCGATGGTGATGCCGAAGATCTCGATCCCGGCGCGGGGCAGCATGACCAGCGCCTCGTAGGCCAGAAAGAACTGGATGAAGAGCGGCGAGCCGCGGAAGACGAAGATGAACCATTCGGCGGGCTTGCGGAGCCAGGGGCTGCGCGCCGATTTGGCAAGGGCGAGCGCATTGGCCAGAAAGAAGCCGAAGGCCAGCGACAGCACGCCGAAATAGACGTTCCAGATCAACCCCGAACCGATCAGCGTGAACTGCTGGCAGAGGGTGAAGTCGGTCTTCGGCAGCAGGTTCTCGCCGATCCCGATGGAGCGCAGGCCGTAAGCCTGAATGGTTTCCCAGCAGGTCATGCTCATGCTGCGGCCTTTCGCATTGCTTCGCCGGCCGCCGTGGCCTGTCCCCTGGACAACCGGCCCGCCAGCTTGCCGAGCAGGATCTCCGACACCCGCGTCATGCAGAGATAGAAGACCAGCAGCCCGAGGAAGTAGTAAAGCCGCCAGTCGCCATGGGGAAACTCATAGGCCTGGGTCTTCGATCCGCCCAGTTCCCGCGCGTAATAAACGATGTCCTTGACGCCCAGAAGGAACAGGAGCGGCGTGGCCTTGATCAGGATCATCCACAGGTTCGACAGGCCGGGCAGGGCATAGGACCACATCTGCGGCACCAGAATCCGCCGGAAGACCTGCTTGTGGCTCATGCCGTAAGCCTCCGCGGTTTCAAGCTGGGCGCGCGGCACCGCCTGCATCGCCCCGTAAAGCACGTTGGCGGCAAAGGCGCCGAAGACGATGGCAAAGGTTACGGCCGCCAGCAGGAAGCCATAGGCCTTGTGCCAGCCGGCAGAAGAGGTGGAGAGCGGCACTTTCGCCTCCGGGCAGACCCGGAATTCCAGCCCCTGCCAGGGCAGGGGGGAGCCGGCCGGGCAGACGGCAAGGAACTTCAGGTATTCGATGGCCTGATCGAGCGCGATGACGAAGAACAGGAAGTAGATGATGTCAGGGACGCCGCGCACCATGGCGATATAGGTCTTGCCGAGCATCCGGGCCGGCAGGAAGGGCGACCGCGCCGCCGTGGCCCCGACGAAGCCGAAACCGAGGGCTGCCGGCGCCGTGATTGCCAGAAGCAACAGGACCGTCAGGAACGACCAGTAGAAATCAATATGCTTGCCCGAGGTCAGATAGCAGAAAAGCCAGGACAGGCCCTCTATCGCCTTCGGATCGGCGCAGGACGACAACATGCGGCCCCCGTTTGCTCGGAATCTGGTTCAGCCTTGGCTCAGCCTGAAGCAGGAAGGGGGCCGCCGTCCGGCCCCCTTCCCACGATCGGCTCAGCAGCCCTGTTTGCCTTCTTCGCCCCAGACCTTGGTCTCCGGGCCGAAGTATTCGGGCTTCACGATCATCGCATCCAGCGTGCCGTCGCATTTCATCGACTTGATCGCCGCATCGAACTTGCCGCGCAGTTCCGTGTCCGACTTGCGGAAGGCCATGCCCACGCCGCCGCCGATCACTTCCTCGCGGTCGAGCAGCACGAGCGCGCCGCCCGATTCGTCGGCGATCGGCTTCAGATAGTCCTTGTCGGCCAGCACGGCGACGGCTTCGCCGTTCTTCACCGCGGCAACGGTTTCTTCCGGGGTCGCGTATTCCACCACGGTCATGCCGTTTTCAGCCACGAAAGCCGCCTGAATGGTCGAGGTCTGCGCCGCGACCGGGCCGCTCTTCAGATCCGCATCCTTGGACAGGGCAAGATAGGCGGAAGAGGCCGGCGGGATGTAGGGCTGGCTGAAATCGACGACTTCGCCACGCTCCGGCGTGATCGACATGCCGGCGATGATCACGTCATAGTTGCCCGACTGCAGGTTCGGGATGATGCTGTCCCATTCGTTGGTGACCCAGGTGCAGGTCAGCCCGGCCCGCTTGCACAGCTCGTCGCCCAGTTCCCGCTCGAAGCCCGCAACCTCGCCCTTGTCGTTGACGAAGTTGTAGGGAGGATAGGCGCCCTCGGTCCCCAGACGGACGGTCTGGGCCGCAGCCATACCCGCGCCAAGCGCAACCAGAGCGGTGGCAAGTAGCAGTTTTTTCATCGTTTTCCCCTGTTGTTGGGTGGTTGGTGTTCTTGTTCTTACTTATGCCGTCGCCGAAAGGAAGCCGCGAAGACGCTCGGTCTGCGGATTTCCGAACAGCCGGTCCGGCGGGCCTTCTTCCTCGATCCTGCCCTTGTGCAGGAAAATCACATGATCGGAGACGTCATTGGCCAGTTTCATGTCATGGGTCACGAGAAGCATGGTGCGCCCCTCGTCGGCGAGGGCCTTGATGACCTTCACCACCTCCTG
>JAPUEK010000051.1 GCA_027492585.1 Paracoccaceae bacterium | reverse complement strand
CAGGATTTCACCCCCTTCACCCGCTGCCGGGCGGTCCTCAGCCTCTGGGCCGGCGTGGAGCGGATCGTCGGCAATGCCACGCTCACCCAGCCCCTGTGCCGCATGGTCGAAGAGGGGCTGACCGAAGGCATGGTGGAATGGGTGGTCGGCCATGCCCTGCGCCACCATCTCGGGATGGACCGCCATATCGTGAACCCCGGCCATGTCTGGGACCCGACCTGCCCGCCGCTCGCACGGGAGCGCCCGGTGACGGTGCTCGGCCTCGGGGCGCTCGGGGCGGCCTGCGCGCAAGCGCTCGCGGCGCTGAATTTCCCGGTGACGGGGTGGAGTCGTTCGCCCCGCGCCGTGCCGGGCGTCACCTGCCTGCATGGGGCGGAGGGGCTGGAGCAGGCCCTCCGCGGCGCGCAGATCGTCGTGACGCTCCTGCCCAGAACCCCGGAGACGGAGAACATCCTGAACGCCCGCAGCCTCGGCTGGCTGGCCGAAGGTGCTGCGATCCTCAACCCAGGACGCGGCCCGCTGATCGAGGATGAGGCCCTGCTGGCCGCACTCGACACGGGCCGGATCGGTCATGCCACGCTCGATGTCTTCCGGGTGGAGCCGCTGCCACGGGATCACCCCTACTGGCGCCATCCGCGCGTCACCGTCACCCCCCATATCGCCGCCGATACCCGCGCCGGGGGCGCCGCCGCCGTGCTGGTCGAGAACATCCGCCGCAGCCTCGCCGGGGAGCCGCTGTTGCATCTGGTCGACAGGTCGGCGGGATATTGAACCCCACCTGCCCCGCCGCTTGTCCCGCGGGAACAGGCGCGTTAGGCGGAAAAGACCGCCCTGACCGGCGGAATGGAGCTTTGATGCCGGAGAGTGCGGGAAGCTGAGCTGACCCCCGAGGGTCGCCCGGATGCGGTGATCGCAGCGCCCTGCCGCTGCGACCGCTGCGGTTTGGCTTTGCTTCAGGCACTTTCCATGAATATCTCGAAACTCGAACAGCGCGTGCTGCACACGCTGGCACAGGGCGGCATGATCCGCCATGACCGCGACGACGCGGGACGCATCACCTCGGTTCTCTGCATCACCCGCGACGGAATGATCCTGTCCGACTGCACGCTGGCGCTTTTCCAGCGGCTGCGGCGCCGGCGGCTCATCGGCTCGGCGCGCGGCGCGCCCTACCGGATTTCCGACCTCGGGCGACGCTCGGTGCGGGCGCAGCCCGACAACCTCTGATCCGGGTTGCGGCCACCCGAGGCGGCAATTGCCGCGCCGGGGGTCGGGATTGGGACAGACGCCCGCCTCCCCCGCCGGTTGACTGCCGGAAATACCGGGGCGATCCGGGGGGGGGCGGCGGATGCGATACGGCTTGGGCGTGGGGCTGGTGGTGCTGGCGGGGCTGATCTGGTCCACCCAGGGCCTGATCATCCGGCAGATCGACAGCACCTCCACCTGGGCGATCCTGTTCTGGCGCTCGGCGGGGACGCTGCCGGTTCTCTTCCTCTTCATCACCCTTTCCTCGCGCGGCAGGCCCTTTGCCAGCCTCCGCAAGGCCGGGATCGCCGGGGTGATCGGCGGGCTCGGCCTCGTCTTCGCCTTCGCGGGCTCGATCTATTCGATGCAGGCGACAACCATCGCCAATGCGGTCTTCCTCTTTTCCGCCTCGCCCTTCTTCGCCGCCATCCTCGGCTGGCTGATCCTGGGGGAGCGGGTGCGGCAGGCGACATGGGCGGCCATCGCCCTCGCCGTCGCCGGCATGTTCATCATGGTGCGCGAAGGCCTGTCGGCCGGCGCGCTCGACGGCAATATCGCGGCGCTGACTTCGGCGCTCGGCTTTGCCGCCTTCACCATCGCGCTGCGCTGGCACCGGCTGGAGGACATGCTGCCCGCCATCCTGCTCGGCGCCGCCTTTTCGATGGTCGTCGCCGCCGGAGTGCAGGGGGTGGAGGGCCAGTCCCTGATGCTCTCGCCGCGCGACATCGCCATTTCCATGGCGCTTGGCGGCGGCATCGTCGGGCTCGGCCTGTCGATGTATACGCTCGGCTCCAGGGTGATCCCGGCGGCGGAGCTGACCCTGCTGTCGCAGATCGAAGTGCTGATGTCCCCGGTCTGGGTCTGGCTGTTTCTGGACGAGAAAGCGACGGCCGGCACCTTCCTCGGCGGCGCGGTGCTGACGGCGGCGGTCGTCTTCAACGGCCTCGTCGGGGCAAGGGCCATGGCGAGGGCCTGAACGCCCCCCTTTTCATCTTGCCCCAAATATCCTGCGGGGAGGTCCGGAGGGGTGCAAAACCCCTCCGGCGCCTGCAACGGGGCGCGGCGCCCGCCGGTCTCCCCCTAACGGAACCGCCGGAAGACCCGCGTACGGGCATAAAGATCCTCCAGCCGCTTCAACCGCGGCTCGGTCTCGGCCCAGGACAGGTCCTGCACCGCGGCAAGCAGGGTTTCCACCAGCACCAGCACCAGCACATTGCTGTCCCAGGCGGAGGGCGCCTCGATATGGCAGGCGAGCGTATGGGTGGCATGGGCGGCGGCGGGGGAGACCCAGCGGTCGGTGATCAGGATGATCTCCGCCCCCTGCTCCCGCGCCATCTCCGTCATCTGGAGAACCGCATTTTCATAGCGGCGGATGTCGAAGACCAGCAGCACATCGCCCGGCTTCAGGTCCACCAGCGCCGTCGGCCAGCCTGAGGAGCTTTCCGACAGAAGCGTCACCGACATCCGCACGGACCGCATGAGCGAGGTGAAGTAATCGGCCATCGCATGGGTGATACGCCCGCCCATCGCATAGACCGCCCGCGACGGATCGGCCAGGAGCCGCGCCGCCGCGTCGAATTCCGCATGGTCGATCTGGCCGAGCGTCGCCTGGAGATTGCCCATCACCGCATCGGCAAAGCGGTTGAGGATATGCGTATCCGGCACCCCGCCCGCCCAGCGATTGTGCTTGGCGATGGGGGAGACCAGCATCGCCTCCACCTCGGCGCGCAGCGCCCCCTGGAAATCGGGATAGCCCTTGTAGCCGAGCTTCTGCGCCAGCCGCACCACGGTCGGGGTCGAGACCTCCGCCGCCTTGGCCAGTACGGTGATCGAGCCGAGCGCCGAGATCGGATAATGGCGCAGGATATGGCTGGCAAGCTGACGCTCCGCGCGGGTCAGATCCGGCATCGCCGCCCTGAGCTGGTCGTCAACCGTGACTTGTCCGGCCATGTCGCCCTCCTCCCGCCTCGGCAAGTATCGGTAAGTATCGTAACAGGATTTGCAGCCAAGAAACAATCTTGACAGAACGGGTCCAGCGAGGGAGCCTTTCCCGAAACAAGGGAGATGACTCGACCAAATGTGCGCGGCAAGCCCCAACAGCGCAGGCAAAGCCCATGCGCCCATCCTTGAAAATGCCGATGCCGCGGGGCCGTTCCTCTTCGTCTGCGAACATGCGGCGGCGGCGATCCCGAAACGCTGGGGCGATCTGGGACTTTCGGCCGAACAGCGGGCCGCGCATATCGCCTGGGACCCCGGCGCGCTCGGCGTGGCGCGCGGGCTGGCGGAGCGGCTGAACGGGGTGCTGATCCACGCGCCCGTGAGCCGGCTCGTCTATGATTGCAACCGTGCGCCGGACATGGCCGGGGCGATGCCCGCCAAGTCGGAGATCCACGACATTCCCGGCAATGCCGCCCTGACCCCGGAAGAACGTCTGGCGCGGACGGAGGCGGTCTATCTGCCTTGGGTGAACGGGCTCCACGGGCTGATCGCGCGGCGCATCGCGCTTGGCCTGCGCCCGGTGATCATCACGGTCCACAGCTTCACCCCGGTCTATTTCGGCAAGCCGCGCCGGGTGGAATTCGGCATCATCCACGATGCGGATGCCAGCCTCGCCGCCGCCATCCACAACCAGGCCCGCAAGCAGACCCGTCTCAACGCCGAGATGAACTCCCCCTATTCTGCCGCCGATGACGTGACCCATACCCTGCGCCTTCAGGCGACGCCCTACGGGCTGCCCAATGCCATGCTGGAGATCCGCAACGACCTGATCGCCACGCCGGAGGCCGAAGCCGCCATGGCGGACCTGCTCGCCCCGGTTCTGTCCGCGGCCCTGACGAGCCTTTCCGTCCATGCGAAGGCGGGGTGAGCCATGACGCAAAGGATGCCGGACCAGACCGCCCTCCCCGCCGGACCCGCCTCGGGCGCCTGCGATTGCTGGCCGCGCAAACCGGAATTCGGAGGCGGGCGCGGGCGCGGCTGATCGCTCAGCCGAAGTGAGATGCTTTTCAACGCCCGTAGTTCGGGCAACGACGATCCTCTGACCGAGAAAGGCCAAACACATGCCCGGAAACCTGACCCTTGAAGCCCTCAAAGACGCCGTGACCCGCGGCGAGATCGACACCGTTCTCGTCGCCTCCGTCGACATGCAGGGGCGCCTGATGGGCAAGCGCTTCCACGCCGCCTTCTTCTGCGAAAGCGGCTACAAGGAAACCCATTGCTGCAACTATCTCCTCGCCATCGACATGGAGATGAACACCGTCCCCGGCTACAAATCGACGAGCTGGGAAACCGGCTATGGCGACTACATCCAGAAGCCGGACCTTTCCACCCTGCGCCGCATCCCCTGGCTGCCCGGAACCGCGCTCTGCCTTGCCGACATGCTCGACCACGAAACGCATGAGGAGGTCTCCGTCTCCCCCCGCGCCATCCTGAAGCGCCAGGTCGCCCGCGCCCGCGCCATGGGCTTCGAGCCGATGATGGCGACCGAGCTGGAATTCTTCATCTTCGAGAATTCCTATGAAAACCTCCGCGACGGCGGGCTTTCGGCGCTGAAACCGATCTCGGCCTACAACGAGGATTACCATCTCTTCCAGACCTCCAAGGAAGAGGGGCTGATGCGCGAGGTGCGGAACGGGCTCTATGGCGCCGGCATCCCGGTGGAAAACACCAAGGGCGAGGCCGATGCCGGTCAGCATGAGGTGAACTACCGCTATTCCAACGCGCTCGACACCGCCGACAACCATGCGATCATCAAGCAGGGCGTGAAGGAAATCGCCCATGCCAAGGGCAAGTCCGTGACCTTCATGGCCAAATACGACCACCGCAAGGCCGGGTCCTCTGCCCATGTCCACCAGAGCCTCTGGACGCTCGAAGGCGAGGCCGCCTTTGCCGACCACCACGACGCCCATGGCATGTCGGCGCTGATGAAGCATTTCGTCGCGGGCCAGTTGGCCCATGCCGAGGCGATCACCACCTTCCTCGCGCCCTATGTGAACAGCTACAAGCGCTTCACCATCGGCATGTTCGCGCCGACGAAGGCGGTCTGGAGTGCCGACAACCGCACCGCCGGCTTCCGCATCTGCGGCGCCCATACCAAGGCGGTGCGCGTCGAGTGCCGCATCCCCGGCTCCGATGTGAACCCCTATCTGTGCTGCGCCGCCCTGCTTGCGGCGGGGCTTGACGGCATCGAGAAGAAGATGGAACTGGAGCCCGAGATGAAGGGCGACATGTATCACGCGAGCGGCGTGCGGAACATCCCGACCAACCTGCGCGATGCGGCGGCGGCGCTGAACGGCTCCGCCATGCTGCGCGCGGCCTTCGGCGACGATGTGGTGGACCATTACCATCACGCCGCCCAGTGGGAGATTTCGGAAACCGACCGCGTGGTCACCGATTTCGAGGTCCAGCGCCTGCTCGAACGCGCCTGAGGGGGTGGCCCCTTGTGGATGGGCAGATTGCCCGTCCTGCGATCGGGCAATGCCTTGGGATGGGCAATCCGCCCGTCCACGAACATACCCCTGCGGGACGGGCGCCCTGCCCCTCCCGCGGGATCAACCGGATGATGGGCGCCCGCCCATCCTGCGAGGACAAGATGAAACCGATTGAACTGATTTCCCCCGTCGATGGCTCGGTCTATGCGACCCGCACGCCCCTGACGCCCGAAGCCGCCCGCGCCGCCGTCGCCCGCGCCAAGGCCGCGCAGAAGCCCTGGGCCGCCCGCCCGCTGGCGGACCGCATCGCCCTCGTGAAGGCCGGTGTGGCGAAGCTCAACGAGATGAAGGATGTCGTGGTCGAGGAACTGGCCTGGCAGATGGGCCGCCCGACCCGCTTCGGCGGCGAATTCGGCGGGGTCAATGCCCGCACCGACTACATGGCCGAGATCGCCGCCGAAACCCTCGCCCCGAAACTGGTGGAGGACAGCGACAAGTTCCGCCGCTACCTCGCCCGTGATCCGGTCGGCGTCGTGTTCATCGTGGCGCCGTGGAACTACCCCTACCTGACCACGATCAACACCCTCGTCCCGGCGCTCATCGCCGGCAATACGGTGGTGCTGAAACACGCCTCCCAGACCATGCTGGCCGGCGAGCGTCTGGCCGAGGCCTTCCATGCCGCCGGCGTACCGGAGGATGTCTTCCAGAATGTCGTTCTCGACCATGCCACGACCGAGGCGCTGATCGCGGAGCGTTCCTTCGGCTTCGTGAACTTCACCGGCTCGGTCGGTGGCGGGGTGGCGATGGAAAAGGCTGCCGCCGGCACCTTCACCCCCCTCGGGCTGGAACTGGGCGGCAAGGACCCCGGCTATGTCCGCGCCGATGCCAATCTCGATGCGGCGGTCGATACGCTGATGGACGGCGCCATGTTCAACGCCGGCCAATGCTGCTGCGGGATCGAGCGGATCTATGTCCATGAAAGCCTCTATGACGCCTTCGTCGAAAAGTCGGTGGCCTGGGTCAAGGGCCTGACGCTCGGCAATCCGTTCGATGCGGCAAGCACCCTCGGCCCGATGGCCAACAAACGCTTTGCCAAGGTGGTGCGCGACCAGATCGCCGAGGCCGTCGCCGCCGGAGCCAAGCCCCTGATCGACCCGGCCCTTTTCCCCGCCGATGACGGCGGCGCCTACCTTGCGCCGCAGATCCTCGTGAACGTGGACCATTCCATGCGGGTGATGACCGAGGAAAGCTTCGGCCCGGTCGTCGGCATCATGAAGGTCAAGGACGATGCCGAAGCGCTCGCCCTGATGAACGACAGCCCCTACGGTCTGACCGCCTCCATCTGGACCGAGGATTACGGCACCGCCGAAAAGATCGGCGCACAGGTGGAAACGGGGACGGTCTTCATGAACCGCGCCGACTACCTCGACCCGGCGCTGTGCTGGACCGGCTGCAAGGATACCGGGCGCGGCGGCAGCCTGTCCTATCTCGGGTTCCATTCGGTCACCCGGCCGAAATCCTATCACCTCAAGAAAGTCTGAGCCATGAGCCATTCTGTTCCGAACCGCAACTGGTCCTACCCGACCGCGATCAAGTTCGGCGTCGGCCGCATCGCGGAACTGGCCGAACATGCCGCCTCCGCCGGGCTGAAAAAGCCGCTTCTGGTGACGGACAAGGCGCTTGCGAGCCTGCCGATCACCGCGGCCGCCCTCGATGTGCTGGAAAAGGCCGGGATGGGCCGCGCGGTCTTCTCCGAGGTCGACCCGAACCCGAACGAGCGCAACATGGCCGAAGGCATCGCCGCCTACAAGGCCGGCGGCCATGACGGGGTGATCTGCTTCGGCGGCGGCTCCGCGCTCGACCTCGGCAAGATGATCGCGCTGATGGCCGGGCAGAAGGCTGATCTCTCGGTCTGGGATCTGGAGGATATCGGCGACTGGTATACCCGCGCCGATGCCTCGGTGATCGCGCCGATCATCGCCGTGCCGACCACCGCCGGGACCGGCTCGGAAGTCGGCCGCGCCGGGGTGCTCACGAACAGCGCCACCCACAAGAAGAAGATCATCTTCCATCCGAAGCTGATGCCCGCCGTGACGCTCTGCGATCCGGCCCTGACCGTGGGGATGCCGAAGTTCATCACCGCCGGCACCGGCATGGATGCGCTCGCCCATTGCCTTGAGGCCTATTCCAGCCCCTTCTACCATCCGATGTCGCAGGGCATTGCCCTGGAAGGGATGCGGCTGGTGTTCGAGAACCTGCCGAAGGTCTATGCCAACCCGAACGATCTCGACGCGCGGGCGCATATGATGTCGGCCGCCGCCATGGGCGCGGTCGCCTTCCAGAAGGGTCTCGGCGCGATCCATTCGCTCAGCCATCCGGTCGGTGCGGTCTACGGCACCCATCACGGCACCACCAATGCCGTGGTCATGCCGATGGTGCTGGAGTTCAACCGCCACAAGATCGAGGACCGCATCAACGCCGCCGCCGCCTATCTGGGCTTCGACGGCGGGTTCGCGGGCTTCCACGATCAGGTGATGGAACTGCGGAGCCTGCTCAACATTCCGCAGAACCTGTCGGACATGGGCGTGCTGATAAAGGATCTCGACATGCTGACCGAGATGGCGCTCGAAGACCCGTCCTGCGGCGGCAACCCGGTGGAGATGACGCGCGAGAACACCCGCGCCCTTTACGACGCCTGCATGTAGGATGGGCGATATTGCCCGTCCGGCCCCCGCTGGGGCGGCGTTCCGATGACCCGTTCAACGGAAATCGCCGTCCTCGGGGCGGGGGTGGTCGGTCTTGCCGTTGCCGGGGCGCTGCTGGCGTGCGGGCATGAGGTCACGCTCGTCGATCCGGGACCGCCGGGGGGCGGGGCCTCCTACGGCAATGCCGGGACCATCGCCGATTACGCGGTGATGCCGGTTGGCACGCCGGAGGTGCTGCGGAACCTGCCCTCGCTTCTCTTCAACCGCAATTCGCCGCTGTCGATCCGGCGGGCGGCGCTGCCCGCGCTCGCGCCCTGGCTGCTGCGCTTCGCCCGCCAGTCGCTGCCCGGAGCGGCGCGGCGCAATGCGGCGGCGATTGCCGCGCTCGTCGCCGATGCCTGCCCGAGATGGGAGGCGCTCGCCGCCCGGATCGGCGGCGAGGATCTGCTGCAACGACGCGGCTGCCTTTACCTCTACGAGACTTCGGCGGCCTATCGCGCTGCCGGGGCCGATATGGCCGGGCGTCGCGCGCTCGGCATCGCCGCCGAACTGATCGGCCCCGAGGCCCTTGCCGCGATGGAGCCGGGCCTGCCTGCGGTCGAAGGCGGCGCGGCCTTCTTTCCGAAAGCGGTCTTCCTCGCCGACCCCGGTGCAATGGTCGGGCGGCTCGCGGCACAGGTTCTGCGCGGGGCAGAACTGCTCCCCGCCCGCGCCGAGCGGATCAGCCGCGTCACCGGCGGCGTTCTGGTCGAGGGACCGGGCCTGCATCTGCGGGCGCGCAAGGTGGTGCTTGCGACGGGCGCGCATGGCAAGCGCCTTGCGGCCAGTGCCGGGGACCGCCTGCCGCTCGACACCGAGCGCGGCTACCATGTCGAATGGGACATGGCCGCGCCGCGCCTGAGCCGCCCGACCTGCCCGACCTCGCGCGGCTTCTACCTCTGCCCGATGACGGGACGGCTGCGGGTCGCGGGAACGGTGGAGCTTGGCGGGCTGACCGCCCCGCCCTCCCCCCACCGGATCGCCCGGCTGATCGAGGGGGCGCAAGCGATCTTCCCCGATCTCGGCCCGCCGGACCGCGACTGGATGGGCTTCCGCCCCTCCATGCCCGACAGCCTGCCGGTCATCGGCCCCTCGCGCGGCGGGGCGGAGGTGATCCATGCCTTCGGCCACGGCCATATCGGCCTGACGCTCGCCCCGGTCACCGCAGCCATCGTGGCCGATCTGGTCGGCGGGCGGGAGCCGGAGATGGACATCCGGCCCTACCGGGCGGATCGGTTCTGAAAGCTGGGAAAGCCGGAGGCGGGGGAGCCTCCGGCGGGGATATTTGGAAAGAGAAGAAAGGGCCTGGGCGGAGGTTCTCGGAGGGGCGCCGCCCCCATTTCTGACGGAAAATGTCCTGCGGAGAGGTCTGGAGGGGGGCAGACCCTTCCGGGGCCGGCAGCGGGGCGCAATGCCCGCCGCCGGCCGAAGGCCTTAGTGGCCGAGCCAGCCCATGAGCAGCGGCTCCACCTCTTCCCAGCCTTCCCACATCATCTTCAGGGCGACATAGACGATGATCAGCAGGCCGACATAGGCGATCCAGCGGTGCTTGTTCAGAAGCCGCGCGATGAAGCTGGCGGCGAGGCCCATCAGCGCGATGGACAGGGCAAGGCCGATCACCAGCACCGTCGGATGCTCGCGCGCCGCGCCCGCAACGGCCAGCACGTTGTCGAGCGACATCGACACATCGGCGATGACGATCTGCCACGCGGCCTGGGCGAAGGTCTTTTTCGGCGCGCCGGCGGCGATGCTGCCATCTGCGTTCAGGTCCTGCCCGGTCAGCGCCTCTTCGGCCTGGTTGGCGGTGTGGTGGTCGGCCTGCAGCTCACGCCACATCTTCCAGCAGACCCAGAGGAGCAGCACCCCCCCGGCAAGGAGAAGTCCGACGATGGCGAGAAGCTGGGTAGTGATCAGCGCGAAGCCGATCCGCATGATGGTCGCCGCACCGATGCCCACGAGGATGGCCTTGGCGCGCTGCTCCTTCGGCAGGCCCGCGGCGGCGAGGCCGATCACGATGGCATTGTCGCCCGCCAGCACGAGGTCGATGCCAATGACCTGCAAAAGGGCCATGAACCCTTCGTAAGTGAAGATTTCCATAGGGTCCCTCGGTCGCTGTTTTATGTTGGCCAGCGGGCATTGCCGCTTTGGCGGCTATCTATGGTCTGCCGGGCAGCGGTTCAACAGGGCGGCGGAGAAATTAATCCGGGAGCGGCGTCACAGCATCCCCGGCACCACCTGATCCGGCGGGCGGTGGCCATCGGCGAAGGTCTTGATGTTGATGATCACCTTTTCGCCCATCTCGATCCGGCCCTCCAGCGTGGCCGAGCCCATATGCGGCAGCAGGACGACATTCGGCAGCTCGCGCAGACGCGGGTTCACCTCCACCCCGTGCTCGTAGACATCGAGCCCCGCCCCCGCGATCTCGCCCGCGCGCAACCCGCGGGTCAGGGCGTTCTCGTCGATCACCTCCCCGCGCGAGGTGTTCACGATGACCGCCGTGGGCTTCATCAGCTTCAGCCGCCGGGCGTTCATCAGATGGAAGGTCGAGGGCGTGTGCGGGCAGTTGATCGACAGGATGTCCATGCGGCTGACCATCTGGTCGAGGCTTTCCCACCAGGTCGCGTCGAATTCCGCCTCCACCTCGGGACGCAGGCGCTTGCGGTTGTGGTAATGCACCTGAAGCCCGAAAGCGCGGGCGCGGCGCGCCACCGCCTGACCGATCCGCCCCATGCCGAGGATGCCGAGCCTGCGCCCGCCGAGCCTGCCGCCCAGAAAGGCGGTCGGCGCCCAGCCCTGCCATTCGCCCGCCTGCATCACCTGCAACCCCTCCGGGATGCGCCGGGTGACGGCCAGCATCAGCGCGAGCGTCATGTCGGCGGTATCCTCCGTCACCACGCCCGGCGTGTTCGACACGAGGATGCCGCGCGACCGCGCCGTCGCCACGTCGATATGATCGACGCCGGACCCGTAGCTGGCGATGAGTTTCAGCCGCTCCCCCGCCTGCGCGATGAGCCCTGCGTCGATCTGGTCGGTGATGGTCGGCACCAGCACATCGGCGCGGCGCATGGCGGCGGCAAGCTCGTCACGGGTCATGCGCGTGTCGGGATCGCGCAGCTCCACGTCGAACAATTCCTTCATCCGGGTCTCGACCGGCTCCGGCAAGCGTCGCGTCACGACAACACTCAGGCGTCCTGCGGGCATCTTGGCCTCCCTGCACTTCCAAATCAGCGTCCTTGGTGGCAAGGTGGCGGGAAGCGGAGCGCAGCACAAGCCCCGCATGAGGCTTGCGCCATGGGCGGCGCAGAATGTCGCGCCAAGGACGGGCGCGGGGAGCAGGCGGAATGACGCGGGCAAGGCCATGGATGATGGCGCCTCTGCTGGGGCTTCTGGCGGGGCTGGGAGGCGGTCTGGTCGCGCTGCCCGTTGCCGCACAGGAGGAGGCAACCGTCACCGAAGCCCCGGCCGGGCCGCCCGCCCTGTCGCCCCGCCCGCGCCCGCGCCCCCCCGAGATCGGCGGCGACGTTCTGACCGACGAGGCCGGCCTGCCGGTGGCGGCGCCGGCTCCCGTCGAGCCCGATGCGGGTGCGGCCGCCAACCCCGATCCCGTCGATCCAGCATCGGTCGCGGCGCCGCCGGAAGAGACCGCCGCCGCAAGGATCCCGCGCGATCCGACCAAGGGCGCCGTCACCAACCTGCCGATCCCGCGCTATGTCAGCCTCAAGGGCGGCGAGGGCAATGCAAGGCGCGGCCCCGGCCTGACCCATCGCATCGACTGGGTGTTCACCACCGCCGGGATGCCGCTCAGGATCACCGCCGAGCATGAGAACTGGCGGCGGGTCGAGGATGCGGAGGGCATGGGCGGCTGGGTCCATTACTCGCTCCTCTCCGGGGTGCGCTCGGTGCTCGTCACCGTGGACATGGCCGAATTCTACACCCGCCCGGATGCGAAATCCGGTGTCCAGTTCCAGGCGGAGACGGGCGTGATCGGGCGGCTTCTGGAATGTGAGCCGGACTGGTGCCGGGTCAACGTCCAGGGCGAGAAGGGCTGGGTGCTGAAAACCTCGCTCTGGGGCGTCGATCCGGGCGAAGTGGTGCAATAGCCGGGAAATGCCGCGCGGCGGGGATCGCGGACGCTCCGCGGGGGATATTTGAGAAGAGAAGAAAGCCCTTTCATACTGGCACAAATATCCCCGCCGGAGGCTTCCCCGGCAAAGGGAACGATGGCGCCCCCGGATACGCGCCGTCCTTTGGCCCTTTCAACCCCTGCGAAACCGGCCCCCCCTTGATCGGCGCGGGCGCTCTTGCTAGGCCCGGAGTCCGCTTCGGAGACCGCCCATGTCGCAAGCCCCCTCCCTCAGACTCAATCTTTCGGCCAGCCTCGCCTCGGTGACGGTGGCCCTGGTGCTCGTCGGGCTCAAGCTCTGGGCGCTCAGCGCCACCTCCGCCCTGTCGGTCGCAGCCTCGCTCGCCGACAGCGCCATGGATCTGATGGTCAGCCTCGGCGCCATGGCGGCGCTGATCTATGCCGCGCGGCCCGCCGACGAGGACCATGCCTTCGGCCATTCCTCGGCGGAGGATCTGGCCGCGCTCGGGCAGTCGCTTTTCATCCTGATCTCGGCGGGGATCATCGGCTGGGCGGCGGTGGCGCGGCTGCTGAACCCGGCGGACCAGCCCCTGCGCGAGGAATGGCAGGGCATGGCGGTGATGGCGGTTTCAGTGACGCTGACGCTGGGGCTGGTGCTCTGGCAGGGGCGGGTGGCGCGGCGGACCGGCAGCCGCGTGGTTGCGGCGGACCGGCTGCATTATCTGGGCGACCTCGTGCCGAACGTCGGCGCGATCATCTCGCTCTGGGCCTCGGCCCGGCTCGGGCTCGGCCAGATCGACAGCATCGTGGCGCTCGGGGCGGCGGGGATTCTGGTGATCGGCGCCCTCCGCATCGGCAAGGGCGCCTGGGATGCGCTGATGGACCGCGCGGCGGAGCCGGAGGTGATCGAGGGCATCGGCGAGATCGCGCGGACCTGGCCGGGGGTTCACGGCTTCCACGATCTCAAGACCCGGACGGCGGGCAGCAAGGTCTTCGTCAACCTCCATATCGAGCTGGACGGGGCGCAGAGCCTGCGGCAGGCCCATGACATCGGCGCGGGCCTGCGCCGGGCGATCCTCGCCGCCTATCCGCAGGCCGATGTGATCATCCACAAGGACGTGGCAGGAGACGAGGCCCATCCGCCTGCCTCCGCCCCCCCGGCGGACGGCTGAGCGCACCGGATCGGACTTGCATCGCGCGGCGCCTCTGGCATAGTGATATTGAATTATCCAAATGTACAACAAAGGCCCCTGCAATGCCCGGCGACCGCCGCCCCTATCGGCGCGAAAGCGAAGAGACGCGCCGGGAGGCGCTGATCGAGGCGGCGCTCGATCTGGTGGCCGAGGGCGGCGCGCAGGCGGCCACGGTGCGCGCCATCGCCGACCGGGCAGGGGTGACGCCGGGCCTCATCCGTCATTACTTCGCCAGCAAGGACGAGCTGACCCGCGCCGCCTACCGCCGCCTGATGGAGCGCATGACCGCCGACAGCGGGGCGGCGCTCGACACCCATGGCGCAGGCTGGACCGCTTCGGAACGGCTCGCGGGCTTCGTCGCCGGCTCCCTGCGCCCGCCGGTGGTGGACCCGCTGCGGCTTGGCCTCTGGGCGGGGTTTCTGAACGCCGTGCGCGCCGATGCCGGGATGCGCGCCATCCATGAGCAGAATTACCATGCCTACCGCGACCGGCTGGAGGGCCTGATCGCCGACCTGCCCCGCTGGGCCGATGCCGCCCGCTGCCGCGCCGATGCCATCGCCTGCAATGCGGTGATCGACGGGCTCTGGCTCGAAGGCTCCGCCCTGCCCGAAGGCTTCGCGCCGGGGGAGCTGGAGCGGATCGGCCTGCACACCGTCTCCGCCATCCTCGGCCTGCCGCTCAACCCGCCGAACCTGCCCTCCTCCTCCCCGCCCCCAGAAGGACCCGCGCCATGAGATACGCCCCCGTCACCGACCGCCTCGCCGGGCTTGGCGGCGCGAAATGGGAAATCCATGGCCGCGCCCGCGCCCTTCAGGCCGCCGGGGCCGAGGTGATCGAGCTGACCATCGGCGAGCCGGATGCCCCCTGCCCGCCCGAACTGCTGGCCGAAGCCACCCGCGCCATGATGGCCGGGCGCACCGCCTATTCCAACGGCCGCGGCGAGGACGCGCTGCTCGATGCCCTTGCCGCCCGCTATACGGCCCGCCGCGGCCGCGCCTTCGGGCCGCGCAACGTCATGACCCTGCCCGGCACGCAGACCGTGCTTTACGCGGTGCTGCACACGCTCCTTGCCCCCGGCGACGAGGTGCTGGTCGGCGATCCGATGTATGCCACCTACGAAGGTCTCATCGCCGCGACCGGCGCGCGCATGGTGCCGGTGCCGCTGCGCCCCGAGCAGGGCTTCCGGATGCAGGCCGCCGACATCGCCGCCCGCATCACCCCGCAAAGCCGGGTGATCTTCCTCAACACCCCGCACAACCCGACCGGCGCCGTCCTGCGCCGGCAGGATCTGGAGGAGATCGGTCGCCTCGCCCTGGCCCATGACCTCTGGATCGTCTCCGATGAGGTCTATGAGGAGCTGGTCTTCGACGGCACCCGCTTCGTCTCGCCGCTCGACCTGCCGGAGCTGGCCGAGCGGGTGGTGGCCTGCGCCTCGATCTCCAAATCCCATGCCGCACCCGGTTTCCGCTCCGGCTGGTGCATCGGGCCGGAAGACTTCTGCGACCACCTGCTGCCCCTGTCGGAGACCATGCTCTTCGGCTCCCAGCCTTTCATCGCCGACATGACGGCGCTTGCCGTCTCCGCCCCCTCGCCGGTGGCCCCCGGCATGGCGGAGCGTTTCGCCCGCCGGGCCGCGCTGATCGCGGCGGAACTGCATGGTGTGGCGGGCCTGCGCGTCCACAAGCCGGAGGCGGGAATGTTCGCGCTCGTCGATGTGCGGGCGACAGGGCTTTCCGGCCATGACTTCGCCGCGGGGCTGCTGGAGGCGCAAAGCGTCGCCGTCATGCCCGGCGAAAGCTTCGGGCAGGCGCTGCGGGGCTGGCTGCGGCTCAGCCTGACCCAACCCGATGAGGTGGTGGCGGAGGCCTGCCGGCGCATCGCCCGCCATGCCGCGCAAGCAAAAGGGGAAGCCGCATGAGAACCGTGGGCGAGCGTCTTGTCGAAGGTCTGGCCGCGCGCGGGGTGGAGGTGGTCTTCGGCATCCCCGGCGTGCATACGGTGGAGCTCTACCGCGGCCTCTCGGGCAGCCCGGTCCGCCATGTGACGGCCCGCCACGAACAGGGCTGCGCCTTCATGGCAGATGGCTATGCGCGGGTCGCGGGCAAGCCGGGGGTGGCCTTCGTGATCACCGGGCCGGGGATCACCAATGCGATCACCGCCATGGCGCAAAGCCGCGAGGATTCCGTGCCGGTGCTGATCATCTCCGGCGTGAACCGCCGCGCCTCGCTCGGCCTCGGGCGCGGGCTGCTGCATGAGCTGCCGGATCAGGCGGCGCTGGTCCGCACGCTCTGCCCGACGCGGCAGATCACTTCGGCGGAGGAGGTGGCGGAGGTGCTGGACTGGGCCTTCGCCGCGCTGACGACAGGCCGCCCCGGCCCGGTGCATATCGAAGTGCCAACCGACGTGATGCCGCTGCCCTGCCCGCCGCTGCCTGCGCCCGCACCCCGCAGCGCGCCGAAGCTCCCGGCCGATCTCGACCGCGCCGCCGCGCTGCTGAACGCCGCCCCCCGCCGGGTGATCCTCGCCGGCGGCGGGGCGCGCGGGCAGGAAGCGGCGCTGCGCGCCCTTGCCGAGCGGCTGGATGCGCCGGTGGTGCTGACCACCAATGCCCGCGGGATGCTGCATGGCCACCCGCTCGCCGTCCCCGCCTCGCCGAGCATGGAGGCGGTGCGCGCCCTCATCCATGCCGCCGATCAGGTGCTGGCCATCGGCACGGAGTTCGGCCAGACGGATTACGACATGTATGCCCGTGGCGGCATCCCCGCCCGCGACGACATGATCCGCATCGACATCTGCGCCGACCAGCTCGACCGCTGGCCCGCCGCCCTGCCGCTGCACGGCGACGCCGGGGCGAGCATGGCGGCGCTTCTGCCCCTGATCACCGCAGGCTCCGGCGACGGCGCCGCCCGCGCAGCGGAGGCGCGCGGGGCCGCCCGCGCGGAACTCGGCCAGCTCGACGCCGCCATGCCAGACCGGCTGGAAATGGTCGAGACGATCCGCGCCGCCCTGCCCGGCTGCCTGATCGTCGGCGACAGCACCCAGCCCGTCTATGCCGCGAACCTCTATTACGATCACGACCTGCCCGGTGGCTGGTTCAACGCCGCGACCGGCTTCGGCGCGCTCGGCTTCGGCCCCGGAGCCGCCGTCGGCGCCGCCCTCGCCGCGCCGGGGCGCAAGGTGGTGTGCCTGATCGGCGACGGGGGGCTGCAATTCTCCCCCGGCGAATTGCGGACGGCGGTGGATGAAAGCCTGCCCGTCACCTTCCTCGTCTGGAACAACGCCGCCTTCGGCGAAATCGCCGATGCGATGCGCGGCGCCAATACCGAGGTGATCGGCTGCTCGCCCTCGCCGCTGAAGATGGCCCCCTTCGCCGCCGCCTGCGACCTGCCCTTCGCCTCGGTGCCGCTCGACCCCGAGGCGCTTCACGCCGCCCTCTCCGCCCCCTGCGACGGCCCCCGCATGATCGAGGTCCGCGTCCCGCCCGGCTCCTGATGCCGCCCGCCCCTGCCCGGCGTCGAAGCCTCCGGCGGGGATATTTGGAAAGAGAAGAAAGCCCTTTCATACTGGCATAAATATCCCCGCCGGAGGCACCCGCCCTTTGCGACGCGCGCGGGTGCCGAAAGCGCCCCTTTCTTTTGATCAAATTCTGCGGCATAAGACGCGGATCATCCCCCTGGAGGTACCGCCATGGCCGAACCCCTGATTGCCGGTCTGCGGGCCGAACGGATCGAGGCGCTGCGCCAGCGCGAGGCGAAGCGCTTCGCGGCCGGCCGCAGCAAGGCGAAGGCGGCGCTTGAAAAGGGCGCTTCGGTCTTTCTCGACGATGTGCCGATGCATTGGATGAAGGATTGGCCGATGCCCTTCCTGCCGCTGATCGCCAGGGCAAGGGGCGCGCGGATCACCGATACCGATGGCTATGAGATCGACGATTTCTGCCTCGGCGACACCGGCTCCATGTTCGGCCATTCCCCGGCGCCGGTCGCCAGGGCGATCCGCAAGCAGGCCGGGCGCGGGCTGACCTACATGCTTCCGACCGAGGCGGCGCTCGAGGCGGGGCGGCTTCTGAGCGAGCGTTTCGGCGCCTTCCGCTGGCAGATCGCCACCACCGCCACCGATGCCAACCGCTTTGCCCTCCGTGTCGCCCGCGCCATCACCGGGCGCCCGAAGATCCTCGTCTTCAACGGCTGCTACCATGGCACCGTCGATGACGTGATGGTCGAGCTTTCGGGCGGCAAGACCCGCACCCGCGAGGGCCTCCTCGGCCAGGTCGCCGATCTCGCCTCCGGCGCGGTCTGCTGCGAGTTCAACGATCTCGCCGGGGTCGAGGCAGCCCTGGCGCAGGGCGATGTCGCGGCGATCCTGACCGAACCCGTCATGACCAATTCCTGCATGGTCCTGCCTGAGGCGGGCTTCCATGACGGGCTCCGCAGCCTCAGCCGCCGCTATGGCGCGCTGCTGATCATGGATGAGACCCACACCATCTCCTCCGGGCTCGGCGGCTATACCGGGGTCCATTCGCTCTCGCCCGACATGTTCGTCGTCGGCAAATGCGTGGCGGGCGGGATGCCCACCGCCGTCTGGGGCATGACCGAGGCGCTCGCCGCCCGTTACCTTGCCGCCAATGCCGTCCGCGCCTCCGGCCATTCCGGCATGGGGACGACGCTTTCGGCCAATCCGATGCAATTCGCCTGCCTGACCGCCACCCTGTCCGAGGTGATGACCTCCAAGGCCTATGCCCATATGGAAAAGCTGGCGGAGCGTCTGGCCCATGGCCTTGCCGACGCCATCGACCGCCACCGCGCCCCCTGGCATGTCGTGCGGGTCGGCGCGCGGGTGGAGTTCATCTGCGCCCCCGGCCCGCTCAGGAACGGCAGCGAGGCCGCCCGCGCCCATCAGCCCGCCCTTGAGGCGGCGCTGCATGTGGCGCTTCTGAACCGCGGCTGCCTGATCGCCCCGTTCCACAACATGATGCTGATTTCCCCCGCCACGAAAAAGCGGCAGGTCGATCGGCTCATCGCCGCCTTCGACGAAGTGCTGACCGGGCTTTTCGCCGCCCCCACGACCAATTGACCGAACCGAGAGACCCATGACCGAGACCCGCAGCCCCTCCGGCTCCACCCTTGCCGAAGCCGAGGAATTCCTCGCCGCCCACCCCGAGATCGAGGCCTTCGATATCGTCCTGCATGATGCCAACGGCATCGGGCGCGGCAAGATCATCCGCCGGCATGAACTTCTCAGCTTCTACAAGGGCGGGCGCCACCTGCCGATCTCGATCCTCGGCCTCGACATCTGCGGCGAGGATGTGCATGAGACCGGCCTCATCTGGGACGAGGGCGATGGCGACCGTCGCGCCTGGCCGATCCCCGGCTCGCTTCGCGCCATCCATGCCTCCCAGCCGCCGCGCGGCGAGGTGCTGATGTGCGTCTATGAGTTCGACGGCAGGCCGATGAGCTCGGACCCCCGCCACGCGCTCCAGCGGCAGGTGGATGCGCTTGCGGCCGAGGGGCTGCACCCCGCCGGCGCCTTCGAGCTGGAATTCTTCCTGCTCGAAAACCAGCGCGGCCCGGACGGCAAGATGGTCCCGGCGCGGGATGTGCTGGATGGCCGGGCGAACCGGAAAACCGATGTCTATTCGGTCGATCAGCTCCACGGGATGCTGCCGCTCTTCAACGATGTCTATGCCGATGCCGCCAAGGCCGGGATCAGGGCGGAAACGCTGATCTCCGAATTCGCGCCGGGGCAATACGAGCTGACCCTGCACTACCGCGAGGATGTGATGCAGGCCGCCGACGACCTCATGCGGCTGAAGCGCATCGTACGGATGCACGCGCGGCTCCACGGCGTCACCGCCTGCTTCATGGCCAAGCCGAACGAGGATTACGCCGGCTCGGGGATGCATTTCCACGTCTCGCTGCTGGATGAGACCGGCCACAACGTCTTCATCGAGCCGAAGGAGGGCAGCTATTCGGACCGCATCCTCCATGCCATCGGCGGCCTGCGGGCGACGATGGGCGAATCCATGCTGGTCTTCGCGCCCCATGCCAATTCCTGGCGCCGCTTCGCCTCCAATTCCTATGCGCCGGTCTCGCCGACCTGGGGGGTGAACAACCGCTCGGTGGCGCTGCGGATTCCGGCGGGCGACATCCGCGCCCGGCGGATCGAACATCGCCCGGCGGGCGTCGATGCCAACCCCTATCTGGTCGCGGCCACGGTTCTGGCCGGGGTGCGCCACGGCATGACCCACCGCATCGACCCCGGCCCGGAGACCACCGGCAACGGCTATGCCGAGGGCGCCGACGCCCCGCCGATCCCGGTCGACTGGCGCTCGGCCATCGAGGCGGCCAAAGGCTCCGCCTTCCTCAGGGAAGCGCTGGGCGAGGACATGCACCGCACCTTCACCGCCATCAAGGCGGCGGAATATGCGCGGGTGATGCGAACCGTCTCGGAGGTCGATTTCGACCTCTACCTCCATACCGTCTGAGCCGTCCGGGCCGATCCCTGAACCGGATCGGCCCGGCCGACCGCTGCCGCGACCAGCCCCGGCACCCGAGGGTCCAGACCCAGGGCCGGCAGTATCCTGCCGCCGAACCCCGCCCTGGCGAGGGCGCGGGGAAGGTCTTCCTCCACATGCCCGCCCGACGCGGCGAAATAGGGCAGGCACAGGCTCCCCGCGCCAAAGCCCGCCAGATCCTCCAGCCGCGGCGCCTGCTCGATGAAGCCGACCGCCACCGGCCGCCCCAGCCGCTGCGCCACAAGCGCCGCCACCGCCCCGGCAACCTCCGCCGGGGCCGGGCTGCGGGAGGAGCCATGGGCGGCAAGGATCACCCCGCCCCCCGCGCGCCCCCCGGCAAGCGCCTCCGCCACCACGATCCCCGCCAGATCCTGCACCGCCGGATCGCAGCCGAAAGGCTCCAGCATCCCCGCCCCCGCCGCGCCCGCCTCCGCCAGACGCTGCGGCAGATGGACCCGCGTGAACCAGCCCCCGGCCATGAACATCGGATAGACGAGCATCCCCGGCCCGAGTGCGGCGACCGCCGCCGCCAAGGCCTCCGGCTCCGCCAGCGTCGCCGCCGCCACCGCCCGCCCCGGCATCAGCGCCCCGACCCGACCCGCGAAAGCCCGCAGCTCCGCCGCCGCCCCCTCCGGCGCCGACGGCTGCCCATGCGCCACGATCAAAAGCGGCCTCACGCCCTTCGCCCTTTCATACTGGTTCAAATATCCCCGCCGGAGGCTCCCTCCGCCTCAGGTCTCATAGGGCCAGTTGGCCTGGCTGAACGCCCCGCCATCGACCCAGAGCGTCTGCCCGGTCACGAAGGCCGCCGCCTCCGACACCAGAAACAGCAAAGGCCCGGCCAGATCCTCTGGCACGCCGACCCGGCGCAAGGGCGTCACCCGCGACCAGGTGGCGGCATAATCCCCGGCCTCGGCCGCGGTGCGCTCGGTGGCGATCGCCCCCGGCGCGATGCAGTTCACGCGGATGCCATGCGGGCCAAGCTCCACCGCCGCAACCTTGGTGAACTGCTCGATCCCGCCCTTCGAGGCGGTGTAATCCACCAGCCGCGGAAAGGCGTGCTTGTTGCAGCCCGAGCCGAGGGTGATGATCGCCCCCCCCTGCCCCGCCGCGATCATCGCCCGCGCCGCAGCTTTGGTGTTGAGAAAGGTGCCGCGCAGGTTGGTGGCCATCACCCGGTCCCAATCCTCGACCGCGAGCTCTGTCAGCGGCGCCCAGGTCTGGATGCCGGCATTGTTGACCATGACCCGCGGCGCGGCCCCGGCCCACTCCGCGGCCTCGCGGTGGAAGGCCGCGACCTCCTCCGCCTCTCCGGCATGGCTTTCCCAGGCGCGGGCGCGGCGGCCCTGCGTCTCCAGCTCAGCGACGAGCATCGCCGCCGCTTCCCCCTGCCCGAGATGGGTGAAGGCCACATCATACCCGGCCCCGCCAAGCGCGCGCACAAGGCTGCGCCCGATGGCCGAGGGTCCGGCGGTGACAAGGGCGAGCAGGGCCATGAGGTCTTCCTTTGCGGATCACGCGACCGGGCCAGAGTGGCAAATCGCGCAGCGGTGGAAAAGGGCCTCCGGCGGGGATATTTGAGGCAAGATGAAAGGGCCGGCCCTTCATCCCCCCCAGGTGCGGTCCAGCACGCGGAACCAGTTCTCGTGGCAGAGCTTCTTCAGCAGCGCCTCGCCATAGCCGTGATCCTTCATCGCCTGCTGCAGGTTCGGCAGGCCGGCCACGTCGCCGATCCCTTCCGGCAGTTCCGCCCCGTCGAAATCCGAGCCGAGGCCGAGATGATCCTCGCCCAGATGCTCCAGAAGGTGATCGAGATGGGCCAGCACATCCTCCCAGCCCATCTTCTCCGATTGCCTGCCGTCGCGGCGCAGGAAGGAGGTGGCGAAATTCAGCCCCACCATGCCGCCGCTGTCGCGGATCAGGCCAAGCTGCCGGTCGGTCAGGTTGCGCGACGAGGGGGTGATCGCATGGGCATTGGAATGGGTGGCGACCAGCGGCGCATCGGACAGGCGCGCGATATCGTTGAAGCCCGCCTCGTTCAGATGGCTGAGATCCAGCATGATCTTCAGCTCGTTGCAGGCCTTGACCAGCCGCTTGCCCGCCTCGGTCAGCCCCGCTCCGGTATCGGGCGAGGACGGGAAGGCGAACGGCACGCCATGGCCGAAGACCGTCGGCCGCGACCAGACCGGACCGAGCGAGCGCAGCCCCATGTCGTGGAAAAGGTAGAGCGCATCGAGATCCTCGCCGATCGCCTCCGCCCCCTCCATATGCATGATCGCGGAGATCACCCCGCGGCCGAGGCAGTCGCGCAGGTCCGCCGCCGTGGTGCAGACCTTGAAATCCTGCGGCGCGGCGCGTTCCATCCAGCGCAGATGGCCGGCCATGGCCAAGGCCACCGGCTGCGCCTGCGCGGCCCCGATCAGATCGGGCAGCGGCAGCAGGAACGGCGGGTTTTCCATCGCCGCCATGTAATCCAGACCGTCATCGCTGTGCGGCGAGGAGATGTAGATGGCGAAGAATCCGCCCGCAAAGCCGCCCTTCCGCATCCGCGGCAGATCGAGATGGCCCTTGCCCTCGCCCTCCAGCCAGATCCGGCTCCGATTGGCCGGGTCCTGCCAGAGGCGCAGGAGGAAATCATTGTGGCCGTCGAACACGGGGAACATCGCGGGCGTCCTTTCAGGGTTGGTCGCGGGTCAGCCTTCCAGCATCCGGTCCGCCGAGGCGGCAAAGAGGCTGCGGGCATAATCGGTCTTCATCTCGGCCGTGGCCAGCGCGGCGCGCTCCAGCTCCTCGACCGCGCGGCCATGCTGCATCACCAGCACCCGGTCGCACATATGGTCGATGACGGCAAGATCGTGGGAGACCATGAGGAAGGTCAGCCCCCGCTCCGCCCGGAGCCGGTTCAGGAGGTTCAGCGTCTCCGCCTGCACCGAGGCGTCGAGCGCGCTCGTCGGCTCGTCCAGCAGCAGGATCGAGGGTTCCAGCATCAGCGCCCGCGCGATCGCCACCCTTTGCCGCTGCCCGCCCGAAAGCTGGTGCGGAAAGCGGAAGCGGAAGCCGGGCGGCAGGCCCACATCGGAGAGCGCCCGCTTCACGCGGGCATCGGCATCGGCGATGCCGTGGATGGCCAGCGGCTCCGACAGGGTGCGGTCGATGGTGTGGCGGGGATGCAGGCTCGCATAGGGGTCCTGGAAGACCATCTGCACCTGCCGCGAAAAGGCCGCGCCGCGCGGGCTGTCGATGGGCTGGCCGCCGATGCGGATCGTGCCGCCGGACACCGGCGCCAGCCCGCAGATCGCGCGCAGGATCGTGGACTTGCCCGAGCCGCTTTCGCCCACGAGCCCGTAGCTTTCCTGCGCCCCCACCGACAGCGAGACGTTCTGGACGGCCCGCACCTCGCGGCCCTTGGCGTGGAAGGTGACGGAAAGGTCGTCGATTTCGATCAGCGCCATGTCAGTTCGCCCATTCCGCCGTGCGGTCCAGCCCCGGCAGCGGCTCCCGCGGGCCGCCGATCCGGGGCAGGCAGTTCAAGAGACCCTGCGTATAGGGATGCTTCGCCTGCATCAGATCCTTCGCCGCAAGTTCCTCCACCACCCTGCCCTTGAACATCACCAGCACGCGGTCGCAGAACCGCGCCACCAGCCGCAGGTCGTGGGAGATGAAGATCAGCCCCATGCCGCGATCCCGCACCAACCCGTCGAGGATCGAGAGGACCTCCGCCTGCACGGTCACGTCCAGCGCCGAGGTCGGCTCGTCCGCGATGAGCAGATCCGGGTCGGGGATCAGCATCATGGCGATCATCACCCGCTGGCCCATGCCGCCCGACAGCTCATGCGGATAGGCCTCCATCACCCGCTCCGGGTCGCGGATCTGCACGGCGGCGAGCGCGGCAATGGCCTTGGCCCGCGCCTCGGCCTTGCCCATGCCGTCGCGCTGGCGCAGCCCCTCCATCAGTTGCGCGCCCACCCGCATCACCGGGTTCAGCGAATATTTCGGGTCCTGCATGACCATGGCGATCCGCGTCCCGCGCAACGCCCGCATCTCCTTTTCGGAGGCGCGCATCAGGTCGATGCCGTCGAAGCGCATCTCCTCCGCCTCGATCCGCCCCGGTGGGCGGATCAGCCGCAGCACCGACCGCCCGGTCATCGTCTTGCCGGAGCCGCTTTCCCCGACGATCCCCAGCCTCTCCCGCCCGAGCGAGAAGGACACGCCGCGCACCGCCTCCACCAGCCCCGCTTCGGTGTCAAAACTCACCCGCAGGTTCTTCACCGACAAGAGCGTCATTTGCCGGCACTCCTCGGGTCAAGCACATCGCGCAACCCGTCGCCCAGCAGGTTGAACCCCAGCGAGACGACGAAGATGGCAAGGCCGGGCATGGTGGCGACCCACCATTGCTCGAACAGGTATTTCCGCCCGGCAGAGATCATCTGCCCCCATTCCGGCATCGGCGGCTGCACCCCGAGGCCAAGGAACCCCAGACCGGCGGCGATCAGGATCACCCCCGCCATGTCGAGCGTCGCCCGGATGATCACCGAAGGCAGGCACATCGGGATCACATGGCCAAGGATGATCCGCAGCGAGGAGGCCCCCTGCAACCGGATCGAGGCGATGTAATCCGAATTCCGCACCGTCAGCGTCTCGGCCCGCGCCACCCGCGCATAGGGCGACCAGGAGGTGATGGCGATGGCCAGCACCGCGTTCTGGAACCCCGGCCCCAGAACCGACACCAGCGCGAGCGCAAGGATCAGCTTCGGAAAGGCGAGGAAAATATCGGTGATCCGCATCAGGATCTCATCCGTCCAGCCGCCGAAATAGCCGGCGACCGTGCCGACCAGCAGGCCGAAGACCGGAGCCGTCAGGGTGAAAAGCACGATGATCGTCAGGGTGATGCGGCTGCCGTAGATGATCCGGCTCAGGATGTCGCGGCCGAAATCGTCGGTCCCCATCAGATGGCCCGGCGACAGCGGCGGCATCAGCCGGTTCGGCAGGCTCTGCGTGATCGGATCATGCGGCGCGAGCCAGGGCGCAAAGGCCGCGACCAGCAGCAGCAGCACCGTGATCGACAGCCCGATCATCGCCAAGGGATTGCGCCGCATCCGCAGCCAGCCCATCCAGGCCTGCCCGAGCCGCGCCTGACGGCGGCTTGCCGGGTTCGGGTCGCGCAGCCAACGGGTCAGGGAATTCGAGGCCTGTGCGCTCATGCCCGCGCCCTCGGATCGACCAGCTTGTAAAGTACGTCGGACAGCATGTTCAGCCCGATATAGACCATGCCCACCACCACGGTTCCGCCCAGAACCGCCGGCATGTCGTTGGTCAGAAGCGCCTGGGTGATATAGCTGCCGATCCCCGGCCAGGAAAAGATCGTCTCGGTCAGGACGGCGCCCTCCAGCAGATAGGCAAAGGACAAAGCGATGACGGTGATCAGCGGCACCATCACGTTCCGCATGGCATGGACCCAGATCACCCGCCGCTCCGGCATCCCCTTCACCCGCGCCGTGGTGATATACTCCTGCCCCAGCTCGTTCATCATGAAGCTGCGGGTCATCCGGCTGATATAGGCCATCGACAGATAGCCGAGCAGCCCCGCCGGCAGGATGATATGCGACAGCGCATTGGCGAACATGTCCCAGCGCCCGTTGAGCGCGGTATCGACAAGGATCATGCCGGTATATTGCGTCAGCTCGAATTCGAGCATCATGTCATAGGCCGCATCGAGCCGCCCCGGTCCGCCCACCCAGTCGAGCACCCCGTAAAAGAGCAGAAGTCCCATCAGCCCCAGCCAGAAGACCGGCATGGAATAGCCCATGAGCCCGATGAGCCGCACCAGCTGGTCGGAGAGCGATCCGGGCTTCGTCGCGGCCAGCACCCCCGCCGGCACGCCCAGCGCCACGCCGAAGATCGTGGCGATGGTCGCCAGTTCCAGCGTTGCCGGGAAATAGCGGGCGATTTCGGAAATGACCGGCTCCCGGCTGCGGATCGACAGGCCGAAATCGCCCTGCGCCGCCTGCCAGACATAGATGGCGAACTGCTTCCACATCGGTTCGTCAAGGCCGAGCCGGGCGCGTTCCGCCACGATCTGCGCCTCCGTCGCCCGGTCGCCGAGGATGGTCAGCACCGGGTCGATCGGCACCACGCGGGCGATGATGAAAGTGACGAGCAGAAGCCCGATGAAGGTCGCCAGCAGCGACAGGATCACCCCCGCAACCTTGCGGATCGGGCCTGTGAACTGCCAGGGGCGGGCGGGGGCGTCGGGGCTGTGCGACATGGGCAGGATCGCGGCGCGGCCCGCCAGGGGCCGCGCCGCTGGCGCTTACTTCGTGTCCAGCCAGTAGGCGGCGGCGTCGATGGCGCCCCCGGTGTAGAAGTTGCTCACATTGGCGCGCAGCCCGGTCTGATAGCCGATCTGGAACATCAGGATGAAGGGCGAGGTCTCGCGGTGGGCGGTCTGGATCTCCTCGTACATCGCCTTGCGCTTGTCGCTGTCACGCTCCATCACCGCCGCCGCCGTCTTGGCGTGCAGCTCGCCCGGATCATAGGCGTTCCGCCAGGCCAGACCGCCGGTCGAGGCGCCATCCGCATTGTCGGCGTTCATCGAGAAGGCCGAAGCATTGGTATGCGGGTCGGGGTAATCCGGCCCCCAGCTTTGCAGCGTCGCATCATGCTGACGGGCGCGGTAGCGCTTGAGCTGTTCCGCCCCCTCGCCGATGTTCAGCTCCACCGTGATCCCGGCCTGACCGAAGGTGTTCTGGATCGACTGCGCCATCTCCATCCGGTCGGCGGCGTTCCGCACGTCCAGCACCACCTTCGGATTGGCCACGCCCGATTCCGCGACCAGCGCCTTGGCCTTCTCGATATCGAGCTTGTAGGGCGTGTCGGACAGCGCCCCCAGATAGCCGTTCGGCAGATAGGCCTGATGCACGACCATCGAGCCCTTCAGGAAGGTGTCGGCCATGCCCTGATAGTCGATCGCCCAGCGCATCGCGTCCAGCAGCTTCTGGTTCTTGTAGTTCTCGTTCTTCTGGTTGAACGACAGATAGAAGACCTGCCCGCCCACATCGGACTGGATCTTGATGTCGGCATTGCCGGCCATGCCCTCGATGTCCACCGGGGTCAGCTCGCGCGCGATGTCGATATCGCCTTTCTCAAGCTGGAGCCGCTCGGTCGCCGCTTCCGGCACATGGCGCATGAACACCTTGGCCAGCTTCGGCGCGCCGCGCCAATGGGTCGGGTTCGCCTCCAGCACATAGCCCTCGTTGGGCTTGAAGGATTTCAGCACATAGGCGCCGGTGCCGGCCGAATTGTTCTTCAGCCATTCGTTGCCCATGTCGCCGTTCACGTCATGCTGGCTGACCACTTCCTTGTCGACGATGGAGGCGACACCGGCGGTCAGGCAGTTGTAGAGGAAGGTCGGCGCATAGGGCTGGTCGATCTTCAGCGTGACCGTATCGCCATCGGCGGTGATCATGCTGTCCACATTCTCCGCCGTCCAGCCGAACTGGTTCAGGATGAAGGCGGGGGATTTGTTGATCTTGACGGCGCGTTGCAGCGAATAGGCCGCATCCTCGGCCCGCACCGGATTGCCGGAGGCGAAGGTCACGCCGGATTTCATCTTGAAGCTGATCGACAGGCCGTCGTCCGAAACGCTCCAGCTTTCCGCCAGACCGGGGACGAGCTGACCAGTGGTCGGGTCCAGTTCGATCAGCCCGTCATAGGTGTTGTTCACCACGTCGAGACCGGAAAACTCGTAAGCCTCGCCCGGATCGAGCGACACGATGTCGTCGATCGCATCCGCGAGCACCAGCGTGTCGGCAGGCGTCTCCGCAAACAGCGCGGCAGGCGCGGTCCCCAGCATCAGTGCCGCAATCGCCACGGCGCCGAAGCGGCGGAGTGTCGGGTCCATCTTCATAGCAAGCTCCCTGTTTTGTCGTTTTATCATCGCTTTAGCGGTGGCGCGGGTGAGTCCCCGCCCATTCCTTGACCAATTGGGCAGTTTCTGATCTGGCTTGTCAACATCCTCCCCGAAGCTGTCAGACATTTGGACGAAGGAAAGCGCAGAATGACCGGAAGGCGCATTTTTGACGGGCATAACGACCTCTTGTCCTGTCTCTGGGATGCACGCGATCTGCGGGGGGACAGCTTCGTTTCCGGCCGAGACGGAATGCTCGACCGGGCGAAATGCAGGGCCGGCGGATTTGCCGGCGGGTTCTTTGCCGTCTGGCCCGGCAACGACCCCGCGCGCAGCCCCGACCCCATGGCGGTCCGCCGCGAATTTCCCGCCATAGACCCCGTTCAGGCGGCGCGGGAGACGGCGGGCCAGATCGCCGTCCTGCTCCGCATGGTGGCCGCCCATCCCGAGGCGATCCGGCTCTGCACCTCCGCCGCCGCGATCACGGCCGCCGAGGCTGCGGGCGCCGTCGCCGCGATCCTGCATATCGAAGGGGCGGAGGGGATCGGCACCGATCTGGACGAGCTGCATCTCTATCACGCCGCAGGCCTGCGCTCGCTCGGCCCGGTCTGGTCGCGGCCGAACATCTTCGGCCATGGCGTGCCGTTCGACCACCCCGCCTCGCCCGACACCGGGCCGGGCCTGACCGGGGCGGGGGAGCGTCTGGTGCGCGCCTGCGACCGGCTCGGCGTGCTGGTGGACCTGTCGCATCTGAACGAGGCGGGCTTCTGGGATGTGGCGCGGATCAGCGACCGCCCGCTCGTCGCCACCCATTCCAACGCCCATGCCGTCACCGCCTGCACGCGCAACCTGACCGACCGCCAGCTTGACGCCATGGCGGAGCGGGGCGGGCTCGTCGGTCTCAACTTCGGCTGCCAGTTCCTGCGCCCCGACGGGATCAAGCGCGCCGATACGCCGGTGGAGGATCTGATCCGCCATATCGACCATCTCCTGTCGCGCATGGGCGAAGGCGGCGTGGCGCTCGGCTCGGATTTCGACGGGGCGCTGATGCCGGAGTTTCTGGGCGACGCCTCCGGCCTGCCGAAGCTCACCGCCGCGATGGAGCGCGCGGGCTACGGCGAGGCGCTGATCCGCCGCATCCTCTGGGACAACTGGCTGGACATGATCGGCCGGGTGATCGGCTAGGGCCTGGGAGGGGGGCGGATCGCCCATCCTGCGGAGGAGCTGCAGCACCTCTTGCGCCGGACGGGCAACCTGCCCATCCCGACCAGCGCCCCCCGGACGGACAATCCGCCGCCCCGAATTCCTCCCGCCCCGCCGAAAACGGTTAACGCCGCCCTGCCCCGCCGAACGTAACTACAGAAGAAATACGCTCCGCATACGGAGTGAAGACGCGGAACCTACGGGAAGAATACACCCGATTTTCGCAAAACCCCGGAATTAACCCAGCGTTCCCCGCAGCTTACCCGGCCTGGCAGATCTCCTCCGTCATCTCCCAGATCAGCCGCCCCATCGCCGGAAAAACCTCCGGATGGGTCAGCGCCAGCCCCTCGCCCTGCGTCATCGCCACCACGATCAGCGGGCGTCGCCCCGGAGCCGCCAGCCGGATCATGTCATGCTTGAACCAGCTCGCCTTCGGGTCCCCGGTCCAGAGGTTGTGACCCGCCTTCGACCAGATCTCCACCCCTTCGGGCAACGCGCCGCCAAGGTATTCGGAAAGCTGATACTGCGGTTTTCCGGCATCGGGATGGCCCGGATCGCGTCGCAGGATGGCCTGAGCCCGATGCCGCAGCGGCGCCGAAACCGGCAGCCCGCCGGCGAAGATCTCCCACATCAGCCGTGCCGGGGCGAGCGGGGTCAGCGCATTCAGATTCTCGCCCCCCACCCCGGCAAACTGCGCCTCCCGGCCATAACGGGTATCGTCCATCAGCTTCTGCACAAGGTTGCAGCGGTCGAATTCCGGCCAGCCCAGCACCTCGAAAAAACCGTTGAGCCGCCCGCGCTTGATCGTCCAGTCCATATAGTCCGCGCCGGACAAAAGCGTGTCGCCGGTGGTTCCGGTCAGCAGGTCGATCACATAGTTCGTGGCGGTATTGGAAGACCACAGGATCATGTCGCGCATGGCCCGGTCCAACTCGGCATGGGGGGTGATCCGCCCCTCCTCCAGCGCCGCAAGTGCATGAATCAGATGGAAACTCTTGACGAGGGAGCAGGGATAGCACCGCCAGTCGCCACGATGGGCAAAGCCCTCCGGCCCCCCTGCGCCCGCGCTGACCAGCACCAGCCCGAGACCCTCGGCGGCCAGCCCCTGCGGCCCGTGCAGCGCCAGAAGCGCCTCGGTGATCGCGGCCCCGGTCCGCGCCCAGTCGGGGGTTTCGGTGAAGAACATGCGGCACCTCCGGCCCCGAGCCTAGCCGCGTGGCGCTGCGGGGGCCAGAGCCTGGCTCAGTTCATCGGCGCCCCGCCCTCGGCCTTGCGCCGCACGACGAAACCGGCAAGGGCCTCGGCAATGCCAGGGTCCAGCCCCGGCTCCTCATGCTCGGCCAGAAGCTGTTTCCAGATCGCATTGGCGCGCTGCGGCGCCTCGACCGCGCCGCGCTCCTGCCAGTTCGGGTAATTGTCCCAGTTCGACAGCATCGGCGCATGAAAAGCCTTTTCATACCGCGCCATCGTATGCGCCGTGCCGAAGAAATGCCCGCCCGGTCCCGCCTCGGTGATCGCCTCCAGCGCCAGACTGTCGGGGTCGGTCGCCATCGGCTCCAGATAGGACTGCATCATCTGGAGCATCTCCGCATCGAGGATAAGCTTTTCAAAACTGGCGGTTAGCCCGCCATGCATCCAGCCCGCCGCATGTTCGACCAGATGCACCCCGCCCATGATCGCCCCCCACAGGGCCATCTGCGACTCGTAAGCCGCCTGAGCATCGACGGCATTGGCCGCCGTGACATTGGAGGACCGGAACGGCACCCCCACATGCCGCGCCAACTGCCCCGAGGCCTGCGCCGCCTTTGCATATTCCGGCGTCCCGAAGGCCGGCGCCCCGGATTTCATGTCGACGTTGGAGGTGAAGCCGCCATACATCACCGGCACCCCCGGCCGCACGATCTGGGTCAGCACGATCCCGGCAAGCGCCTCGGCATGTTGCAGCACCAAGGCCCCCGCCAAAGTCACCGGCGCCATCGCCCCGGACAGGGTGAAGGGCGTGATCACATTCACCTGCCCGTGCGTCGCCATGGCGATCAGCCCCTCGGCCATCGGAATATCCAGTTGCAGCGGGGAGTTGGTGTTGATGATGCCGAGAAGCGTGCAGGGCAGCGTCTCGGGCGTCACCCCAAGCATCAGCGCCGCCATTTCGATCCCGTCCATGGTGCGGGCATGGCCAAGGGTCTGGGTTTGCCAGCTTTTGTCGAGATGGGTGATCTGGGCGAGGTAGATGTCCAGATGCCGGGTGTTCGCAGGCAGATCGAGCGGCTCGAACGGACAGCCGCCCTCCTGCTGGATCACGTTCAAGCCCTGCACCAGCCGCAGGAAATCGCACATCTCGGCAAAGCTGCCGTCGCGCCTTCCCCGGTCGAGGTCCATCACATAGGCCGGGCCACCGACGGAGGCAAAGACCATGTCTGCCCCGCCGATCTTCAGGTTCTTCAACGGGTTGCGGGCGCGGAGGGTGAAGGAATGAGGCACGGTCCGCAGCCGTTCCGTCACCATCCCCGGATCGAGGCGGACCATTTCGCCCGCCACCTCCGCCCCTGCCGCCGCATAAAGCGCATGGGCCTCCGGCGACAGAACCCGCATCCCGGTCTCCGCCAGAACCCTCAGCGCCGCGGCATGGATCGCGGCGATCTGATCCTCCGAGATCACCCGGACCGGCTCATAGGATAGCGGCACCTGCCCGAAGGGGCGCTGGCTGAGGCTGCCGCTCTGGCGCGCGGGGCGACGGGTCCTCATGGCGGGCTCCTGTGCAGGCTCCTCAATGGCGGCATCTCGCGGCGGGGCGGCAGATCCGGCTCGCCGAGCAGCCGGGCATAGCGATGCGCCGAATGGATCGCGTCGGCGATCGAGGAGGGTGCAAGGCAATCCCCCACCCGCACGATGCCGGGAAGATCGCCCAATGCCTTGAAAAGATGATCCTCCGGCAGTCTCCCGGTGACAAGGATCAGCGTGGCGCAGGCGATCTCCTTCGCGCGGCCGGTATAGGCGCAGGCGAGGCGGGCCAGCCCCTCCTCCTGCGCCAGCAGCATCTGCGACAGTTCCAGCCGCACGCCGAGGTCAAGAAGCCGCGCCTGCACGAAGCCCTGCTCGTCGGTATAGGCCGTCCAGGAGGAGGCCGTGGCCTGCGGCGTGACCAGCGTGACCTCATGGCCCGCGCGCCGCAGCTTTTCGGCCAGGGCGCCGCCCATGAAGTAATGCTCGTCATCATAGATCACGACCGGCCCGGTCAGCACCGCGCCCGCGAACACATCGTCAGGCGTCAGCGCCAGCGGGAACTCCCCGCGCGAAAGCCCGAGCACCCCCACCCCGTCCCGCCGCCAGCGGGAGCCGGTGGCGATCACCGCATGATCCGCGCCGAAATCTTCTATGTCATTGGCGGACATGGGGCTTTCGCGGAAGATCTCCACATTGGGCAGCTTGTCGAGCATCGTCACCCGCCAGTCGCGCAGCCGCATCCAGGTGGAAAGCCCCGGCAAGCGCGCCTCGCGCAGCACCCGCCCGCCAAGCTCCCGTCCCGCTTCTGCGAGCGCAACCTCCAGCCCCCGCCGCCCAAGGGTCAAAGCCGCCTCCAGCCCCGCCGGACCTGCACCGATGACGAGCGCGGTCTCGCGTTTCTGGTAGAAGGCGATCCTCTCCGGATGCCAGCCGCGCCGCCACTCCTCCCCCATGGTCGGGTTCTGGGTGCAGCGCAGGCCCACCCCCTCGTTGTTGGCCGCCCGGCAGATGTTGCAGCCGATGCACTCGCGGATCTCGTCGGTGCGCCCCTCGCGGATCTTCAGCGGCAGGAACGGATCGGCGATGGAGGGCCGCGCCGCCCCGATGAAATCCTGCACCCCGGAGCGCACCCTCTGCGCCATGGCATCGGGCGAGGTGAAGCGGCCGACCGAAACCACCGGCTTCGTCGTCAGCCCCTTGACGAAGCGGATATACCCCTCCTGAAAGCCTTCCTCCGAAAACCGCGCGGATTTGCTGTCATTGCCCAAGGCTCCGGCGATGTTCACATCCCAGAGGTCGGGCAATTCGGCGAGCATCTCCACCACCTCCCGCCCCTCGCCGTCGGAGGTGATGCCCTGCGGGCCGTGCAACTCATCGACCGCAAGACGGATCGCCACGGCACAGGTATCGCCCACGGCGTCCCGCGTGTCCTCCAGCATCTCGCGCAAGAGGCGGCTGCGGTTTTCGAGACTACCGCCATAGGCATCGCCCCGGTCGTTGGTGCGGCGGGAGAGGAACTGGAACGGCAGATAATCATGCCCGGCATAGACATAGAGGATGTCGAACCCCGCCTGCTTCGCCCGCCGCGCCGCATCGCGTTGCCAGCCGCGGAAGGCCGCCATATCCGCCCGGTCCATGGCCCGCGCCGTGGTCGGCAGATGGAAAAGTGCGGGCTGCACCTCCGGAGCGATCCCCGGCAGGCGCGTCATGCGGTTGGAGGCATGGGCGCCGCCGTGCCACAGCTCGATCCCGGCGAGCGCGCCATGGGCGTGGATCGCCTCCGCCGTCAGGGCAAGCGGGGCGATATCGCCATCGTCCCAGAGGGTCAGGAAGGCATGGGGGCTGTCGTCCGATGTGGGATGGATGGAGCAATATTCGGTGCAGACCACGCCCCAGCCCCCCTCCGCCTTCACCCCGCGCAGGGCCGCGCCCGATTGCGGGCGCTGCCAGCCGAAGCCGGTGGCATGGGGCGTCTGATAGAAACGGTTGGGCGCGGTGACGGGACCGATCCGCACCGGCTCGAACAGGATGGCGTGGTGCGGGTCCATCGACGGCATGACGATCTCCTTGCCGGCAGCATACCCATTGTTGTATGATCGTTCAACAAACAAGGTACGCCATGAAGACCGTCACGGATCTCCCCCACCCCGTCCGCATCGTGGAAAATCTTTTCATTCCCATGGCGGACGGCACCCGACTTGCGGCGAAGCTCTGGCTGCCGGAGGGGGTGGGGCCGGTTCCGGCGATCCTTGAATACCTGCCCTACCGCAAGCGCGACGGAACCCGGTCGCGCGACAATGCGCTGCATGAATACCTCGCCGGCCATGGCTATGCCTGCCTGCGGCTCGACATTCGCGGCTCCGGCGACAGCGAAGGCATCATGACGGATGAATATACCGTTCAGGAACAGGAAGATGGCGTGGAGGCCATCGCCTGGATCGCGGCTCAGGGCTGGTGCGACGGGCAGGTCAGCACCATCGGCATCTCCTGGGGCGGGTTCAACGGGCTCCAGATCGCGGCGCGGCAACCGCCGGCCCTGCGGACGGTGATCACGGTCGGCTCCACCGACGACCGCTATGCCACCGATGTTCACTGGATCGGCGGCTGCCTGTCCAAGGACAATTTCGACTGGTCCGGCACGATGATGGCGCAGAACGATCTGCCCCCCGATCCGCTGATGATCGGCGAGGGCTGGCGGGCGGAATGGCTGGCGCGCTGCGCGGCGAACATCCCCTGGGGGCTCGACTGGCTACGCCATCAGCGCCGCGACGACTACTGGAAGCAGGGCTCGGTCTGCGAGGATTTCAGCCGCATCCGTGTGCCGGTCTATGCCGTCTCCGGCTGGGCCGACAATTATTCGGAAAGCATCCCGCGGCTGCTGGCCGGGCTGTCGGGGCCGCGGCTGGGTCTCATCGGCCCTTGGGCGCACAGCTATCCGCATGACGTGACGGTGCAGCCCGCCATCGGCTGGTTGCAGGAGGTGCTCCGCTGGTGCGATCACTGGATGAAGGGCCGCGATACCGGCATCATGGCCGAGCCGATGCTGCGCGTCTGGATGCAGGAGGGCGTGCCGCCCGCCACCTGCTACCGCCACCGTCCCGGCCGCTGGGTGGGGGAGGAAGTCTGGCCCTCCCCCCGCATCACCGACCGCGTGCTGCGCCCCGGTGCGGGGCTTGTGGGGCCGGAGGGCCGGCCGCGCCTGTCCTCGCCGCTCTGGGTCGGGCTGGGGGCCGGCGAGATCGGGCGTTACGGCGAAGAGGCCGACTGGGCCGGCGATCAGCGCGAGGATGATGCGGGCTCGCTCGTCTGGCAGTCGGAGCCTCTGGCGGAACGGCTGGAGATCCTCGGCGCACCACGCCTGCGCCTGAGGATCAAAAGCGACCGCCCGCAGGCCCTGCTGGCTGTGCGTCTGAACGATGTGGCGCCGGGGGGCGCCTCCACCCGCGTCACGGTCGGGCTTTTGAACCTGACCCACCGGCAGAGCCATGAGTTCCCCGAACCGCTGCCGGTCGGGGACTGGGTGGAGGTCGAGGTGGAACTGGACGACATCGCCCATGCCTTCGCGCCGGGGCAGAGGATCGCGGTTTCCGTCTCGACCAGCTACTGGCCGATCGCCTGGCCCTCCCCCGAGACGGCGACGCTGGACTTCGACACCACGGCGCTTTCCCTGCATCTGCCGGTCCGCCCGCCGCGCGCGGAAGATGCCGCCCTGCGCGCTTTCGACCCGCCGGAGGCGGCGGAGAACACGCCGACGCTTTGGCACCCGATGCCGCAAGGCCCGATCCGCCGTGTCACCCGCGATCTTCTGACCGGGCGGGCGGTGGTGGATTTTCCCCGCTGGACCTATGATTGCGAGATGCAGGACATCGGCCAGCGGGTCACCTCCACCGGGATCGCGCGGCATGTGATCACGCTGGGCGACCCGCTTTCGGCCGAGATGCTGACCGAATATGACGTGACGCTCGCCCGCGCCGATGGAGTCTATGGTCACAGGAGCCGGGGGCGGCTCTGGTGCGATGCACGGCATTTCCATGTGGAAGTCGATCTGGAGGTCAGCGAGAATGGCCGGATCGTCCACAGCCGCCAATGGCGCGAAAGCATCCCCCGCGATCATGTCTGACACCCCGCGCTACCGCCGCTACCGCCCCGAGGAACGCGCCGCCATGCTGGTCGAAGCGGGGTTGGCGGTGCTGGCCGAAGGCGGGATCGCGGGCTTCACGGTGGACAATATCTGCAAGAAATCGGGGGCATCGCGCGGGCTGATCGCCCATCACTTCGGCGCGAAGGAGGGGCTTCTGGCCGCCTGCTATGCCGCCGCCTATGCGCCGCTCCTCGCCGATCTTGCGCCCGAGGAAGGGATGTTGCCCGATCTGGCGACCCTTCTCGACCGGCTCTTCTCGGCGGAGCATTTCCGGCCCGAAACCCTGCGGCTCTGGCTCGCCCTCTGGGGAGAGGTGGCGGGCAATCCCGCCCTTCAGGCCGAGCATCGCCGCCTCTACACCGCCTTCCGCGCCTCTCTCGCGCGGGCGATTGCCGCCCTCGCACCGCAGGCGAAGGCAGAGACGCTGGCCGTCTCCATCATCGCGCTCGCCGACGGGCTGTGGCTGGAGCTTTGCATCGCACCCGATCTGATGCCCGCCGCCCGCGCCCGTGCGCTTTGTGCCGACCTGCTGGAGCCGGTGCTCGGCCCCCTGCCCTCTGGCACCGCGGAGAAAGCCGTGGCAGGCTGACGCCAAGGGAGGCGCCATGTCCAAGATCATCATTTCCTGCGCCATCACCGGCTCCATCCATACGCCGTCGATGTCGCCCTATCTGCCGGTCACCGGAGCGGAGATCGCCGCAGGCGCGCTCGGCGCCGCCGAGGCCGGGGCGGCGATCCTGCACCTGCACGCCCGCAACCCCGAGACCGGCCAGCCCTCCGCCGATCCTTCGCACTGGGCGGGCTTCCTGCCAGCGATCAAGGCCGGGACGCAGGCGGTGGTGAACATGACCACCGGCGGCTCGGCGGTGATGACGCTGGATCAGCGGCTCGCCGCCCCCCGGCAATTCGCGCCGGAGATGTGCAGCCTCAACATGGGAACGATGAATTTCGCGCTTTATCCGATGGCGGCACGGATCAAGGAGTGGAAGCACCCGTGGGAGAAGCCCTTTCTCGAAGGCTCCGACGATCTCGTGTTCAAGAACACCCCGCGCGACATCGCCACGGTGCTGGCCGATATGGGCGCCCGTGGCGCGCGCTTCGAGTTCGAGTGCTACGACATCGGCCATCTGACCATGCTGAAGCATTTCGTCGACCGGGGCGCGGTGACGGGGCCGCTCTACCTGCAATTCGTCTTCGGCGTGCTGGGCGGCATGGCGGCGGAGCCGGAGACGCTGGTGCTGCTGAAGCGCACGGCGGACCGGCTCTTTGGTGACCAGTATCTCTTCTCGATGCTGGCGGCGGGGCGGGCGCAGGTGCCGATGGCGACCATGGGGGCCGCAATGGGCGGGCATGTGCGCGTCGGGCTGGAGGACAATCTTTACCTGTCGAAAGGCGTACTGGCCAAAAGCAATGCGGAACAGGTGCGGCTCATCCGCGGCATCGTCGAAGGGCTGGGGCGGGAGGTCGCCACCCCGGCCGAGGCGCGGGCGATGCTGGGCCTGAAAGGGGTGGGCGAGGTGGCGTTTTGATCCGCTATCGCCGCGCCGGGCCGTCGGATGCGCCGCTGATCCACGCGCTTTTGTCCGAAATGGCCGAGGCGGAGGGCGGCACCCTCCTCGGCAGCACCGCAAGCCTTCTGCGCCACGGCTTCGGACGGGAGCCACGTTTCCGCGCGGTGCTGGCGGAGGATGGCGGCGCGGCGCTCGGCTTCTGTCTGTTCCTGCCGGAATATTCGAGCTGGCGCGGCGCCATGGGAGTTTTCGTGCAGGATATCTACCTGCGGCCGATGGCGCGGGGAAAGGGGCTGGGACGCGGCCTTCTCGCCGCCGCCCTGTCCGAAGCGCAGGACTGGGAGCCGGCCTTCCTCGCCCTGATGGTCAAGCGCAGCAATGCCCCGGCCATCGGCTTTTACCGGAAACTGGGTTTCGAACTGCGCGACAGCGCCGATCCGATGATCCTTGAGGGAGAGGGCCTGAGCGCCCTGACACAGCCATGATCACCGTCTTTGACGACGCGCAGCGCGCCCATGATCCGCAATTCTTCCTCTCTTCCGGCGCGCGCTTTCCCTGCCCGGAAAAGCCCGCCCGCATCGACGCGCTTCTTGGGGCGGTGGCGCGGATGGACCTGCCGGTGGTGCCGGCGCCGGATGCGGGGCTTGCTCCCATCGAGGCCGTGCATCCCGCCCGCTACCTGACCTTTCTGCAAACCATCCACAGCCGCTGGAGCCGGATCGAGGGCGCCTCGCCGGAGGTGATCCCCAACATCCACCCCGCGAACCGCAGCGACGGCTATCCCCTGTCGACGGTGGGTCAGGCGGGGTTCCACCAGACCGACACCTCCTGCCCGATCTCGGCGGAGACCTGGGGCGCGGCCTATGCCTCGGCCCAGACGGCGATCCATGCCGCGGATCTGGTGCAGGGCGGAGAGCGGGCGGTCTATGCGCTCTGCCGTCCGCCGGGGCATCATGCCTTTGCGGAACTGGCGGGCGGCTTTTGCTACCTGAACAATTCCGCCATCGCCGCCCAGCGGCTGAGAGCGGCGGGCCGTCGGGTGGCGGTGCTGGATGTGGATCTCCACCACGGCAACGGCACGCAGGGCATCTTCTATGACCGCGCCGATGTGCTGACCGTTTCGCTCCATGCCCACCCCGAGCGGTTCTATCCGTTCTTCTGGGGCTATCCGGCGGAATACGGCGCGGGCGAAGGCGAAGGCGCGAACCTGAACCTCTGCCTTGAGCGCAAGACCGGCGACGAGGGTTTTCTTGCCGCCCTCGACCGCGGGTTGGAGCGGATCGCCTCCTGGGGGGCGGAAACGCTGGTGCTGGCGCTCGGCCTCGATGCCTTCATCGGCGATCCCTTCGCGGGGCTGGCGGTGACGACGCCCGGCTTTCACCGCATCGGCAAGGCGGTGCGGGCGCTCGGCCTGCCGACAGTGATCGTCCAGGAAGGCGGCTACCTCTGCCCCGAGCTCGGCGACAATCTGGAGGCGGTGCTGACGGGGTTCGCCTGAAGGCGGGCGATCCCCGGTGAAGGCAGGAACACCCTTGGAAGCATGATATTGGTCTGGCGAACCCTGCCAAACCCCTTCTTGATTTCAAAGGGAAACTCCGTGTCTGGCGAAGACTTCGGGCCGTGTCGGAAATGAAAGCCCGGCTTCACCGGCGGGCGCGACCGAGGCTGATCGTGAAGCGGTTCACTTCAAGGATGAAAGCCACCGGAAACGGGCGCAAGCTGCAACGGCCCTCTGCCATGCCATCGCCGAATGTCACCATGGCGCCGTGCTTCCGATCCCCTCGGCTGCATTGGCGGATCTGTCCATCGCCGGTCCGTTGCCCCCCGTGATTCAGCGATCTGAACGATGCAAGATGGTGGGCATCTGTCAATCGGCGCGCAGTACCGACCGCAGATCGGCCAGATCAACTCCGGCTTGATGGCCTTGAAGAACGCCTCAGCCACCGCATCAGCGCCGACACCTCTATGCCAAGGCCCTCCGCAATCTTCCGCCGCCTCCTGCGGCTGGTCAGCACCAGCCGCACGGCTTCACGCCGAACCCCCGACGTCGGTCGGTTCCCGTTTCCCATGGAACACCTCCTGATTCCTCAGTTGGTGCTCTCCACATTTTCTAGGCAAGTCCATGCGGGATCTCGATCTGCTGGCTTCGGTGATCCAGAACCCGAGCCGATGCTGTCGATACTCCGCGAAATCCCGATGCAGGATGCCGACGACGGTGTGGAGTTCGACCTCGATGCCCTCCGTGTCGACCGAATCCGGGAGGGGCTGGACTTTCCCGCCCCCCGGCTGCGGGCCTACGCACGAGAAACCGTCATCGCCGAGAAGTTGCAGGCCATGGTGATGCTGGGGCATGGCAATACCCGGATGAAGGATTAGCATGACGTCTGGATTGTCGGAAGGTCGCTTCCTTTTGACAATGACAGGCTGGCACGGGCGACTGCTGCGACCTTCAGGCAGCGGGGAACGGAGGTTCCCGCGCGGTTGCCGGATGCATTAAAATCAGGCTTTGCGGCGGATGGACAAAACGGCGGCAATGGCGCGCTTTTGTCGCGGGCGTCGCACGCGGCACGGGTGATCTCTCCAGTGTGGTGGGAGATCCCGCTGCGTTCCTGATGCCTCACGCCATCACGGCCCGGTCGCCGTCCCCGTTTGATGGGGGCGGCCTTAGGCCCTGACGTTGGGGAGCAATGGAGGTGGCGGATGGGCAAGCGCAGGGCTGCCCTACTGGATAGAAATATCCACCGAATAGGTGAAGCGATCGGCGGGAAGAGTGTTGATCGAAACCTCGCAAACCTCGGTCCCGAAGACGTAGCGACGCGCCACCTCCAGTGCGAGCGAGCCGGTATCGGCTTCGATCCGGTCGGCGGTAGCCTTGTTCAGCACCACGGCTCGCACCTGCTGCTGAATCTGGCTGATGGCCTGCCCGGTCCGTGCCTCGATCAGCGTGAACAGCGGCCCGACGATGTTGGACTGTGCGGGTATAACATCCTGAAAGCGTGCATCAATATAGACATCCGTCCAGCAGAAGGGCCTGTCGTCGTCCAACGCGTAGCGAACACATCCCAGATGCAGCCACCGGCTGCCCAGCGGCACACCCAACGTGCGGGCAAACGAGCCTTCGGCGAGAAAGCTGGTGCGCGAGACCAGTTGCAGCCGGGTTCCGGCAGCAAGGTTGAACAAGTCGTTGACCGATTGGGTGGAGTAGCTGAAGCGCCGCAAGACGCGGTCGTTCTCGACCCGGGTGCCGACCCCGCGTTGTGAATAGAGCAGCCCCTTCTGCTTCAGCGCGTCGATCGCGCGCCTCACGGTCTGACGCGACACGCCCAGACGGATCGCCAGCTCATTCTCGGTCGGCAGGAGAGACCCCACCGGATACACGCCCTCGTTGATCGCAGCCGTCAAATCGCGCGTTACACGAGCATGAAGCGGGGGCAGGCGCATATCCCCATCTGCTTCCGCGTCTTTTGTCTGCACGCTCGACCTTCCCTCGGGAGTATTGTGACCGCAAGGCTACAAGCAACAGCGGCGGAGTCAAGTTCGTACTTTTGGGATCTAATTTGAAAAAGTTCGTACAAATGACTTGACGAGAATCGAAGTCCATCCCTAGCCTGTCATCAACAGGGGCGTCCGACTGATCGGCGTCGAGCATCCGGGAGAAAAGTACATACATGGAGATGCAGGCCATCCTCTTGCGGCAGTACGGCGGTGTGGAAGCCTTGACGCTTGAGAAGACCGCGGCCCCGCAGCCGGGGCCGGGAGAGATCCTGATCCGCAACCATGCGGTTGGAGTAAACCACTGCGATACCGATGTGCGCCGCGGATTGTTCGGCGTGGCGCAGGCGTTTCCGCATGTGATGGGTGTGGATTCGGCCGGCGTGGTCGAGGCGGTGGGGCCGGGGGTAACTGGCTTCGAGGTGGGTGACCGGGTGTCGCCCCATTTCCTGCTGACCTGCGGCACTTGCCGCAACTGCATTCGCGGCAGGGAGAACATCTGCCTGAACAGCGGGGTTCTGGGTGTCACATCTTGGGGTACATATGCCCAGTTCACCTGCGTCCCGGCGCATAACGTGATCCACCTTCCGGAGGGCCTTGGCTTCGCAGAGGCCGTGGCCGCACAGACTGCCTTCGCCACTGCCTGGGAGGCGCTGATCGAAGAGGGCAAGCTGCTGGTCGGCGAGACGGTGCTGATCAACGCCGCCGGCAGCGGGGTCGGTTCGGCGGGTATTCAGATCGCCAAGCTTGCCGGGGCGCGGGTCATTGCGACAACGGGATCGGACGCCAAGTTTGCGGCTGCCCGTGAAATGGGCGCGGACGAGGTGTTGAACTATTCGACCACCGACATTCCGAAGGCCGTCCATGATCTGACCGACGGGATCGGGGTCGAGATTGCCCTCGACATGGTGGGGGGCGACCGGCTGATTGACAGCATCGGCGCGCTGGCACTGGGGGGGCGCCTGGTGACGGTGGGCGCCCATGCCGGCGAGCAGGTCGAAATCGACATGATAGAATTCTTCCGCAAGCACATCTCGATGCACGGCTGCGGCAGGTCGACCAAGGCCATCGTGCAAACCGTGCTGGGGCTGGTGGCCGAGGGCAAGCTGAAGCCCGTCATCCACCGCCAGTTCCCTCTGGCCGAAGCGGCCGAGGCGCACCGGGTCATGGAAAGCCGGAACTTCTTCGGTCGCATGATCCTCGATCCGTGGGCTGCATGATGGCCGGAGAAATTCCTGATCCGCTGATCCGCAGCCTGCTGTTCGCTCCTGCCAATGAGGAGCGCAAGGTGCGTCGCCTTGTCGGCTCGGGGGCCGATGCCATCGTGCTCGACCTTGAGGACGCCGTGGCCGATGCCGAAAAGATTCCCGCCAGGGCCATCGCGCGCGCGGCGCTTCCGGGCCTGCGTGGCCCGTTGCGCTGCATCCGGGTGAACCCGCTGGGTACGGGTTTGACCGAGGGCGACATTGCCGCAGCGGTCTGTCCCGACCTTGATGCGCTTGTTCTGCCCAAGATCGAAGACCCCCGCGACCTCGAGATCGTTGATCGCCTGATCCGGGTGTCGGAACAGCGCGAGGGGATGGCACCTGGCGCGCTACCGATCCTTGCGCTGGTCGAAACCGCGCGCGGGATCGCCGCAGCCGACCAGATAGCGCGCTTCCGCGATCGGACGATCCGCATCGTCCTGGGCAGCGGTGACCTTGGCACCGACCTTGCGAGGCCGACCATACGCGGCTCACTCGTCGACGCGCTGGCCTATGGTCGGGGGGGGGTGGTCTATTCGGCGCGCGGGGCAGGTCTGCCGGGTCCGATCGACGGTCCCTGCCTGCATGTGCGCGATCTTGCGGCGCTGGAGGAGGACTGCAAGATCGGCGCAGCGCTGGGCCATACCGGCAAAGTCTGCATCCACCCCGATCAGGTGCCGGTGGTGAACCGCATCTTCGGTCCCGACCCTGACGAAGTGGCCTATGCCCGGCAGGTGCTCGACGCGTTCCAGAAGGCCGAGGCCGCCGGAGGCGCTGCCATCGAAGTCGGCGGCATCTTCATCGACTATCCCATCGTCTACAAGGCCCGCCGCATCCTTGCCCTTGCCGCTTCCATTGCGGCCGTCGAGGAGCGAAAGGCAACAGAAGGTAATCCCGCATGACCGATACTGCTGCTCCAATGCCCATGCAGGGCGTCCGCGTCCTTGATTGTGCGACCTTCATCGCCGGGCCGTGCTGTGCCACCTTCCTCGGGGAATTCGGCGCCGAAGTGATCAAGATCGAACTGCCGCAGACGGGCTGCCCTCTTCGCAAGTTCGGCACCATGACCGAAACCGGCGACAGCCTGCCCTGGCTGTCGGAATCGCGCAACAAACAGTCCCTGACGCTGGATCTTCGCACGCCGGAGGGCGCGCAGATCCTAAAGGACCTGGTCGCAAAATCTGATGTTCTGGTGGAAAACTTCCAGCCTGGCACGATGGAGGGGTGGGGTCTTGGCTGGGAAGTCCTGAAGGCGATCAACCCGAAACTGGTGATGGTCCGCATCTCGGCCTATGGCCAGACCGGTCCTTATGCCGGCCGGCCGGGTTTTGGCCGGATCGCAAATGCCTTTGGCGGGATTTCCTATCTGGCCGGCTATCCCGACCGGCCGCCTGTCACGCCGGGCAGCGCCACCTTGCCGGACTACCTTTCGGGCATGTTCGGTGCCATGGGCGCTCTTATGGCGCTGCGGACGGTCGAGCAATCCGGGCTGGGGCAAGTGGTGGACATCGGCCTTTATGAATCGATCTTTCGACTGCTGGACGAACTGGCCCCGGCCTATGCCTTCAAGGGTTATGTCCGCGAACGCATGGGTCCTGGCACCGTCAACGTCGTGCCGCACAGCCACTATCCCACCAAGGACGGACGCTGGATCGCAATCGCCTGCACCAACGACAAGATATTCGCCCGCTTCGCCGAGGTGGCAAGCGAGCCGGAAGTCGCGGGAAAGGGCAAATGGGGTACCATCGCGCAGCGTGAAGCCGCCCGGAGCGAGGTCGACCAGTGGGTGACCGACTGGACGCTGAAGCATGACCGCGACGAGATCCTTCAGCTCTGCGACAAGGGCCAGGTGCCATGTGGTCCGCTTTTGTCGATCGCCGAGATTTTCGAGGACCCGCAATATGCGGCGCGGGGAAACATCGCCCGTATTTCGCATCCGGTGTTGGGCGAGCTTGCGCTTCCCGCCGTCGTGCCGCGCCTGACGGAAACCCCCGGCCGTATCGCCTCGCTTGGCCCGACGCTCGGGCAGGATACCGAGACGATCCTGACCGGGCTTCTGGGGCGAACTGCGGTCGAAGTGGGCGCGCTGCGGGCGAAAGGCGTGGTCTGATGGCAAACTGGGACAAGATCCTGACCGATGCCGACCGCGCGGTGATGGCGCGGGGCAAATGGGCGCAGCGGGCGGGCGTGGGCAAGCGCCCGGCGCTGATCCTGATCGACTGCCAATACTACATGTGCGGCATCCGCGGTGCGCCGGACAATGCCGAGAAGTATCCGCTGGCCTGCGGCGAGGTCGCCTTTGCCGCGACCGACCAGATGAAACGCCTGCTCGACGCTGCGCGCGCAGCGGGCATCCCGGTGATCTACACCCGGTTTGTCGTCGATCCGGTGAACGATGACGTGGGCATGTTCCACCGCAAGATCGGCGCGGGCGTAGGACGGGGCGGGAATCTCTACTTCGGTGGCACCCACGGCGCCGAGATCGTCGATGACTTGAGGCCGCTTCCGACCGAGATCGTGCTGGACAAGAAGAAGAAGAGCGCCTTCTTCGGTACGCCCCTGATTTCGCTGCTCATCGACCGGCAGGTCGATACCTGCATCATCGTCGGCGGCTCGACCTCGAACTGCGTCCGCGCGACGGTGGTGGACAGCGAACAGTACAATTTTTTCACCGTGATCCCGGAAGAGGCCGTCTATGACCGCCTGCCGCTTTCGCATCAGCTGAACCTCTTCGACATGAACCGCAGCTACGGCGATGTCATGCCGGTGAACGAAGTCCTTGCCTATCTGCACAACCTGAACGGTCGCGCCGCGACCGACTGACAGGAAGGGAGACCCGATGACCTACAAACCGTTCGAAATGCAGAAGATCGCCGGACCCGAACGCGACTTCGTGGGCTATGGCCGCAACATCCCGCAGGCGAAATGGCCTGACGGTGCGCGGGTGGCGGTGAACATCATCGTCAATTACGAGGAAGGCTCGGAGATGTCGCATCCCGCCGGTGACGGGCGGAATGACGGACTGGGCGAAGTCATATATACAATGGACCCGTCCAAGCGCGACCTCGCGACCGAGTCTGTTTTCGAATACGGCTCGCGCGCGGGGATCTGGCGGCTGGAGCGGATATTCACCCGCAACAAGGTGCCAGCCACCTTCTTCGCCTGCGCCGTCGCGCTGGAACAGAACCGCGAGGTCGGCCACTGGATCCGCGAGGCGGGGCTGGATGTCTGCTGCCACGGCTGGCGCTGGGAAGAGGTGTTCAACCTCACCCGCGAGCAGGAGGCCGAGCATATGCGGTGGGCCATCGCGTCGATCACCGAAACCACGGGGTCGCGTCCGGAAGGCTGGTACTGCCGCTATGGACCCTCGGTGAACACCCGCGAACTGGTGGTGGAGGAAGGCGGCTTTGTCTATGACTCGGACGCCTATAACGACGATCTGCCCTATTACACCAAGGTGAAGGGCAAGGATCACCTCGTCATACCCTATTCCTTCACCTACAACGACGGGAAGTTCGGGCTTTTGCCCAGCTACGGCTCTCCTGCCGACTTCCTCGACAATCTCAAGCGCGGTTTCGACTTCCTGTGGGAAGAGGGGGCCACGCATCCCAAGATGATGTCGATCGGTCTCCATGCGCGCCTGATTGGTCAGGCCAGCCGCGCACAGGCGCTGGAAGAGTTCATCAAGTACGCACAAGACAAGGGCGCCTGGATTTGCCGCCGCATCGACATCGCCCGGAACTGGAACGAACAGCAGGCAAAGGTCACGATCTGATGACGACGTCCGGACCCATCATCCAGAAGACGCCCTTGACTGCGGCCGAGCGGGTCGAGGCAGATCTGGGCAGGATCGCGCTCCTGAACCCGCGCTTCCGCGCCATGGTGACACCAGATCCGTCAGGCGCGCGCGCCGCGGCGGCAGCAAGTGCGGTCGGGTCCGGCGCGCTGGCGGGCATGATGGTCACGGTCAAAGACAACATCGACACCGCCGGTCTGCGGACAGCCTGCGGCTCGCGGCTCTTTGCCGACCGAGTCCCCGGCCGCGATGCCACGGTGGTTGCGCGCCTGCGCGCGGCAGGGGCGGTGGTGCTTGGCAAGGCCGCGATGATGGAGCTGGCCTTCGGCCTGCGTACCACCGATGCCATTGGCGGTCAGTGCCGCAACCCCTGGGACGACACATGCGTACCAGGTGGGTCCAGCGGCGGCTCGGCGGCCTCTGTCGCGCTGGACTTCGGCGTGGCAAGCCTTGGCACCGATACCGGAGGATCGGTCCGGATGCCCTCGGCGCTTTGTGGGGTCACAGGGCTGCGACCGACGCACGGCCGGGTGCCGAACACCGGCGTCCTGCCGGTCAGTGAATCCTTCGACACGGTAGGCCCGATTGCCCGGCGCGTGCAGGACGTGGCGGCAGTCTATCAGGCGATCGCGGGGTACGACCCGGAAGACCCGCACAGCATCGACCGCCCGGTCACCGCCTGGGACGGGTCGGCCAGTGTGGCCGGACTGCACATCGGGGTGCCGGATCACTTCTACTGCGACGACATCCACCCCGAGATTGCCGAAGCCCTGGCTCAGATGCGCGCCGCGCTGGAAATGACTGGGGCCAAGATCGTGCCGGTCTCGCTTCCCGGGGCAGAGATCGCCCACGCCCATGCCACGCGCATGATTCTGGCTGATGCCTGCGCTTTGCACGAAACGGCGCTGGACCAGCGGCGGGACGATATCTCGGACCAGGTCTACGAACGCATGATCAAGGGCCGCGCCGTCACCGGCGTACAGTATGCCCAGGCCCTGCGGTTCCGGGAACGCTGGCGGCAGATGCTGGCCGGGCTGTTCCGTCAGGTCGATGTCCTGCTGATGCCCACGACGCCCGCGCCCTCCGCGCCGATTGAAGACGGCGCACATCTCGAAGACACGACGCGCCATTTCACCCGCTTCACCTATGGCGGCGGGCTGGCGGGAACGCCGGGCCTGTCCTTGCCCTGTGGTTTCACCTCGGCGGGTATGCCCATCGGCGCCCTTTTCGAGGCGCCCTGGTGGCAGGAAGCGCGGCTTTTCACGATCGGCGCCTGGTGGCAGGCGTCGACCGACTGGCACCTGCGCCGTGCGCCGGCACTGATCATCGGATCATAAACAAGACAACAGGGAGCAATGAAGATGAAGATCACGACAAAAAGACTGCTCGCCACCGGACCAGCGGCGCTTTTGGGCGCCACCCTGCTGTCCGGCACGGCCTTCGCCGACACCCATGTGGACGCGGCCAAGGCCATGGTCGAGAAGTACCGCACGCTGCCCGAGTTCCAGGCTCCGGGCGACCCCTTCGACGCCAAGTCCTGCATGGCGGGCAAGAAGATCATGGTCATGCCGGTGTCCTCGGCCAACCCGTTCAACAAGAACATCGTCCAGTCGATGGCCGAAGTCGCCGCCCCGATGGGCTTCGAGGTCGTGGAATGGGAAAACCAGGCCGTCCCGACCCAGTGGGCGCAGGGCGTGGAACATGCCACCAACAACGATTTCGACGCGGTGGTACTGCTGGGTGGCGTGAACCCGGCGCTGCTCGGGCCGCAGATCGCCGCAGCGAAAGCCGCGGGCGTGTCGGTGCAGACCGCGCACCTTGACGACACGACGCAGGAGCCCGACCCCTCGGTCGATCTTGCGATGCGGGTGCCATACCATGAGGTCGGCGAGCTTCTGGCCAACTGGACGATCGCCCAGACCGACGGCAAAGTGAACGCAGTGATCCTCGGCTCGGACGAGATCGTACCCACTCCGGCTTTCGTGAAAGGCATCACTGATGCGCTGGATGCCTGCGGCGAAGGCTGCAAGTACAGCTATATCAATGCGCCGGTGCCGGAATGGTCGACCAAGATCCAGACCAGCGTGCAGTCGGCCGTGATCGCGGATCCGACCATCAACTACGTCATCCCGATCTATGACAGCATGAGCCAGTTCGTCCTGCCTGCGCTGACGATCACCGGACGCAGCGCAGACGTGAAGATCGCCACCTTCAACGGCACCCCGTTCGTCATCGACGAAATCCAGAAGGGAAATGTCGAGATGGACATCGGCGAGAGCATCGGCTGGGTTGCCCGGTCGATCCTGGACGGCTCGATGCGCGAGCTTTGCGGGATGGACGCGAAGAACGAGCTTTATGTGCCGTTCTTCATCTTCGACAAGGACAACGCCGCTTCCGCCGGAACGCCGGCCGAATTCGACAAGGGCTACGGCGACAGCTACATCGCCGGCTACAACAAGCTCTGGGGTCTTGAGTGACCGCGAGGGTCAAAACGGCGCCGGGGGATACCCCGGCGCTTGCCCTGTGCAACCTGACCAAGCGATTTGGCGGGGTGCTGGCGCTGGACAGTGTCTCGCTCGATGTCGGTCGTGGCGAAGTGCATGGCCTGCTTGGCCAAAACGGATCGGGCAAGTCGACGCTGATCAAGATCCTGTCCGGCTTCCACCAGCCCGAGCCGGGGGGAACGCTGGATCTCTACGGCCGGCGGATCGACCTGTCGCAGGAGCGGTCCGATTCCGCGGGGCGCCGCATCGCGTTTGTCCATCAGCACCTGGGCCTGATCCCGACCTTGTCGGTGCTGGAAAACCTGCGACTCGAAGAGTTTGCCAAAGGCAATGCGCCTTACATCGACTGGCGGGCCGAAACCCGCCGCGCGCGCGAGGATTTCGGCCGGTTCGGTCTCGACATCGACCCGCGCCGGCAACTGTCCGACCTCAGCCCGGTGGAACGGGCGATGGTGGCCATCGTCCGCGCCTTCTGCAGCCTGCCCGGCCCTGACATCGGGGATCAGGAGGCAGGCATCCTCGTCCTTGACGAGCCTACGCCCTTCCTGCCGCGAGATGGGGTGCAGCAGTTGTTCGCGCTGGTGCGGTCGATCACCGCCCGCGGAGCCAGCGTGATCTTCGTCTCGCACGATATCGACGAGGTGGTCGAGATCACCAACCGCGTGACGGTGCTGCGCGACGGCCGCGTGTCCGGGACTCTCGACAGCGCGGGGGCCGATCACGCGAGCTTTGTCGAGCTGATCGTCGGGCGCAAAGTCCGGCTTTACCAGACGACCTACCGTGATCTTTCCGCCCAGCCGGTGGCGGCCAGCTTAAACGGCCTGTCGGGCAAGATCGTCCGCGACGTGAACGTCACGCTCCGCGCGGGCGAGGTCGTCGGACTGACCGGCCTGATCGGTTCGGGCTATGACGAAGTGCCGTATCTGGCCTTCGGCGCGGCGCAGGCCCAATCCGGCCGGATCGAGATCGGCGGGACCAGCCTTTTGGCCTCGGACATGCTGCCCGACGTGGCGATGGCGCAAGGAATGGCGCTCCTGCCGGGGGATCGCCTTGCGCGCGCCGGGGTGGGCGAGCTATCGGCCGCCGACAACCTGACACTGCCAGTTCTGGGCCGGTTTCGCACCGTGTTTGGCCTCGACTGGTCGGCCATCGGCCGCTGGTCGGCCGACCAGTGCAGCGCCTACGAGGTGCGGCCCAATCGGCCCGACCTAGCCTTGCAGAACTTTTCCGGCGGAAACCAGCAGAAGGTGCTGATGGCCAAGTGGCTCCAGACCGAGCCGCGCCTGCTGCTTCTGGATGAACCCACCCAGGGGGTCGACGTGGGCGCCCGCCAGAAGATCTTCGAGGCGCTGGATGCCGCGAAGGCAAAAGGCACCGCCACACTTTGCGCCAGCAGCGACGCAGAACAGCTGGCCCAGCTTTGTGACCGCGTACTGATCTTTTCCAAGGGCAGGATCATCGCGGAACTGGTTGGCAACGAGATCAGCAAGGACGCCATCGCCGAACGCTGCCTTCTCAGCGCAAGTCTCCATTCCAACGAAACCCGGCAGGGGGTACCGGCATGACATGGCTTACACAGAGCGCGACAGGCGCGGCATCCGAACCGCTGCACAAGCGGCTTCTCAGTCTTTTCGAGCGGGTGGCACTGATCGTCGGGATCGCCGTCCTGGTCGCGATCTTCGGCAGCATCCGGCCCGAGGCCTTCTTGTCCTGGGCCAACATCTCGACCATGCTGGGATCGCAGTCGGTGCTGGTGGTGCTGACGATGGCGCTGATCATCCCGCTTACCGCAGGCGACTTCGACCTCTCGATCGCGGCCAACCTGACTTTGTCGGCAATGGTTCTGGCGCTCCTGAACGCCAAGGCGGGCTGGCCGCTTGGGCTGGCGATCCCGGTGTCGCTGGGGGTGGGCGTGATCACGGGCATCGTGAACGCCAGCGTGATCCTCTACTTCCGTATCCCGTCGCTGATCGTGACCCTTGGCACAGGCACCTTCATCAACGGGATCGTGCTGTGGATCAGCGGGTCGATGACGATCAGCGGCCTGTCTCCGTCGCTGGTGCAATGGGTAATCGTGACGCGGCTCTTCGGCATCCCGTTGGCCTTCTACTACGCCTTGGCGCTGTGCGTGGCGATCTGGTACCTGCTGGGTTACACGATGCTTGGCAGACGCCTTCTATTCGTCGGTCGCGGACGGGAGGTGGCGCGCCTTTCAGGTGTTCGGGTGACCTCCATCCGTTTCGGGGCGCTGGTCGCATCCGGTCTTCTCAGCTCTGCGGCGGGACTTCTCTATGTAGGCACAATCGGCGGGGCGGACCCGCTGTCGGGCAACACCTTCCTGCTCCCAGCCTTCGCCGCCGCCTTCCTGGGCGCTACCAGCATTGTCCCCGGCCGGTTCAACCCCTGGGGCTCGCTCTTCGCGGTGTATTTCCTGGTCGTGGGCATCACCGGGCTGACGATCCTGGGTATCCAGACCTACGTCCAGAACCTGTTCTACGGGGGGGCGCTGGTCGTGGCCGTGGCGCTGTCGCAGCTGGCACGGGGCCGCGCCCCAGGAAATCAACTGACGCAGCAGGAGAGGACGGGGCCATCCCGTCCTGCCCCTTGACGCACGAGGCCCGATGACCGCCTTCGCCTTCCATACCACCCGGTCCATCCTGGTCCGTTCGGGCGCCGCGGCCGACCTGGCGCGGCACGCGGGGCCGATCCTCGGCCCTCGCGTTCTTCTGGTGACCGACCCCGGCCTGCGCCGGATCGGCCTCGACCGTACACCTGTAGACGCCCTGCAAGCGGCCGGACACGAGGTCACGATCTTCGATCAGGTCGAACCCGATCCCTCGGTCGCAACGCTGGACGCGGCCATCGCCGCTGGCCGCGCCGTCGGGGTGAGCGGCGTGCTGGGCTTGGGCGGGGGCTCGTCGCTGGATGTGGCAAAGGTTGCGGCCTTCCGCCTGGGCAGCGACCAGCCGCTGGATCAGGCCTGGGGCGTCGGGCAGGCCCGCGGCAGGCGCCTGCCGCTGGTGCTGATGCCAACCACGGCCGGGACCGGCTCGGAAGTGACGCCGGTCGCCATCCTAACGGTCGACGGCGAGGAAAAGCGCGGCATCTCGTCGGAAATCCTTCTGCCAGACCTTGCCATTCTGGACGCCGACCTGACCTTGGAACTGCCCCCGGCGATCACCTCGGCGACGGGGATCGACGCGATGGTCCACGCGATCGAGGCCTACGCTTCGGCCAGCCCCAACAACAACCCGATGTCGCGGATGCTGGCCCGACAGGCGCTGCGCCTGCTGGGCGGACATATCGAAACGGCAGTCCATCGCGGCCACGACCGCGCCGCGCGCGAAGCTATGCTTCTGGGCGCCATGCTGGCCGGTCAGGCCTTTGCCAATTCCCCGGTTGCCGCCGTTCATGCTCTGGCCTATCCGATGGGCGGGCTCTTCCACATCCCGCACGGTCTGTCGAACGCGCTTCTCCTGACGCATGTCCTGCGGTTCAACCTGCCAGCGGCTGCAGCGACCTATGCCGAAATCGCGGCCGATCCTTTCCCGGCGCTGGCCGGGACTGACGAGCCCCACCGCGCCAAAGCTTTCATTACGGCGCTTGAGGACCTGATCCGCCGCCTTGGAATGCCGCAGCGGCTGCGCGACGTCGGCATTCCGCATGAGGCTCTGCCGGGCATGGCAGCCGCGGCAATGAAGCAGCAACGCCTTCTGGTCAACAATCCCCGCCCCGTGTCAGAGGCGGACGCGCTTGCCATCTATCGCCAGGCGTGGTGAGGATGGCATTTATGGCACGAAGGCTGCCATGCCGCCATTGCGTCCCGAGGCGCCGCTGCCATCAAACGGCCACGGGAAATTGCCCGGGACTGGAAGGGACATGATCCCGAGCTTCAGGCCTGCAAACGCTTCGGGTGGACCTACTGGGAGAAATGGTCCGGGTATCACCGTCGATGTCGCCTCGGAGCCAGGATGGCCTCGCAGGTTCTCTCGAACCTGTGTCATTCACCTGCTTGACCTCAAACTCCCCGGCGAGCGCCTCATGGCCAGAGACTTCGACCGGCAAGAGGCGGAGGTCCGGTTGCGAATTGCGCTCATGAACCGTTTCACGTCACTCGGGACCATTCGCAGGCGCTGATGATCACGGGCCAAGGGCTGCGTCGGCCTCAGCCCGAATAGCGCAATAAAGCCTGCTGTCATTGCCGCAATACCGCACAAATATGCCGCAAAAGTTCCGATGGCCTGCGCGAGCAACTGCCATCAAGGACAAAAGAAATAGCGCGGAGGCGGGATGGTATCCCCGGCCTCTAAGCGCGGAAGACAACCAACCTGACAGGGAGAGCATCCATGAAAAGACTGATGGCATCACTGACCGTCACCACGGCTTTGGCCGGGTTCTCGGGAATGGCCGCCGCGCAGGATTGCGGCAGCCTCACCATCGCCAGCATGAACTGGCAAAGCGCCGAACTGGCTGCCGCGGTGGACCAGTTCATCCTGAACAACGGCTATGGCTGCAGCGCCGAGATCATCCAGGGCGACACCGTACCCACCATCACCTCGATGGTGGAAAAGGGCCAGCCCGAGATCGCGCCCGAAGGCTGGGTCGACCTGGTGCCGGAGGTGATCAAGCAGGGCATCGATGAAGGCAAGATCGTCGTCACCACGGACATCCTGTCGGATGGCGCCGTGCAGGGCTGGTGGATCCCGAAATACATCGCCGATGCAAATCCCAACATCAAGACCATCGACGACGTGCTGAAGCATCCCGAACTGTTCCCCGATCCCGAGGACAGCTCGAAGGGCGCGGTGTTCAACGGCCCGCAGGGCTGGGGCGGCACGGTCGTGACCGCACAGCTCTACAAGGCCTTCGGTGCGGAAGCCGCGGGCTTCACCCTGGTCGATACCGGCTCGGCCGCGGGCCTGGACGGGTCGATCGCGCGGGCTTACGAGCAGAAGCAGGGCTGGGTCGGCTACTACTGGGCGCCGACCGCGCTTCTGGGCAAATACGAGATGGTCAAGCTGGGCCATGGCGTCGATCTGGACATGGACGAGTGGAAGTCCTGCACCTCGAACGCCGATTGCGCCGAGCCGAAGAAGAACGACTGGCCGAAGGACAAGGTGCAGACCGTCGTCGCCAAGGCCTGGGCCGACACCGCCCCGGCCGAAGTGATGGACTATCTGGGCAAGCGGTCCTGGACCAACGCCACCGTCAACGGCGTGATGGCCTGGATGACCGACAACCAGGCCACCGGCGAAGATGGCGCGCGCCACTTCCTGGAACAGAACGAGGATCTCTGGAAGGCGTGGGTCTCTCCCGAAGCAGCCGAGAAGATCAAGGCCGCTCTCTGATCCGCGGAAAGGTTGCAAGGGGGGCGGTGCTGATCGCCCCCCTTTGCCATTCCTGACGAAGCCCCCTTCATGGCAAGCCCCGGAGAGGCATTCCCGACATGGATTTCCTGACCAAGTTCCCGCAACTGAACGGCACATTCCTGCGCGAGTTGAGCAAGACGATCGACAGCGGCTTCCGCGATTTGACCCGAGCCTACGGCGGTGCCATCGAAAGCTTCTTCGATCCGTTGCGGGTGTTCCTGATCTATGCCGAGCAGTTCATGCTGCGGACACCCTGGATCGTGATCTTCCTGCTGATCGTGGCGATCGCTTGGGTGGCCAGCCGCAGCTGGCGGATCACGCTCTTGACCGGCGTCATCTTGCTGGTGATCGGAGTCTTCGGCATGTGGGAAGACACGATGAAAACCATCTCGATGATCTTCGTCTGCACGGTGATCTCTCTGGTGATCGGTATTCCGCTGGGCATCGCCATGGCGCGCTGGAGCCGGGTGCAGGCGGTGATCAACCCGATCCTCGACGTGATGCAGACCATGCCCAGCTTCGTCTACCTGATCCCGGTCGTTATGCTGCTGGGGATCGGCCGGGTGCCGGGGGTGATCGCGGTGGTCATCTATGCCATGCCGCCGATCATCCGCCTGACCAACCTGGGCATCCGGCTGGTCGACAAGGAGATGCTCGAAGCGGCGGATGCCTTCGGTTCCTCGACCTGGCAGAAGCTGAAGAACGTGCAGTTGCCGCTTGCCCTGCCGACGATCATGGCCGGGATCAACCAGACCATCATGATGGCGCTGGCGATGGTGGTGATCGCCTCGATGATCGGGGTGCAGGGCCTGGGCCAGCCGGTGTTGCGGGCGATCTCGAACCAGTATTTCTCGCTTGGGCTCTTCAACGGCTTCGCCATCGTCGGCATCGCCATCATCTTCGACCGCGTGAGCCAGTCCTTCGGCAAGCGCCTGCAGAAACATACCGAGGTGATCCATGGCTGAGCCGATCGGAATCGAGATCCGCAACCTCTACAAGATCTTCGGCCCGGATGCGTCGCTGATCGACCGCGTGCGCGCGGGGATGACCAAGACGGAACTGAACCAGAAGCACCAGCACGTCCTGGGCCTGAACAACATCAACATGGTCATGCCGGCGGGCCGTATCCAGGTGATCATGGGGCTTTCCGGCTCGGGCAAGTCCACGCTGATCCGCCATATCAACCGCCTGATCGAACCCACCGCCGGCGAGGTGCTGGCCGGGGGCGAGGATGTGGTCAAGATGCCGCCCGAGGCCCTGCGCGAATTCCGCCGTCACAAGACGGCGATGGTGTTCCAGAAATTCGCCCTTCTGCCCAACCGGACCGTGCTGGAAAACACCGGCTACGGGCTGGAGGTGCAGGGCATCCCCCGCGACAAGCGTATCGAGACCTCGATGCGCTGGATCGAACGGGTGGGCCTGAAGGGGTTCGAGGCGAAGTATCCCAACCAGCTTTCCGGCGGGATGCAGCAGCGGGTGGGTCTGGCGCGGGCGCTGGCTAACGATGCGCCGATCCTGCTGATGGACGAGGCCTTCTCGGCGCTGGACCCGCTGATCCGGGTGGACATGCAGTCGGTGCTGCTGGACCTGCAGCAGGAGATCCGCAAGACCATCGTCTTCATCACCCACGACCTCGACGAGGCGCTGCGCCTGGGCGATGCCATCGCCATCCTGCGCGACGGCGAGATCATCCAGCAAGGCACCAGCCAGGACATCGTGCTGCGCCCGGCAGATGCCTATATCGAAAGCTTCGTGCGCGAGGTGAACCGCGGCCGCGTGATCCGCACCGATGCCGCCATGGCGCCGCTGCCTGCGGAAGGTGCGCCGCAGGACACGATCCCGGGCGATTCCTCGCTGGAAGAGGCGGGCCGGGTGATGGCAGAGCGGCGTGTGACCCGATTGACCGTCACCGATCCGGCCGACGGCAGGCCGCTGGGGGTGCTGGCGATGGAGGCCATCGTCGAGGCGATCACGCTACGCAAGGAAGTGGTCTGAGACGCGGCGACCCCGAACGTCAGGCCGGAGGATCTCCGGAGCGCCGCCGCCCTGGGCATTGCCGCGCAGAACCCCGGCCAGCGCAGGGACTCGCCCGGCGGAACGGTGCAGCCCGTCACCCCGTCCTCGACCAGTTCCTGCACCCCGGCGACGCGGCTGGTGATGACGGGATAAAGTTGGCCATTGCCTCCATCAGCACCGTCCTGACGGCGATGAAGGTCGTGTCAAGGAGAACCTCGGGATCGTGCTATCGGCCGGGACCGGAGGTGCGACGGTCGCTCAGATGGCGCGGCACCATGAGCTGAAGCACCTGCAAATCTGCACCTGGAGGATCTCTTGCGCACTCACCGATCCGACTTGCACGAAACGGATCGGGACCGCCTCTGCTCCGGCCTTCGCAGCGGTGCTGTGGCCCCCGACGTCCATCCAGCGGCGGCCGATGAAGCGGGTTTATAGGTCCTGTCTCTAACCTGCCGGTGGTGGCTTAAAATCTCCTCCGCTCGCCTTGCGGTTCTTAAACGCAGCTACATCATCTAGTTCAAAGAATGCAATTGATGCTTGCGGCTGCCCGTGCATATGGAAGATCTGCCGCTTCCAGTCCGAGGTGTATGGGGCGTAAGCATTGCTTCCGCCATAGTTGCCGTTATTCGCAACCACCACCATTTGATGCATATGATAGTGCAGCGCGAGCGCCATATTGTCGAAGGTTTTCACATCCTTATTCAGGGCAGGGATGGCAAAAATGTCGGATCTATCCTTCAGATCGGCCGCCAAACGAAGGTCCGTTGCGTCAAAGCAAATAGCTGCAGTCAGCCAAAGCGGATCGGCGTCTGTGTTGTTGGACCAATCATATCCAATAAGCCACTGACATGGGCGGAACGACTGAACCAGCCCCTTGGTCTCATACCTTTTCTCGATTGGCGCCAAGTGTTTCTTACCCTGCCGCCTCGTCAGGATCTGTGCACCGCGAGTGGGGTGGTGAGTTGGCAGTACCCAGATCGCCGAGTTCACCATCGGCTGCCCCGTAAAAAGCTCTTCGTAGCTAAGGCCTGCGAGGATGATCGTCTTGTGTGCGCGGGCAAAGGGCACAAGGTGCGTCCGCACGTCGTCGGGATGCACAGCGAGCTCGGGCAGAATAAGCCAGTCCAGTCGCTGGTCCATGCCCTTATGTGTTTCGCGGAGTGCCAAGGCGCTTTTGACCGCAGCCAATGTCGCAGATAGATGGCGGCGATGACGTATCCGAAGAGCCCCTGCAGACATGCTCAGATCATCCTCCTGAAAGTCGCCCTCCGAGGGAAATGCCATCTGGACAACACATGCACGCAGGGGCTTCCCATTTCGCTTAAAGGCGCCCGACACCCTCAGGGGCAGTAGAGCAACACTGGATCCTTGCATTTCCCGCATGTATTTCAGCCGCGCATTGATAGCTTCCAGCGCGTCACTTAAGGTGCCCGCTACCGGCGTGTCGGTCCGCTGTCCGGCACAGCCGGGCCACCACAAAAGGCCGAAAAGTAGCTTCTCTACCCAGTCGGAAATCGGCAGCCAATCATCGCCGAACGCTGAATGGCCATTGAAGAACCCATGAATGCGCTCGTGCCAATGGCCGCCGGGCGGCCTGTAGATCTGCTTCTCTTCCTTCCAATGCGGGCTGCGGGCTGGTCTGGTGAAATCCGGCTGGGCCGTCAGGATAAAACGCAGAAGAAAACCAAGCTGAAAACGCCAGTGATCATCTGCAGGTACCCAGCCCGGCGGGTCGTATAGCGAAACGCCTGCCAAATTGCGCGGGTGGAGCTGAAGCGTTCCAACCTCCAGCATCTCCGCGTCCAGATTTAGACTAACCTCTGAAGGAGAAATGGCCGCTGCGTTCGTAACACCGCCGATTTCCAAGAGGAACTTGGAGGCGAAACTCAGCAATGCGCGCTCATTTCGCAGTAGGTTCCGCGTCTCCGGCGCGAGCACGATCTTGGCCAGCGTGCTGCTCTTGGCATCGGAATGATCTGCAAGGCCGATATCTGCCTTGGCTCGCGGGGCCAGCGCAGATACGTCGCCCGTGGCCTCAACAAGCTCAGCCGCGAAATTCGGGTCAAGTGAGACGAGCCGGTTCAACCGAGAGGGCGTCAGTTGGCGCCCAACTAGATCCACGGCTCGCGGGGTGTCCAAATAGGAGCGCCGAGCAAGAACACAGTAGGTTGCAAATTCATCCGGCAGCCATTTTTGGGCATCCCCATTCAGGAACTGTAGCAGCCTGGCGTAAGGCCAAAGATCGCCCTTTCCATGGGAAGGTAGTGCAGGAATATCAGGTGGCTCTGTTGCAAGAAGCAGGTACGCCTGCTGCTTGAGGTACCACGGAAGGAGCGTTTCCGTTGTCCTAACAATCCTCAGCGCTTCTTCTCGTAGAACTCGACGATACTCGCCGACCTTGACAGCAGACGGAAGCTGCTCGTCATCCTCAACAAAGCCAGTCTCCACGGCGCCTGCCCGGAGAATTTCGGACAAGCAATACCAGGCGATCCGCCGTGGTGCATTCCGGGGCCCGCCCTTCTGAGTGAACCGCCGCAGTAGATTGAGGATTCGCGACAGGACGTCAGCATCAGGCCAGAGGTCGAGGGCAATCCTCAGCAAGCGAACATTGGAAGGATCGCTGACCCATTTCGAGATCAACTCCAGTGCAAAGGCTCGCATTTCATCGTCGAGCTCACTTCGGGTGCGAACACCCCTAAATTGGCTATATTCTTCGCCATCCCCTTCCGCCTTCTGATCGTCGCGGGTTTGCCAAAGCTGAGGGCGCAAGGAGCGATAGGTCGAACGAAAGCGACCAGCCACGAAGCGGTCGACAGTTGAATCGCGCACGTCTGGAACGGGTCGGAACGGGTCGTGCTCATTTACCGCCTCTGCCCTCGCCAACCGCTCCTGTGCCCTGACAAGAGCAAGAACCGAGTCCAAGATCTCTCCGCCAGCAACGGGGTCAAAGCCTCCCGAGATCGCCGCTTGAATCCTCGCCATCCGTCTGCTCTGCTGAACAAGGGGCCTTTCGTCTGCCCGGAACGCCGACACTTGGGTCTTCTCTTTCGCCGGACTTAAGCCTGGCGCAGATCGATCCAGGCAGTCCTTGATCCATTTGAAGATGTCGGACCTGACCGCTTCGATATCTACAGCCAAAGGGGCCGACAGAACAAACCGGAGGTCATCGACATAGCGGGCGACGTCATGCAGCTTGATGTTTGGCAGAATTTCCTTACCAATCTGATCTCGAAGCTGTTTGTCAAATGTCGTAAGGGCGACGTTGGCGAAGAAACCAGCAGCAACAAGTCCTTGCGGCAGGACAATCCTGCTGAAATCTGGAATGCCAGACTGCTTGGCGTAGATCTTAACCTCTTTTCGATCCTTATTTGACCAATTCCATGTCAGAAAGCCCGTAGCTCGCTCGAAAAATGCTGCCTCATCCCCACCATCTTGGAGGTTCCCTATGGCTTTATGCAGGAGATCGGCTGTTACGCGATCATAGAATTGGCGAAGGTCAGACTGTACGATCAGCGTACGAGGATGGTCCTTGTGGATTTTTTCCGCCACGTCTTCGGGTCTGGCCAAGAACGTCTGGTAGTCCTCATAGAAGCCCCGATAGAGTGTACCTGATCCCCACCGCTGGCTGGCTTTTCCGTTCTTGAAATCGCTAAACAGCCGATTGCCATACGACACAACCGAATGAAGGTCAGAACTTCCTAGAGGTGTGGCGGGGTCGCCTTGGCGCGTCTCGACACGATCGGCCAGGCACATCATCATGGCGGTCGCAATGACTTGGTCGCGCAGGCTCACATGGGCGAGCGGACGGATCTTTGCCGTATCTCCGTTACCGTCGACAGGTTTCCATTGGCCATCACTTTCCACCTTCCATTGTTGGCTTTTAGGCGCTGGGACCATTCGGATTGGGTCGGACAGCAGTGGGCCTTTCGATCTGATTTCGTTAGAAATCTTTGAAATGAACTCCCGTAGATTGATCGCTGTGCGGTCAAGCTCAAGGGTATCAGAAAACCAGTTGTGGTATCGTATATAGCTGGCTGTCTTTTTCCACGCCTGAATAAGCACAGTTTCGTCGGCCAAGCATTCGATCGTCGGCACCAAAGATGTAAATGTCACCCAAGCCCCCCAAAACGGACCGACACGCGCCGACCACTACAAGCCAACTCCACTTCACCCTCCCGCAGTGCAGGTCAACCGTCGCGACTATATTCTCTACTTAGCACCGCGCTTCTCAAGGCACTGGTTTCTAGTCCAGTCTTCCCGCACAAAGCCAACGACGACAATCGCTGATGTGAAGGTCGACCGTCGAAGACCCGTTACCCGAATGAAAATCGTCGAATGAAATCGGCAATTTCATCAAGTGCCGCATTGTCCGTGCCAGGAAGCGCCCGATGTTCAGAAATGGCGCGCGTTGCTGATGCGATGGTCGTCCACTCGGTCTCAGGCCCCTCTGGAGCATTCCACCGCTCGTGCAGGAACGCGTCAAACTGCTCGGCCTCATCGGCGATCATGATTTCGGGCGCGTAGAAGGCGATAAGCCTGCGGCCGAGCTGGCGCAGGCGGACGTCGGATAGAAGACCAACGATCTCCCGCCGCCGAGGCCAGCCTGCCCACTGAAACTCGGCCAACAGATCACGATCAGCCTTGGCATAGAACGCGCCATAGATCTGTTTTTCAACCGGTGGGCGCGGCGCAGCCGGATCTTCGACATAACGCGCGGCCATAGCCTGGCCAACCCGAGCGCGGAAAGCAGGGTTCGCTGCGATCAAGGCTGACTTGCGGAGGTAGTCGGGATCTGGATTGGCAATCGGAAAGAGAGACGGCACCTTGTTGGTCGCGATGCTGCGGATGATCTAGGGCGTGCCATCGACCGCCAGGAACAGCGCTGCATCATCGGCATCGACGAAGGCTTCCGGGTCGCCCGCCTCCAGATCGAAAAATGCCGCACTCGTCGGATTTCCAGCAGCGGTGCCGCAGAAGCACCCCACGTAGGCACGGGGTGGGCCACCGCCAAAGCGCAGTACCAACTCCACGGGGCGGAAGGTTTCCAGGGTCGCTGTGACGTTCTGCTTGTCGCGGTTGTGCAGGATGGCCGACCAGAGAGCAGGATCGCCATTGGCGATGGTGCGCGCGATATGGACCGTAGCCTCGACATCGCCAAGCGCATCATGAGCATTGTGGGCGTTGAAGCCGTTTGCCGGGGCAAGTCGATCCAGCTTGAAGGTAGTGCGCCCGGTATCGTCGGTCGGCCAATTCATCAGACCGGGATTGCGACACCAAACAGCATAGACGGCGGCCAGGATGTCTAGGCGGTTGTTCCCATTGAACTGCGTGGCATAGATGTTCGGCTGCAGGTTCTGGTAGAACGTCTGACGCAGCACCTCCTCATCGAAACGGATGGTGTTGAAGCCCACCCAAGTTGATGGCGCCCACCGTTCGGTCAGGTCCATGATGGTCTGAGTGAACTCGAACAAGGACGGCAGCTCAGGGTCAACCAGCTGTGCAGGTGTCACGCCGGTGACAATCAGCGCCTGCGGGGACGGGATGATGTGCGGTGCGATCCGGCATCGGAGATTGACACACTCGATCTCGACAAAACTGTCATCGGTCCGGATTGCCGCAAACTGTAGCGGCTGATCAAAAGCGGGCGATATCCCGGTAGTCTCAAGATCGTAAAAGACAAATCCCATCAGAGGACCCTTTCAAACAAACAGGTGGCCTCTGCCCCGTCACCGGCTGCGCGCGCTGCTGCGCATGGCCCAATCCGCGCCGCCATAGGTGACAGTGTAAACAAGCACTTCGGCGGCGTCATCGTCAACAACGAAGGCAACCACGGCTTTGCGGCCCGCCGGAATAGCACGGAGACCGGGGGCGATCTCGTCGCGGAGGCTGCCCTTGTGCGGCGTGGCTTTCAGCGTGCTGATCGCTGCCTCGATCTCGCCCAGCTTGCGAGCAGCCGTATCGGGCCCGGCATAGTCGATGATCCACTGGACGATGGCTTCGAGGTCACGGGCGACGAGAGGGTGGAACCTGATCCGGTAGGTCACGCCCTGCCCGCCGCGCCGATGGTCGCCCGAGCGGAGGCGAAAGCATCGTCTTCGTCAATGAAGGCCGCGCGCGGCGTTTCCATGCGGGCACGGATTTCTTGCGTGAGCGCGGAGAGGGCCACATCGCGTTCCTGTTCGTCCTGCATCATCTGCTCCAGCGCGGCCGCCACCGCAGCGCTCTGTGTGGCGAAGACGCCCTGCCCTACCTTTTCCGACAGGAACTGGTGGTGGCGGTCGGTGAAGCTGAGGGTGGTTTTGACGGTCATCCGCGCCTCCATGGTATGACTATGTCATATACCAGCTGGGAGCGATGGTTTCAACGCCTGTGGGCAGACAGCTTCGCAGCCTTTTCAGCGCGACTTTCAAAACGTTGACATGGCGTTGACACGTTTTGCATAAGCAAAAACCCGACTGGCTAAGTCGGGTTCTAAGTGTTTGCTTTGTCGAATTTGTTTTGGTTGCGGGGGCGTGCAACCATCTCAAATTGCGACTTCTCTCTGTATATCGCGCCCTCCTTGAGCGATCGGCACTAGCGAAGTCCAGAGGGCTGCTTCGTACTGCAGCGTAGAACTGACCGCATCCTCCACCAACCCGTTACAACATCATGATAACATATGGTTTCCCCTCTGTAACTCACATTATCCATAAGCCCTGCACTCGTCGCCCCATCATACCGATGGTGGCGGTGCCGACCGGAACGCCGGGGCGAGTTCCGTGACTGTATATCAGATTGACCTTCGCGATTCAGCCAGAGTCCAGCTCGGCCACCGCGATATGCGAGCGCGATCACGCTGGGTTGGCCTGATAGCAGTTGCGCCCTCCAGGAAACGAGCGCAGAGGTTTTCTTACAAAGTTCGGTAGGGGGATCACCCAGCACTCAGGCGGCGAAGTGCTTAGCAATGGCGCCTGCGGCATGCTGGCTAAGCTGCGGCCCTTCAAACGTCTCGATCAGGCGACCGGGAAAGTGCTTGTCGTACCATGCGATCTTTCGCGCCCGGTGCTCTTGGTAAGAATCCGAAGACATCATCCCCCAGTGCTCCCAATACCAAGTCTCGCCCTGCCAGTTGATAGTGAAATCGGGCAAGTACATGGTGCCGTCAGGCGCACGGAGCAGGACCTCGTAGGAAAACGGAACATCACGTTCATGCAGCAGGTTGGCGATGACGAGTTCGGACTTTGACCGGACCATGTCGCTGCTAAGCGCCTCGTGAATGCGTCCTTCCTCGTACCAGCCCTTGCGATTGATAAGCTCATCGGAAACGGCACGGAAGAACCCGTCGAACAGAGACGAGTTAATCAGCCCGGTCTGGGCGTTCTCCGGGCGCCGTGCGGACAAGAGCGTAGAGACGTCGCCCTGAACAAGCAGCGTGCAGTGCTGCCGGGCACGCGTGAGCGCTGTATAGACGAGCTCGGAGGACAATGACCGGCCCTTCGAGCGAGGCACAACCACGTAGGAATGGTTGAACTCACTGCCCTGCGCTTTGTGGACGGAAATCGCGTACGCCAGCTCCAGATTGTCTTCCACACTCTCGAACCCACCGCTTGCGGAGAGTTCGCTGCCATAGCCGACAGCAAGGTGGTCCTTTCTTTCAAACTTGACCTGGAAGCGTTTCAGCCGGGGCGAAAACTTCTTGTCGAAGTTGTGCTTTTGAACAAAGCCGATCTCGCCGTTAAACACTTCGACACGCTCGGGCTTGCGGGTCTGAAAGTTGTAGGCCCAGACCGGGTCCGACTGCGGCCTGTTACGGTACTGAATGACCTTGTCGTAGAGCGTGACGCCGTCCAGCAAACCGTAGCGGCTCATAACCTCGTCCGCGACCCTGTCCTGAATAGCTTCGTTCAAGGCCTCAACACCGTGCAACTCGCCGCGATGCGGTGTCAGGACCTGGTACTTCTCCGGCTTCCATTCAAAGGCTTTTCGCCAGATATCAAACGGTTTGGCCGGGTCGAGCGCCACGCCGGTATGATCTTCCATTTCCTTTTCGATGGCGCGGATAAGTGTATCCGAAAGTGCGACCGGATCGTCCCAGTAGACCACGCGCAGGTCGGCATCGACGTCGCCGCCTTTGTGCACCTTCGTCAGCAACTCCTCGGCCGCACAGGAAGTCGACTGGCCGTCATCACGCGCATTCGCACCAATGAACAGATCGGCAAGCCGCATGATGGCCGTTCCTTTCCCCTCGACGGTATTTTCGAGCTGGCGGAGGTTGTGGTGGAGGCTGGCGATGCTTGAAGCGTTATGTTCGCTCAGCCACCGAATTGTGTCAGCAAACACGCGCCCCCTCCCGATCGGCGGGAGCTGGTTGGGGTCACCGACAAGAATGAGGCGTCGTACCTGCCGCCAGTCGATAGCGCGCATAAGGCTCGCCATCACAACTAGGTCCAGCATCGACGCTTCATCAACGACAATTGTACCGCTTCCAGCGCGCTTGCCGCCGGACCGCTTGAGGGTGAGGTTGTTGTTGAGCCAGCCGCCCTTCGCCAAGAAAGAATGGACGGTCGACGTGGCAACGCGCTCGATCTCGCGTTCGTGCATTTTGGCACGCACACGATCGGAGGCCTTGCCGGTCGGCGCCAGCACGGTAATCGGTGCGCCGTCACCTTCAGTCTGCCGTACGGCGCGGATGACGGCGCAAATCACCGACGTCTTGCCCGTACCGGCCGCGCCTGTGACCACTGACAAGGGCCTCCGGAAGATTTCGGCGCAGGCGTCGGCCTGCGCGTCAACCGCAGCCTCGTACTCCGCCTTAGCCTTTGTCACGAGCGGACTCTTTGCGTCACGGATTTCTGCGCGCCAGTTGTCAGAATCAAAAGGGCGCGCGAGAGCAATATCGGCACGGCCGGAGAGTTTGGTTAGTGCCTCTTCGATTACCCGCTCGTCATCGTAAACCTCGGCAAGATAGAGCCACAGGCGGTCTCCCTCGCTCCGCAGGACGAGCGATTCTTCGAGCACATCGCGATCCACCTCGAAGTAGCGCTCCGTAAAGGTAGCCCCTTTCCACTCAGGCAGCTTGGCGAGACGTGCGTTGACCTCGGCAAGGACGGCGTCGGCAGCGCGAAATGTCTGGTTCGGCTCGCGCCGCAAGTGCTCGACGCAAAGTGCCCGCAGCCGCCGGACATCGTCGAACTCCATTTCGGCAAGAGGCTCGCCGCCAAGGTCGGGGGACGGCAGTACGCCCCGGTCAATCGTGCCCCAAGGGATCGTGTCATCAGTGCTGTCACCGACATAGCCCTCCGAAAGCAGGTAAGGGTTGTCGACGGGGTCGATGACCACGACGGGCAATCCATGCGCCTCCCGCACCGACGTTTCTTCGCTGACAATACGCTCTATCTGTTCAAGGTTCAGATCAAGACGCGGCAGTACATCGCGCAGTAACGAGCGGGCGCTATCGGGCTTGAGCCGCCATTGCCTTGAAAGCCGTTGGAGGGGTTTTCCGAACAGCCCGAAGCTGGACGCATCAGCGCCGTTGTCGACGGCATCGAAGAATAGCCTATAGGCTTCCTTGGATTGGCCTTTTTCCATGAGCGTGCGCGCCGGGGCGGTGGCAGCGTCGGCCCCCAGAAAGCGCATCACATTCAGCAGGCCGGGATAAAGGCCGCGCTTGCTCCAAAGTTCTGCGATGCAACCGAGCAGCCACCGCTCGCGTTCGGCCCAGTCTTCGCTCTCATCACCGATGGCCTTGAGCTCATGGACGGCACTCAGAAACTGCTCAAGCAACCCGATCGCATCATCGTTGGTCAGATGGCGGGCACCGTATTTGCACGTGCGCGGGTTCTCGGGAAAGATGGCTATACGCGCCAGCATTTCAGGATCATCGCGGTAGCGGTGGTAAGGCAGCCGCAGGCCTTCATTCGGGTAGTGCGAACTGACATTGCGCGCCCAGATCATGCCCCCGGCATATCGTGCGCGGATATACTCGTTCGCGTCATCGTAGATCAGGCGGTCTCCGACCTTCTTGACGCGCGAAACGCCAATAAGCGCGTAGCGGGGACTCTCCTCCTCGGAGAATGGGTTGGAGTAGTTCGCATAGTAGAAGATGAGGCTCTTGTTGTCCTCGATCTCGGCAAAGAACGCCTCGGCATTGGCCGAGCGGCGGTCATTGTCGAGGCGGCCCGTCTCATCATAGACGTCGTCACCATACATGGCCTCATAGGGCCAGACGCAGGCCGTGGCCTCAGGAATGTCCCACTCTGTACGCAGTGCGCCGCCCCGGAAAAAATCCGGCGGATTGGAGTAACCCCGAATGGGATCCGGTCCGAATGCGTTGATGCTGTAAATACAGGGCGGCAGGTCCGCGCCACAGAGCTTGGTCAGAGGCTTGCCTGCCTGCGACATTTCCTTTTCCAGGTCACGCTCCCGTGCAACCACGTCTCCAGGATAGGAGTGCCCGCCGACACAATAGGTGTTGCAGTCCGGCCGTTCGCAAACGCGGCCGTTCCAACCGTCATCATGCCAGGCCAGGCGCGCAGTCAAATGTACGGTCATGATATCTTCCCGGCGCTATAGTCCACTTCAATCTCAACAAACACACCCTATGGCGATCAAGCTACCCTATATTGGCTTGGCCGCACCAGAATAGTCGATGCCCTCGACCTCGTGCCGGCAAAGCTCTTCATAGTTCGTGTATTTGTGCTGGAGAGCCACTCCCATCCAACAGGTTCCTCTGGCTAAAGAGGCTTGTGGTTATCAAAAGGCATCCCCTTGTTAGGCGCTGACGAGCCACTGAGCTCGTGAGGCACCACCCCGCTGCGCATAATCCAACCCGTAGACCATCAGATCGGCGAGATGCGCGTCAACCGCACCTTTAGATATTCCCGGCTGAACACCGAAAACTTCGAAGATCAGTCCTGTTGGCGGTGCTTCCTCCAACGTCTGCTTCAAAGTCTGGAAGTCACCCATCGCAAACTGAGAAGGATTGCGGTGGCGTCCTGGATTCATACGATGCCCAATATGCTGGACCAACACCGCAGCATCGCAATAGGAGATGGATTTCAGCATCTGCCCTGAGACTTCGTAGACGTCGTTGACGCGTCCGCCCGACGGGGCACCACCAGCGCCTTTGCAGTGATACAGCCTGACCGCGACGGTGCCATCCGGAATTCGCACCACGGCGATATAATCTGCCGCCTCGCCACTTCGGTGGTCATAGACCAGCGCAACGGTGTTCGGCACGGCCATCAGATATCGCTCAAGCCATCGATGGACGCTCAACCTTCCGTCTGGTTGATCTGGTCCAAACTCCAAATCGATCTTGCAACCGTCCCAGTCAAGAGCGTCTGCGTCGTCGTCGCGCAGCTGGTTTACGACAGCCGTTGCAGCGACGATCAAGTTCACGCCGACGAAGGAAGACTTGTCAGCCGCATAGAAAACCGGCGGGTGCTCGGACAGCCACGACGCCAATTCCGACCATTCGTCATAGCCAGTATGGATCTCGACATCCTTCGCGCCAATTTTTGTGAACAGCGCACCACCATCAATACGGAAGCGAAAGCTCTCGTTGAAAGTATCGGAGACGATATCAAAGGTTATAGCGGAACGCGTACCGTTCACTTGCCAATTGGTCAGATCGAGATCTGTTATGTTACCATAGAACCACGGCTCTCCCGCTTGATTTCTCCATCGGATCCTTGGTGTAAGCCGGTAGGTCTGTTTATGCCAGCCAGCGGCGATGATCCGCTCGGGAAGCTCTCGAAGGGTGCGGGCGTGCTGAATAATATCTAGTTGCGAGACTGAAATCCCACCTCCACCACCAAGTCTGCCATTGAGCTCGGTAATCCACTCTATGTACTCTGCGACGGTCAGGCGCTGATTGGACCAGATGCGCGAGCTGCTGCTGGCACCGATCGTCTCACGGATGTCGCCATCGCCGACACCGCTACCGAAGAAGTGCCCTTGGGAATAGGCTCGGGCGTCGCCGCTCGTTATCGCGCGCTCCGCAGCGGGACCGGTCATCACCCGGTAGGACTCGGCCTGAGAATTGACCGCCGTATTTCTCAAACCGACATTGTAGAATTTGAGACTATTAAGCCCGCTCAACGCACGGCGCGTTTGCTCATAGCTAATGGGCCTGTGCTGATCGGGCAGCGCGGTCTGGATAAGATCTTGATAGATACGCGCTGTTCGGCGGGTCGAACCAATGAAGCACAGATGAGAGGCATCGTTGTAGGCCAAGAGGAATGCATCATGGCGCACGTTGACCAGTACATCAGATGTCGCCCAGCTCGGCGGTGAGGTATCAACTGTGAGGAGAAGCGAAATACGCCCGTCCTCCGATGACCATTGCTTCGCAACCCTTAGATTACGAGCTATGGTATCGCCAAACCGCGAGAAGTCCGGTTGCGCGTGGCATTCGAAAATCTGCGCGTGCGCGTAAAGTTCCAAAAGGAGCGGTGTCACGGAATCGTAGTCCGAGTCTGCCTGCTTTCTGATCTTGAGCAGGTCTAGGACCTCCCGATCCGCTTCCGCATCCGCGATCTGCGCCCGAGCGACTTCATCGATCAAGTCGGAGACGTCGATCCCTTCCTTGAACAGCTTCAGCGACGCCTCCTTGAGACGCGAAAGTGGTGCGACCAGAGTGGCATCGCCGGTCGCAGCATCGTTCGTCCGTGCGAAGCGACCGATGAACTGCAGTGTAGGCACCAAGGAACGATGGGGTGCGTGAAGAGCTGCGATCTTCAACTTGGGAAAGTCGTAGCCCTCGCCGAACATGTCAACGCAGACCACACCATCGATCTCACCTGCGAGTAGCTCTGCCTCCGCAGCGTCTTGGGCGCGCTTGGAGGCGTGGCTGTCGATGCTCCTCACGCGAGCGCCGAAATCGGCATAGATCTCGACTAACTTCCGCGCTGAAGCGATCGTCGCAGCTCGGGCAAAAATGCGATGGTCAAATCCATTTTCTTGGTCGGTACGTAGGCGCGCGACCGCAGTTTGGGCAACCGAGCGATCTATCTCCTCGTCATCGTTCTCATTCCGCACTGGTGCCTGTGTGAACGTCACCCGCCCGAATGCCGACTCCTTGGCAGCCTTCGATACCGGGTAGTAGTAAGCCATTCTGCCCGGGATCGCCTTTCGATCGCGCCGGAACGGTGTGGCGGTCAGGAAGACGAACTTTGCGTCCGGGTAGTGCTCAAGGAAGGTCGCCCACGTTTCTGCGGGCGCATGATGCGCTTCGTCAAAAATGATGAGGTCGAACAGATCCGGCATTGCCGGCGGCGCGACGACCGGTGATAGGCTCTGAGGCGTGGAGATCACTATGTCCTGTTCCGCAAGCTTGGACCACTCGTCAGCACCTGCAGGCACACCCTTCTGACCGTGAACCTTGGGGTTAGGTGTGGCGTCGTCGATAACCCGGAGCCACCGCAAGACGGACAGCTCTTTGAAATGGGCGGTGGTCTGCCGCCGCAGAGCGTCGGAAGGCTCGACGACCAGTACCCGCACTGACCGCAGCAAGAAAGGCAAGGCCATGAGTAATGCCGTCTTTCCGTAGCCAGTGGGCAAGGAAAGGATCGCCGGTTCGTCGTAAACCGAGAAATGCGCCAAGGACGAATGCAATGCGCCCAACTGCCCCGGGCGAAAACCTGTATTGGGGGCGCCTACCAGATTCAGCGCAAGGCTATTATCAATAAAGTATGACATCAATCCCCCCCGGATCATTAGGCTAGATTATATTGATTAAGAAAGTACTGCCTAGTTGTTTGCTCCCGGATTTTGATGGTGCGATCTTCTTCTTGGATCAACGGCCCTACCATCATATAAATCGGCACTAAATCTCAGGGCATTCATGCTAGGTCTCAATGGTTACGCCAGCAGCTATCAGATTTTCAATCTCTGTGGCGATTGGTGTGATCAGGTCAACGTCGACATCCGGCGTCTCGATGCCAACAACCAGTGCGTAGCGCGTCTTGCTCTCGGCTCGTCCGAGGGCTTTGCGTTCGCGCCACCAGCCTGAAATCGGATACACATAGAGGAGGTCCCGCGCCGCGAGCTCGACAGCGCTACCCTCCCAGATGTCCACATGGATTGAGCCGGCAGACACCGATTTCGGCCCAAAGAACCAGCCGTCATTGTCTTCATTCACTGGTCTTGGATCACCATCAGCACGGTCATCCTTGTTGACCCAACGCAGGAAATTCCTTTCCGTCTCACGCGCACGCTTCAGGTCGAAACGAAGGCCAAATGACTGGTATCGTGCGGGATCGATCGCGCTTGCAAAGCTGGGATTCGGCTCAATGAAATACGACAATGTCACTTTGAGCCGGACACGCTCGTCGCCGAGATTTTCGAGAAGCTCACGCGGCCAGGGCAGGCGGTAGACATGGGCGTCGCCAAATCGAACACTACCTCCTTCCAGCCGGAAGGGTTGAATATGCCGCTGAGCGACCAGAGCGAGGTCATCACGTGCCGAAGCAATCGCCCGCCGGAGATCGGGCGCTCCGTAGCCATACTTTCTCGCAAGGGCCTTCTTCTCCGTCTTGCCGGCGGCGCCTCCGAATTCGGCGAGCATATGCGGCGTCCACCTCGCACTATGCACCATAAGGGCCCTGACGGTTTCGGGCCAGAAATCGGATCGCTCGGCCATTATCCTTGCGGCCATCCTCCCCGCCTGTGCGGTCGCCGCACTCGTTGCCCAGAAAGGTACAACCGGCTCGCGGCCTGCGGCCTTGGATGTCGTCAGCAGAGAAAGAGACGGCAGGCCGGAGAGGGCTTCGAACCCGGACCTGCTGAGCGCGCGGTTCCCGGCCTCAAACACCACCTCAGGCTTGATTGGGGATTGGCTTGACCGCCAGAGCGTCGTTGTCCGACTGTAAGGGCTGCGGCCCCCCGGAGGCGACCAACCGGACCAGTCCCGATAGCCACGTTCCGAAATGTCGGATTTCAGCGTGGTGCCACCGACGGTAAGCACATTCCATGCCTGCGCCGGATCCTCACCCGGAAAGGCATCGGCATCGGAGATTTCATCCGCCCTGGAACTGTCTCCGATATTCCCGAGCGCCTGCACAAACAGACGTCGGAGATGGTCAGGCCCTTCGTCAATGGCATCCGCGCCGGAGGAGATCTGGTCCAGTGCCGCACTCCAGCCTGTCGGTTCCGCTCCGGAACGGTTCTCGTTCGTAATTGCCGCACAGAAAACTCTTGGGCGCTCAGGTGCCGAGATTTCCGGCAATGAAGCCGCCGAAGTGGTAATTGCGCCGTAGGAAAATGGGTCATTCGGCTCAAAACCGTCCGGCGGCAGAATTTTCACGGATTCCAGTCGGTGAGACAGGATCGGCCGCGAAGCATCCCCCAGAGGCGCCGTCAGGTCGCCATGCAGAGCCAGGCCGGCCATTCCGGAGCCATGGCCGATGTCGCTGTGATCATCGACGCCCCAGTCTGCAACCACGGCGTAGAGATCGCTGCGATCAAGTGCCGGCTCGATCAGGGCGTGCCCACGATTGACCCCGGTGTCGAGCAGGCAAACGGCCGGCACATCCCTGCCCGGCCAGGTGACACGCTCGGCGAGATCTTCGACGAAATCATTCGCCATTCCGGCAAGCTCGTCGGTGAATACGGCAGGCGTATCGGTCGCGCGCCGGATCTCGGCAATTCCTCCGGTAGAAAACAGCAGCAGTTCGATGGCCGCACGCCGGCCATGGACCGGGAGAACGATCACTTCCGGGAAGCGCAACCGCGTGTCGTTTCCTCCAACGCTCAGCCCGAGGCGCCGCGCCAGTTCGTCAACCCGGTCGACCCGATCTGTGAAACACCAGAGCGCCCACCACATTTCAGACTGGGGATCGTCTGGCAATGCTGCCAGGTCATCCCGCCAGAAGGTCTGGAGGCGGGCGGTTCGGATATGCTCGACAGGCTCGACGCGGGATTTCTTCGGGATACTGTCCCCTTCGACCTCACCAAACGCATAGTCACGGAAGACCGCGTCGAAGACATCGCGCGTATCATCGGGCACGAAAAGCGCGATGCGACGAATACCGTTGGCGGCGACAGTAACGGCTCCCTGTCGGGTCCCCTCGCGCTTGCGTTCGAGAGTCGTCGGCCCCGCTCCCGGCGCAAGCTCAACCTCAAGATATACCCCATCAGGGGGCGGTGTGCCGTCGGGGAGATCAAGAGCGTCTCTTCGCCGGTCCGCAAACTGAAAGGCGGCATCAAGCTCCCCAACCACCCGGCGGCCATGCTCTTCGCGGATACGCTGAAGCGTTCTCTGGCGCGCATTACTGCCGGGGGATTTATAATCGCGGACAACTCCCAGACCGCTCAGATCGATATGACGGTACTCATACTCAGCCAAGGCGCTCTTGTTCCTCGGCGAACACGGTTTTCATGCTCTGTCTCTTGTTGAGCTGGCGTGTCAGATCGGCCGTAGCAACCTGCCCTCTTTCGGCAAGGATGGCTTCCTTTACCGCCTCTTCCGCCGCGTGAACGATTTCCGCCTGGCTCAATCCATCCGCCGCAGCCTCGATCGTCTTCCAGGTGAGCTTTGGGTATTTCATAGGAGCCAGATGCGCCTTGATGATTGCCCGCACCTCTTCGGACGACGGCATTTCGAACCGCAACACTTCATCGAAACGGCGGAGCAAAGCCCGGTCCAGCAGAGACGGGTGATTGGTGGCAGCGACAAGGGCGCTGTCCGTTGCCGATGGTTCTTCCATGAATTGGAGGAAGCTATTCAAAACGCGACGCATCTCGGCCACATCATTCGTCGCCAGACGGTTACTGCCAACCGCATCGAACTCATCGAACAGATAGACGCCTCTGCGCCGATGAGCCTCGTCGAAAACGAGCCGAAGTTTGGCGGCCGTCTCGCCCATGAAGCGCGTGATCAGGCTTTCGAGGCGGATCACAAACAGTGGCAACCGCAACTCGCCCGCCAGGGCCTCTGCCGTCATGGTCTTGCCCGAGCCTGGAGGCCCAGCGAAGAGCAGCCGACGGCTGGGGGTTTTACCGTGCTCACGAAGCCAGTCGCGGCGCCGCTGCTGAAGTACCACCGCGTCGAGATGCCCCTTGATGTCACTGCTGAGTATGACATCCGCGAGACGGATGCCTGGTTCCCGAAGGTCAAGCAGGCTGTCGAGATCGCCACGCGGGCGAGAGAAGGAGATCGGAACCGAAGATCGGGCACCACGCTGTGCGCGCGCAGCATCCACCGCGGAACGGATCTCTTCGGCGGTGGCCCTGTGGCCCTGGCGTGCTTCTCCGGCAGCAACCTGCAGCGCGATGGAGAAAAACTGCTCCTCATCGCCCTCTGCCTGGCTTCTCAGCATCGCCAGTATCTGCTTCGCATTTGACACCGCGTTGCCCCAACCGATCATCGTTTTCTGAGAATCGTAGTCTAGTCGCACCGATTTAGGAAGCTTTCAATCGCTGCTGGCACGCAGACGCGCTCCAAAGACCTGACGTATGATCCTTCCGCCCAGCCTCAGTGGAAGCCACATCATCGAACGCCACGAGCTCACCCCCTTACTCGGCTTGAAAAAAACCACACCGGGGCTTCTGGCAGCAATCTCGCGGGGGCGGCAGGCCTCAGATCATCGGCAGCGTGGGGCCGCCGACTACGCTAGCGCGCTATGCTGCCCTCCGCCATACTCTCTTCCACGCACCGGTACGCTCCGCATCTGGTTGCAGGTTCAGGACACCTGATTTGAACCTGCGGATGCAAGTCGTTGATTTTGTTGATGCGGGTGTGGAGCAGGCAAAACAAAACCCCGCCAACCTGTTGGTTTGGCGGGGTTTTTCATATTTGAACTGGTTGCGGGGGCAGGATTTGAACCTGCGGCCTTCAGGTTATGAGCCTGACGAGCTACCGGGCTGCTCCACCCCGCGACGGTTTGTGCGCGTGTATTGGATTTGGCGCACTGGAGTATTGGATCGTTTAGAGAGGTTGCTTCTTTCTAGGTTTGGCGGTGACCTACTCTCCCACGTCTTGAGACGCAGTACCATTGGCGCGACGGCACTTAACGGCCGAGTTCGGGATGGGATCG
>JAPUEK010000050.1 GCA_027492585.1 Paracoccaceae bacterium | reverse complement strand
ATTTCGCCAAGGCGAACGTGGCTCCGAAGCGCAAGATCGCGGAATTCCGCGTGACCCCGGATTGTCTCATCGACGTGGGCGCGGAAATCACCGCTGACCACTATCTCGCGGGTCAGTTCGTGGACATCGCCGGGACCTCGATCGGTAAAGGCTTTGCCGGTGCGATGAAGCGTCACAACTTCGGCGGTCTGCGCGCGTCGCACGGTGTGTCCGTGTCGCACCGTTCGCACGGCTCGACCGGCCAGTGCCAGGATCCGGGCAAGGTGTTCAAGGGCAAGAAGATGGCTGGCCATCTCGGTGCCGTCCGCACCACCACCCAGAACCTGCAGGTCGTCCGCACCGATGCGGAACGCGGCCTTCTGATGATCAAAGGCGCGGTCCCCGGTTCCAAGGGTGGCTGGGTCACCGTCAAGGATGCCGTGAAGAAAGCCGCTCCGGCGGGTCTGCCGGTTCCGGCAGCGGTGCGTTCGGCGGCTCCTGTCGCTGCCGAAGGGGGTGAAGCATGAAACTCGACGTGATCAAACTCGACGGCGGCAAGGCCGGGTCCATCGACCTGAACGAAGCCCTGTTCGGCCTTGAGCCGCGCGCCGACATCCTGCACCGCGTGGTGCGCTGGCAGCGGGCGAAAGCCCAGGCCGGCACCCATTCGACGCTCGGCAAGTCGGACGTGTCCTACTCGACCAAGAAGATCTACAAGCAGAAAGGCACCGGCGGCGCCCGTCACGGTTCCAAGAAGGCTCCGATCTTCCGTCACGGCGGCGTCTACAAAGGCCCGCAGCCGCGCAGCCACGCGCATGACCTGCCCAAGAAGTTCCGGGCTCTCGGTCTGCGTCACGCGCTGTCGGCCAAAGCCAAAGCCGGTGAGCTGGTGATCCTCGATGCGGCCGTCATGGCCGAGATCAAGACCGCCAACCTCGCCAAGATGGCAACCGAACTCGGCTGGAAACGCGTGCTGATCATCGACGGTGCGGCTGTTGACGCGAATTTCGCGCTCGCGGCCCGCAACATCGACGGGATCGACGTGCTGCCGACCATGGGCGCCAATGTCTATGATATCCTGAAGCGTGACACCCTGGTGATCACCAAGGCAGGTATCGAAGCTCTGGAGGCGCGTCTGAAATGAGCGTGAAACCCGAACATTACGACCTGATCAAGAAGCCCGTGATCACCGAGAAGGCCACCATGGCCTCCGAAGCGAATGCGGTCGTGTTCCAGGTCGCCATGGATGCAACCAAGCCCCAGATCAAGGAAGCCGTGGAAGCGGTCTTCGGCGTGAAGGTGAAGGCGGTTAACACCACCATCACCAAGGGCAAGGCCAAGAAGTTCCGCGGCCGTGCCGGCGAGCGGAGCGATAAGAAGAAAGCCTATGTGACGCTGGAAGCCGGAAACTCTATCGACGTTTCCACCGGCCTCTGATAGGAGGCGACGAATCTCGCGGCCCCGGTTTTCCGGGGCCGTGGATTTTTCACGGAATCGGGTGCGGCCCTTGGGCCAATCCCAAATCGGGGATCTTCGGAGCCCTTAACCTGGGTCCATTTCGACCCAATAGCTGACGGAAGACAGAGAGCATGGCACTCAAGTCGTATAAACCGACGACGCCTGGCCAGCGTGGGCTGGTTCTGATCGACCGTTCGGAGCTGTGGAAAGGCCGTCCGGTCAAAGCCCTTACTGAAGGCTTGATCAAGACCGGTGGCCGGAACAACACCGGACGCGTCACGATGTGGCACAAGGGCGGCGGCGCGAAGCGTCTTTACCGCGTTGTGGACTTCAAACGCCGCAAATTCGACATCGCCGCGGTTGTCGAGCGGATCGAATACGATCCGAACCGCACCGCTTTCATCGCTCTGGTGAAATATGCGGATGGCGAGCTTGCATACATCCTTGCACCGCAGCGTCTGGCGGTTGGGGACAGCGTGATCGCTGGCGCCAAGACCGACGTGAAGCCGGGCAATGCGATGCCCTTCTCCGGGATGCCGATCGGGACGATCGTCCACAACGTCGAACTGAAGCCCGGCAAGGGCGGCCAGCTGGCCCGCGCTGCCGGCACCTACGCCCAGTTCGTCGGCCGTGACGGCGGCTATGCCCAGATCCGCCTGTCCTCGGGCGAACTGCGGATGGTCCGTCAGGAATGCATGGCGACCATCGGCGCCGTGTCGAACCCCGACAACTCCAACCAGAACTTCGGGAAAGCCGGTCGTATGCGCCACAAGGGCGTGCGTCCGACGGTCCGCGGCGTTGCGATGAACCCGATTGACCACCCGCACGGCGGCGGCGAAGGCCGGACCTCCGGTGGCCGTCACCCGGTCACCCCGTGGGGCAAAGGCACCAAGGGGAACAAGACCCGCAAGGCCAAAGCTTCGGACAAGCTCATTGTCCGGTCGCGTCACGCGAAGAAAGGGCGCTAATCCATGGCACGTTCTATCTGGAAAGGCCCGTTCGTCGATGGCTATGTCCTGAAAAAGGCAGAAGCGGCGAAATCCTCGGGCAAGAACGAAGTGATCAAGATCTGGTCGCGTCGCTCCACCATCCTGCCGCAGTTCGTCGGGCTGACCTTCGCCGTCTACAACGGCAAGAAGCACGTCCCGGTTGCGATCACCGAAGAAATGATCGGCCAGAAGTTCGGTGAGTACTCGCCGACCCGGACCTACTACGGTCACGCCGCCGACAAGAAAGCCAAGAGGAAGTAAGCCATGGGAACGGAAAAGAACCCCCGTCGCGTGGCGGAAAACGAAGCGATGGCGATTGCCCGGATGCTTCGCACCTCGCCGCAGAAACTGAATCTCGTCGCCGGCCTGATCCGCGGCAAGAAGGTGGAAAAGGCTCTGGCCGATCTCACCTTCTCCAAGCGCCGCATCGCGGGTGACGTGAAGAAATGCCTGCAATCGGCGATCGCAAACGCCGAGAACAACCACGGCCTCGACGTTGACAGCCTTGTCGTCGCCGAAGCCTGGGTCGGCAAGAACCTGGTGATGAAGCGGGGCCGTCCGCGGGCTCGCGGTCGCTTCGGCAAGATCATGAAACCGTTCAGCGAGATCACCATCAAGGTGCGTCAAGTCGGGGAGTCTGCATAATGGGTCAGAAGGTCAACCCCATCGGGATGCGCCTCCAGGTCAACCGCACCTGGGACAGCCGCTGGTTCGCGGAGTCGAAAGACTACGGCAACCTGCTGCTTGAAGACCTCAAGATGCGTGAATTCATCCACGAGGAATGCAAGCAGGCGGGCGTCTCCCGCGTGATCATCGAACGTCCGCACAAGAAATGCCGCGTGACGATCCACACCGCTCGTCCGGGTGTGATCATCGGCAAGAAAGGCGCGGATATCGAGGGTCTTCGCAAGAAGCTGTCGGTTTTCACCAAATCCGAACTGCACCTGAACATCGTCGAGGTCCGCAAGCCGGAGCTGGACGCGCAGCTGGTCGCAGAATCCATCGCCCAGCAGATGGAACGCCGGGTGTCCTTCCGTCGCGCCATGAAGCGCGGCGTGCAGAACGCCATGCGGATCGGGGCTCTCGGGATCCGGGTGAACGTTTCGGGCCGTCTCGGCGGCGCCGAGATCGCGCGGACCGAATGGTATCGTGAAGGCCGTGTGCCGCTGCACACCCTGCGCGCCGACATCGACTATGCTCTGTCCGAAGCCATGACCCCCTACGGGATCATCGGCGTGAAGGTCTGGATCTTCAAAGGTGAGATCCTCGAGCATGATCCGCAGGCCCATGACCGTCGCATCGCAGAAGCGCAGGAAGGTGCCGCACCGCGCGCCCCCCGCCGCGACCGCGAACGCGCGTAAGGAGTAACTCACCATGTTGCAACCGAAACGGACCAAGTTCCGCAAGCAGCACAAGGGCCGCATCCACGGCGAAGCGAAGGGCGGCTTCCTGCTGAACTTCGGCTCCTTTGCGCTGAAAGCCACCGAGCCCGAGCGTGTGACCGCGCGGCAGATCGAAGCGGCCCGCCGCGCGATCACCCGCCACATGAAACGCCAGGGCCGCGTCTGGATCCGGATTTTCCCGGATGTTCCGGTCTCCTCCAAGCCCACCGAGGTTCGGATGGGTAAAGGGAAAGGCTCGACCGACTACTGGGCGGCCAAGGTCAAACCGGGCCGGATCATGTTCGAGATCGACGGCGTGTCGGAAGTCATTGCCCGTGAGGCCCTGCGCCTCGGCGCGATGAAGCTTCCGGTCCTGAGCCGGATCGTGGCGAAAGAAGACTGGTAAGGAGGGTGGGCAGATTGCCCGTCCTACGGAAGGCCCCGCCGGAAACGGCGGGGCCTTTGCTTTTGGCGCCGTGGCGGCAGGCTGTCCGGCTTTTGATCCGGCAAGCCTTGCATTTCGCGGAACCTAGCCTTGCCGCTCTCGCAATTGACAGCCGGGCTGGTCGAGCGCTTGATGGAGGCCCGTTTCCAGGAGGTTGCCATGTCATCGCTTTCTACCCGCAAGGACGTTCCGAACTGGGTCGCGCAGATCCTCGAATCCGGCTGGCTCTGGATGCTTGCGCGGATCATCGGGACCTTCATGTTCTGGTATGCCGGTCTCGGCTTTCTGCTGGATCAGGAAACCGCGCGCGCCGTGATGACCGCGCAGGGGATGGAGCCGGCCGCGCTTCTGGCCATCGTGGTGCCGCTGGTGCAGGTGATCGGCGCGGCGCTGATCATCTTCGATTTCTACCTCTGGCTCGGCGCAGGGATGCTTGGCGTCTTCACCCTGCTGACCATTCCGCTCGTCCATGATTTCTGGAACATGACCGGGGGGGAGGCGATTGCCGCCAAACTGGAAAGCGAAGAGCATGTGACGGTGGTGGGCCTGCTCATCGCCATCTCCATCGCCAGCCACCTGCGCCGCCGCTGGCTGGCGGTTTGACCGGGCGGGGCAGGGGCAGAAAGCTCTTGCCCTCACGTCCCCCCTTCGCTACATGACCCCATCCAGCGATTCCGGGCTTCCGGATTCGCCGGTTTTACATTGATCCACCGGGTTCAGCGTGACCTTGCCGCAAGCAGGGGCGCTCTGGTGATTGAGAAAAGGAAAAGGCGCATGACCGCCAAGGAACTTCTGGGCAAGACGCCCGACCAGCTGCGTGAGCAACTGGTGTCGCTGAAGAAAGAAGCGTTCAACCTGCGCTTCCAAGCCGCGACCAACCAACTGGAAAACACCGCCCGTATGCGCGCCGTCCGCCGTGACGTTGCCCGCATCAAGACGGTCCTGAACCAGAAAGCCGCGCAAGCGGCTGCGAACTGAGGAGCACACCCATGCCGAAACGTATCCTGCAAGGCGTCGTGACCTCGGACAAGAACGAGCAGACCATCACCGTTCTGGTGGAACGCCGCTTCAAGCACCCGCTGCTGCAAAAGACCGTCCGCAAGTCCAAGAAATACCGGGCTCACGACGAGCACAACACTTTCAAGACCGGCGATACCGTCCGTATCGAGGAATGTGCGCCGATTTCGAAAACCAAACGCTGGACGGTCGTGGTCGAAGCTTCGGCTTGATCCCTTCCGTTCTGCTGAACGAAACCCTGGGGAATAATCCCCAAAGGTCGGAGAAGACTAATGATCCAGATGCAGACCAATCTGGATGTTGCTGATAACTCTGGCGCTCGCCGAGTTCAGTGCATCAAGGTTCTGGGCGGTTCGCACCGCCGCTATGCATCCGTGGGCGACATCATCGTGGTGTCGGTCAAGGAGGCAATTCCGAAGGGCCGTGTGAAAAAAGGCGACGTGCGGAAAGCCGTTGTCGTTCGCACCGCCAAGGAAGTTCGTCGTGAAGACGGCACCACCATCCGTTTCGACCGCAACGCGGCCGTCATCCTGAACAACCAGGGTGAGCCGGTCGGTACGCGGATCTTCGGGCCGGTGGTTCGTGAGCTTCGCGCGAAGAACTTCATGAAGATCATCTCGCTGGCTCCGGAGGTGCTCTGATGGCCGCTAAGCTGAAAAAAGGCGACAAGGTCGTCGTTCTCACCGGCAAGGACAAGGGCAAGCAGGGCGAAATCACCGCCGTTGCGCCCAAGGACAACAAGGCCGTGGTCGAGGGCGTGAACACCGCCATCCGTCACACCAAGCAGAGCCAGGCCTCGCAAGGCGGCCGGCTGGCGAAAGCCATGCCGATCGACCTTTCGAACCTCGCCCTTCTCGACAAGAACGGCAAAGCCACCCGCGTCGGTTTCCGCATGGAAGGCGACAAGAAGGTCCGCTTCGCCAAGACCACCGGGGAGGCCATCTGATGCTGGACCAAGCCACCTACACCCCGCGTTTCAAGGCGCTCTACACCGCCAAGATCCGCGCCGCTCTGAAGGCGGAATTCGCCTACAAGAACGACATGCAGATCCCGCGTCTGGACAAGATCGTCCTGAACATGGGCGTCGGCGAAGCCGTCAAGGACACCAAGAAGGTCAAGCAGGCCGCTGAGGAGCTGACGCTCATCGCCGGTCAGAAGGCTGTGATCACCCATGCCAAGAACTCGATCGCCGGGTTCCGCGTGCGTGAGCAGATGCCGCTCGGCTGCAAGGTGACCCTGCGCGGCGACCGGATGTATGAATTCCTCGACCGTCTGATCACGATCGCGCTGCCCCGCGTCCGCGACTTCCGCGGCGTGAAAGGCACGTCCTTCGACGGCCGTGGCAACTACGCCATGGGCCTGAAAGAGCAAATCGTGTTCCCCGAGATCGACTTCGACAAGGTCGATGAAGTTCTCGGCATGGACATCATCATCTGCACCACCGCGAAAACCGACGCGGAAGCCAAGGCGCTGTTGAAGCAATTCAACATGCCCTTCACGTCGTAAGCGCGAGGAACCGATACAATGGCAAAGAAATCCATGGTGAACCGCGAAGTGAAGCGGGCCGCGCTGGTGAAGCAGCACGCTTCCAAGCGCGCCGCTCTCAAGGCGGTGATCAACGACCAGGCGAAACCGGTGGAAGAGCGCTTCAAGGCGACCCTGAAACTGGCTCAGCTGCCCCGCAACTCGTCCGCCACCCGGCTGCACAACCGCTGCCAGCTGACGGGCCGTCCCCATGCGTTCTATCGCAAGCTCAAACTCTCGCGGATCATGCTGCGCGAACTGGCCTCCTTCGGTCAGATCCCCGGCATGGTGAAGTCGAGCTGGTAAGGGAGGAGCACAGATGTCTATGAACGATCCTCTCGGCGATATGCTGACCCGTATCCGCAACGCGCAGATGCGCGGCAAATCCACCGTCGCAACCCCGGCTTCCAAGCTGCGGGCCTGGGTGCTGGATGTGCTGGCCTCCGAAGGCTACATCCGCGGTTACGAAAAAGCCTCGACCGCCAATGGCCAGGGTGAACTGGTGATCTCGCTCAAGTACTTCGAAGGGACCCCGGTCATCCGCGAAATCAAGCGCGTCTCCAAGCCCGGCCGTCGCGTCTATATGGGCGTGAAAGACATTCCGACCGTTCGCAACGGCCTGGGTGTTTCCATCGTCTCCACGCCGAAAGGCGTCATGTCCGATGCAGCTGCACGCTCCGCCAACGTTGGCGGCGAAGTGCTCTGCACCGTGTTCTGAGGAGGGTGGCATGTCTCGTATTGGCAAAAAACCCGTCGCCCTGGTGAAAGGCGTCTCCGCCTCCATCAGCGGCCAGACCATCGAAGTGAAGGGGCCGAAAGGCACCCGCAGCTTCACCGCGACCGACGACGTGACCCTGACGATCGAGGGCGATGCCGTGAAGGTGACCCCGCGCGGCACCTCCAAGCGCGCCCGTCAGCAGTGGGGCATGGCCCGGTCGATGGTCGACAACCTCGTCGAGGGTGTGACCAAAGGCTTCAAGAAAGAGCTGGAAATTCAAGGCGTGGGTTACCGCGCCGCGATGGCCGGCAATGTCCTGAAGCTGTCGCTCGGCTACAGCCACGAAGTCAACTTCGAGGTTCCGGCCGGTGTGACGGTGGCAACGCCCAAGCAAACCGAAATCACTGTGGAAGGCATCGACCAGCAGCTCGTTGGTCAGGTGGCTGCGAACATCCGCGAATGGCGTCGGCCGGAGCCCTACAAGGGCAAGGGCATCCGCTACAAGGATGAGTTCGTCTTCCGCAAGGACGGCAAGAAGAAGTAAGGGGCTAGGGAAATGGCGAACAACAAGAGAGAGCTGTTCCTCAAGCGCCGCCTGCGCGTCCGGAACAAGATCAAGGCGACATCGCATGGGCGTCTTCGCCTGTCGGTGCATCGCTCGTCCAAGAACATCAGCGTTCAACTGATCGACGATGTGAAGGGCGTGACCCTTGCAGCGGCGTCCACTCTGGAAAAAGAGCTGGGCTTCGTCGGCAAGAACAACGTGGAGGCGGCTGCGAAAGTCGGCGCCACCATTGCCGAGCGGGCAAAGAAGGCCGGTGTCGAAGAATGCTACTTCGACCGCGGTGGTTTCCTCTTTCACGGGAAGATCAAGGCTCTGGCCGATGCTGCCCGTGAAGGCGGCCTGAAGTTCTGAGGAGTTGAAAAATGGCAGAACGTGAAAACCGTCGTGAAGACCGTGGCCAACGCCGTGGCGATGACCGTCGGGACAACCGTCCGGAAGAAACGCCGGAATTCGCTGATCGTCTCGTGGCGATCAACCGCGTCTCCAAGACCGTGAAAGGCGGCAAACGCTTCGGCTTTGCAGCACTCGTGGTTGTCGGCGATCAGCGCGGCCGTGTCGGCTTCGGCAAGGGCAAGGCGAAAGAAGTTCCGGAAGCGATCCGCAAGGCGACCGAGCAGGCCAAGCGCCAGCTCATCCGCGTGCCGCTCAAGGACAGCCGCACCCTGCACCACGACATGGAAGGCCGCCACGGCGCCGGGAAAGTCGTGATGCGGACGGCCGTTGCCGGGACCGGGATCATCGCCGGCGGTCCGATGCGCGCTGTGTTCGAGATGTTGGGCCTGCAGGACGTGGTGGCGAAATCCATCGGGTCGCAGAACCCCTACAACATGATCCGCGCCACCATCGACGGCCTGAAAGCAGAGACCTCGCCCCGCCAGGTTGCCGCACGTCGCGGCAAGAAAGTGGCCGAGATCCTGAACAAGCCCGCCGCTGAAACCGTGGAGGCCTGAGCATGACCGCGAAGAAAACCATCGTCGTGAAGCAGGTGGCTTCGGCCGCCCGCCGTCCGGCTGTCCAGACCGCGACCCTCAAAGGTCTCGGCCTGAACAAGATGAACCGCACCCGCGAGCTGGAGGATACCCCCTCCGTCCGTGGCATGGTCCGCAAGATCTCCCACCTCGTCGAGATCATCGAAGAGCGTGGCTGACAGGTTCGATGGGCAGATTGCCCATCCTACGGAAACGCCCCTGCGGGAACGCGGGGGCGTTTTGCTTTGGCAGGTGGGCCGAGGCAGGTGGTCCGGGCCGCTCCATCAGCGGCAAGGAGCCGGGCCGAAACGACTCTCTTCCGCGAAGGGATTCCCGTGCTACCCTGAACCTGCCCGAGGAGGGGCAGGTCCAGGGAGGAACTCATGGCCGCGAAATACGCCGGAGGCTGCGCGCATGTGCATGTCACATCCGCCGCCGAGCCGATCGACAACCACGAATGTCACTGCAACGTCTGCAAGGCGGTGACGGGTCAGCACACGACCCATGTGGCCTTCTTCAACTACGGGGATCTAAAGGCCGATCACCCCGAAAAGATGAAGCGGGTGCCGTTCAACGCCAACAATCCGGATGGCCCGCTGGAAATCTGCCTCTGCACCGATTGCGGGGCGGTGCTGATGCTGGACGACAAGCAGCACCGCATCCGTGTCGCGGTGCCGAATGTCATGGGCTATGACGATGCCACCTTCCCGAAGGCCACCTACCACGCCTTCTGGGACGAGACGAAGGGCTATGAGAAACCCCATGACGGGCGCCCGGTCTACGAAGGCCTGCAACCGAGCTTCGTCTGGCCCGCCGCGGCTCCGTAGGATGGGCAATCTGCCCATCCATCCCGCTCTTGATTGATCCTCCGGGGCGCTCTATACGCCCCCGGTGGCCTTCTGCGCCACAGAATCAACAAGAAACGCCGCGTTGCCCCTGCCCGTCGCAGGCGGGGGCTTTCCGGCATAGGAGTATGCGACATGAAACTGCATGAACTTTCCGACAACGAAGGCGCAGCCCGCAAGAAGAAACGTGTGGCGCGTGGTCCGGGTTCGGGCAAAGGCAAAACCGCCGGCCGCGGGATCAAGGGTCAGAAATCGCGTTCGGGCGTCGCCATCGGCGGCTATGAAGGCGGTCAGATGCCGCTCTATCGCCGCCTGCCGAAGCGGGGCTTCAATAAGCCCAACGCTCTGCGCTTCGCGGTGATCAACCTCGGCCTGATCGAGAAATTCGTCGGCCTCGGCAAGCTGGACGCTTCCAAGGAGATCACCGAGGACGCGCTCGTTGCCGCCGGTCTGACCAGCCACAAGCGCGACGGCATCCGCATCCTCGCCAAGGGCGAGATCAAGGCCAAGGTCACGCTGAACGTGACCGGCGCCTCCGCTGCCGCCATCGAGGCGGTGAAGGCCGCCGGTGGCTCGATCACCGTCGCGGCTGCTGCGGAATAAGCGGAATAAGAGGTTGTGAGCGGTCTCAAGACCGCTTACATCTGCCCCGAGTTTTCCCGCACCGCCGACCGGAGAACGGTTCGGCGGTGCCGTCATGAAAGAGACCGGACATGGCATCTGCTGCAGAGCAAATGGCGGCAAACCTGAGCTGGGCCGCACTCGGCAAAGCGACCGACCTGCGCCAGCGCATCTTCTTCACCATCGGCCTGCTGATGGTCTACCGGCTCGGGACCTATATCCCCGTCCCCGGCATCGACGGCACCGCCCTGCGGGAGTTCATGGATACCGCCGGTCAGGGCATCGGCGGGATGCTCAGCATGTTCACCGGCGGCGCCATCAAGCGCATGGGGATCTTCGCGCTCGGCATCATGCCCTATATCTCGGCCTCCATCATCATCCAGCTTCTGGCCTCCATGGTTCCGGCGCTGGAGCAGATGAAGAAAGAGGGTGAGCAGGGCCGCAAGCGCATGAACCAGTGGACGCGCTATGCGACCGTGGCGCTGGCGACCTTCCAGGGATACGGCATCGCCATGTCGATCCAGGCAGGCGGGCTGGCGCATACGCCGGGTCTCTATTTCACCCTCGCCTGCGTCGTCACGCTGGTCGGCGGCACGATGTTCCTGATGTGGCTGGGGGAGCAGATCACCGCCCGCGGCATCGGCAACGGCACCTCGCTGATCATCTTCGTCGGCATCGTGGCCGAGATACCCGCCGCCCTTGCACAGTTCCTGAGCCAGGGCCGCGCCGGCGTCATCTCCACTCCGGTCATCGTCGGGGTGATCGTGATGGTTGTCGCGGTGATCGCGGCGGTCGTGTTCATGGAACGCGCCCTGCGGAAGATCCACATTCAATATCCCCGTCGCCAGGTCGGCATGAAGGTCTATGACGGCGGCTCCAGCCACCTGCCGATCAAGGTCAACCCGGCGGGCGTGATCCCGGCGATCTTCGCCTCGTCGCTCCTGCTTCTCCCCGTGACGATCTCCACCTTCTCGGGGGCGCAGACCGGGCCGATCATGTCGACGATCCTCGCCTATTTCGGGCCGGGCCAGCCGCTCTACCTGCTGTTCTTCGTGGCGATGATCGTGTTCTTCGCCTATTTCTACACCGCCAACGTCTCCTTCAAGACCGAGGATGTGGCCGAAAACCTGAAGAGCCAGAACGGCTTCATCCCCGGCATCCGCCCCGGCAAGAAGACCGAGGAGTATCTCGAATACGTGGTGAACCGGATTCTGGTGCTCGGCTCGGGCTACCTCGCGCTCGTCTGCCTCTTCCCGGAGATTCTCCGCGACACCTTCGCCATCCCCTTCTACTTCGGCGGGACCTCGGTGCTGATCGTGGTTTCGGTGACGATGGACACGATCAACCAGATTCAGTCGCATCTGCTGGCCCATCAGTATGAAGGCCTGATCGAGAAGTCGAACCTGCGCGGCAAGAAGCGCACGAGCGCCCCCAAGGCGCCCGCGCGGCGCTGAAAGGGCGGGGCATGACGAATATCATCCTTCTCGGGCCGCCGGGGGCGGGCAAGGGGACGCAGGCCAAGCGTCTGGTCGAAGAGCGGGCCATGGTCCAGCTTTCGACCGGGGACATGCTGCGCGAGGCGAAATCCTCCGGCACGGCCATGGGCAACCGGGTGGCCGAGGTCATGGCGCGCGGCGAGCTGGTGACGGATGAGATCGTGATCGGCCTGATCGAGGAGAAACTCGGTCAGGGCGCGGGCGGCGGCTTCATCTTCGACGGCTTTCCCCGCACGCTGAAGCAGGCCGATGCCCTGGGGGAGCTTCTCTCCCGCACCGGGCAGAGCCTTGATGCCGTGATCGAGATGCAGGTGGATGATGCGGCGCTCGTCGCGCGGATCACCGGCCGGTATACCTGCGGCAATTGCGGCGAGGTCTATCACGATGCGACCCGCCCGACGAAAGTCGCGGGAACCTGCGATGTCTGCGGCTCTACCGATCTGCGCCGGCGTGCCGACGACAATGAAGAGGCGCTGAAGACCCGGCTGATGGAATACTACAAGAAGACCTCGCCCCTGATCGGCTATTACTATGCCAAGGGCCAGCTCTCCTCCGTCGATGGTCTGGCAGAGATGGACGCGGTTTCCGCTGCCGTGGCGAAAGTTCTTGACAAGGGGTGAATCTTCCCCTGTCGGCCTTGACGCCCTTGTGAAAAGCCCCTAATGCACGGCGTCCCGCTGCGGAATCACCGCGGCGGGGCTTCCCATTCCGGGAAACGAGTGTCGGAGCCAGGCTCTGACGGTTGTGAAAAAAGGTTCTGGCACCACGGAACCGCAACATGAAGGAAGACACGTTTGGCACGTATTGCTGGCGTCAACATCCCGACCGCGAAACGGGTTCCGATCGCGCTCACCTATATCACCGGCATCGGCCCGCATAATGCCGAGCTGATCTGCGAGGCCATCGGCATCGACCGTGCGCGCCGCGTCAATCAGCTTTCGGATGCCGAAGTGCTGGCGATCCGCGAATACATCGACGCGAACTTCACCGTCGAAGGCGACCTGCGCCGCGAAGTCTCGATGAACATCAAGCGTCTGATGGACCTCGGCTGCTATCGTGGCCTGCGTCACCGCAAGGGCCTGCCGGTCCGCGGTCAGCGCACGCACACCAACGCCCGCACCCGCAAAGGCCCCGCGAAGGCCATTGCCGGCAAGAAGAAATAAGGGGTAGGGCAACATGGCACGCGATACCAAAACCACCCGCATGAAGAAAAAAGAACGCAAGAACATCGCCGCCGGCGTGGCGCATGTGAACTCTTCGTTCAACAACACCAAGATCCTGATCTCCGACGTTCAGGGCAACGCCATCTCCTGGTCCTCCTCGGGGACCATGGGCTTCAAGGGCTCGCGCAAATCGACCCCTTATGCCGCCCAGATGGCTGCCGAAGACGCTGGCCGCAAGGCGCAGGAACATGGCGTGAAGACGCTGGAAGTCGAAGTGCAAGGCCCCGGCTCGGGCCGTGAATCGGCTCTGCGCGCTCTGGCTGCCGTGGGCTTCAACATCACCTCGATCCGGGATGTGACCCCGCTCGCGCACAACGGCTGCCGTCCGCCGAAGCGCCGCCGCGTCTGATCCTTTCCGCTACGGTCGGGCCGCGCGCTTTCGCGCGGCCCGATTTCGTCATTCAAGATCCTCGGGCGTTTCCTGCTATCCGGACATGGGCAGGCGACAAGTATGGAGGCGAAAGCATGATCCACAAGAACTGGCAGGAACTGATCAAGCCGCAACAGCTTCTGGTGAAGCCGGGGGCAGATGCACAGCGCACCGCCACCGTCATCGCCGAACCGCTGGAGCGCGGCTTCGGGCTGACGCTCGGCAACGCGCTGCGTCGCGTGCTGATGTCCTCGCTTCAGGGCGCCGCCATCACCTCGATCCAGATCGACAACGTGCTGCACGAGTTCTCCTCGGTTGCCGGTGTGCGTGAGGACGTGACCGACATCGTGCTGAACCTCAAGGGCGTGAGCCTGAAGATGGATGTCGAAGGGCCGAAGCGCCTGTCGATCTCCGCCAAGGGTCCGGGCGTTGTCACCGCGGGCGACATTTCGGAATCGAACGGCATCGAAGTGCTCAACAAGGAGCATGTGATCTGCCACCTCGACGACGGCGCCGATGTCTACATGGAACTGACGGTGAATACCGGCAAGGGCTATGTTGCGGCCGACAAGAACCGTCCGGAAGATGCCCCGATCGGTCTCATTCCGATCGACGCGATCTATTCGCCGGTCAAGAAGGTCTCCTACGAAGTCACCCCGACCCGCGAAGGTCAGGTGCTGGACTATGACAAGCTGACCATGCGGATCGAAACCGATGGCTCGCTGACCCCGGATGACGCCGTGGCCTATGCCGCGCGCATCCTTCAGGACCAGCTTGCCGTGTTCGTCAACTTCGACGAGCCGGAATCGGCGAAACTGGGCGAAGTTGATGCGGGTCTGGAATTCAACCCGCTCCTGCTGAAGAAAGTCGACGAGCTGGAGCTGTCGGTCCGCTCGGCCAACTGCCTGAAGAACGACAACATCGTCTATATCGGCGACCTGATCCAGAA